>NZ_CP038228.1:660314-1320628 GCF_006838285.1 Xanthomonas translucens pv. cerealis
CGGCCTCGTCGATGGACGCCAGCGAAGTGCTGCACCTGACCGGCCCGCGCAAGGCGCAGCGCGGACCGGCGCTGGTGATCGGCCCTGGCACCGGACTCGGCGCGGCTGTGTGGATCCCCACCAACGGCGGCGCGGTGGTGCTGGCCACCGAGGCCGGCCATGCGGCCCTGCCGGTCGGCAGCGAGTTGGAGATGGCGATCGCGCAGCGGCTGTTGCGCACGCGCAGCTACGTGCCGGTGGAACACCTGCTGTCCGGTCCTGGCCTGCTCAACCTCTATAAGGTGTTGTGCGAGCTGCACGATGCCGCGCCGGCGCATGCCGCGCCCAGCGAGGTCACCGCGGCGGCGTTGGGCGGCAACGATCCGCTGGCGCATGACGCGCTGTCGGCGTTCTGCGGCCTGCTCGGCAGCGTGGTCGGCGACATGGCGCTGCTGTATGGCATCCAGAGCGGCATCTACTTGGCCGGCGGCTTCCTGCCGCAGATCGGCGCGTTCCTGGCCGCCAGCAGCTTCGTCGAGCGCTACTTGAACAAGGGCGCGATGCGGCCGGCATTGGAGCAGATCCCGGTGAAGCTGGTCGAGCACGGCCAGCTCGGGGTGATCGGCGCGGCCAACTGGTTCCTGCAGCAGCGCTAGCGCGGTTTTCTTGCGGCCGTCGAGCGACTGCGGGAGCGGTGTTGGGTGGCTTGACGCCACTCAGCGTCGCTCCCGCGGCGTTTTTATGCAGCCGTCGCTTGCGGCCGCCGCTGCGCAGGTTGCCGCCTGGCGGACGATCGCCGCAGTGCGGCGACCGCCTGCGCGGCCGCCGCGCCGCCGCGGCTATAGCGTGAAGTGCACGCTGAGCATGTAGCCGCGCCCGTTCTTGTACAGATAGTAGGGCTGGCTCTCCTGGCCGACGTAGCTGTAGTAGGTCTGGTCGAGCAGGTTGCTGCCTTCCAGCTGCAGCTTGACCTTGTCGGTGATGGCATAGGACACCGACGCATCGAGCTGGGTGAAGGCATCGGTCATCTGGTTCGCACCCAGGCGCCCGATCTGGGTGAAGTAGGCCGAGCGCCAGCCCAGGGTCAGCCGCGCCTCCCACGGTCCTTTCTCGAAGTAGGGGCTGAGGTTGTAGCTGTTCTTGGAGTTGTAGGGCAGGTTGTAATCGCCCTGGGTATCGGCCTTGGAGTAGGTGTAGTTCGCCGCCACGCCGAAGCCGCCGCCCAGTTGCTGCTGGTAGCTCAGCGACACGCCCTTGACCTTGGCCGCGCCGGAATTCTGCGGCAGCGTCACCTCGTAGATGTCCTCGCGGTTATACGTGTTGTTGTGCAGCGGTTGCTGCACCAGGGTCTGCAGGATGTAGTTGGAGATGTCGCGGTAGAACAGCTCGCCGGAGAGCACGCTGTTGGGCGCGAAATACCATTCCAGCGAGGCGCCGTAGTTGGTGGAGCGGTACGGGTCCAGCGCCGGATTGCCGCTGCTGGCGGTGAGCTTGTTGTCGTCGGCGTTGACGTAGGGCGTGAGGTCGGCATAGCGCGGCCGCGCGATCACCTTGGCCGCGGCCACGCGCAGGATCAGTGCGTCGGACAGGTCGTAGGCGAAGTTCAGCGACGGCAGCCATTCGCCGTAGGACGTGTTGTAGCGCACCGGCGCATAGGCGCTGCCGTCGTACTGGTAGCCGCCGATCGCATCGCGGGTGTTGACGTAGCGCACGCCGATGTTGCCGCGGTAAGTGTCGCCGGAGAAATCCGCCTGCAGGTAGGCGGCGCGGTTACGCTCGACCACGTCGAAACTGCTGCCGTAGCTGGGCGCGAGCGTGTCGCTGCCGGGCAGGCCGCCGACGTAGTCGACCAGCGCGCCGGGGCTTTGCCGCGGCCAGTGGCGCATGTCGTCGCTGACCGACAGGCCGTCCAGGTAGCCGCCGGGCGTGTTGCCGCCATAGACCGCGCCCAGCGTGGTGTTCGGATCGGCGGGGAAGCTGTCGTAGTACATGTCCTGCGCGGTGCTGTGGCGCGTGGCCTTGACCCCGGCGCGCAGCTTGGTGATCGGCCCCCAGTCCACGTCGTGGTCGAAGTCCAGTTGCGCGTAGCGCTCCTTGTCCAGGTTCGGATAGCGATTCACGGTGGCGCCGAGCACCGACATCGTATCCAGCGTCGATGGCGGCACCGCGTAGTCCACGCCGACGTTGCGGTGGTCGATGGCGTAGTCGTAGCCGCCGTTGCCGCGGAAGGTGAGGCCGTAGATGCGATCGGCGCCGCCGGCCGAACGGGTCGCGCCGACCTGGCCGGCGGCGTTCCAGCCGTCGCCGTGCCAGTCGCCGCGCAAGGTGTTGCTGCTGGTCTTGACCTTGGTCTTGCGCACGTACGAATCGAGGATGGTTTCGGCGTTGTCGCCATAGGCGCCTGAGGTGGCGACGCCGTCGCTCACCTCCAGCGCGGTGGCGTTGGCCGGGATGAAGTTGGCGTAGCGGCTCTGGTTGACGTTGTCGAACGTCTCCTCGACGTACAGGCCGGTGTAGGTCAGCTCGAAGGCGTCGTTCGGTTTCCACTGCAGCGCGCCGGTGACGCCGTCGCGCTTGCGGGTCTGGGTGAACAGCGCGCTGTTGATCGCGGTGGGATAGACCCCTTGCTTGCCGGCGGCGACCGCGTCGGGGAAGCCGGCGCCCTGGATGTCGCTGTAGCCGAAGATCTCCACGCCGTCGCGGCGCAGCGCGCGCTCCGAGTGCATCACCGAGCCGAGCACGCCGAGCGTGCCTGCGTCGTTCTTCCAGTTGTACAGCAGTGCGGCATTGGGCTTGCCGTCTTCGGAACGGTCGTTGTCACCGTAGCTGATGCTGCCGGTCAGCAGGTTCTTGTCCAGTTCCAGCGGCTTGCGCGTGTGCAGGATCACGGTGCCGCCCAGGCTGCCTTCGTCGATGCTGGCCTGCGGGCTCTTGTAGACCTCGGCGCTGCCGATCACCTCCGGCGCCAGCAGCGAATAGTTGAACGAGCGGCTGTCCGGATTGTTCGGATCGCCGCCCCAACTGGTGGAGGCGATGCTCTGGCCGTTGAGCAGGACCCGGTTCAGCGCCGGATCGGTGCCCAGGATCGAGACCTTCTCGCCTTCGCCGAACTGGCGATCGACGCTGACCCCGGGCAGGTGCGACAGCGATTCGGCGACGTTGGCCGCGGGAAACTTGCCGACGTCCTCGGCCGAGATCGCATCGACGATGGCATCGGCATTGCGCTTGATGTTGAGCGATTTCTGCAGGCTGGCGCGGTAGCCGGTGACCTTGACCGCATCCAGTTCCTGCACCGCCGCGGGCGTTGCCTGGCCGCTGGCGGATGCGCTGGCGTCGGCCGCGTCGTTGCGCTGCGGCGTGGGAACTTGCTGGGCGAAGGCGCTGGCCGGTGCGGCCAGCGCGGCGGCGACGGCGAAGGCCAGGGGAGCGAGGCGGATGCGGTTCAAGCGGGCGGTCTCCGAAAGGGGCGCAGGACGCGCAAGGCCCACCGGCGTGGCGGCGGGCAAGTGACGCCATCGGCCCGGATGCGGCGCGATGGACGAATCGAACACAGGAGCGGGGCGTGCATGCCCGCGAACGGCGCATGCGGCGTGTCGGCATCGCGGCCATGGCGTGCCGGTGTGCCCGCGCCGCACATGGGCGCGGCAGCGGCGGATGGCGCACGCGGCTGCGCGTGCGTGGGTTGTGCGGACGGGCGGCCATGCGGTGGCGGGCCGTGTCGTTCGTTGCGCCGGTTCAAACCGGAAGCACCCCGCGCGATGGCTCAGGAGCGCCGACTGTGTCGCGCTTGTCCTTCGTTGTCAACGCGCATCACAGTTAAAGAATCGCTAAAAAAGCGCTGTTTTGCAGGGGAAATCCGCGATTCGCGCGGCGTCGGCGGCTTGGCCGTGGGGCGGCTTTGGCGTGCCTGCGGTCAACGATGTCTACGCGATTGCGTGCGCCGGCTCACAGGTCGCCGCAGCGCGCCTGCAATGCGGCGATCGCGGTCAGACCGGCGGTCTCGGTGCGCAGGATGCGCGGTCCCAGGCGCAGGCCGGCGAAGCCGGCGGCGTGCAGCGCGGCGCGGTCGCGCGGCGACCAGCCGCCCTCCGGGCCGATCGCGATCGTCGCCGCGTTGCCGGCGATGTCCAGCGTGCGCAGCCGGTGTTCGCCTTGCGGATCGAGAGTGAGCTTCGGCTGCGTGCCGGCCACGCCAGCGGCGGCGTCGGCCAGCGCCAGCGGCGCGGCCAGGCTGGGCACGCGCGCGCGGCCGGACTGTTCGCAGGCCGAGATCACGACGCTGCGCCAGTGCGCCACGCGCTTGTCCGTGCGTGCCGCATCCAGCTTCACCTCGGTGCGCTCGGCCCAGACCGGTACGATCGCGGCCACGCCCAGTTCGGTCGCCTTCTGCAGGATCAGGTCCATCTTCTCGCCGCGCGCCACGCCCTGCAGCAGGGTGATCGCCAGTGGCGATTCGTTGTGTACGGGCTGCGCCGCGCCGATCCGCGCGCTGGCGCCGCGCTTGCCGACCTGCAGCAGTTCGGCGTCGTAGTCGCAGCCGTCGCCGTTGAACAGCACGCAGCGGTCGCCTGCGTGCAGCCGCAGTACGCGCAGCAGGTGTCCGGCCACGTCCTCGGGCAACACCATGTCCTCGCCTTCGCGCAGCGGCAGCGCGACATGGCAGCGGGTCAGGCGCATGCCACGGCCTCGTCGATCGCGGCCAGGGTGGTCTCGGCGAGCAGTGCCAGTTGCGCATCGTCCACGCAGTACGGCGGCATCCAGTACAGCACGTCGCCCAGCGGGCGCAGCACCACGCCGCGCTGCAGCGCGGCGCGGTACGCGCACAGGCCGACCCGTGCGCCGGCCGCGAATGGGGTGCGCTTGTCGCCATTGCGGGTCAGTTCGAACGCCACCACCATCCCGGCCTGGCGCACGTCGGCCACGTGCGGGTGGTCGTTGAACGGCGCCGACAGCGCGCGCAGGGTTTCGGCGGTGCTGCGGTTGCGCGCGATCACGTCGTCCTGCTGGAAGATGCGCAGGCAGGCCAGCGCGGCGGCGCAGGCCAGCGGATTGCCGGTGTAGCTGTGCGAGTGCAGGAAGGCGCGCTCGCGGCTATCGTCGAGGAAGGCGTCGTACAGGTGTTGCGTGGCCAGCACCGCCGACAGCGGCAGGAAGCCGCCCGTCAGGCCCTTGGACAGGCACAGCAGGTCCGGCATCACTCCGGCCTGCTCGCAGGCGAACAGGGTGCCGGTGCGGCCGAAGCCTGTGGCGATTTCGTCGGCGATCAGGAATGCGCCGTTGGCGTCGCACAGTTCGCGCGCGCGGCGCAGGTAGGCCGGGTCGTGCATGCGCATGCCGCCGGCGCACTGCAGGCGCGGCTCCAGGATCACCGCGCAGATCTCGCCCGGATGGCGGTCGAACAGGTCGGCCAGCGCATCGGCGGCGGCATCGGCGCGCTGCCGTGCGCTCTGTCCCGGCGCGGCCAGGTAGGCGTCGGGCGAGGGCGCGAATAGCGCTTCGCACAGCAGCGGCGCGTACACCCGCCGGTACAGCGGGATGTCGCCGACCGCCAGCGCGCCGATGGTCTCGCCGTGATAGCCGTTCTCCAGCGCGACGAAGCGGGTGCGGCGGGTCTCGCCGCGGTTGTGGAAATAGTGGAACGCCATCTTCAGCGCCACTTCGACCCCGGCCGAACCGTTGTCGGCGTAGAACACCTTGGCCAGCGGCGCACGCCCGTCCTGGCGCGGCGCCAGCGCCAGCAATTGCTCGGCCAGTTCCACCGCCGGGGCGTGGCTGAAGCCGGCCAGCATCACCTGTTCCAGCTGGGTGGCCTGCGCAGCGATGGCCGCGGCGATGCGCGGCTCGCTGTGGCCGAACAGATTGGTCCACCAACTGCTCACCGCATCCAGGTAGCGGTTGCCTTCGTGATCGATCAGCCAGGCGCCTTCGCCGCGGGCGATCGGCAGTAGCGGCAGGGTGTGCGGATGCTCGCGCATCTGCGTGCAGGGGTGCCACAACACGGCCAGGTCGCGTTGCCGCCATGCAGCGGCAGTCTGTGATGCAGTCAGGTCTGTTAGCATTTCGCGCTCATGAACAGGTTCTTCGCTCCGTGCATTCTATCGGCCGACGCTGCAACGCGCCGCGGGCTGCCGGCGTGAGCCGTCCGTTGCCGATCATCCATGCCTTGCGCGAGCGCGGCGAGTCCGCGATGGAGCGCAAGGTCGAGGAGCTGGACCTGGAGTTCAGCAACGGTGAACGGCGCGTGTTCCACCGGCTGACATCCCCCGGCCACGGCGCGGTGGTGGTGGTGCCGATGCTGGACGCGCAGACCGTGCTGCTGGTGCGCGAGTACGCCGCCGGCGTGCACCGCTACGAGCTGGGCCTGGTCAAGGGCCGCATCGACGCGGGCGAGACGCCGCTGCAGGCGGCCGACCGCGAGCTCAAGGAAGAGGCCGGCTACGGCGCGCGGCAGCTGCAGGTGCTGCGCGCGATGACCTTGGCGCCCACGTATATGAGCCATCAGTCCTGGCTGGTGCTGGCGCAAGACCTCTATCCCGAAAAACTGGCCGGCGACGAGCCGGAGGAACTTGAAGTGGTGCCCTGGAAACTGGCTGAACTGGATCAACTGATGTTGCGTGAGGATTTTTCCGAAGGGCGTTCGCTGGCGGCGCTGTTCATCGCCCGCGAGTGGCTGGGTCGTGCCGGATGATCCGCATCACCGCCGACCTGCGTGAAACCGTCATCGCCATCGCCATCGACGCCGCCGCGGCGATCATGGCGGTCTACGCCACCAGCTTCGACGTCGAGCACAAGGCCGACGCCAGTCCGTTGACGCAGGCCGACCTGGCCGCGCACCGGATCATCGTCGAAGGTCTGGAACGGCTGACCCCCGACCTGCCGGTGCTGTCCGAGGAGTCGGCGCAGATCCCCTGGGACGTACGCGAGCACTGGACCAGCTACTGGCTGGTGGACCCGCTCGACGGCACCCGCGAGTTCGTCAAGCGTAATGGCGAGTTCAGCGTCAACATCGCGCTGATCCACCTGGGCGCGCCGGTGTTCGGCGTGGTCCAGGCGCCGGTCGATGGCCGCCTCTGGCACGCGGTGCGCGGCGAGCAGGGGTACCGCCGCGACGGTTTCCGCGACACCGCGCTGAACACGCGGCGCCCGGCCAGTGCGCCGCTGCGGGTGGCGGCCAGCCGCTCGCACCGCGATCCGCGCACCGACGCGCTGCTGCTGCGCATGGGCGAGACCGAGGTGGTCGCGCAGGGCTCGTCGCTGAAGTTCTGCCGCATCGCCGATGGCGAGCTGGACGTGTACCCGCGCTTCGGCCCGACCTCCGAATGGGACACCGCCGCCGGCCAATGCGTGCTGCAGGCCGCCGGCGGCACGCTGCTTGCCGCCGCGACCGGCAAGCCGTTCCGCTACAACCGTCGCGCATCGCTGCTCAACGGCGATTTCATTGCGCTGGGCGATCCGGCGCTGCCTTGGCGGACCTGGCTGGGCTGAGCGCAATGCGCGCCCTCGGTTGACACGCGCGATGACGGCATTGCGGCCATGCGCCGCAGGCGGTTTGCATGCGCCGCATCGCCGCTCGCCACACCGCCGAGCGCTCATCTCGTGCGCCGCTCTGCCAAACTCATCGACAGGCGGCACCGTTGCCGTCGCATCGGAACCCGCACGTGACCGCAGCCCGCTACGACCTTCCCGCCCTGCTCGAGATCATGGCGCGCCTGCGCGATCGCGAGCACGGCTGTCCCTGGGACCTGGAACAGGATTTCGCCAGCATCGCCGCGTACACGATCGAAGAGGCGTACGAGGTGGCCGACGCGATCGACCGCAACGACCTGGGCGAGCTGAAGGACGAACTCGGCGACCTGCTGCTGCAAGTGGTGTTCCATGCGCAGATGGCACGCGAGCAGGGCGCCTTCGGCTTCGACGACGTGGTGACCGCGATCTGCGACAAGATGGTGCGCCGGCACCCGCACGTGTTCGGCGACAGCCAGGTCGCCGACGCCGAGCAGCAGACGCTGAACTGGGAACGGATCAAGCGCAACGAGCGCGCCGCGGCCGGCAAGACCGACCGTTCGGCGCTGGCCGGGATCGCGCGCGGCCTGCCGGAATGGCAGCGCGCGGTGAAGCTGCAGGCGCGCGCGGCGCGGGTCGGTTTCGACTGGCCGGGGCCGCAGCCGGTGCTGGAAAAGTTGCAGGAAGAGCTGGAGGAAGTGCGTGCGGAATTCGCGCGCGGCGCAGTGCAGGACAACCAGGCGCGGCTGCAGGACGAGATCGGCGACCTGCTGTTCGTCTGCGCCAATCTCGCGCGCCACGCCCAGGTCGATGTCGGCGCTGCGCTGCGCCATGCCAACCAGAAATTCGAACGCCGTTTCCGCGCGATGGAGCAGCTGGCGCAGCACGATGGCGGCGCGCTGGACGGCTTGTCGCTGCAGCAGCAGGAAGCGTACTGGCAGCGCGCCAAGCGCCAGGAACGCGACGCGGCGCAGGAGTGAAGACGCTGCTGCTGTTCGTGCTGACCGCGCTGGCCGAGATCGTCGGCTGCTACCTGCCGTACCTGTGGCTGCGCGAGCACGGCAGCGCGTGGCTGTTGCTGCCGGCGGCGGCCAGCCTGGCCGCGTTCGTGTGGCTGTTGAGCCTGCACCCGGAGGCCAGCGGCCGTGTCTACGCCGCGTACGGCGGTGTGTACATCGCGGTGGCGCTGCTGTGGCTGTGGGCGCTGCAGTCGATCCGGCCCACGCGCTGGGACCTGCTCGGCGCCGGCCTGTGCCTGCTCGGGATGGCGGTGATCATGTTTGCGCCACGGCAGGCCTGAGCGGCGCGATCTGGCGCTGCGCGGAGGCGCTCGTTGCTTGCAGGTATGTCCCACGCGCCGGCTCCGCGTTGCCGCATGCGTCCCCTTTGATGTAGGCGTCCGCGCAGCGGCGTATGCTGTACGCCTGCGCTGCCTGGGAGGGCCATCGCATGCGTCGCTTCGTCAGTTTCCGTGCGTTCTATCCGTGCTACCTGAGCGAGCACCGCCATTCGCTGTCTTCGTTCGCCGGTGACTGGTTCATGTTCAAGGAAATGCTGTTCGGGTGCATCCGCTGGTAGCGCGGGCGCCCTGCCGGCGCTCGCTATACTCGCGGCGTATTCATCCCCTGGTTAATGGAGCAACCTGATGCCATCCACTTATTTCCTCGCCCTGGTGATCCTGGTCGCGGGCGTGATCGTGCTGTTCAAGACCGTGCGCGTGGTGCCGCAGGGGTTCCAGTGGACGGTGGAGCGCTTCGGCCGCTACACCCATACCCTGTCGCCCGGCCTGCACTTCCTGATTCCGGTGGTCTACGGCCTTGGCCGCAAGGTCAACATGATGGAGCAGGTGCTGGACGTGCCCAGCCAGGACGTGATCACCAAGGACAACGCGGTGGTGCGGGTGGACGGTGTGGTGTTCTTCCAGGTACTGGATGCGGCCAAGGCCGCCTATGAAGTGTCGAACCTGGAGATCGCCACCATCGCGTTGGTGCAGACCAACATCCGTACCGTGATCGGCTCGATGGACCTGGACGAATCGCTGAGCCAGCGCGAGACGATCAACGCACAGCTGCTCAACGTGGTCGACCATGCGACCAATCCGTGGGGCATCAAGGTCACCCGCATCGAGATCCGCGACATCCAGCCGCCGCGCGACCTGATCGATTCGATGGCGCGGCAGATGAAGGCCGAGCGCGAGAAGCGCGCGCAGATCCTCGAGGCAGAGGGCTCGCGGCAGTCGGAGATCCTGCGCGCCGAGGGCGAGAAGCAGGCCGCGGTGCTGGAGGCCGAAGGCCGCAAGGAAGCCGCGTTCCGCGACGCCGAAGCGCGCGAGCGCCTGGCCGAGGCCGAAGCGCGCGCCACCACCATGGTGTCCAAGGCGATCGCCGAGGGCGACGTGCAGGCGATCAACTACTTCATCGCGCAGAAGTATGTGGAGGCGTTCAAGGAACTGGCCACCGCGCCGAACCAGAAGTTCGTGCTGATGCCGATGGAGTCCAGCGGCATCATCGGCTCGATCGCCGGCATCGGCGAACTGGCGCGCGAGGCGCTGAGCAAGCAGCAGTCCGCGCCGCCGGCGGTGCCGCGCGGCATGCCGCCGCGCAGCGGAGTCTGACGCATGCGCCCCGAGGTGGTGGCATGGGGCGCGCTGACCTTGCTGCTGTTCGCGGCCGAAGCGCTGGCGCCGGGCGCGTTCATGCTGTGGATGGGCTTCGCCGCCGCGGCGGTGTTCGTGGCCGTACTGGTGCTGCCGGACATCGCGCTGCTGCTGCAGATCGGCGCGTTCGTGGTGCTCAGCTTCGTCTCGATCCAGGTGTACCGCACCTGGTTCCGCGGCCGCGACCGGGTCAGCGACCGGCCGCTGCTCAACCGCCGCGCCGAGCAGTTGATCGGCCGGGTGGTGATGCTGGACCAGCCGATCCAGGCCGGCCGCGGCCGCGCCAAGGTCGACGACGCGTTCTGGGTGGTCGGCGGCCCCGATCTGCCTGCCGGTAGCACGGTGCGCATCGTCGGGGTGGATGGGATGACGTTGTTGGTGCAGGCGGAGTGAGGCCCGAGTCCCATTCCTTCTCCACAGCGCAGCCGGCGATAATGGGCGACTTTCGCCACGGACCCGCGCCATGACCCAGAAGACCATCCTCAACGACAGCCATCGCGCCCTCGGTGCCAAGATGGTCGACTTCGGCGGCTGGGACATGCCGATCCACTACGGTTCGCAGATCGACGAGCACCACCAGGTGCGCCGCGACGCCGGCATGTTCGATGTCAGCCACATGACCGTGGTCGATCTGCACGGCGCGCAGGTGCGCGCGTTCCTGCGCCATCTGCTGGCCAACTCGGTGGACAAGCTGAAGCTGCCGGGCAAGGCGCTGTACACCTGCATGCTCAACCCGCAGGGCGGGGTGATCGACGACCTGATCGTCTATTACATGTCCGATACCTTCTTCCGCCTGGTGGTCAACGCCGCGACGCGCAGCAAGGACCTGGCCTGGATCGGCGCGCAGGCGCAGGCGTTCGGCGTGGACGTGCGCGAGCGCGAGGACTTCGCGATGATCGCGGTGCAGGGGCCGAATGCGCGCGCCAAGGCGATCGGCCTGCTGCGCGCGGACGATCGCGCCGCAGTGCAGAAGCTGGGCCGCTTCGCCGCGTTCGAAGCCACCTCGACCGACGGCGTGGCGCTGTTCGTCGCGCGCACCGGCTACACCGGCGAGGACGGCTTCGAGATCGTGCTGCCGCAGGCGCAGGCGGTGGCGTTCTGGAACGCGCTGCTGGAAGCGGGGGTCAAGCCGGCCGGGCTGGGCGCGCGCGACACGCTGCGCCTGGAGGCCGGCATGAACCTGTACGGGCAGGACATGGACGACAGCGTGTCGCCGTACGAAGCCGCGTTGGCCTGGACCGTGGCGCTGGACGAAGGCCGCGTGTTCATCGGCCGCGACGTGCTCGAGGCGCAGAAGGCCAAGGGCCCGCCGCGGCAGATGATCGGCCTGGTGATGGACGACAAGGGCGTGCTGCGCCACGGGCAGAAGGTGCTCACTGCGCAGGGCGAAGGCGAGATCCTGTCCGGCACGTTCTCGCCGACGCTGGGCAAGGCGATCGCGTTCGCGCGCGTGCCGGCCGGCGAACCGGGGCAGGTGCGGGTGGACATCCGCGGTAAGGAAGCGCCGGTGCGCGTGGTCAAGTTCCCGTTCGTGCGCGAAGGCCAGGTCCAGCCCGGCGTCCTCGAGTGAAACGGCCGCCGCCGCAATGCACCCGCGACGTCGTTGCAGAGCATCCGGTTCGCTACACTAGCCCTCCATCCCCGACACCGTCTTTTTCCGGAGCAGCCCCATGAGCGAGATCCCTGGCGACCTCAAATTTCTCAAGTCCCATGAATGGGCGCGCGTCGAAGGCAACGGGCGCGTCACTGTCGGCATCTCCGAGCACGCCCAGGGCCTGCTCGGCGATCTGGTCTACGTCGAGCTGCCCAGCGTCGGCGACGAGGTCGTGGCCGGCAACGGCGTGGCTGTGGTCGAGTCGGTGAAGGCCGCCTCGGACGTGTACAGCCCGCTCACCGGCAAGGTGGTCGAGGTCAATGCCGCGCTCAGCGACAAGCCGGAGACGATCAACGAGGACGCGTACGGCGAAGGCTGGATCTTCGTGCTGGAGATCGCCGACCCGGAGCAGTTGAACGAACTGCTGACCCCGGACGACTACGCCGAGCTGCTCGAGGAAGACGGCCACTGAGCCGAACCGCTTCATCGCGACAGTCGAACCGGCCGCCTTGTGTGGCCGGTTTGCGTTTGCGCGGCACGAACGAACGCGGCAACAGGCAGCGGCGCGCGTTCGATAGTCCGCTGGGTTGCCAATGAGGCGATCGGTCGCTCGGCGCGGCTGAGTGGCCGGCGTAGCGGCGAGCCGGCACGACGCAGGCATGGATGCGACACGACAGGCGGCGGATGCCGGCCGTGCCCGACGCATCGATGCGCACGACGTGGTCGCCATGTGCTGGAAGGCGGCGCCGCTGCAGCGGCGCTGGGACGCGGCGAAGGTCGCGCCGGTTTTCTGGCAGTGACGGTGATGTGCATCGCAGTGGGCGCCGCGGGCGAAGCGTCTGCCGATCGCAGCAGCGTTCGCTGCGCTGCGGCCAGCGTCGGCCAGCGGCATCGCGCGGGTTCGGTCGGGGTGTTCGCCGTGGCGCGCATGCGCAGTGCTGCGGGGTCGCTCGAGGCGAACATGCACTCGGTAGCGGACGCGGCGGCGAGAGCAAACGCAACGCGTCCGCTCGCATGTGCGTGATGTGCCGGTGAGGAGCGCGCGCAGCCATGCGCACGCTACAGCTGCATCGTCGCCGCCGTCGCGATGCAGTGCGCGGCGGCGCACGCGCACGCTCGCAAGCGCCGAACAGCGCGAAAAAGTTTGCGCAGTTTTGCGCATTTGCTCTTGCGCGATGCCGGAACGGCGCATGCCGCGAAAAGTTTTTTTTCAGCTAGCGGACAGGCTCGCGCGCGCGCGTCTGCAAGCCGTCAGCGCCGCGCGCGGCAGCGCGCGAAACTGCCGCTCGCGTCGGTGTGTTGCAAAAAAGCGCGGGAATTACCGCTGTTTTTGTCTGCGTCGAAGTTTCGCCGCGGATTTCGCAACGGCTGTCGTCGAGCTCCAGGGGCCGCCGATCGCGGCCATCGCTGCGGTCGCGGCACGCGATGCCTGAAAAAAAATTGCGTAGAACTGTTGACAGTAAAAAAAAGCGTGATTAGGTTTCGCCCAGCAGACGTTGCTGCGCAAGCGAGTGAATCGGATCGACATCGAAACGCGAAGCACAACTTGGACATCCGCCAGGAACCTGATGATGGTGGAGCAGGTGTCGCTTCCCTCCGAGAAACGCAACGTCTCCCCTGGCACGGCACCCGTATCGAACTTCGCTACGGGTGTTTCTGTATCCGACCCGGCCCGCACTACGCGCCGGCGGATCCTGCAGGCGGGCCATCGCCGCGGGTTTGCTTTAACTGGGCGTTTTCAATCCATAGTTCACTGACGAGGAGCCATCCCATGGCCACGAAAAAAGCTGCGAAAAAGAAGCCGGCCGCTAAGAAAGCGGTCAAGAAGACTGCCGCCAAGAAGCCGGCAGCGAAGAAGATCTCGGTCAAGAAGGCGGTCAAGAAGGTCGCCAAGAAAGTTGCCAAGAAGGTCGCCAAGGTGAAGAAGGCGGTCAAGAAGGCCGTCAAGAAGACCACCGCGAAGAAGGCGGTAAAGAAGACCGCGAAGAAGGCTGTCGCCAAGAAGGCGGTGAAGAAGACCGCGAAGAAGGCTGTCGCCAAGAAGGCCGTAAAGAAGACCGCGAAGAAGGCCGTCGCCAAGAAGGCGGTGAAGAAGTCGGCTGCCAAGAAGCCGGCCGCGAAGAAGGCTGTCGCCAAGAAGGCCGTCGCCAAGAAGAAGCCGGTTGCCCGCAAGAAGAAGACCGCTCCGGTCGCGCTGCCGGCAACGCCCGCGCCGCTGATCTGATCCATCCCGATAGCCGTACCTAAGCTCTCTCCCCGGTGCCCAGCGGGGAGGGAGCTTTTTTATGGTCGCGCGCTTGCCGTCGCCGCGGCGAGCTGCGTGCCAGCGTCGACCTGTCGCTGACTTGGCGCCCATCTGCCACGCCTGCACGGCGGCTAGTCCCCGAGCCAGCGATGTTGCCGCCATTGCGCTCTGTCGCAGCCTGGCGCGTGCCCGATCTGTAAGAAATTGCGACTGCGCTGCAGGCGACGATGGCGCGCGAGTTCGCCAAGCGGCTGCCTCGCTGTCGCAGACGACGCGTTCGCCGACGCCGCCCGGCTTCGGCTGCGCTCCTGATCCTCCTTCTCCCGCCGCGACCATGGCAGCCTTTTCGTGGGGAGGTGGCGCGCAGCGTTGGTTGAGGGTGGGTGCGTAGCGACGCGTTATGCGCCGAGATGACGTGCGTCGCCATGCGTCCTCATTGCCGCGAGACTTTGCCCGGATCCTCTCATTGTCACTAGGCTTCGCCCGTACCCTCACCCCAACCCCTCTCCCGATGGGAGAGGGGCTTTATTCGCTTGATGGAGGTCTGCGCGATTATTCGCCGCTGATCCGGCAGCCGGTTTGTGGTGACGACGACGGCCAATGCTTCGGTCACGGGCTTCAAGCAGCGTTTCGGCATAGGCCGAGCCGCACGCCGCACCCCTGTAAGAGCGGCTTCAGCCGCGACCATATCGCCTGGATTCCATCAACGTTGGATCAGGCGCAGTTGCTGGCTTGCGTAGCCCACCAGATCCTGTCGCGCTGAAACACAGGTCTCGCGAAGCCAGCACGCAGACAGCAAAAAGGCGGCTTGCGCCGCCCTCCGCTGCATCCATCGGGAGACCGCCCGCGTCAGCGCGGCGATGCCGTCGACTTGGACGCGGAGGCGCCCTTCTTGTCCTTCGGATCCGGACGCTCGGCCATCATGTTGTCGCTGCCGAAGTCGGTGTCCACGTCCAGCCAGCGCTGTGCGGGCAGGCCGATCGCGCGGTCCAGGATGGTCGGCAGCAGGCCGGAGGGCAGGCCGCTCTCGCCGTTCCACAGGATCGCCACGCCCAGGTCGCGTTCCGGCACCAGCGCGACCAGGCCGCGATAGCCCTGCACCGCACCGGCATGGAACACCACCTGGTGGCCCGAGTAATCGAAGATGCGCCAGCCAAGCGCGTAGCTGGCCGAATTGACCCGCTCGCGGCGCCAGCCCGAGCGCATCTCGCCGGGGGTGAGGATCAGCGGCGCATGCAGGGTCGCCAGCAGCGGCGCCGGCAGCACGTCCGGACGGTGCCCGGTATGCGCGATCAGCCACTGCGCCATGTCGCTGATGCTGGCGTTGACGCCGGCCGCCGGGGCCAGCCGGTAGTAAGTGGGCTTGGGCATCAGCGACACCCAGCCGTTGCGGCTGCGCACGTGCGGGCGCGCCCAGCTCGGGCTGGCCTGGATCCCGGCCAGGCCCATGCTGGCGTCGTTCATGCCCAGCGGCTTGAAGATGCGGCGCTCCACCGACTGCTCGTAGAAGCTGCCGGAGGCAGCGAACACCACGTCGCCAATCAGGCTGAAGGCCACGTTCTGGTAGGCGTAGCACTCGCCGGGCGCGCACTTGAGCGGGGCGTAGGCGAGCTTGTGACTGAGCGTGTAGTAGTCGGTGTTGGACTCGACATCGCGGTCGTAGGCATTGTAGGTCAGGCCGACGCGATGGCTGAGCAGGTCGGCCACCTTCAATTGGCGCGAGGCGACCGGGTCGCTGAGCTGGAAACCGGGCACGTAGTCGGTGACCTTGCTGTCCCAGCGCAGGGTGCCGTCGTTGACCAGCAGGCCGGCCATGGTACCGGCGAAGGCCTTGGACAGCGAGGCAAGGCGGAACACGGTGTGTGCATTGACTGGCTGGGGGTGGTTGACGTCGGTGACGCCATAGCCGCGCGCGCTGATCACCTGGCCGTTGTGCACGATCGCCACCGCCAGGCCGGGCACGCGCTCGCCGTAGGTGAGCTGCTCTGCCATCGCTTCCAGGCTGGCGACATCGAAGCCCTTGGCCAGCGGCAGCACCTTGCTGTCCGGCAACGAGGCGCGGTACGGCAGCGGCTGGGTCGGCGAGGTATAGCGCGTGGCCTCGGTGTAGATCGGCGGCGGCAGCGGTTGCGAGGGCGCCGGCGTCTGCGCGGTGGAGGACATCGCAAAGGGCAGCAATGCCCCGAGCAACCCGGTTGCCACCGGTCGAAGGAGCCGGTGCCTGCTGTTCTGTTTCATTGCGCGTGTGGCCTGTGAGGTGCTGCCGAAACTGATTCTAGCGCCGCTGTTCGCCATTGCACAAACCGTTAGAAGATGAATGGGCATCGTCTTGATCCTGCTGGTGATTTTGCCGGGCCGACAAGGCCGGCAACGCGCTGTCCTCATGGCGGTGCCGCAAGGGCGCGGCGGTTGAGCAACCCCCATGCAACCGGTGTGCCGAAGCCGCTGCGCGCGGCGTCGCCTCGGCTGCTGCCGTGACGCCGCCGCGTCAGCGGCGGTTTCGTCGCGGCGATGGCGTGGCTGGTGCTGGTCAATTCGATCGGCGGCGTTGCGTTGCTGTTCCTGCTGTCGCGGCACGGCGCCGCGACCCAGGTGGCGAGCCTGTCCTTCCTGATGCCGCAGGTGACCGCGGTGTTCGGACACGTCCTGCGCGGCGCGCACCTGACCGCGCCGAAGCTGTGCGGCTTCGCGCTGGCGGCGCTGGGCGTGTGGCTGGCAGGGCGCGCGCGGTGAGGCGCGGGGAAATGTCCCGCCCGCTGCGCCGGCCGCGCCTCAGCCGTCGCGCAGCACGCTGTGGCCGCGGATCAGGTCGGCGGCGCGCTCGGCGATCATCATCGTCGGGCCGTTTGTGTTGCCGCTGACCAGGCGCGGCATCACCGAGGCATCGACCACGCGCAGTCGCTGCAGCCCGCGCAAGCGCAGCTGCGGATCGACCACGGCCTGCGCGTCGTTGCCCATGCGGCAGGTGCCGATCGGGTGGTAGATGGTCTCGGCCTTGGCGCGGATGTAGGCGATCAGGCCGGCTTCGTCCAGGTCCTCGCGTGCCGGCAGCAACGGCGCGCCGCGCCAGGCATCGAACGCCGGCTGCCGCAGGATGCGCCGCGCCAGGCGCGCGCATTCCACCAGCATGCGCAGGTCGAAGCCGTCCGGATCGCTGAGGTAGTTCGCCTGGATCCGCGCCGGCGTGCGCGGGTCGGCGTCGTTGAGCGACAGACGACCGCGGCTGCGCGGCTGCAGGTGGCACGCGTGCAGGGTGAAGCCGTCGCCGGGCAACCGGTTGCGGCCGTGGTCGTCGAGCATCGCCGGCACGAAATGCAGCTGGATGTCGGCGCGTGCGTCCGGCGCCAGCGGCGAGCGGATGAAGCCGCCGGCCTCGGCGATGTTGCTGCTGCCGGCGCCGCGGTGGCCGCGCAGGAAATAGTCGAAGGCGATCTTCAGCTGGTTGCGGCGGTCGTAGCTGATGCCCGGGCGGGTGCGGTACAGCGTGCACACGTCCAGATGGTCTTGCAGGTTGGCGCCGATCTGCGGCTGGTCCAGGCGCACGTCGATGCCATGGCGCTGCAGTTCGTCGGCTGGGCCGATGCCCGAGAGCATCAGCAGTTGCGGCGAGTTCACCGCGCCGGCGCTGAGCAGCACCTCGCGCGCGGCCCGCGCCTGCACTTCGGCGCCGCGCTGCGCATAGGCCACGCCGACCACGCGTTCGCCCTCGAGCAGCAGGCGCAGCACCAGCGCACCGGTGATCACCTGCAGGTTGGGGCGTGCCTGCGCTGGCGCCAGATAGGCGACCGCCGCCGAGCAGCGCGCGCCGTCCTTCTGGGTGACCTGGTACAGGCCCACGCCCTGTTGTTGCGGGCCGTTGAAATCGCGGTTGTGGGCGAAACCGGCCTGCTCGCCGGCAGCGATGAACAGGTCCGACAGCGGGTTGTGGTGGCGCAGATCGGACACGTGCAGCGGCCCGTCGCCGCCGTGCAGCGCATCGCCGCCGCGGCTATTGCGTTCGCTGCGCCGGAAATACGGCAGCACGCCCTGCCAGTCCCAGCCCTCTGCGCCTTGGGCGGCCCAGTCGTCGTAGTCGGCGGCCACGCCGCGCACGTAGCACATCGCGTTGATCGAACTGGAGCCGCCCAGTACCTTGCCGCGCGGCCACCACAGGCGCCGCTCGTTCAAGGCCGGCTCCGGCGCGGTGAGGTAGTTCCAGTTGATGCGGCGGTTGCTGGTCAGCCGCGCCAGGCCTGCGGGCATGTGGATGAAGGGATTGCGGTCGCGCGGCCCTGCCTCGATCAGCAGCACCTTGCAATCGCGATCCTCGCTGAGCCGGTTGGCCAACACGCAGCCTGCCGAGCCTGCGCCGATGATGATGTAGTCGTACACCCGCGGTTCCCCCGTTTCGTGGCGCCGACGCTAGCCGCCGGGGATAGAGCATATGCTCGGCCGCGCCGCGGGATGCAGACGCCGCGATGCGCGTGGGTCTGGGCGCGGCGGCGGCGCTGGCGATGTTGCAGTGCATCGGCTACCGTGCGCGCAACCACCCGGCGAATGGCAGGCCGATGCAAGCGGAAAACAAGCGCGTCCAGACCGGCGAGCTGCGCGCGGTGCTGCTGTCCTTCGTCTATTTCTTCTGCGTGCTGGCGGCGTACTACGTGATCCGGCCGGTACGCGAGCAGTTGTCGGCGGCGGTCGGCTCGACCCAGCTGCCCTGGTTCTTCATGGCCACCTTCGTCGCCACCTTGTTGCTGACCCCGCTGTTCGCGTGGATGGCGGCGCGCTGGCCGCGGCGGATCGTGGTGCCGGCGGTGTACGCGTTCTTCGCGCTGTGCCTGCTCGGCTTCGTTCCGCTGTTCAGTGGCTACGGCGGGCTCAGTCCGCGTGTGTTGGGCATCGTGTTCTTCGTCTGGGTCAGCGTGTTCAACCTGTTCGTGGTGTCGGTGTTCTGGAGCTTCATGGCCGATATCTGGAGCAACCAACAGGCGCGGCGGCTGTTCCCGTTGATCGGCCTGGGCGGCACCGCCGGCGCGGTGGCCGGGCCGCTGCTGACCCGCGGGCTGGTCGGGGTGATTGGCGTGGCACCGCTGCTGGTGGTGTCGGCGGCGCTGCTGGGCGTGGCGCTGGCCTGCGTGATTCTGCTCGGGCGCTGGGCGCGGGTGCATGGCGCGCACCGCCACGACGTCGGCCACGAGGCGGCGGTCGGCGGCGGCATGTTCGACGGACTCAAGCAGATTCTGGCCAATCCGTTCATGCGCGGCATGGCGTTGCTGATGCTGCTCGGCGATTGCATCGGTACGGTCGGCTATGCGCTGATGACCGATTACTCCGGCGCCACTTTCCACAACGCGGTCGAGCGCACCCAGTTCGCCGCCAATATCGACATGGCAACCAACGTGCTGCAGGTCGTCGTGCAGATCAGTGTGACCCGTTGGCTGCTGATGAAGAAGGGCGCCGGCGCGGTGATCGCGCTGTGGGCGCTGATCAGTGTGGGCACGCTGGTGGCGACTGCGTTGTCGCCCGATCCGTACGCGCTGGCGGTGTGGATCGTGCCCTGGGTGGTGCTGCCGCTGGTGATCACCCGTTCGCTGACCTACGGCATGGTCGGCCCGGCGCGTGAATCGCTGTACACGCGGGTGCCGCGGCAACTGCGCTATCAGGGCAAGAATGCGGTGGATACGACGGTATGGCGTGCCGGCGACGTGGCTGTGGCGTCGACGATGAACGGCCTGCGCGCGCTGGGCATGGGCGTGCCTGGATTTGTGGCGCTGGCCGCGCTGGCGGCGACGCTCTCCGGCGTCATCGGCTGGCGCCTGGCGCGGGCGGTTGAAAGCACCGCGCCTGCAGCGGCGGAGGCGGCGCCGACGCGTTGAGCCTGCGCGCAGGCCGCGCGGCCGCGGTGCCGGCCGCTGCGGCAACGGCTATGCTGTGCATCCTGTTTTGCCAACGGACGCGCGCATGACCCTGCTGGCCTCGATCCTGGTATGCCTGGTGGCGTTGCTGCACCTCTACATCCTGGTGCTGGAGATGTTCCTGTGGACCCGCCCGCTGGGCATGAAGGTGTTCCGCAACACGCCGGACAAGGCGCAGCTGACCAAGGTGCTGGCGGCCAACCAGGGCCTGTACAACGGTTTCCTGGCGGCGGGACTGTTCTGGGCATTGCTGGCACAGCGTCGCGACGTGGCGACCTTCTTCCTGGTCTGCGTGGTAGTGGCCGGCATCTACGGCGCGATGAGCGTCAGCCGGCGCATCTTGTTCGTGCAGGGGATGCCGGCGTTGCTGGCATTGCTGCTGGTCTGGTACGGCGGGTAAAACCCAGGTAAGTATCGCCGCTGATGCGCCCGCATCGCGGTGGGGCCGGCGTCGATCGGGGATCTGAGGCGCCTGGCGAAGGCAGGAGGCGGCAACTGCGCGCGCCTGCGAGCAACAGCATCAGAGCACCCAGGCAAAGACCATCTGCTACGGAACATGGCGCGCGCCATCGCCGCCGCGCCACGGGCGTGCGCGCGCCGATCGGAAACGCGCGGGGCAGCGAGGCGTTTTGAGCACAGACGCGCCTGCCCAGCCGATCCGTTCCTGTGCAAGTGTGACTGGGCATTAGCTGCATCGTGAGATGGCGAAGGACTAGATCGGATTAAGTCCAGATCGCATTTTTACGAGATTCTGGCGAACCTTTATTGGCTAAACGATGGCCATGCGTCGCTGAAGTGTGATGGATCGCAATATTTTGTCCAATTTGTATCGACTGTGTATCTTGGTTTTTTTGAACGAATGATAATTTTTCTAAGAAGCAGCTGGATATGATGGGTCCGTCAACGAACGTTTCATTGAATTGAAGCTACTTGGCTAAGCTCTTTACTGCTGCGCAAGCTATGCAGTTGCAGAGAATTTTTTGCTTATTTTTTTGTGCGCTTTCGCAAAAGAAAGCGTGTACTGGCGTGGCTGACGGAATTGAATTTCGCGCATGTAATCCTGTTGCGTTGCGATATTTCGAGAGATTTGCAATAAATATAATTATTTTGTAAGGATCTATTGGTATGCGCTTGGAAAGCGATCATTGTGATGTGGTCGATATGTCGATCGCTCAGTCGCAATTGAATAATGCATCGTCCTCGATTCTGCAAAGAGATGGAATGATCGAGGTGGTGCTGCCCGGCAATGTTGTGACCTGGGTTGCAGGCCGCCACCAGACGCTCAAATGCATCCTTGCCGACCAGCGCTTCAGCAGAGACTGGCGGCATTGGCGAGCGCTGCAGGATGGCGAAATCCCCGAGGATCACCCGCTGATCGGAATGTGCAGGCTGGATAACATGGTCACTGCGCACGGTGCCGATCACCAGCGCCTGCGCGGACTGTTGGCCAGAAGCTTCGCGCCCAGCCGCATCGCCTTGCTGGCTCCCGATATCGAACGCCGCGTCGACCAGCTCCTCGCCGGGATCGCCGCGCGCGGCAGCGCCGATCTGATGCAGGAGTTCGCCGTCCCGCTGCCCGCCAGCGTGATTGCCGAACTGTTTGGCTTGCCGGAGGAAAACCGTGCCGAGATCATCCTGCTCACCAACAGCCTGGCCAGCACCTCCGCGTCGGCCGCCGAGGTGCAGCAGACGCGGCAACGCATTCCGGATTTCTTTCGCTGGCTGATCGCGCTCAAGCGGCGCCGGCCCGGCGACGACCTGGCGTCGGCGCTGATCGCCGCGCGCGATAGCGGCGAACTCGTTTCCGACACCGAACTTATCGACATGCTGTTCATTGTGCTTTCGGCGGGTTTTGTGACCACCACCGGCGTCATCGGCAATGGCGTGCTGGCATTGCTGACGCATCCGCAGCAGCTGCGCCTGGTGCTGAGCGGCCAGGTTCCGTGGGCGCAGGCGATCGAGGAGATTCTGCGTTGGGGCAGCAGTGTGACCAACCTGCCGTTCCGCTATGCCACACAGGATGTGGAAATCGACGGCTGCACGATCCGGCGTGGCGAGGCCATCGTGATGGCGTTCCACGCGGCCAACCGGGACGAGCGCGCGTTCGGGCCGGGCGCCGAGGCCTTCGATGTCACCCGGCAGCCCAACCCCCACCTGTCGTTCGGGCAGGGGCCGCATTTCTGCCTGGGCGCCGCGCTGGCACGCCTGGAATTGCTATACGCGTTCCCGGCGCTGTTCGCGCGGCTGCACGAGCTGGCGTTGGCCGTCGCCCTGGAAGACATCGCCTATCAGCCTTCTTACGTCATCCGTTGCCCACAACGGCTACCGGTCACCTTCCGCCCTTCCATCGCCAGAGAGTGAGTCCTGTCATGTCGCAAAGCGAATTGGTAGCGCTACCCATGTGGCGCGTGGAGCATATCGAGCCTTCGCCTGCAATGCTGATGTTGCGCGCGGACGGGCCGATCCACCGCGTACGCTTTCCCTCCGGACACGAAGGCTGGTGGGTGACGGGCTACGACGAGGCCAAAGCGGTCCTGTCCGATGCAAGGTTCCGCCCGGCGGGAATGCCGCCAGCCGAATTCACGCCGGATTCGGTGATCTTGGGTTCGCCGGGGTGGCTGGTCTCGCATGAGGGCATTGAACACGCCAGACTGCGCACGATCGTCGCGCCGGCCTTCAGCAACCGGCGGGTGAAGCTGCTCGCGCAACAGGTCGAGGCGATCGCCACGCAGTTGTTCGATGCGCTGGAGGCCCAGCCGCAGCCCGCCGATCTGCGGCGCGCGCTCTCCTTCCCGCTTCCGGCCATGGTCATCAGCGCGCTGATGGGCGTGCCTTATGAGGATCATGCCTTCTTTGCCGGATTGTCCGACGAAGTGATGACGCACCAGCACGAAAGCGGTCCGCGCAATGCGTCGCGCCTGGCATGGGAACAACTGCGCGCCTACATCCGCGGCAAGATGCGGGACAAGTGCCAGGATCCGGGCGATAACCTGTTGACGGATCTGATGCAGGCGGTCGATCGCGGCGAAGCGACCGAGGAGGAAGCGATCGGCTTGGCAGCGGGCATGCTGGTTGCAGGGCATGAGAGCACGGTCGCGCAGATCGAATTCGGGCTGCTGGCGTTGTTCCGCCATCCGCAACAGCGCGAGCGCTTGGTCGGCGATCCGTCCCTGGTCGAGAAGGCGGTGGAGGAAATCCTGCGCATGTACCCGCCGGGCGCCGGCTGGGACGGCATCATGCGCTACCCGAGGACCGACGTGACCATCGCAGGGGTGCACATTCCCGCGGAGAGCAAGGTGCTGGTCGGCCTGCCGGCGACCGCGTTCGATCCGCGCCATTTCAACGACCCGGAAGTCTTCGATATCGGACGCGACGAAAAGCCGCATCTGGCGTTCTCCTACGGTCCGCACTATTGCATCGGCGTCGCGCTGGCCAGGCTGGAGCTCAAGGTCGTGTTCGGCTCGATCTTCCAGCGCTTTCCCGGATTGCGCCTGGCGGTGGCGCCCGACGAACTCAGACTGCGCAAAGAGATCATCACCGGTGGATTCGAGGAGTTCCCGGTGCGCTGGTGAGGACGAATACCAGCGGACACGGCGATCTTTCGCCAGTTGCCGGCGCGCTTGCCGCGCGCCGGGCAGATCACTCAGCCAAGCAGGGAACCACGATGGACGTGCAAGAGACCACGGCAGCCTGCCGGGACGCATTCGCCGAACTGGCATCGCCAGCGTGCATCCGCGACCCGTATCCATTCATGCACTGGCTGCGCGAGCACGATCCGGTGCATCGCGCGGCCTCGGGCATCTTCCTCTTGAGCCGTCATGCCGACATCTACTGGGCGCTCAAGGCCACCGGCGACGCATTCCGGGGACCGGCGCCGGGCGAGCTGGCGCACTACTTTCCGCGTGCGGCGACCAGCCTTTCGCTCAACTTGCTGGCATCCACGCTGGCAATGAAAGAACCGCCGACGCACACGCGCCTGCGTCGGCTCGTTTCCCGCGACTTCACCATGCGCCAGATCGACGGTCTGCGGCCCAGCATCGTGCGGATCGTTGAAGCGCGCCTGGACGGCATGGCGCCCGCGCTGGCGCGCGGGGAGACGGTGGACCTGCATCGGGAGTTCGCGCTCGCCTTGCCGATGCTGGTCTTCGCCGAATTGTTCGGCATGCCGCAGCAGGACATGTCCGGCCTGGCCGCCGGCATCGGCACCATTCTGGAAGGTCTGAGCCCGCATGCCAGCGACGCGCAGCTGGCCGCGGCGGATGCCACCAGCGCCGAAGTCCAGGCCTACTTCGGTGCCTTGATAGAGCGCAAGCGGACCGAGTCCCGCCAGGACATCGTGTCGCTGCTGGTCGGCGCGCACGACGGCGATGCCGACGCGCTGTCGGACGCCGAATTGATCAGCATGCTCTGGGGCATGCTGTTGGGCGGTTTCGCGACGACTGCCGCGACCATCGACCACGCGGTGCTGGCCATGCTGGCCTATCCCGAGCAGCGGCACTGGCTGCGCGGCAACGCTGCCGCGGTGAAGGCGTTCGTCGAGGAGGTGCTTCGCTGCGAGGCGCCGGCGATGTTCAGCTCCATTCCGCGCATCGCCCAGCGCGAGATCGCACTGGAAGGCGGCGTGATCCCGAAGAACGCGGACGTGCGCGTGCTGATCGCGGCCGGCAACCGCGATCCGAATGCGTTCGCCGATCCCGACCGCTTCGATCCCGCACGCTTTCACCACACCAGTCCGGGCATGTCGACGGAGGGAAACATCATGTTGAGCTTCGGCCACGGCATCCATTTTTGCCTCGGCGCGCAACTGGCCAGGGTGCAGTTGGCGGAGGGCCTGCCGCGGGTCCATGCGCGCTTTCCCACGCTGGCGTTGGCCGAAGAGCCGACCCGGGAGCCGTCCGCTTTCCTGCGCACGTTCCGCGTGCTGCCGGTGCGGCTGCACGCGGAGGAGGCCTGAGATGCGCGTCTTGGTCGACCAGCATCTGTGTGGCACCACCGGGCAGTGCATGCTGACCCTGCCGCGCATCTTCCGCCAGCGCGAGCCGGACGGAATCGCCGAAGTCTGCGTGGCGATCGTGCCGGAGTCCCTGCATGCCGCCGTGCGGCTCGCGGCCAGCCAGTGTCCTGTCGCCGCGATTCGCCTCATCGAGCGCGACGCTGTCGATGACGCCGATCGCGGCGATGCCACTGCGTCGGAGCAACCCACCCCGGGAGGACGCGATGAACCGGTTTGAAGGCAAGGTGGCGGTGGTGACCGGTGCAGGCGCCGGTATCGGCAAGGCATGCGCGCTCGCCATCGCGCGCGAAGGCGCCAGGGTGGTGGTGGCCGATATCGATGGTCCGGCGGCCACGGCGTGCGCCGCGCAGATCGCATCCGCCGCGGGCCAGGCGCTGGCCGTCACCACGGACATCGCCGATGCGCAGGCGGTGGCCGCACTGTTCGAGGCGGCACAACGGTACTTCGGCGGGGTCGATCTGCTGGTGAACAACGCGAGCGCGATGCAGCTGACGCCGCGCGACCGCGCGCTCCTGGAGCTGGACATGGAGGTCTGGGACGGGACCATGGCGACCAATCTGCGCGGCACGCTGCTGTGCTGTCGGCAGGCCGTCCCGCGCATGATCGCTCGCGGCGGCGGCGCGATCGTCGTCATGTCCTCGTGCCAGGGGCTCAGCGGCGATACCGCGCAGACTTCGTATGCGGCGTCGAAGGCGGCGCTGAACATGCTGTCGACCTCGCTCGCCACCCAGTACGGTCACGCGCAGATCCGCTGCAACGCGGTCGCGCCGGGCCTCATCATGACCGAGCGTCTTGTCGCCAAGCTGGACGATGCCACGCAACGGCACTTGCGCCGGCACCAACTGCTTCCACGCGTCGGTCGCGCGGAGGACGTGGCGGCGCTGGTGGCGTTTCTGCTGTCCGACGATGCCGCCTTCATCACCGGTCAGGTCGTCTGCATCGATGGCGGCATGCTGGCGCATGTGCCGACGTATGCGGACGGCGGCAACAGCCGCGCTGCTGCGCATGTTGCCGCCCCCGACGCGGCCGCGGCGCCGCACCGCTGATGGCCATGCTGCTCAATCCGTTGGACCGTCGTCCGCGGCTGCGCCACGACATCCCGGTCATGCGCGGCGCATTTCCTCTGGTCGGGCATCTTCCTGCCATCGTGTGTGATCTGCCGAACTTGCTGCAGCGCGCCGAACAGACGCTGGGCAGCCACTTCTGGCTCGATTTCGGCCCTGCCGGCCAGCTCATGACCTGCCTCGATCCGGAGGCGTTCGCGCTGCTCCGACACAAGGACGTGTCGTCGGCGCTGATCGAAGAAATCGCACCCGAACTGCTTGGCGCAACGCTGGTGGCACAGGACGGCGCTGCGCATCGGCGGGCGCGCGATGCGATCAAGGCGGCGTTCCTGCCCAAAGGGCTGACCCAGGCAGGAATCGGCGAACTGTTCGCGCCGGTCATCCAGACCCGCTTGCGGGCGTGGCGCGACCGGGGCGAGGTAGCCATCCTGCGCGAGACCGGCGACTTGATGCTCAAGCTCATCTTCAGCCTCATGGGCATTCCGGCGCAGGACCTTCCGGGATGGCAGCGCAAGTACCACCAGTTGCTGCAGTTGATCGTCGCTCCGCCTGTCGATCTGCCTGGCCTGCCATTGCGGCGCGGCCGTGCCGCACGCGAATGGATCGACGCGCAGCTGCGCCAATTCATCCGCGATGCGCGCGCGCACGCCGCGCGCGACGGCCTGCTCAACGACATGGTGAATGCCTTCGACCATGGCGACGACGCCCTTTCCGACGACGTTCTGGTCGCGAACATCCGATTGCTGCTGCTCGCCGGCCACGACACCACCGCCTCGACGATGGCCTGGATGGTGATCGAGTTGGCGCGGCAGCCCGCACTGTGGGACGCGCTGGTCGATGAGGCGCGGCGCGTGGGGGCGGTGCCGACCCAGCATGCGGACCTGGCGCAGTGCCGGGTTGCCGAGGCGCTGTTCCGCGAAACGCTTCGCGTGCATCCGGCGACCACGCTGCTGCCGCGCCGCACACTGCAGGAACTGCAACTGGGCCAGCGGCGGGTTCCTGCAGGCACCTGTCTGTGCATCCCGCTGCTGTACTTCTCGACATCGGCGCTGCTGCACGAGCAGGCGGATCGGTTTCGATTGGAGCGGTGGCTGCAACGCACCGAGCCGATCCGGCCGGTGGATATGTTGCAGTTCGGTACCGGCCCGCATGTGTGCATCGGCTATCACCTGGTGTGGCTTGAATTGGTGCAGTTCTGCATCGCCCTGGCACTGACCCTGGACAAGGCCGGGGTACGGCCGCGGTTGCTGGGCGATGCCGAAAAGGGCCGTCGCTATTACCCGACCGCGCATCCATCGATGGGCATCCGCATCGGATTTTCGTGAGATCACGCAGTACGCGTTCGAGATGGCGGGACATCGACGCTGACGACGCAAGACATTCCGGCGTCCGCGGCCATGACCGATGCGGCGCCGGCAGCGCTGCGGCGGTTCGCCTTCCGCCGCGGCCGTTTCCTGGCAGGTACGAGGACATGAACGACATGCACGACATGCACACCGGTTCCACGATGTACGGCCCACGATCGGGCGCTCCCGCTGCCGGGAGTGCGGGTACGCAGACCCGCGACGCCTCGGCCACGCCGCTCCCGGACGTGTGGGCACAGGCTGGTGCAAGGCGGGTCGAGCAGGCGTTGGCGCGTTTGCTCTGTGTCGAAGACGATGCAGGGACCGAACTGATGGCGGCGATGCGTTACGCCACCTTGCAGGGCGGAAAGCGTACCCGTGCCTTGCTTTGTCTGGCTGCCGGCGCACTGGCGGACGCGCCGGCGCACGTACTCGACGATGTCGGCGCCGCCATCGAATTGATGCACGCCTGCACCCTGGTCCACGACGACCTGCCGGCGATGGACGACGACGTGCTCCGCCGTGGTATTCCGACCGTGCACGTCAAGTTCGGTGAAGCTACCGCGATCCTGGTCGGCGATGCATTGCAGGCACACGCGTTTCTTACCCTCGCGCAACTGGATGCGCCCGGCGACACCCGCATCGCGCTCGTGCGTGAGCTGGCGCAGGCGGTGTCCGCCGCCGGCGCCGCAGGCGGGCAGGCACTGGATCTGGCGTTGGTGGGGCAGTGCGTCGAGCTGGACAAGATCGTCGCGATGCACAGCATGAAGAGCGGCGCGCTGGTGCGCGCTTCAATCCGCATGGGCGCCTTGTGCGCGATCGCGGAAGACGGCGCGCACGCCGCGCTGTACCGCGCGCTCGATCGCTACAGCTCCTGCTTCGGCTTGGCATTGCAGGTGGTCGACGACATCCTCGACGCGACCGCCGATACCGCGACGCTGGGCAAGACCGCGGGCAAGGATGCGGCGGCGCAGAAGCCGACCTGCGCGTCGATCATGGGGCTGCAGGCCGCGCGCGAGTTCGCACTGGAGCTGTTGCGCGATGCCGGAGCGGCGATCGAGCCGCTCGGGCCGCGCGCGGAACGGCTGGCGCAGATGCTGCGGCGAGCCAACCTGCATCTGGCCACGCACGCGCCATGCGCATGAAACGCGCTGCCTGCCTCGATGCGTCCTGCCGCCGTGGCAGCGGGGCGGCTCTGGCCAGGCTCGATGGCGCGGGCGCCTCGCTAGCCTGGCGCGGAAACGCTGCCGGCACCGCGTTGCGCGCCGCCGCGGCTGAGCGCGCAGGCGCACGGCAAGCCGCGACGGGCGTATTGCCACGTGCGCGGCATTGACCATATGCAGTTTCTCGTTTCCCATTCGCAGAAGGAATCCCGCGTGAACTCGCTGTCCGAGCAGATTCTCCGTGAATTACGACAATTCCTGCGCGAGATGCGCGATGGCGGCAGCGTCGGGCCCTCCTGCTACGACACGGCACGCTCCCTCCAGTTCCACGGCGATTGCACCGATCGGCAAGACGCTTACAGGTGGCTGGTCGCACAGCAACAGGCGGATGGCGGGTGGGGAAGCATGGACTTCCCCTTGTTCCGGCATGCACCCACATGGGCGTCACTGTTGGCGCTGCAGCGCGTCGAGCAGCTTCCGGGCGCTGCCGGTGCGATAAGGGCTGCGAAGCGATTCCTTGCGACCGCGCCCGATCCCTATGCGCATGCGGTGCCGCAGGACGCACCCATCGCGGCGGAGCTGATCCTGCCACAGTTGTGTAGCGAGGCCGCTCCGCTGCTGGACGGCCTGGCGCATCCACGTCACGCGGCGCTGTTGCCGCTGCGGCAGGCGCGCCTCGCCAAGCTGGGAGCGGCGACCTTGCCGGGCGGGCATCCGTTGTTGCATTCCTGGGAAGCGTGGGGTACGTCGCCAGCGACGGCGCGACCGGACGCCGACGGTAGTATCGGCATCAGTCCGGCGGCCACCGCCGCCTGGCATGCGCAGGCGCTGTCGCAGGGCGTCACGCCGCAGGTCGGCAGCGCCGGCGCGTATCTGCAGGCGGCTGCGCGGGCGACCCGCAGCGCCATCGACGGCGTCGTTCCCAACGTCTGGCCGATCGATGTATTCGAGCCGTGCTGGTCGCTGTACACGCTGCATCTGGCCGAGTTGTTCGCGCATCCCGCGCTGCTCGATGCGGTGCACCCACTCGTCGCGCAGATCGATGCGCGTATGGGCGTGCGCGGTCTGGGGCCGGCCTTGCACTTCGCAGCCGATGCGGACGACACCGCCGTGGCGGTGTGCGTTCTGCACCTGGCAGGCCGCAATCCGACCGCCGACGCCTTGCGCCAGTTTGAAAGCGGCGATCTGTTCGTCACCTTTCCCGGCGAACGTAATCCCTCCGTGTCCACCAACATCCATGTGCTGCATGCGCTGCGATTGCTGGGACTGCCCGCCGACGGCGCCAGCGCCTACGTCCAGGCCCAGCGTAACCGGCACGGTCTCTGGGACAACGAGAAATGGCACGTGTCGTGGCTGTATCCGACCGCGCATGCGCTCGCAGCGCTATCGCAGGCGCAGCCGCAATGGCGGGACGAGCGTGCGCTGGCCGGACTGCTCCAGGCGCAGCGTGGCGACGGCGGTTGGGGCGCCGGCCGTGGGTCCACGCTCGAGGAAACCGCCTACGCGGTGTTCGCCTTGCACGCCATGGACGAGCGCGAGGAGCCGCAGGGGCGCCGGCGCATCGCGCAGGCCGTGGCGCGTGCGCTGGACTACATGCTCGCCCGCTACGCGCCGGGTGCGCCGACCCAGATCCCGCTCTGGATCGGCAAGGAACTGTATTGCCCGCTGCGGGTGGTGCGCGTTGCCGAGCTCGCCGGTCTATGGCTGGCGCATCGTTGGGGCAGCCGCAGTCCGGCGCACGCAGCGGAGGCGACGCCATGATCCAGGCCGAGCGCGCAGTGGAGCGGGTGATGGCCTGGGGACAGTCGCTGACCGGGTTTGCCACCGAGCATGCCGAGGAGGCGGTCAGGGGCGGACAGTACATCCTGCAACGCATCCAGCACGGGTTGCACGAGAATGCCGCCCGCACCGGCCGCAATCCGCAGGACGAAACGCTGGCCGTGGCGTTCTATCGCGAAATGGCGCTGCTGTTCTGGCTGGACGACTGCAACGATCTGGGGCTGATCACTTCCGCGCAGCTCGCCGCGGTGGAACATGCGCTGGGGCACGGCGTGCCGTGCGCGGTCCCCGGGTTCGACGCTTGCGCTGCGCTGCGCACCTCGCTGGCCGCGCTCGCCTACGATCGCAGCGACTATGCGCAGCTGCTTGCCGATACCCGACGCTATTGCGCGGCGCTGCGCGCCGGAAGCGCGCGGGCGCCAGCGGCGGAATCCTGGTCGTATGCGGAGTATTTGCACAATGGGGTCGATTCCATCGCCTACGCGAACGTCTTCTGTTGCCTGTCGCTGCTGTGGGGGCTGGACATGGCCAGGTGCCGCGAGCAGCCGGCGTTTCGCCATGCGCTGTGGCTCATCTCGGCGATAGGGCGCCTGCAGAACGATCTGCATGGGCGCGACAAGGACAGGTCGGTGGGCGAGTCCGATAATGTTGCGCTGTTGCTGCAGCGCCGCTATCCGGCCATGCCCGTGGCGGCGTTCCTCGACGAGGAGTTGGCCGGTCACGTGCGCATGCTGCAGCGGGTGATGGCCGAAGCGTGCCTTCCCGAGCCATGGGGACGATTGTTCGAAACCATGGTGGTTATCCGCGCCCAGTATTATCACACCTCGACCGGCCGCTATCGCAGCGAGGATGTCGAGGGAGATCGCCATGCGCCGGCGTGAACGTGCGGATGCGGCGGCGCATGCGATCCAAGGCGATGCCACGCGATCGTGCGACGGCGCGAAGGACGCGAAGGACGCGAAGGACGCGAAGGACGCGAGCATGAGCGATTGCGGTCTGAGCCGGCGCAAGGACGATCATCTGGATATCGTGCTGGATCGACGCGCGACATCGGTCACCGCCGCGGCCGCGGCCGGCTGGGACCGTATCCGTTTCGAACACTGCGCATTGCCCGAGTTGGATCTGGCGCAGATCGATCTGCGCGCCTCGCTGTTAGGAAAGGGGGTGCGGGCGCCGTTGCTGATCAGTTCCATGACCGGCGGCGCGTTGCGTGCGGAAGCCATCAATCGGCATCTGAGCGAGGCGGCGCAGGCGCTGGGGATCGCCATGTGCGTCGGTTCGCAGCGGGTGAGCTTGCGATCCGGGAACTCGCAAGGGCTGACGCGCGCGCTGCGGCGCCTCGCGCCGGACGTTCCCTTGTTGGCCAATCTCGGCGCCGCGCAACTGCGGGAAGCCGACGGTCTGGACCTGGCGCGTCGCGCAGTGGAGGCGCTGGAGGCCGATGCGCTGATCGTCCATCTCAATCCATTGCAGGAAGCGGTGCAGCCGGAGGGCGACCGCGATTGGAGCGGGATCCTGGCTCAGATTGCACGCGCCGTGCGCACCGTCGGAGTGCCGATCGTGGTCAAGGAAGTAGGCTCTGGACTGTCGGCATCGGTGGCTTGCGCGCTGGTCAATGTGGGCGTGGCGGCGATCGATGTCGCCGGAGCCGGCGGCACCAGTTGGGCCGCAGTGGAAGGCGCGCGCGCCAGCGATCCCGCCGACCGTGCGGTGGCGATGGCGTTCGCAGATTGGGGCATCCCGACCCCGCTTAGCGTGCAGGCAGTACGTAAAGCGTTGCCGGCGGTGACGTTGATCGCCTCGGGCGGGATCCGCGACGGTGTCGATGTGGCCAAGGCCATCCGCCTGGGGGCGGACATCGCCGGGCAGGCGGCCGGCGTGCTGAGTGCCGCGGCGCTATCCACCGAGGCGGTCGTCGCGCATTTCGAGATCGTGATACGCCAGTTGGCGGTTGCGTGTTTCTGTACGGGCTCGGCAGATCTGGCCGCGTTGCGTCAGGCGCGTCTGTTGCCTGCGTCGTATCCGCCCGCCGGCTGATGCCCGCGTCGGCTGCGCTGGTGGCGGCGGCCGGACTCGCGAGGCGCCGCAGAGCGGTGCAAGCAACGTGGCAGTGCGCAGCTGTCGTCCTCTGCGCCGGCAGGCAGACGCGTGTCTGCCGGCGCAGGGCGTCTCGCCGCTGCGATCAGGCCGCTGCGCGCGATTGGTCGTCGCCTGCTGCACGGTGGTAATAGCTGGCCGAACGCAGTTCGTCGGCATCGAAATCGTCCACGCTGATCGTGTCCATGGTGATCTCGCGCAATTCTTCCAGCTGGCGGCGCTCGTCGGCCGAGAGCACGCCTTCGCGCACCGCCTCGTCCAGCTGCGCCGCAAAGTCCAGCGCCTCGATGCCCTTGCTCTTGAGCGCTTTCAGGAACTTGCGCTCGACCGGCTCGGCCAGCACTGCCTTGGTCAGGTAGCTGGCGATGCGGCCGCCCGGATTGTTCTCGCACGGTGTCAGGAACACGTCATGGCCGAGGCGGTCGCGGGCTTCGTTCGGGGTCATCAGCAGCGCAGCGACGCGGTGGCCCAGGCGGTCGCCCGGGGCTTCGGCGCGGCGGCCCCACGGAAAGATCAGCGCCCACATCAGCCAGCCTACCGGGCGGATCGGGAAGTTGCGCAGTGCCGCCGACAGCGCCAGCTCGATCTTGTGCACGCTGTCGTGGAACGCCCAGGCCAGCAGCGGCTGGTCGGTCGCCGGCGCGCCCTCGTCGTGGTAGCGCTTGAGCATCGCGCTGGTCATGTAGATATGGCTCAGCACGTCGCCCAGGCGGCCGGACAGCGATTCCTTGAACTTCAGCTTGCCGCCGAGCATCAGCATCGACACGTCGGCCATCAGCGCCAGGTTCGCCGAGTAGCGGTCCAGCTTGCGGAAGAAGCGGCGGGTATAGGCGTCGCCGGGGGCGGCGCCGATGCGTGCGGCGGTCAGGCCGAACCACAGCGAGCGCACCGCGTTGGAGATGGCGAAGCCGATATGGCCGAACAGGTTGCGGTCGAACGCGTCGACGCCGGCCTTGTGGTCCGGATTGGCGGCGGCCTTCATTTCCTTCATCACCCACGGATGGCACAGGATCGCGCCCTGGCCGAAGATCAGCAGACTGCGGGTCATGATGTTGGCGCCTTCCACGGTGATCGCGATCGGCGCCGCCTGCCAGCTGCGGCCGGCGAAATTGCGCGGGCCGAGGATGATGCCCTTGCCGCCGACCACGTCCATCACGTCGCTGATGACTTCGCGGCTCATCGTGGTGCAGTGGTACTTGGCGATCGCCGACGGCACCGACGGCACGTCGCCACGGTCCACCGCCGCGGCGGTGGCCTGGGCCAGTGCGCTGATCGCATAGGCCTTGCCGCCGATCCGCGCCAGCGCCTCTTCCACGCCCTCGAAGCGGCCCACCGACAAGCCGAACTGCTTGCGGATGCGCGCGTAGGCGCCGGTGACGATCGCGCCGTACTTGGCACCGCCGCTGGCAGTGGAGGGCAGGGTGATCGAGCGGCCCACGGCCAGGCACTCGTTGAGCATGTTCCAGCCCTTGCCGACCATGTCCACGCCGCCGATCAGCTGGCTGAGCGGGATGAACACCTCGCGGCCGTGGATCGGGCCGTTCTGGAACGGCGAGTTCAGCGGGAAGTGGCGGCGGCCGATTTCAACGCCGGGCGTTTCGCGCGGCAGCAGCGCCAGGGTGATGCCGATGTCCTTGGTGTCGCCGATCAGGCCGTCCGGGTCGTACATGCGGAACGCCAGGCCGACCAGCGTGGCCACCGGCGCCAGGGTGATGTAGCGCTTGTCGAAGGTCAGCTTGACGCCGAGCACGTTGGCGCCGTTCCACTCGCCCTTGCAGACGATGCCGTAGTCGGGGATCGAGGTCGCATCGGAGCCAGCGAACGGGCCGGTCAGGCCGAAGCACGGTACTTCCTGGCCCACCGCCAGGCGCGGCAGGTAATAGTCCTTCTGTTCCTTGGAGCCGTAATGCAGCAGCAGTTCGCCCGGACCCAACGAGTTCGGCACGCCGACGGTGGAGCTGACCACGCTCGATACCGAGGCGATCTTCTGGATCACCTTGTGGTGGGCCAGCGCGGAGAAGCCCAGGCCGCCGTACTCCTTCGGAATGATCATGCCGAAGAACTTGTGCTTCTTGACGAAGCTCCACAGCTCCGGCGGCAGGTCGGCGTGGACGTGGGTGATTTCCCAGTCGTTGGTCATCCGGCACAGCTCTTCCACCGGGCCGTCGAGGAAGGCCTGCTCCTCGGTGGTCAGCTGCGGCTTCGGGTAGTCGAGCAGCTTCTGCCAGTCCGGGTCGCCGGTGAACAGTTCGCCCTCGAAGCCGACCGAACCGGTTTCCAGCGCGATCCGCTCGGTCTGCGACAGCGGCGGCAGCACCTTGCGGAACACCTTCAGCATTGGCGCGGTGAGCAGCGGCTTGCGCACGAACGGCAGCAGCAGCGGCACTGCGACCAGGGCCAGCAGCACCGCGGCCACGATGGTGGCGCTATGGCTGGCGCCGAGCAGCCAGCACGCGACCAGCAGCGTGGCGCTCAGTGCGGTCCAGACGGCGAGCCGCATGCGGTGATAGGCGGCGAAGGCGCCTGCCAGCAACAACACGAGGAAGGGTGCGACGATGCTCATGGGCTTGCTCCGGGGACATGCTCGGTAACGGCGGACGGTGCGCCGGCGTTCGCCGGTGGCAGTACGTCCAGATAATGCAACACAGTGGCGGTAAACGCGGTGTTGTCGTCGCCGGCCAGCATATGCGTGGCCTCGGGCAGGTGTGCATGCTGCGCATGCGGCACCAACGACAGGAATTCTGCGATGGTCTGCGGGGTGACCAGATCGCTGCGCCCGCCGCTGACCAGCAACACCGGGCAGTGCACCTTGCTGGCCGCCTGCGCGATCGCGTCCTGGTGCTGCTCGCCGTCGCGCGCCAGTTCTTCCACCAGGCGCGGATCCCAGTGCCAGTACCAGCGGCCGTCGGCGTGCCGGCGCAGGACGCTGCGCAGCGCTTCGGGCGACTTGCGCGCGCGTTCCGGCAGATAGGCGGCGATGGTATCGCCGGCGTCGTCCAGGCTGGCGAAGCCGTGCGGATGCGCGGTCATGAACGCAAGGATGCGCTCGACCCCGGCCGGCTGCCAGCGCGGGGTGATGTCGACCAGCACCATCGCGCGGAACAGGCCGGGCCAGCGCGCCTCGGCCATCAGCCCGAACAGCCCGCCCATCGAGGCGGCCACCAATACCGGTGCCGGCGCCATCTCGCCGGCGACCACGATCAGGTCGTCGGTGAACTGTTCGCCGCGGTAAGGCAGGGCGGCGGGATTGCGGGTGGAATCGCCATGCCCACGCGCGTCGTAGGCGACGCTGCGGTAGCCGTGCGCCTGCAACGCTGCGGCGCTGGCCATCCAGGCATGCCGGGTCTGCCCGAAGCCATGCGCGAACAGCACGCTGCCCGCAGCGCCGGGCTCGGTGACGGTCGCGGCCAGCTGCATGTCGTCCGCGCCGGCAAGCAGGGCGGAGGCCGCAATCGGCATACTGGAAGGAGAGGAAACCATACGAGCTAGTATGGAGCAGCCGTCAGTGATGTCAATACGATGCAGTATGGAAGCGAAAAGCCAATGCTGCCGGGCATTTGCGTGCGATTCATGAAGAACACATACTGCAATCGGCTTCGCCGTATGGTTAAATCGACGGATGAACAATGTCTCCTTGTCTTCCATCGACGATGTCGCCGCTCCCAGCGGTGGCCGCAACAACCGACTCAGCGCAGAGGATTGGGCGCAGGCCGCGCTGGACCTGATCGCCGAACAGGGGGTCAACTCGGTGGCGGTGGAACCGTTGGCGCGGCGCCTGGGCGTGACCAAGGGCAGCTTCTACTGGCACTTCCCGTCGCGCGATGCGCTGCTGCAGGCGGCGCTGGAGCGCTGGGAACTGGTCGAACAGCAACAGGTGTTCGGCAGCCTGGAGGAAGTGCCGGATCCGCGCACCCGCTTGCGCGCGCTGTTCCAGCTGGTCGCGCACGAGGTCAAGCCGCACATCATCTACAGCGAGTTGCTGAAGGCGCTGGACCATCAGGCGGTGCGCCCGGTCATCGACCGGGTGTCGCAGCGGCGCATGGAGTACCTGATCGCCTCGTTCCGCCAGGCCGGACTCAGCCGCACCGATGCCCAGCACCGCGCCCGGCTGGCTTACGCGGCCTACGTCGGCTTCCTGCAGCTGTCGCTGCAGTTGCACCAGCCCAAGCAGGCGCGTGAGGAATTCGAGGCCTATGTCGAGCATGTCATCGTGACGTTGATCCCGGGTTGATTCACCGCGTAGCTCGGAATGTCCATAGCATTTACTTATGCATTGACGAACTCACATCGAATTTTTCAAAACGGCTTACACCGGACTTTCTTTAGCCTTGGCAAGGCAGCAGACGGATTGAGCGGGCCTCATCCAGGCTCGCCAGCTTCCTAGTCTCACCGAGTGACTGCACCCTGCTGCGTGCCGGGGATAGGCGTGACACACACGGTGCCGACGTTGCAGACTACGGAACCCTTTTCTTTCGATCCATCCGATTAGGTTACGCTGACCTGATCGCCGATACCCACGGAACCCGTGCCGTTCACCGTGCGATACATTCCGACTAGTGCTGTCAAGGCAGCGATTCGAAGCTCTCCCATGTCATCGGCCGAAATACCCTGTGCTGCGGCGACCGTGTTATACGGCGCTGTGCCGGCGTTGATGCTGATCGTCCCAGCAATCGCCGCGAAAGACAGCGCCATTGCGGCGAATAGGCTGAACCGCTTATTCGTCAAAGACTTCCTTTCCATAGAGCCTCACTTTTTGGTTGGTAGGAACGCGCTTACCTCCTGGACCTTGCTATTTAGCAAGGCTGCATCGCCTGCACTGACGAGATTATCCCGTACGAACGATTCAAAATCTGTGCTAGAGCAACCAGACGTGTTCAAGCATGCGGAGTTCATGATCTCCGAGCCTGTCCCGCACGCCAACCCCATCCTGCAGGCTGCGATGCTCCAGGCATAGCCAGAAAGCTTGTCGTTTGCCACATTGGTGTAGGCCCCGACATCACCGGAATCCACGTTACCAGCCACCAGTTGCCCCATCTCGAAGACGGCGTTCGGATCCCTGCTATTAACAACGTGATCCATGAAGCCTTTCAATTGCTCACCCTGCGGCCTTTGGTTTGAAGTCAGATAAATCTGCGCTTGTGCGGCCAAGTCACCATTCTTGGCGGCTTGCGCGAGCCATAACTCGCGCGCCTCAATCGGGATGATTGCCCCATTATCAACGACCGAGCATTCGTTTACAGCAGCCTTTGCTGCGCGGCGTAATCCTTCGGCATTGGCTGGCGTCTTCGCTTGCTTGGCAATTGCTTCGTAACTCGCCAAATAACGCTCGGCATTCGTGTTGACCGGAATGCAGAGGCCGTACAGCTCCGCCAGCTCTCGCTGCGAGGCTGCATCGCCTTTTGCGGCGCGATCCTTGAGCGAAATGAATTTCTCCAACGCCTTGTTGGAGTCGAAGGCCGGAGCCAGGATTTGATCTTGATTGACAACAGCGCGTTCCGATCGGGCGCCGTTACCCCGTCCTGCGCTGGGGAGAGGTTCAGAGGACTGCTTAGGCACTGTGAGTGACGGGCTCGCAAAGTGCTGATTCGCTAAGTACACCCCGACGGCGACAACAACGCCGCCAACAACTGAGATCAACAACGTTCTTGCCTTCATATTTTTGGCCGTTTATCCAGGTGGTCTGCGTCAAGCGCATCACATTGTTGGGATTGCGCGTTGCCACAATTGTCGATTATGACCACGGCAGGTGTAGGGTCGGCCAATGGGTGAAAGCCCCTGTGCCGCATCAGATTTCTTTGACCAATGTCAGGGTGGCCAGTGGCTGACCTGTCGGCATTCAGTCCCGCAGCCCCAGCGGGTGGCGGCGAGAAAGGAAATCGACTAGTTACACCCTGACCCACTACAGGCCTTGGACCATAAAAAAGCAACGGCCCCTTGCGGGGCCGTTGCTTTAGACGATCAGATCGCGATCAACAGCGATCAGAACTTCTGGGTGTACTGCATGAACAGGTAGCGGTCGTAGTCCAGCATCGGATCGATCGACGACGAGCTGTTGTTGGTCAGCGAGTTGGTGATCGGCGGCTGCTTGTTCCAAACGTTGCGAGCACCCAGGGTAACCGACCCGTTCCAAGGCGCTGCCCAGCTGACCGAGACGTCCTGGTAGCTGATCGAGCCCTTCTTGTTGGCACCTACGCCGCCGCCCCAGCCGGCATTGGTGGTCTGGTAGTTCGGTTCGTTGCACTCGTCCGCGTTATAGCAGAAGTCGCGATAGCCGCCGTAATAGCGAAGGTTCCAGTTGGCCGACAAGTCGCCCTTGGCCCAGTTGACGCCCACTGTGGCGCGCACGCGTGGGTAGTTCCAGTAACCTGCGGCGTCGTCCCACGGGGAGGTGTCGTCGCTCTGACTGCGGAACGCAACCAGATAGTTGCTGTCCAGGCGAAGCGAGAACTGACCAACCGCGAATTCCGGCAGGCGGTAGTTCATGACGAAGTTGTAGCCTTCGGTTTCCAGCGCCCCCAGGTTGGTGTTGCCGCGGCTCAGAGTCACGACCTGACCGCTGCTCGCGTCACGGGTGTAGTTGCAGAACGAGGTCACGCCGTTGTAGCACTGGTTCAACACATAGGTCGCACTGACCGCGGTGATGACATTGGAGATGCTGATCTTGTACCAGTCGAGCGAGAAGTCCAGGCCCTGAATCCAGCGCGGGCTGAACACCAGGCCGACAGTGCGGGTCTTGCTGTATTCCGGTTCCAGATTGGCGTTGCCGACGCCCGCCTGGAACGGTGAGTTGCTCTGGACTTCGCGCGCGGTCACCGGCACGCCGGCGTTGTCGGTCTGACGGAAGGTCGGTGCGAGGCCTTCGCTGACGCAACGGGCCGCGACGGCGGGAGTGGACAGCAGGCCGAAGCGCGCATCGCACGGATCGGTCATGGGGTCGAAGGACTGCGAGCCGCCGCCGAAGGTGTCGTCCAGGGTCGGGGCGCGGAACCCCTTACCGTAGGTGGCACGGACCAACAGGTCCTCAACCGGCTTCCAGGTCAGGCTGAATTTACTGTTGGTGGTGTCGCCGAACCGATCGTAGTCGGAATAGCGGCTGGCGACATCGAACGACAGTTGCTTGGCGAACGGCAGATCCTTCAGCAATGGGATCATCAGCTCCAGATACAGTTCGTCGGTCTTGTACTTGCCCGTCGTCGCGCCAGCGGCCAGGTCGGTGGTGTAACCGGCGCTGGACAGTTGGTCCGGGTAGTCGTAGCCGGAGACTTCACGGTGCTCGACACCGGCCGCAAAGGCGAATTCGCCCGCGTCGCCCGGCATGTCGAACAGGCCGCCGGTGATGTTGGCGAAGTACTGCTTGCTCACGCTCTGTTGGGTGGCCTGGCTGAGGGTGTTGACATACTTCAGCGCGTCGGCGGTGGAGGCCGACGGACCGCCCAGGATGTTGAACGGCGTGCACTGACCAGCCGACAGGCTGGTGCCCAGCGGGATCGGATTGGCGGCAGTGCCGCACTGGACGACGCCCTGGCTGTTCAGGAACGACGGTCCGAGCGCCTTCTCCAACGCCAGCAAGTTGATATTGCCGGTGCTGATTTGAGTCACGTCGAACTTGTTGTAGTTGATGCCTGCGTCCCAGTTCCAGCCATGCGTACCGACTTCGAACGCGCCTTCCAACGCGGCGTCGAAGTGGTAGCTCTTCACGTTGTTCTGCGAAACGCGCGGGATCTCGGTGGTGCGGCGGAACCAGGAGGTAATGTCTTCGCCGACCGGGTTGTAGTAACTCTGGCCGCTGATGGCCACGGGATACGTCGGCTGCGACGCGCCGTTCAGCGGATAGCCGGCGACCTGGCGCTCGGAGTTGCGCTCCGAGTACATGACCGTCGACTTGAAGGTGACGTAATTGTTGATCTCGAAGCTGCCGGCGGTGAAGACCGACTTGGTTTCGGTTTCCTGCGCCAGCATGACCTGCTGGGTTGCGTTGAAGCGGTCGTCGGTGCGGACGCCGACGTGATAATTGTTAAAATCACGCGAGTCCGACCCGGTACCGACACCGTTCCAGGTACCAGAGTGGTTCAGCACCCAGGCGTTGGGGGTCCAGGTGCCAGCGTCCGCGCCGACGACATTGCCGTCATCGTCCAAGTAGTTGCCGGCGCCGGCGGTCCCGGCAGCGCGCGGATCATTGAAGCGGCCCCACGGACCGGTCGCGCTGAGCGCGTCCAGCGGGTGGTTCGGGCCGAATTGGGTGCGGGTCAGGACACGATCCTTCGCCCACACCGGATCCTCCTTGGTGTAGTTGGCGCCGAAGATGATCGAGGAGCGTTCGCCGCTGGCGCCGAGGGTGAAGGAATACGCTTCCTTCTGACCGTCGCCGCGGCTGTTTTGGCCGATCAGGGCCGAGACTTCGGCGCCATCGAAGTTCTTGCGCAGGATGATGTTCACTACGCCGGCGATGGCGTCGGAGCCGTAGATCGCCGAGGCGCCGTCCTTCAGTACTTCGATGCGGTCGATCAAGGCGGCAGGGATGGTCGACATGTCGGTGTAGCCGGCCAGGCTCGAGGTCCAGCGCTTGCCGTTGACCAGGACCAGGGTGCGCTGCTCGCCCAGGTTGTACAGGTTGACGTACTGGCCGCCCTGTTCCGCGTTGGAACTCAGCACGGCAGCCTTGCTGAAGGTCTGGGTGCCGGAAACGGTCAGGTTCTGCAGCACGTCGCCGACGCTGACCAGGCCTGATTTCTTGATTTCCTCGGAGGACACCGTGAAGACCGGCTGAGCGGTTTCGACGTCGACCGAGCGGATACGCGAGCCAGTGATTTCGATGCGATCCAGATTGGTCGCACCGGTGCCGGCGTCCTGTGCCGAGGCAGTGTTGATGCCGACGCCCGCGCCCGCGACCAGCGCGAGCACAACGGCGTCGCGCAGTTTGTTGGTCTTGCAATTCATTAGCTCTCTCTCCGAATGAGATCTGGGTTTGACCCATGGTGTGTTGTGCCTGCCGGTGGAGTCGAAAGAGCGACGCCAATTCCTTCAGGGTGACCCGATGGTATCTCGCCTTGCCGAAGAATTAAAGTAGCGTTAACAAGTTGATGGAATTGGGTGAATATCGGAGGTGGGGACACCGACCATTCATCACAAAAAAAGCGCCCAGGGGCGCTTTTGGCAGAACATTGCGACGCTGGAGGGACTTACAAATCCTGTTCGTAGCGCACGTAGGGAATGGTGCCTTCCTCGGTGCTGATGTTGTTCGGGGCGAACGGATTCTTGCCTCGGGTGACCACGTTCTCGGCGCCGACGGTCAGCTGGCCGCTCCACGGGGTGCGCCAGGTCAGGCCCACGCCGAGACCGGACCACTTGCCGGGCTGGCCCGGCGCGTCGACCACGCGGCCGATCACGTTGGCGCTGAACGAGCCGTAGCCGCCGCCGATGCTCAGGCTCTTGCTGTCCCACTGGTCGACCAGCGCCTGCGAGGCGTCGGCGATCGGGACCAAACGCGCGCGCGCATAGGTGCCGCCGATCGAGACGAAGCCTTCGCGGCCGATGTTCTGCTGCGCGAACACGGTCAGGTCGTTCTGCTCCATGCGCAGCGATGGGGTCTTGTTGGCTCCCGCCAGCCATGGCGGCATGTTCTCGCGGCCGGTCCCGGCCGACAGCGACAGGCGCCCGCCGGGACGGTTGAAGGTGGTGGTCGCGGCGACATGGTGGCCGACATCGCCGTCGTCGTCGCCCAGGCTGGCAAGCATGCAATGGCTGGCCAGGCCGCTGATGCTGCTGCCGCTGGCGCTGTTGCACAGCAGGCCGAGCGAGTCGCCGGAGGACAGGCCGAAGGCGGCGTCGAGCGAATTGCGGCCGAAGTGCCAGCGTGCGCCGACCGCCTGTTCGCCGGTCGGTTCCAGGTACAGCAAGGCCTCGACCTTGCCGCTGCCCTTGTTCCACACCGGCAGCACGGTACGGTCGTGGTTGCCGGCGGGCTTGCTCTGCGCGTGCGCGCCCGTGCTCGCCGCAAGGGCGATCAGCAGGGCAAGAGGTAGGCGCAGTAAGGCTCGCATCGAAGGTGTGTGACTCTCGGGCAGGAACTAAAGTTCCCGCCGGGCAGGGGCAATGATGCTAGAGGATTTATGTTTCTTTAACAAGTCGGACTCCCTGTCCTAATCCCCATTTCCGACTATTGCAAGCGCTCGGGAGGCGTCGGTTCAGCCGGTGTTGCAGCGAACAATACGCCGAATTCCGTCAAGGGGAAGTCATAGCGACGGCCGCAGAACTCGCACCGTATCTCAACTTGGCCGGTTGTCTCGGCGGCGGCGCGGGCTTCTTCCTCGCCCAGCGAACGCAGCATGGCCGCCACCCGCTCGCGCGAGCAGGAGCAGCCGAAGCGCAGCGGCCTGGTTCCCAGCAGTTCCGGGGCTTCCTCGTGAAATAGCCGGTGCAGCAGGGTCGCCGCCGGCAGGGCCAGTAATTCGGCTTCGCTCACGGTTTCGAACAAGGCACCGGCGCGGTTCCAGCCGTCCTCGTCGCCGCTGTCGCCGGGCAGCTTCTGCAACAACAGGCCGGCCGCCTGGTGGCCGTCGGCGGCCAGGATCAGGCGCGTGGGCAGCTGTTCGGATTGGCGGAAATAGTCTTCGAAGGCCTCGCCCAGTTCGGCCGCCGACAGCGCCACCAGGCTCTGGTAGCGCTGCGGTTCGCGCGGGTCCAGGCCGGGGTTCTCAATGGTGATCGCCAGCAGCGCGTCGGTGCCGAGCGCGCGCAGGTCGCGCGGCGCGTCGCTGCCTTCGGTCAGCTGGACGATGCCGCGCAGGGTACCGGCCGCGGTGCATTCGGCGAACAGGGTGCGCAGCGCGCCCTGGCTGCGCAGCTGCACCGACAGGCGCCCGTCGACCTTGGTGTGGCCGGTGAACAGGGCTGCGGCCACGCAGGCCTCGCCGAGCAACTCGGTGGCCGCGGCGGGATAGTTGCCTGGCGCGAGAATCTCGCGCCAGGCCGATTGCAGGCGCACGTGCACGCCGCGCACGCCGGCGCCGGGCAGCAGGAAGCGGGTCAGGTGATCGTGTTCGAAAGAACTCATCGCGGTCTCGCTGCGCATGGGAAGATGGCGACCGCAGGATAGTGGGTCATCACGGTGGACAAAGTCGAAGAACGCATAGCAATGGGGGCGACGCGCGGCGTTGCAAGTGGTGCGGCCGTGCCGCGGCCGCGGCGCAGGCGCTGGCTGCTGGCGGCGCCGCTGCTGTTCGCGCTGGCGAGCATCTCGCAGGTGATCGTGCTGCGCTTCGTCGATCCGCCGTTCTCGGCGATGATGCTGGAGCGCCAGCTCGGCGCCTGGGGCGAGGGCGACTGGTCGTTCCGTGTCGCCTACGACTGGCGCGACAGCGCACAGATCGCGCCGAGCCTGCCGATTTCGCTGGTGGCCGCCGAGGACCAGCGCTTTCTCAGTCATCACGGTTTCGATCTGGAGGCGATCGAGAAGGCGCGCGACCACAATGCGCGCGGCGGACGCCTGCGCGGTGCCAGCACAATCAGCCAGCAGGTGGCCAAGAACCTGTTCCTGTGGCAGGGCCGCAGCTGGCTGCGCAAGGGATTGGAGGCCTGGTACACGGTGTTGATCGAGGCGCTGTGGTCGAAGCAGCGGATCCTGGAGGTGTATGCCAACGTCGCCGAGTTCGGCGACGGGGTCTACGGCGCGCAGGCGGCGGCGCGCAGTTTCTGGGACAAGGATGCGGCGCAGCTGAGTCCGGCGCAGAGCGCGCTGCTGGCGGCGGTGCTGCCGGCGCCGCAGCGCTACGCCGCCACGCGCCCGGGGCCGTACGTGCAGCGCCGCGCCAACTGGATTCAGCGGCAGACGCGGCAGCTGGGCGGGCCGGCATATCTGCAGGCGCTGTAGGACATTTGAGCTACTGCGCGTGCGACGTTGTCCGCGATGCGGCGTTTTTGTAGCGGAGGCGCTGCGTTTAGCCCCTCTCCCATCGGAAGAGGGTTTTGGTGAGGGTACGGCGCGAAGCGTCTCGCGGATTTGGGTATGCGAGGCTTCGCCCGTACCCTCATCCGGCGCTGCGCGCCACCTTCCCCCAAAAAAGGGGGCCATGCTCCCGAGGGGAAGAAGGAACAGCTGTTGCCGGTGGGAGAAGGGAGCGACTCCGGATTCTCGTCAGGTGGCGCGCTGCCGCTGGTGAACGCGCAGGCCGCTCCGTACCATCGGCACATGGAACCCGAGCGCCTGACCGTCGTCGTCACTGCCTTCAACGAGGCGCAGACCCTGCCGCTGCTGCAGCCGCGCATCCTCGCCGCGCTCGATGGCGTGGATGGCCTGGAGGGACGGGTGCTGTATGTGGACGACGGCAGCCGCGACGCGACCTGGGAAGTGATCCTGGCGTTGGCCGCGACCGATCCGCGGGTCGGCGCGCTGCGCCTGTCGCGCAATTTCGGCAAGGAGCTGGCGCTGACCGCGGGCCTGGATTTCGTCGAGCACGGCGCGGCGATGCTGCTGGACGCCGACGGCCAGGATCCGCCGGAGCTGATCGCGCAGTTCGTCGCGCAGTGGCGCGCCGGCTACGACGACATCTACGGCACGCGCATCGCGCGCGACGGTGAGAGTTGGCTCAAGCGCGGCACCGCGTCGCTGTTCTACCGCGTGATCGGGCGCCTGTCGAAGACCCCGATTCCGGCCGATACCGGCGATTTCCGCCTGTTGTCGCCGCGCGCGCTGGCGGCGCTGGCGCAGTTGCGCGAACGCCATCGCTTCATGAAGGGGCTGTTCGGCTGGGTCGGTTTCCGCCAGCTGGCGTTGCCGTACCGGCGTGCGCCGCGCCTGGCCGGGCGCAGCAAGTACGGCCTGTGGCGGTTGTGGAACTTCGCGCTGGAAGGCATCACCGGTTTTTCCACCGCGCCGCTGCGGGTGGCGACCTATCTGGGACTGGCGACCGCGCTCGGTGCCTTTCTGTTCGGCACCTGGATTGTGGTCAAGGCGGCGCTATGGGGCGATCCGGTCGCCGGCTGGCCGACGATGATGGCGGTGATCCTGTTCCTTGGTGGCACGCAGCTGATCGCACTTGGCCTGATCGGCGAATACCTGGGCCGGTTGTACGAGGAATCCAAGCAGCGGCCGCTGTATCTGGTCGACACCTGGCGTGCACCGGCAGCAGGAGTATCCTCGGCCGTGCGATCCAGCGAACCGGGAGGCAGCGATGCGTACGGTACGACAGTTGTTGTGCGACAAGGGCGGTGAGGTCCATGCGGTGGCGCCGGATGCGGCGGTGGTCGATGCGCTGCGGCTGATGGCCGACAAGGGCATCGGCGCGGTCCTGGTGATGCAGGACGGGCGTCTGGCCGGGATCCTGTCCGAGCGCGATTACGCGCGCAAGGTGGTGCTGCAGGACCGCTCTTCGGCGACCACGCCGGTGCGCGACATCATGAGCGCGAAGGTATACACGGTGGACCCGTCGCAGAGCGTGCAGCAATGCATGGAACTGATGACCGGCCAACGCATCCGCCATCTGCCGGTGGTGCAGGCCGGCGCGGTGGTCGGAGTGATCTCGATCGGTGACCTGGTCAAGGCGGTGATCGAGGAGCAGCAGCGGGAACTGGATCAGTTGCAGCGCTATATCACTAGTTGATGGGACCGGGGACCCGGAAAATCAAAAGCCCATGTCGCGCTCTTGCTTTTCCGTGTCCCCGGTCCCCGGTCCCGAGTCCCGGCTACTTCGCGTGGTGACCGACGCAATCGACGTCCTTGCCTGGCCCCGTCTCGAAGGTCGCCAGCAGGGCCGCCGGCGGGGCGATGGCGCCTAGCGCCAGGGCGACTGCGCCGCGCATGCCCAGGGCCTTGAAGTCGGGGCGGAAGGTCGGGTCCTTGAAGGTGCCGGCGACGCGCAACGGCGAGCGCAACGACAAAATGCTGTGGTCCTTCGGGCGCGCCTTCAGCAGCAGGTCCAGTTTTTCGTCGCCCAGGTCGATGTTGCCGCTGCCGACGAGCAGCGTGTCAGTGGTGTCGAAGGCCAGCGCGCGCGCGTCCATCACCCCGTTCCTGACCGCGAAATCGCCGAATGCGCAGCGCACCGGAATCTGCCGGTCCTTGGTGACCAGGAACTTTAGCGATTCGGCGATGTCCAGCCCGGCCAGTTCCATGACCAGGTTGCTGACGTGGCCCTTGCCCATGCCGATGGCGACGCTGCCGTCGGCGCTGCCGAGCATCTGCGCGATCGAGTTGCCGGTGCCGGCCAGTGCGATCTCGCCGCCGATCGCGCCGGAGGCTTCCTTGGCCAGTTGCCCGTCCGGGAACAGCTTGCCCAGCTGCATGCCGCGCACCGAGATCTGCGCGCGGGTAGCGATGGTGGATTTGCGTGCATCCATGCGGATGTCCGAGCGGATGTTGCCGCCGGCCACGCCGAAGTCGAGCGGCTGCAGCAGCAGCACGCCGTCGTTGAGCTTCAGGTGCGCGTCCATGGCGTCCAGCGGCAGTGTTTGCGCGTTGATCCGCTGCGCCTTCCAGCGGACGTCTGCGTCCATCGCGCGCAGCTTGCCGAGGTCGTACGGCGTGGACGGCAGCAGCTTGGCGCTGGCCGCGAGTTTGGCCGCCTGCGCCTTCTGTTCGTCGTTGGCGGTCTCGCCGGCGCCGGTGCGCGGCGGCGCGCCGACGAAGCCGCCCAGGTCGTCGAAGTCCAGGCGCCGCGAACGCAGGTCGGCGTGCAGGAACGGGCGCTGTCCGGCGCTGTCGATCTGCACGGTGCCGGCCAGGTCGCTGTCGCCGGCGCGGCCGTTGAAGTCCTCGTAGCGCCAGATTTCGCCCTTGCGCTTGAGCCGGCCGTCCAGTTGATAGGGCGGGGTGGAGGGCATGGCGATGCCGAGCAGCGGATACAGGTGCTGCATGTCGGTGCCGGCCAGGCTCAGCTGCAGGTCGAACACGCGCAGCTGGAACGGATTGGTCAGGGTGCCGCGCATGTGCGCGCGGGTGCTGCCGGCGCTGCCGCGCAGGTCGATCTTGAACGGATGGTCGCTTTCGCTCAGTTCCAGCGGCGAAGCGGTGTTGCCCTTGAGCGTGAACGGGTTGCCGCGCCAGCGGCCATCGCCGGCGACCGCGATCGGCGGCGCTGCGTCGCCGCTGCGTCGCTGCGAGGTCAGGCTGTCGACGCTGACGTCGATATCGGTACGGCCAGGCACGTCCTGAAAGCGCAGCCGTCCCTGTTGCACCAGCATGCGGCCCAGGACCACCTGGGTGCCGCCATCGCTGCTGCCGAAGTTCCAGTTGCCGGGTTGCCCGTTCGGCCCGGTTTCGAGCAGCAGATTCGGCTGGGTCAGGCGGATCTCGGGAATGCGCAGTTTGCCGCGCAGCAGCGGCCACAACGCGAGATCGATCTCGGCACGTTGCGCGCTGGCCATCTGCGGCTGTTTCGACCAGTCCGCGTTGGCGAAGCGCAGGCGCTCGCCGCAGAGGGTGATGGTGCGGCCGAGGTCCACGTCGAGGTTGCCGTCGATGTGGAATGCGCGGCCGGTCTTGGCCTGCACGGCACGTTCGACGGGACCCTTGAACCAGTTCCAGTCGAACACCAGGATGACGATCAACAGAACCAGTACCAGCGCGCCGAGCACGAACGGCCAGCGCCGCAGGCGGCCATCGTTGCGGCGCCAGGGCCAGGAGCGGCGTCGGCCACGTGGTGTAGAAGTGGGTTCGCGATCCATCCGGCCATAGTAGGCGGTGCGCGTGCACGGGGTGCGAAAGGGGCGCGTCGCGCCAGGCGCGCTAGAGCACTTGCGCGGTCACCGCAACGAAATGGCAGACGCTGCCGGCGAGCACGAACAGGTGCCAGATCGCATGGAAGTAGCGCACGGTATCGCGCTGATAGAAGTAGGTGCCCAGCGTGTAGAACAGGCCGCCGGCCAGCAGCCAGCACAGGGTGGGGACATCGACCGAGTGCAGCAGCGGCTCGATCGCGACCACAATCAGCCAGCCCATGGCCAGGTAGAGGATGGTCGACAGCAAGCGGAAGCGGCCGGTGAAGAACAGCTTGAACACCACCCCGGCCAGGGCGATGCTCCAGATCGCCGCGAACAGGCCCCAGCCCCAGGGGCCGCGCAGGCCGATCAGGGTGAACGGGGTGTAGGTGCCGGCGATCAGCACGTAGATCGCGCAGTGGTCCAGCACCTGCAGTCGCGCCTTGACTCCCGGATGCGGGATGGCGTGATACAGCGTGGAGGCGGTGTACAGCAGCAGCAAGGCGACCCCGAACACGATGGCCCCGGCCAGCTGCCAGCCATCGCCGTAGATCGCGGCCAGGGTGATGAGGACCGAACTGCCGGCCAGTGCGGCGACTGCGCCCAGGCCGTGGGTCAGCGCGCTGGCCAGTTCGTCGCGCCAGTCCGTAGAAGGCGGCGCGTCGGCATTCATGAGCGAGGGCCGTGGGTCTGCTTCCATGGCGCGAAAAGGTACCTCAATTGCGAGCGATTCGCATCCGTTGTGGCGCAGCGAGTGGCGCGCGGTTCACGCCCGCGCGCTTGCCGCTGCAGACCGGCGCCTCAGTCCAGCGCGGCGCTGTGCGCGTGCTCGCGGGTCGCGGCGAAGCGCACGTCCGGCGCGCGTTCCTGCGCCAGCTGCAGGTTGACCCGGGTCGGCGCCAGATAGACCAGTTCGCCGGCGCCGTCGATGCCGAGGTTCATCGCGTTCTTCTCGCGGAATTCCTCCAGCTTTTTCGGATTGTCGCAATGCACCCAGCGCGCGGTGACCACGCCGACCGGCTCGAAGCTGGCGTCCACGCCGTATTCGTCCTTGAGCCGGTAGGCGACCACTTCGAACTGCAGCACACCGACCGCGCCGAGGATCAGATCGTTGCTCATCAGCGGGCGGAAGAACTGGGTGGCGCCTTCCTCGGATAACTGTGCCAGGCCCTTCTGCAGCTGCTTGAGCTTGAGCGGGTCGCGCAGCCGCGCGCGGCGGAACAGTTCCGGTGCGAAGTTGGGGATGCCGGTGAACGCCAGCGCCTCGCCTTCGGTGAAGGTGTCGCCGATGGAGATGGTGCCGTGGTTGTGGATGCCGATGACGTCGCCAGGGTAGGCCTCGGCGGCGATCTCGCGGTCGCTGGCCATGAAGGTCAGCGCGTTGGCCAGTTTGGTGTCCTTGCCGGTGCGCACGTGCAGGGTCTTCATGCCGGCGCTGAAGCGGCCCGAGCAGATGCGCATGAACGCGACCCGGTCGCGGTGCTGCGGGTCCATGTTGGCCTGGATCTTGAACACGAAGCCGGTCAGCTTCTCTTCGGTCGCCTGTACCTCGCGGCCGGTGGTGGCGTGCGGCTGCGGCGGCGGCGCGTGTTCGGCGAAGAAGTCCAGCAGCGGCTGCACGCCGAAGTTGTTGACGCCGGAGCCGAAGAACACCGGGGTCTGCTTGCCGGCCCGGTAGGCGTCCAGGTCGAACGGATGGCTGGCGCCCTGCACCAGCTCCAGTTCCTCGCGCAATTCGGCCAGCATCTGTGCGCCGATGCGTTCGGCCAGGCCGGGCGCGTCCAGCGACGGGAAGATGGTCGAGTCCTGGCGGGTGAAGTTGCGGCCGGGTTCGTACAGGTGCACTTCGCCGCTGATCAGGTGCACCACGCCCTTCAGGCGCTGGCCCATGCCGATCGGCCAGGTCACCGGCGCACACTGGATGCCGAGCACGGTCTCCACTTCGTCCAGCAGGTCGATCGGGTCCTTGCCTTCGCGGTCGAGCTTGTTGATGAAGGTCATGATCGGCGTGTCGCGCAGCCGGCACACTTCCATCAGTTTGATGGTGCGTTCTTCCACGCCCTTGGCCACGTCGATCACCATCAGCGCCGAGTCCACCGCGGTGAGCACGCGGTAGGTGTCCTCGCCGAAGTCGGCGTGGCCGGGGGTGTCGAGCAGGTTGATGATCTTGCCTTCGTACGGGAACTGCATCACCGACGAAGTCACCGAGATGCCGCGCTCCTTTTCCAGCGCCATCCAGTCGGAGGTGGCGTGGCGCGCGGCCTTGCGGCCCTTGACCGAGCCGGCCATCTGGATCGCGCCCCCGAACAGCAGCAGCTTCTCGGTCAGCGTGGTCTTGCCGGCGTCGGGGTGGGAAATGATGGCGAAGGTGCGGCGGCGCGCAGCTTCCTGGGCAACATCGGACATGGCAACGGCGCCCACTGGGCGATCACGGCTACAGGGAAGCGCGCGATTATAGCGCCGCGCCGCCTGGCACGGGTTGCGTGGCGTCCGTGGCGTCCTCGCTGCGCGGCAGCCTGAGTTCGCCCAGCGCGCCGGCCATGCGCAACGGGTGCGCGTCTTGGTGGCTGAAACGGCCGCCCACGCCCTGGTCCGCGCGCACCGGAGCGTCTTCGAACGGCAGGCTGTACAGCACGTCCTGCGGCTTGGCGGCCGGGTCGCCGGGCACGGCCTCCAGCATCGGCTCGAATGGGCTGGGGTAGCGCGGGTCTCAGGGATACAGCCGCGACAGCAGTGCGCTGCCGCGGTCGGGCAGCAACGCGCGCAGCGGCAGTGCAGGAACTGCGGCGAGGTTGTCGGCGCGGCGGGAGCGCAGTTGCCCCTGCACCTGACCGTCCACGCGGTTGTCGGCCCAGGCCTGCTGGCGCGGGACCTGGCCGTCCACGCGCAGCTGTGCCAGCGCCACATCAGCAGCCGCTTGTTGCGGCCGTGGGGCGGGCGTCGCCGCGCGTTGCGGATCCGTGGCATGGTCGCCGTAGTGGGCGACACCGTCGGCGTCGCGGACACTGGTGGGGGCCGGTCACTGGCCGGTCACTGGCCAGGCATGGGGGCTCCTGGCGCCGGTGTGGGGAGCACAGTGGCGGTGCGCAGTATGCGGTAGCCAGCGATGTGGCTTCTTATATCGCTCCATCCGAATAAAGAGATTTGACAGCGCCGAAAAACGCTGGCATCGTGGCGCCACCATCGAGACCGGCGGAGGGACAGGCCCTTTGATGCCGGGGCAGCCAGCGGACGCGCAAGCGACCGTGTAGGTGCCAAATCCTGCGGGGACCACCGCGTCCGCCGAAAGATGGTTCGATTCGTGCCTTCGCACGTCGAACGCGAGCTCCGCGAAGCTCGATGGCCGTTCCTCCCCGGATACCGCCATGAGCTTCGTGAATACGCCACATCGCCCCCTTGATTCGCATCCAGCGCTGGACCGCTACGCCGCCGACGTCGCGCCGGCTGACGATGGCGTGATCGCGATGCGCGGCGAAGTCGCGGTGGCGCTGCCGCTGCGCCACGCCGGCGTGCAGCTGCTGCGCCTGCGCTACGAACTGAGCGGCCCGGCCGATGCGCCGGTGGTGTTCGTCGCCGGCGGCATTTCCGCGCACCGCCATCTGGCCGCCAACCCGAGCTTCCCCGAGAAAGGCTGGGCCGAAGGCCTGGTCGGGCCGGGGCGGACACTGGATGCGGGCCAGCGGCGCCTGCTCGGGTTCGATTTCGTCGGCGCCGACGGCAGCCTGGACGCGCCGATCGACAGCGCCGACCAGGCCGATGCGATCGCCGCGCTGCTGGATGCGCTGGGCATCGCCCAACTGCACGGCTTCGTCGGCTATTCCTACGGCGCGCTGGTCGGCCTGCAGCTGGCGGTGCGGCATCCGCAGCGCTTGCTGAAGCTGGTCGCGGTCAGCGGCGCGCACCGCGCGCATCCGTATGCCGCGGCGTGGCGCGCGTTGCAGCGCCGCGCGGTGGCGCTGGGCCAGCTGCAGTGCGCCGAGAGCCACGGGCTGTCGCTGGCGCGGCAGTTCGCGATGCTCAGCTACCGCACCCCGGAAGAATTCGGCGAGCGCTTCGACGCGCCGCCGGAAGTGATCAACGGCCGCGTCCGCGTCGCCGCCGAGGACTACCTGGATGCCGCCGGCGCGCAGTACGTGGCGCGCACCCAGGTCAACGCCTACCTGCGCCTGTCCGAATCCATCGACCTGCACCGCATCGATCCGGCTGCCGTCGCCGTGCCCACCGTGGTGGTCGCGGTGGAAGGCGACCGCCTGGTGCCGCTGGCCGACCTGGTCACTCTGGTCGAAGGGTTGGGCACGCGCGGCAGCCTGCGCGTGCTGCGCTCGCCATACGGCCACGACGCCTTCCTGAAAGAAACCGACCGCATCGACGCGATCCTCGCTACCGCCTTTCGCCCCACCGGAGCTACCGCATGAGCACTGCCCACGACAATGATTTGCCCTGTAGCGACGCCACCGCCGCGGTGCGCGCCGGCATCGACCGCGACACCGCGTACGGTGCGGTGACCCCGCCGATCGTACTGTCGTCGAACTTCAGCTTCGACGGTTTCGGCAACAAGCGCCAGTACGACTACACCCGCAGCGGCAACCCGACCCGCGACCTGCTCGGCGAAGCGTTGGCGGAGCTGGAAGGCGGCGCCGGCGGCGTGATCACCGCCACCGGCATGGGCGCGATCAACCTGGTGCTGAACGCGCTGCTGCAGCCGGGCGACAAGCTGGTGGTGCCGCACGATGCGTACGGTGGCAGCTGGCGCCTGTTCAACGCGCTGGCCAAGAAGGGCCATTTCGAACTGATCACCGCCGACCTGACCGATCCGCGCTCGCTGGCCGAGGCGCTGGCGCAGTCGCCGCAGCTGGTGCTGATCGAAACCCCGTCCAATCCGCTGCTGCGCATCACCGACCTGCGCTTCGTCATCGATGCCGCGCACAAGGCCGGCGCGCTGGCGGTGGTCGACAACACCTTCCTGTCGCCGGCGCTGCAAAAGCCCATTGCGTTCGGCGCCGACCTGGTGATCCATTCCACCACCAAGTACGTCAACGGCCACAGCGATGTGGTCGGCGGTGCGGTGATCGCGGCGACCGCCGAGCTGCACCAGCAGCTGGTGTGGTGGGCCAACGCGCTGGGCCTGACCGGTTCGCCGTTCGATGCGTTCCTGACCCTGCGCGGCTTGCGCACGCTGGATGCGCGCCTGCGCGTGCACCAGGAAAATGCGCAGGCGGTGGTGGCGCTGCTCGACGGGCATGCCGCGGTCAACCAGGTCTATTACCCGGGTTTGGCCACGCATCCGGGGCATGCGGTGGCGGCGCGGCAGCAGACCGGTTTCGGCGCGATGATCAGCTTCGAGCTGGCCGGCGGCGAAGCGCAGGTGCGCGCCTTCGTCGATGGCCTGCGCTATTTCACCCTGGCCGAGTCGCTGGGCGGGGTCGAGAGCCTGATCGCGCATCCGGCGTCGATGACGCATGCGGCGATGACCGCCGAAGCGCGCGCCAACGCCGGCATCAGCGATGGCCTGCTGCGGCTGTCGGTGGGCATCGAGTCCAGCGAGGATTTGATCGCGGACCTGCAGGCCGGCCTGCTGCGTGCGCAGCAGGCGGGCGAGGCGGTGGCGCGCAAACGGGTGGACGCGTGAGCAGCAGCGTCGCCGATGCGATAGCGCCGGCGCAGGTGCGGGCGGCCGATGCCGCGCTGCCGCGACTCGGCCTGCTCGGCACCGGCACGGTCGGCCGCGCCTTCGTCGCGCGCTACCAGGTGCTGCAGCAGCGGCGCCCGGACTTGCCGGCGTTCGCCTGGCTGACCAATTCGCGGATATTGCAGGAGTGCCGGCAGGCGCCGGCGCAGGCGCTGGCCGTGGCCAATGCCGCCGCGCGCGGTCATGGCGGCTGCGCGCCGCAGCCCGCCGACCTGCGCGGCGGCGACATCGTGGTCGATGCCACCGCCAGCGAGGCGGTGGCGCAGCGGCATGCCCAGTGGCTGGCGCGCGGGGTGCACGTGGTGACCGCGAACAAGCTCGGCCAGGGCGCGGCGTTGGCGCGCGCCGAACAGATCCATGCTGCGCGGCATGCCACCGGCGCGCACTACGGCGACAGCGCCACGGTCGGTGCAGGCCTGCCGTTGCTGAGCAGCCTGCGCGCGCTGGCCGCAGGCGGCGACCACATCCACGCGGTGGAAGGCGTGCTGTCCGGCTCGATGGCCTGGTTGCTGCACCGCTACGACGGCAGCCGCGCGTTTTCCGAGTGCGTACGCGAGGCGGCGGCGGCCGGCTACACCGAGCCGGATCCGCGCGAGGACCTGTCCGGCGAGGACGTGCGCCGCAAGCTGCTGATCCTGGCGCGCGCGGCCGGGTTGTCGCTGCGTGCCGAGCAGGTGCAGGTCGATTCGCTGCTGCCGCCGGCGCTGGCCGCGGCGGCGCCGCAGGAGGTGGATGCCGCACTCTCTGCACTGGATGCGCCACTGGCGGTGCGCCTGGCGCAGGCGTGTGAGAACGGCGCCTGCCTGCGTTTCGTCGGCCGCTTCGATGCGCACGGCGCCTCGGTGGGACTGCGCGAACTGCCGCTGGCGCATCCGCTGGCCAGCGGCGCCGGCACTGATAACCGCGTCGCCATCCACAGCGACCGCTATCTGCAACAACCGCTGCTGATCCAGGGGCCGGGTGCCGGCGCCGAGGTGACCGCGGCGGCCTTGCTCGACGACGTGCTGCGGATCGCAGTGCGCTGACGCTGCGGCCGCGCTACGGCACGGTGCCGGGTGCGGCCAAGGCCTGCAACAGCGCGGCGTTGAAACGTGGCGGCGCTTCGACCTGCGGCGCGTGGCCGAGGTCGGCGAATTCGATCAGCGTCGCGCCGGGAATCGCCGCCGCCGCGCGCTTGCCCAGCGCCGGATAGTCGCCCAGGCTCTTGGCCAGCGCCGGCGGCGCCAGGTCCTTGCCGATCGCGGTGCGGTCGCGCTGGCCGATGAACAGTGTGGTCGGCACGCGCAGCTGCGCGAACTGCTGCACCACCGGCTGGTTGAACACCATGTCCGAGGTCAGCGCCTGGTTCCAGGCCACGCGTTCGCGACCGGGGCCGGCGTACAGCCCGGCCTGCATCGTCACCCAGCGCTCGTATGCGGGTTTCCATTGCCCGCCGTAGTAGACGCTCTGTTGATACTGCTTGATCGAGGCGGCATCGGTCTTGAGTTCCTTCGCGTACCAGGCATCGATGCTGCGCCACGGTACCCCGGCGGCCTTCCAGTCCTCCAGCCCGATCGGGTTCACCAGCAGCAGCTGGCTCACGTCCTGCGGATATTGCAGGGCGTAGTGCGCGGCGAGCATGCCGCCCATCGAGTGACCGACCAACACCGCCCGGCTCACGCCGGCCTGCTGCAGCAGCGCATGGGTGTTGGCCGCCAGTTGCGCGAAGGAGAACTGGTAGGCCTGCGGCTTGCTCGACTTGCAAAAACCGATCTGGTCCGGCGCGATCACTCGGTAGCCTGCGGCGGTGAGTGCAGCGATCGCCGATTCCCAGGTCGCCGCGCAGAAGTTCTTGCCGTGCAGCAGCACGACCGTGCGGCCGTTCGGCGTGCCGGTCGGGGCCACGTCCAGGTAGGCCATCTGTAACGGCTGCCGCTGCGAGGCGAACTCGTAGCGCGCGACCGGATACGGATAGTTGAAGCCTTCCAGCTGCGCGCCGTAGCGCGGCGCGGGCGTAGCGGCGTGGCTGGGCGGCGCCAGCAGGAGCGCGGCGGCGAGCGCGGCGAGAAGCGGGAGTCGGCGCATGCAGGCTGGGACACGTGCAGGGTTGCCGAGACGTTAGCCCGGGGCATGCGCGCGCGGTGTCAACGCGGCTCAGCAGCGCGAATGCACTAGGCTCAGGCAGGCGTGGTGTTGCATGCGTTCGGCCGGTTCGTGCAGCGCCGCCAGCACCTGTTCGGCCTGCGTGCCGAGCACCGGCTGGTACGCGGCCCAGCCGTTGCGGCCCTTGGCCTTGGCCTGGTACAGCGCGCGGTCGGCCAGGACCAGCAACTGTTCCCAGCCAAGGCGGCTGTCGGGATCGTGCACGAACGGGAATTCGGCCAGGCCGATCGAGCAGGTGATCTGGCTCTGGCGGCCGTAATCGAGCGCGAAGCTGTGCGCGGCGATCGCCCGGCACAGGCGCTCGGCCGCCACGTTCAGGTTCTCGCGCGGCGCCGAGCGCAGCACCAGCAGGAATTCCTCGCCGCCCCAGCGCACCACGTAGTCGCTTTCGCGGGTCAGCCCGACCAGCAACTGCGCCATCTGCTGCAGCACCGCGTCGCCGGTATGGTGGCCGCCGCTGTCGTTGATCGCCTTGAAATGGTCGATGTCGATCAGCGCGAACAGCATGCCCGAGGACAGCATGTCCTGGTCGTTGGCGGCCATGCGCCGGTACAGCGCGATGTCGCTGGGGATGTGCAGCGACAGGTAGCGGCGATTGCGCAGCTGGGTCAGGTCGTCGGTGAAGCTGGCTTCCTGCAGGCGCTGGTTCGCCGCCTGCAGCGCCTCGGTGCGCTGGCGCACCTGCCGCTCCAGGGTTGCGCGCAGGCGCTGGTTGACCACCCGCGCCATGCCGATGCACAGCAGCGCCAGGACCAGGGCGCCCAGCGCCAGCAGCAGCTTGTAATACAGCGTTTCCTGGAAGCGCAACCGGATTCGCAACGGCAGCCGCGCCGGCGCCTGCGCCCAGACCCCGGCGTTGTTGCTGCCGGTGACCTCGAACACGTAGTCGCCGCCGGGCAGGTTGGTGTAGCTCGCCACGCGCTGGCGGATGTCGTCCAGGCTGCGCCACTGCGTGTCGTAGCCGACCAGGCGATAGCGCAGTTCCACGTTCTCCGGCGCCTGGAACGAGGCGGCGGTGAACTCGAAATCCAGGTCGCGCGCCTGCGCCGGCAACGGCGTGCTGCCCAGCGCCTGCGGCGCCATCCAGCGGCCCTGAGCGCGGATCCGCTCCACCACCGGCTGCGGTGCGACCGGGTTCTTGACGATGCCGGCGGTGTCGATGGTCACTACGCCGTCGCGGCTGGGCAACCACAGCGTGCCGCTGTCGATGAAGCCCTTGCCGTTGCCCGCGCCGTTGCAGCACAGGCCCTGCACGCCGCCGTGGCGCTGGCCGCGTTCGTTGAGCAGCAGTTCGGCCTGCAGCGGCGTGCCTGCTACCTGGATGCGCTTGAGCAGGCTCGCCAGCGGCATCCGATACACGCCGCGCAGGCCGGCCACCCACAGGCTGCCGTGGCCGTCGTCGGTAATGAAGAACGCCGCGTTCGCCGGCAGTCCGGCGTGTTCGTCGAACATGGTCCAGCGCTTGCCGTCGAACACCCACAGCTGTTCCGACAGCGTGCCCACCACCCACTGTCCGCCGGGCAGTTCGTGCACGGCGGTGATGTCGGCGCCGGCCAGCGCCGAGCCGGCCGCGGCGAGCGGCAGCAGGCGCTCGCCGCGCAGTTCGTACAGGCCGGCCTGGGAGCCGATCAGCAGGCGCCCGGCGCGGGTTTCGTGGATCAGGCGGATGCGCGGATCGCGCAGGCCCTCGCGCGCGCCGTAGCGCTGCAGGCGCGCGCCGTCGCTGCGGAACAGGCCGTCGCTGGTGGCGAACCACAGCCGTTGCGCGCGGTCGCGGACGATCCCGCTGACTTGCAGTTCGCGCAGCCGCGCCAGCGGCGGCGGCTCGGTGACGCGCCCGTCGCGGTACAGCAGCGCGCCGCGACGGGTGCCGATCCACACCTGGCCGGTTTCGGCGAGCAGGGTGTAGGGCACGTCGGCGGGCAGTTGTGCGCGGCGCAGCACCTGCTGGTAGCGGCCATTGCGCAGCCGCGCCAGGCCGTTGCCGGTGCCGACCCACAGCGAGCCGTCGGGATCGCGCGCCAGCGTCCACACCAGTGGGTCGGACAAGCCTTCGTCGCTGCTGTAGCGGCGCGTCCAGCCGTTCCACAGGCGGGTCGCGCCATTCCAGCGGCTGCCCAGCCACAGGTTGCGCTCGCGATCCTCGAAGATCGTACTGGCGGCGTCCTGCTCGCGTTCGACGTAGTGCTCGACGATGCCGCCGTGGCGCACGCGCAGCAGGTCGCCGGGCAGGCCCACCCACAGATTGCCGTCGCTGTCCTGGTACAGCGCCTCCACCGCGCGCCGGGTCAACGCCGGGTCGCCGGGCAGGCGCTGCCAGCGGCCGCCGCGGCGGAACAGCAGGCCGTCGCGGCTGCCGGCCCACAGCCGTCCCTGCGCGTTCAGCAACTGTCGCACCGGCGCGGCGTGCGCATCCGCCGGCAACGGCAGCGGTTCGCCATCGCTGTCGCCATCGGCGAAACGCAGCACGGCGCCACGCGTGCCGACCCACAGTTCGCCGTTGCGTGGCAACAGTGCGTAAGCGCCGTCGGCAATGCGATGGCGCAGGCGCAGGCTGTCGCCGGCCACGGCGTAGACGCCATCCTGCGCGGCGACCAGCACCGTGCCCTGCGCATCGACCGCGATCGCTTCGATGTTCAGCAGCGGCGCTTGCGGATCCTGCGGCAGCAGGTTGCTGAAATGTCCGTCGCGGTAGCGCGCCAGCCCGCGGTAGGTGCCGATCCACAGGTCGCCGCGGGGATCCACGTGCAAGGCATTGATCAAGGTGCCGGGCAGGTTGGCCGGGGCCTTTTCGCCGAAGCTGGTCATGCGCACGCCATCGAAGCGTGCCAGCCCGCCCATCGTGCCGATCCACAGATAGCCCTGCCGGTCCTGCGCGAAGGCCTGCACGCTGAGCTGCGGCAGCCCTTGTTCCAGGCCCCAGCGCTGGCGTTCGTACTGGTTGAACTGCTTGTCCGGCTGCAGCGCGGCCGCGCTCGGTACGAGCGCGATCCACGCACCGAAGAGCATGACCAGCTTTAGCGCACGGGTGCACCAGGAAGCGGGGTGGGACTGCAAGGGGATTCCAGTGCCGGCTCGGCGGGTCATCGAAGCCGCTATCGGCGCAGGCGCGCCGATCTTTATCCGCACCGCAACAACGGCCGGCGCGGCGTCGGCGAGCGCGACAGCCGCAAGGCCCGTCATCCAGGCAGGTCCCACCTGCGCGGCGCGGTGGCGCGGACCCACTGCCGCGACGCCGCGCGGGCGCTGCACGCGGCGCGGCTCTGCGCGCCGGCGTGGCCAGCGCATGCGCCGCAGCGGTGCGCTGCGTTCGGACAGGCAGGACGCGTCAGCGGCATCCACTCAGCACTCGATCACGTTAACCGCCAGCCCGCCGCGGCTGGTTTCCTTGTACTTGTCCTGCATGTCGCGGCCGGTGTCGCGCATGGTCCGGATCACCTTGTCCAGCGACACCTTGTGCTTGCCGTCGCCGCGCATGGCCATGCGGCTGGCGTTGATCGCCTTTACCGCGCCCATCGCGTTGCGCTCGATGCACGGGATCTGCACCAGCCCGCCGATCGGGTCGCAGGTCAGGCCGAGGTTGTGTTCCATGCCGATCTCGGCGGCGTTCTCGATCTGCCCCGGCTTGCCGCCGAGCGCGGCGACCAGGCCGCCGGCGGCCATCGAGCAGGCCACCCCGACTTCGCCCTGGCAGCCGACTTCTGCGCCGGAGATGGAGGCGTTTTCCTTGTACAGGATGCCGATCGCCGCGGCGGTCAGCAGGAAATCGAAGATGCGCTGCTCGTCGCTGCCCGGGCAGAAACGGTCGAAGTAGTGCAGCACCGAGGGAATGATCCCGGCCGCGCCGTTGGTCGGTGCGGTGACCACGCGCCCGCCGGCGGCGTTCTCTTCGTTGACCGCCAGCGCGTACAGGTTGACCCAGTCCAGCGTGGTCAGCGGATCGCGCATCGCCGCTTCCGGCTTGGACGACAGTTCGCGGTACAGCGCCGGCGCGCGCCGCGACACGTTGAGGCCGCCGGGCAGGGTGCCTTCCTGGCGAATGCCGCGTGCCACGCAGGCCTGCATCGCGTTCCACAGTTCGCGCAGGCCGGCGCGGATCTCGTCCTCGCTGCGCCAGCACTTCTCGTTCTCGAACATCAGCGCGGCGATGCTCAGGCCGCTGCGCGCGGCCTGCGCCAGCAGTTCGTCGCCGCTCTTGAAGGGGTAGGGCAGCGGCGTTTCGTCGGCGACGATGCGGTCGTCGGCGGCGTCGTCCTGGTTGACCACGAAGCCGCCGCCGACCGAGTAATAGTCGCGCGTGGCGATCAGCTCATCGTCGGCGGCATAGGCGGTGAAGCGCATGCCGTTGGTGTGGTATGGCAGCTTCTGGCGCTTGTTCAGCGCCAGGTCGCGTTTCTCGTCGAAGGCGATGCTGTGCTGGCCCATCAGGTTGATGCGCTTGCTGTCGCGGATGCGCTCCAGCGTGCTCGGAATGATGTCCGGATCGATCAGGTTCGGGCGCTGGCCTTCCATGCCCAGCAGCAGCGCTTTGTCGGTGCCGTGGCCGCGCCCGGTCAGCGCCAGCGAGCCGAACACCTCGGCGCGGATCCGCACCACCTCGCCGAGCCGGCCCGGATCCAGCAGCCAGCGGTGCACGAAGCGCTCGGCCGCACGCATCGGCCCCACGGTATGCGAGGAGCTCGGGCCGATGCCGATCTTGAACAGGTCGAAGGTGCTGACAGCCATACGTGGCGGAGAGGTGGAAGGCCAAAGACCGTCTATTCTATGCCCCTGGCGCAGTGCGGACGTCCGCAGCGCAGCCTCGGAACCGCGGCCATGTCCCTGACCCTGTACCAGCGCGATGACTGCCAGCTGTGCGACCAGGCGCTGCTGGTGCTGGCGCAGGCGCGCGTGGGCGATCTGGAGAGCGTGTTCATCGATGGCGATGCGGTGCTGGAGGCGCGCTACGGCGAGCGCGTGCCGGTGCTGCGCGACGCCGGCGAGCGCGAGCTGGGGTGGCCGTTCGATGTGCGTCGGGTGGCGGACTGGCTGGCACTGCAGGACTGATCGCCACCGCCGTGCCCATCCAGGCAAAAAAAGCGGCGGACCCGAGGAGGGAATCCGCCGCTCAGTGGCCGCGTGCCGCTGCGGCCGGTGGCGAATCACTTCGCCTTGAACACCACCTTGGTGCTGATCGCCGTTTCGTTGGGGATGGTCTTGGTATCGGCCCAGTCGCCGCCGCCGACGCCGAAGTCCAGGCGCTTGACCAGCGCCTTGCCGGCCAGCACCGGCTGCGCGCCGGGGGTCCAGGTGAAGGTCAGGGTCACCGGCCTGGACACGCCGCGCAGTTCCAGGGTGCCGTCGGCGGCGTACTGGTTGTTGCCGAGCCCACGAAACTTGTCGGCGCGGTAGTGGGCGGTGGCGAACTTGGCAACGTCGAAGAAGTCCGGCCCCTGCAAGGTGGAGTCGCGGTCGGCATTGCCGCTCTTGGCGCCGGCCAGCGGGATCGCCACGTCGAGCCTGGCGCTGGCCAGGTTGGCCGGGTCGAAGCTGAACTTGCTGTCGAAGCCGGGGAACTGGCCGGTGAACACTTCGCCGTCGTACTTGCTGGCGAACACCAGGCTCGAGCCCGGGGCTTGCACGTAGTCGGCGGCGAAGGCGGGGGCGGCGGCGAGCATCGCCACCAGGCTGGCGGCGACGGCGGCGACGGCGGCGGGGGAGGCGAAACGGGACGACATGCTGGAACTCCTCAGGATTTGGGGCTCAGCCAGCCGCGCGGCAACATCCGCGCCAGGGTGGCATCGCGTTGCAACAGGTGGTGGTAGAAGGCGGCGCCGGCATGCGCCAGCACCACCGCGATCAGGATCCAGAAGCCCCATTCGTGCAGCGCATGCGACAGGTCGCGCAGGTGTTGGTCGGGCGCGCTGAGCTTGGGCACGGCGACCAGGCCGAACCAGCGGAACGGGCGCAGACCGCTGCTGGAGTCGTATAGCCAGCCGGACAGCGGCATGGCGAAGATCAGCACATACAGCAGCACGTGGGTGGCGCTGGCGATGCGTTCCTGCCAGCCCGGCGTGCCCGGCACCGGCTTGGGCGCGCCGGCATACAGGCGCCAGCCCAGGCGCGCGATCACCAGCGCCAGCACGGTCAGGCCGAGCGACTTGTGCGCGGTGTAGACCCAGAAGTACTTGGGCGTCTTCGGCAGCTCGCCCATGGTCAGGCCGACCACGCCCAGCAACAGGATCAGGGCGGCGATCAGCCAATGCAGGGTCTGGCTGACGCTGCCCCAGCGTTCGGCGGTGTTCTTGGCGGTCATGGCGTGGGTTCCTGGCTGGCGCTGGGGCTGGGCGGTGGAGCGGGGGTGTCGGCGGCGGGCGCATCCGCCGTCGCCGGGTCGGCATCGGCACTGCCGGCGCGGGTCGCCTCGGCCTCGATGCGCAATTCGACCGTGGCGCCGATCACCGACGGCCAGGCGGCGATGCCGAAGTCGGCGCGCTGCAGCGTGGTGGTGGCGGAAAAGCCCACGGTGCGGCGGAACGGCGGCAGCGGATGCCGCTTCAGCGCATTCAGGGTCACCTCCAGCGCGATCTCGCGGCTGACCCCGTGCAGGGTCAGTGTGCCGAACACCTTGGCGTGGGTGGCGTCGATCGGTTCGATCCGGGTGGAGACGAAGCGTGCCTCCGGGAAACGCTCGCCATCGACCAGGTTGTGCGCCAGCGCGGCGCGGTTCCATTTGGCGTCGCCCAGGTCCAGCTGCTGCAGCGGCACCCGCGCGTCCAGCCGCGCGCTGTGCCAGTCGTGCGGATCGAACAGCAACGTGCCGCTGCTGCCTGACACGGTGCCCAGCGCCTTGGAGAAACCGGCGTGTTCGATCGCGAACAGCACGCGGGTGTGCACCGGGTCCAGCGCGTACTGCGCCGGGGCCGCCAGCGCGGCGGTCGGCAGGGTCAGCAGCAGGGCGAGCAGGCAGCGCTGGAGCATGGGTGGCCATCAAGAAGGTGTAGACCGGATTCTAGGCGCAGTCCGCCGCGCTTGCGCCCGCGCGCCGTGCAATGGTTCGTTGCGCCGCGCGGCGGGTGGGATTTTGCGGCCCTGCGCGGTATAAGAACGCTGCCGCATCAAGGCGGCACGGAGCGGCCGCGCTGTTTGCGGCCGGCCCCGGCAGTGCGCCGGTGTTCATCCGCCGCCGATCGTTCACTGCCGCTGGAGCCGATGTCGATGCAAACCCCACGTCCTCGACGCCTGCGCCGCGGCTGGATGCTCGCCTGGCTGCTGGCGCTGGCCGGCTGCTGCGCCAGCGCGCAGGCGACGGTGCCGGAACTGCCGCGGTTCCGCGTGCTGGGCGCCGAGCATGGGTTGCCGTCCAGCGAGATCTCGCGGCTGGGCCTGGACCGCGACGGCTACCTGTGGATCGCCAGCGGCGATGGCCTGGCCCGCTACGACGGGCGCGAATTCCGCATCTGGCGCCACGATCCGGACGATCCGCAGTCGCTGCGCTGCAACTACGTGCAGGAATTGCACATCGATGCGCGCAACCGGGTGTGGGTGGCCTGCGAAGGCGGCGGCCTGAGCGTGCTCGACGCCGGGCGCCGCGGCTTCCGCCATTTCAACATGGCCACGCAACCGGCGATGCGCAGCGACGATGTGTTCGCGATCACCAGCCATGGCGACGAGATCGTGTTCGGCACCTATGCCGGCGGGCTGTACAGGTTGCCGGCGGACGGGCGAGTGCAGCGCATCCAGGGCGGCGACAGTGAGGTCGATGCGATGCTCGACAGCGCGGTGGTGGGCCTGGCGTTCGACCGCTCCGGCGTGCTGTGGGTCGGCACCATCAAGGGCTTGGTGCGCTATGAAGGCACCCGCGCCAGCGCCTACCGGCTGCCCGGCAGCGATGGCACGCAGCAGCGGTTGTCGGCGCTGGTCGCGCTGTCCGACGGGGTGTGGGTCGGCGCCAACCGGGACTTGTACCGGCTCGGTCACGACGGGCGTTGGCAGCGTGCCGATTGGACCGGTGCACTGCAGCGCGGGGTACTGTGCATGGCTGAGGACGGCAGCGGCGGCTACTGGCTCGGCAACGGCCAGGGCCTGTGGCACAAGCCGGCCGACGGTGCCTTGCGCCACATCAGCGAGGGCGAGGCGGCGGTGTCCGGCGCCAACGTGGTGGTGAGCATGCTGCGCGACAAGGAAGGCGGGCTGTGGGTGTCGTTGCCGACCCGCGGCCTGGGCTACCTGCGTCCTGACTGGCGTCGGCTGGCGGTGCTGGGGCCGGCGCACGGCCTGGCGCCGGATCTGTACGCGGGCCTGGCGCCGGCCCGCGACGGCGGGGCATGGCTGGCCGGGACCGGCGGCAACGTGTACCAGTTACAACCGGCCAGCGGCGCGCTGCGCAAATCGGCATTGACCTCCGAGCTGCCCACTATGCGCTTGATGTCGGTGCTGCAGGACGCCGCCGGCATGCTGTGGCTGGGCAGCAGCGGCATGCTGTTGCGCGGTCCGGCCGGGGGGAGTGTGCTGCAGGGCTGGAGCCACAGGTCGGCGCGCGACCCCACGCCTGACATCGGCGGCAACGCCTGGTTGCGCGAGCGGGCCGACGGCAGTCTGTGGGTGGCCGTCCCCGGCTTCGGCGTGCAGGTGCGCGCGCTCGCCGACGGCCATGTGCTGGACAATATCCACGGCCCGCAGCGCGGCCTGGCCGCCGCCGCCGATATCGCAGCGTTCGAGCTGGCGCCGGACGGCACGCCGTGGCTGGCCGCCGAGCACTTGCACTACTGGGACGCCGCCGCCGGGCAGTTCCGCGCCGCGCCGGAGTTCGATGGCGAACGGGTGCAGTCGTTTGCCTTCGCCGATGCGCAGACCTTGTGGCTGCATCGCCTGTCCGGACTCGAACTGTGGCGCCGCCAGGCCGGGCGTTGGCGGCAGCTGCACCGCTATGCGGCGGCCGAAGGCGTGCCGGCGACCGAGTCGCAGGGTCTGGTCGTCGATCAGCAGGGGCGCGCCTGGCTGGGCATGCGCCGCGGCGTGTTCCGGATCGATTCGCGACACCAGCCGGCGGTGCGCGCGTTCGGCGCGCGCGACGGCCTGAGCAGTCAGGAAGTGGTCAAGCGCGGGCTGTTGATGGCCGCCGACGGGGTGTTGCTGGCGGCCACCGCCGACGGCAGCGTGGCTCTGCTGGACACGCGCCTGCCGGACCCGCCGTCGGTGCCGCTGGCGCTGAGTGTGGAGAGTGTGCAGGTGCGCCGCGGCGAGCGTCTGCTGGCGCTGCCGGTGAGCGGTGGTTTCGCCCTGCAGCCGGACGACCGCGACCTGCGCGTGGTGGCGCGACTGCTCTCGTTCGTCGATCCGGAGGGCATCGGCTACCGCTTCCGCCTGCCCGGCTACGACCGCAACTGGGTCGCGGTCGGCGCCGCTGGCGAGCGCACGCTGCCGCAGCTGCCGGCCGGCGCGCATGTGCTCGAGGTGCAGGCGCGCACCCGCAATGGCGCCTGGTCGCCGACGCTGCGCTTGCCGTTCCGGGTGTATCCGCCGTGGTGGCGCAGCATCTGGGGCATCGCCGGGCTGCTCGCCGCCGGCGCCTTGCTGCTGCTGGTGTCGCTGCGCGCCTACCGCCGCCGCCTGCGCCGCCAGCATGCCTGGCAGTTGGCGCTGCACAAGCAAGAAGTAGCCGAGCAGGCCTCGCTGGCCAAGACCCGCTTCCTGGCCACGCTCGGGCACGAGGTGCGCACGCCGATGACCGGCGTGCTCGGCATGAGCGAACTGTTGCTGGCCACACCGCTGGATCCCAGGCAGCGCGGCTACACCGAATCGATCCGCCGCGCCGGCACGCACCTGCTACACCTGGTCAACGACGCGCTGGACCTGGCGCGGATCGAGGCCGGGCGCCTGCAGCTCGACCTTCAGCCGTTCGCGCTGCAGGGGCTGATCGCCGACGTGGTGAACCTGATGGCGCCGCTGGCGCAGGCGCGCGGGCTGCGCTTCGAATGCCACGACACCTTGCCGGGCACGGTGACCGTCAACGGCGACGCGGTGCGGGTGCGGCAGATCCTGCTCAATCTGGTCGGCAACGCGATCAAGTTCACCGCCAGCGGCTCGGTCACGCTGCACGTGTCGCCGCTGCAGAGCGGGTACGGGCTGTGCGTGGAGGTCGCCGACACCGGCCCGGGCATGAGCGCCGAGCAGCAGGCGCGGCTGTTCCAGCGCTTCGAACAGGGCGAAGGCCCGCGCACCGCCGCCCGCTACGGCGGCAGCGGGCTGGGCCTGGCGATCAGCCAGGAACTGGCGATGGCGATGGGCGGCCGCATCCAGGTGGAAAGCCGGCTCGGGCATGGCGCGCGCTTCCGGGTGACGCTGCCGCTGCGCTGGCAGGTGCGGCCTGCCGAGGCGCTGACGGTGGTGCCGCTGCCGGCGCGGGTGCAGGCGCCGCTGCGGATCCTGCTGGTCGAGGACGAACCCACCGTGGCCCAGGTGATGGCCGAACTGCTGCGCAGTCGCGGCCATGACGTAACCTGCGCCGCGCATGGCCTGGAAGCGCTGACTGAGCTCAGCCAGGCCACCTTCGACCTGGGCCTGCTCGATCTGGACCTGCCGGCGCTCGACGGCCTGGCGCTGGCGCGGCAACTGCGCGCGCTCGGCTACGACTTCCCGCTGATCGCGGTCACCGCGCGTTCCGACGGCGAGGCCGAGGCCGCCGCCAAGGCGGCCGGTTTCGCCGGCTTCGTGCGTAAGCCCGTCACCGGCGACATGCTGGCTGAGGCGATTCGGGGGGTGATGGATGTGGAGGCCGGGACTCGGGACCCGGGACCCGGGACCCGGAAAGCGTAAGGGCCGCAGCGGATTCGCAGGCAACGCCTGCGACGCTTTTCGAGTCCCGAGTCCCGAGTCCCGCACCCACCACCCGTCTGTTGCCAGCGGCGGCGTTTATCGCCGACGATGGCGGTGGGCGTCGGGGACATGGCGTCCATGCACTGGGAGATGACGATGCGGTCCATAAGGATCTTGGGATGGCTGCTGCTGTGGTCGGCGGCTGCCGTCGCGGCGGTGCCGCCGACGCCGCAGCCGCGCCAGCTGACCGTGGCCGACGGCTTGCCGTCCAACAGCATCAACGGCTTCGCCGAAGACCAGCTCGGCTACCTGTGGCTGGCCAGCAGCGACGGCCTGGCGCGCTTCGACGGCCGCGGCTACCGCATCTGGCGGATCGAGGACGGGCTGCGCGACAACAAGATCTGGACCGTGCATGTCGATGCGCAGAACCGGGTGTGGTTCGGCACCCAGAATGCCGGCATGGGCATGCTTTCGGCGGACCGGCGCACGTTCCGCTACTACGACCGCAGCAACTATCCGCAGATCGGCGGCGCCACGGTCTGGGCGATCACCTCCACTCCCGACGGCAGCATCTGGTTCGGCACCCCCAACGGCGGCCTGGACCGGCTGCAGGCGGACGGCACGCTGAGCCGCTACATGCCGATGCCTGGCGATGAGCGCAGCCTGCCGTCGCCGATCGTGACCTTCCTGGCGACCACCCCCGACGGCACGCTGTGGGTGGGCACCCGTGGCGGCCTGGCGCGCTGGACCGGGCACGACTTCGAACGGCTGCCGGCCTCGGCGCTGCCGCGGCCGGAGGTGCAGGGCCTGACCCCCGAGCGCGACGGCACGCTGTGGGTGGCCAACCAGGGCGGCGCGCGCCTGCTGCGCGCCGACGGCAGCGTGGTGGCGCCGTACTGGCACAACATGCCGAGCGAGAACGTGTTGGGGATGCTGGTCCACGACCGCCACGGCAATCGCTGGTTCGACACCATGGACGGCCTGGGCCGCGAGGGCGACCCTGGGCAGATCCACAACGTGCCGCTGTACAGCAACTCCGCGCACGGGTTGGTCAAACCCAATTGGTCGCTGGCGTTCGAGGGCCGCGAAGGCGATCTGTGGTTCGCCAGCTTCAACGCCGGCCTTTGGTATCTGCCGGCCAACTGGCGGCAGTTCTCGGTGCTGTCGTACCGGGTCGACGATCCGGACTCGATGGGTAACCCCTACGTGATGGCCACCGCCGCCTCGCGCGATGGCGGGGTGTGGCTGACGGGTACGCGCGGCATGCTGGACAAGCTGGATCCTGGCACCGGTGCGGTGCGCCACCACATCACTGCGTTGTTCGGGCGCGACTGGTCGCGCGCGCTGGTCGAGGACGGCCAGGGCCGGGTCTGGGCGGCGTCGCTGGCGGGGCTGTTGCGCTACGACCCGGTCAGCGGCGAGGTGCGGCGCTGGGGCAAGCAGGACGGCGCCGACGCGCCGATGCCCGGCTACGTCGATCAAGCGATGGTTAGCAGCGACGAGCGCCTGTGGTTGTTCGGCGATGTCGGTGGCGCGCAGGTTCGCGACCTGGACGGACACGTGTTGCGCAACATCGCCCCGGGCGCCGCCGGGCTGCCGGCGCAGCTGACCGTGGACGACGTGCGGCCCGGCCCGCTGGGCCAGCCCTGGTTGCTCGGCCAGCATGGCGTGCTGGCCTGGGACCCGGCCAGCGCGCGCTTCGCGCCGGTGCCGGGCGCGCCGCAGCGGCCGCTGAGCGCCTTCACCATCACCGACGGCAATGTGGTGTGGATAGCCAGCCTCGGCTGCCTGGAGCGCTATCTGTGGGACGGCACGCGGCTGAACCTGCTCGACCGTATCGACGCCGCGCAGGAGTTCCCGTCGCTGACGCCGAAGGGCCTCGTGGTCGATGCCAGCGGAGTGGCCTGGTTGAGCAGCGTGCGCGGCCTGATCCGGGTCGATCCGGCGAGCAAGGCGATCCGCTCCTACAGCGTGCACGACGGGCTACCCAACCAGGAATTTCACTGGCAGACCCTGGTCCAGGCGCGCAGCGGGCAGATCCTCGGCGGTACCCCGGACGGGGTGGTGCTGTTCGAGCCGTCGCAGGTGGTGCCGTCGCGGCGGCAGCCGCCGCTGGTGATCGAGCGCATCGGCGTGCGCCGCGGCGAGCGCGCGCTGGATCTGCTGCATGCCGGCAGCATCGTGCTGAAGGAAGGCGACCGCGACCTGCATGTGGTCGCGCGGCTGCTGTCGTTCTCCGATACCGACGCCAATTCCTACCGGTTCCGGCTCAGCGGTTACGACCCGGACTGGGTGGATGTCGGCGCCAGCGGCGAGCGCCTGTTCTCGCGCCTGCCGTCCGGCCACTACACCCTGGAAATGCAGGCGCGCACCGCCGACAAGGTGTGGTCGAAGGTCATCACGCTGCGCTTCCGCGTGCTGCCGCCATGGTGGCGCAGCCCCTGGGGGCTGGCCGGGCTGGCCGGGCTGGCGCTGCTGGCGCTGTGGCTGGCGTCCTACCTGTACCGGCGCCGCCTGCGCCGGCGCAACGCCTGGCAGCTGGCCCTGCACAAGCAGGAGCTGGCCGAGCAGGCCTCGCTGGCCAAGACCCGCTTCCTGGCCACGCTCGGGCACGAGGTGCGCACGCCGATGACCGGCGTGCTCGGCATGAGCGAACTGCTGCTGGCCACGCCGTTGGATCCCAAGCAGCGCGGCTATACCGACTCGATCCGCGGCGCCGGCGCGCACCTGCTGCGCCTGGTCAACGACGCGCTGGACCTGGCGCGGATCGAGGCCGGACGTCTGGAACTGGACCAGCAGCCGTTCGACCTGGGCCAGCTGATCGCCGAGCTGGAGGCGATGATGGCGCCGATGGCCCATAGCCGCGGCCTGGCGTTCGCGCTGGACAACACGATGCCGGCCGCGGTAACCGCCAACGGCGATGCGACGCGGGTGCGACAGATTCTGTTGAACCTGCTCAACAACGCGATCAAGTTCACCGATCATGGCGGCGTGACCTTGCGCGTGGCGCCGCTGCACGACCGCCAGGGCGTGCGTTTCGAGGTCGCCGACACCGGTCCCGGGATCAACCCCGAGCAGCAGGCGCGGCTGTTTCAGCGCTTCGAGCAGGCAGACGGCCCGCGCACCGCCGCGCGCTACGGCGGCAGCGGGCTGGGCCTGGCGATCTGCCAGGAGCTGGCGGTGGCGATGGGCGGGCGCGTGGAGTTGCACAGCAAGCTCGGCGTCGGCACCCGCTTCATCGTTGACCTGCCGCTGCCGTGGATTCCGGAAGCGCTGCACGCCCGCACCCGCGGCGAGCGCGATGCGCAGGCGCCGACGCGGCCGCTGCGCATCCTGCTGGTCGAGGACGACCCCACCGTCGCCGAGGTCGTCAGTGGCCTGCTCAGCGCGCGCGGACACCACATCACCCATGCCGCGCATGCCCTGGCGGCGCTGACCGAAGCGGCCGGCGCCAGCTTCGACGTGGCCTTGCTGGACCTGGACCTCCCTGGTCTGGATGGCCTGGCGTTGGCGCGGCAGCTGCGCGTGTTCGGCTACGAGATGCCGCTGATCGCGGTCACCGCCCGCGCCGACGCCGACGCCGAACCGCAGGCCCGCGCAGCCGGCTTCGACGGCTTCCTGCGCAAACCGGTGACGGGAGACATGCTGGCCGAGGCGATCGAGGCGGTGGTGGAGCCGGGACCGGGGACCGGGGACCAGGGACCCGGGAAAGCGTGATGTTTCGCGTGATCGCTTCACTGGCTCCGCAAACGACCGTCGCGGCGCTCCCCCGGGTCCCTGGTCCCCGGTCCCGGCTACTCCGCCACTTCCTCCACCTGCTTGTCCGGATGCGGCCGGCTGTCCGGCAACTGCCAGAAGATCAGGGTCGAGCTCAGGGTGATCGCGCCGACGCAGACGAAGGTTGCGTGCAGGGCGGCGGTGGCGCCGTGGCTGTCGCCGAGGTGGTCGTTGAACGCCGCCAGCAGGCTGCCCGCGGCGGCCGCGCCGAAGCCGGTGGTCAGCATCATCACCATCGACAGCAGGCTGTTGCCGGCGCTGGCCTGGTCGCGGTCCAGGTCGCGCAGGGTCACCGTGTTCATGACCGTGAACTGCAACGAATTGACTGCGCCGAACAGCGCCAGCTGCAGCAGCCGCCAACCCAGCGGCTGGCCGGTGTCGAACAGCACGAAGCTGGCCATCGCCAGGCCGACCAGCACCGTGTTGGTCATCAGCACCCGCCGGTAGCCGTAGTGCTGCACCAGCTTCACCGCCGCGCGCTTGGAGGCCATGCCGGCCAGCGCCACAGGGATCATCATCAGGCCCGCGCGCATCGGACGCATGCCCAGGCCGACTTGCAACAGCAGCGGGATCAGCAACGGCATGCTACCGCTGCCCACGCGCGCGAACAGGTTGCCGAGGATGCCGATGCGGAAGCTGATGACCTTGAACAGATGCACGGGGAACAGCGCTGCCGGTGAATTGGCCGCGTGCAGCCAGTAGCCGATCAGCGCGGCCAGGCCGGCGATGGCCAGCAGCATCACACACGCATGGCGCAGGCCAAGCTCGGAGATCCCGTCCAGCGCCAGCGACAGCGCGATCATGCCGAACGCCAGCATCGCATAGCCGATCAGGTCGAAGCGGGTGCGCTGTTCGCCGTGGAAATCCGGCATCACCTTCAGCGCCGCGACGAAGCCGAGCGCGCCGATCGGCAGGTTGATCAGAAATACCCAGTGCCACGAGGCCACCTGCACCAGCCAGCCGCCGAGCGTTGGCCCGACCAGCGGCCCGATCAGCGCCGGGATCGCGATGAAGCTCATCGCGTTGAGGAACTGCGCGCGCGACACCGAGCGCATCACCGCCAGGCGTCCGACCGGCAGCAGCATTGCGCCGCCGATGCCCTGCAGCACGCGCGCAGCGACCAGGTACGGCAGGCGTGGCGCGGCCGCGCACAGCAGCGAGCCGAGGGTGAACAGCACGATCGCGGTCAGGAAGGTGCGGCGCGTGCCGTAGCGGTCGGCGATCCAGCCCGAGGCGGGGATGAACATCGCCACCGCCAACGCATAGCTGAACACCACCGACTGCATCTGCAGCGGGCTCTCGCCCAGGCTAAGCGCCATCGCCGGCAACGCGGTGTTGACGATGGTCGCATCCAGCATCTGCATGAAAATGGCCAGCGACACCAGCCACAGCAGCGGCCGGAAACTACGGTAGGTCGGAACGGCGATCGGATCGGAAGAAGGCGCGGACATCGGCACGCACGGCGACGCGAAGGGCGGACAGGATCGCGCAGAGCGCGTCGAGGCGCCGTGCAGCAGCGGGCGGTCGTGGTGCGCTGCGCCTGCTGCAGTCCTCCCGCGATGGCGGATCAAGGCATCGCGCGCGACATGCTGTCGTGGTTCGTGTGGAGGGCTTCAGTACCGACGCTGTTCGAACCGGTTGCGTCCACCGCTTCGTTCGTCGCGGCTGAAGCCGCTCCTACAGGGACTTGCGGCGCGCTGGCCGGGTGCACTGTGGGAGGGGCTTCAGTCCCGACTGCGTGATGGCGGGAGCGCGTGTTGCGACGGTTTGCTGCGCGGGGCTATGCCTGCGTGCGGCGACTGTGCGCCTGCACCGCGGCGACCAGCGCGCCGACGTGCTCGGGTTGCATGTCCGGCGACAGCCCATGGCCGAGGTTGAACACGTGGCCGTCCGCCGAGCCATTGCCGTCGGCGTAGCTGCGCAGCACGCGCTGCACCTCGCGCTCGATCGCCGCCGGCGCGCCGTACAGCGTGGCCGGGTCCAGGTTGCCCTGCAGCGCCACGCGGCCGCCGGTGCGGCGCGCGGCCTCGGCCAGGTCGACGGTCCAGTCCACGCCCAGGCCTTCGGCGCCGGAGGCGGCCAGCTCTTCCAGGTATGGCGCGTTGCCCTTGCCGAACAGAATCAGCGGGGTGCGCTCGGCGCCGTCGCCGCGCGGCAGTTCGCGGGCGATGCGCCGCAGGTAGGGCAGCGAGAATTCGCGGTACATCGCCGGGCTGAGCACGCCGCCCCAGGTGTCGAACACCTGCAGCGCCTGCGCGCCGGCCGCGCGCTGCGCCGCCAGGTAGGCGATCACCGCATCGGTGTTGACCGACAGCAACTGGTGCAGCGCCGCCGGGTCGTTCAGGGCCATGGCCTTGATCCGCGCATAGTTGTCGCTGCCGCCGCCCTCGACCATGTAGCAGGCCAGCGTCCACGGACTGCCGGAGAAGCCGATCAGCGGCACGCTGCCGTCCAGTTCGCGGCGGATCACCCGCACCGCATCCATCACGTAGCGCAGTTCGGTCTCCATATCCGGCACGCCGAGCCGGGCGATCGCCGCCGCGTCGTGCACCGGGTGCTTGAACTTCGGACCCTCGCCTTCGACGAAATACAACTCCAGGCCCATCGCATCGGGGATGGTGAGGATGTCGGAGAACAGGATCGCCGCGTCCAGCGGGAACCGCGCCAACGGCTGCAGCGTCACTTCGCAGGCCAGTTCCGGGTTCTTGGCCATGGCCAGGAAGCTGCCGGCGCGGGCGCGGGTGGCGCGGTACTCGGGCAGGTAGCGCCCGGCCTGGCGCATCAGCCACACAGGGGTCTGGTCCACGGGTTCGCGGCGCAGGGCGCGCAGCAGACGGTCGTTCTTGAGCATGGGGATTCCTTAGCGCGGAGCGTCGGCGCCGCGAGTGAACATGACCTGGAAGCCGCGCTTGAGTTGCGCATCGCGGGCTTTCTCGAAGGCGGCGTGGGCGGCGTCCTGCAGCAGGTATTGTTCGCGCTTGAGTTGCGCACGGCCGCCGATCTGGCCGGTCTCGCGCAACAGCTCCCAGCCACCGAACAAGTCCGGTTGCAGGGTCAGCTGGATGTAGCGGGGCGGCTCGTTGCCGCCGGGACGTTGCTGGAGGAAGACGCGCATGGGCCGATTGTAGCCGTTGCCAGTGCGCGCGAGGTTGCGCGATCGCCGGAACGCAGCGGATTGTGGTCGGCCGGCGCTGAACCCTCGATGCTAGGCCGTGGGCGTACGGCCTGCTGTCGCCGCGTGCCGGCGCCGCCGACGTCGCAGGCGCTCCGTTGCAACGCCGCGTCGGCACTGTGCAGCAACTGGCAGGCGCGCACCAGGCGCTGGAGCGGCAACCAGTGCATCAGGTTAGCCCTCGGCAGGCGGAAATGCCGAATGAAGCGGCGCCTTCGCATCCGCCCATCCGCGCCCATCCACAGCGACCGGTGCCGCCGCTGCAGCATCCGGCCGAGCGGGGTGTCGCGGCGGTTGGCCGCAGCGTCTCAGTGTGACCGTCTGTCTACCGTCTGGGACTTGCGTCGTGCCGTCGCGCCATCGCGCCATCGCCTGCTGCACTATGCGTCCTATCACGATACCGTCACCGCGCCTGTGGCTTCATAGGCAGACGTCATGCCGTTGCGTTCGCACACAGTCCTGGTGTCGCGGCATGGTCATTCATCACCAGTGCGGACGCAACGGTATGCAAAGCCAGAACAATGAGTGGTTTCCCGGGCGGTACCCTGATGCCGGCGTGGGACTTCCCGCCACGCGCGCCCGCTGCGGCGATCCCGGCGCGGCGATGCCAGCCAGCGGCCACGGCGCAGGCGGGCCGGCCATGGCCCGCGCCGAGCGCGGCGCGGGGCGGATGGCGGTCCTCTCGGGACTGGCCGCGTCGTGCCTGGTGATCGTCGGTATCTGTTACTGGATCGGACATCGCCGTCAGCCGACGCCGGCGCCCGAGCCGTTGCGGGTGCAGACGATGACGGTGGTACCGCACACCGTGCCGGACATCATCGAAACCTCCGGCACCATCGTGTCGCCGCACAGCGTCGATATCCGGCCGCAGACCGACGGCGTGCTGCAGTCGGTGCTGATCCACGACGGCGAGCAGGTCCACGCCGGACAACTGCTGTTCACCATCGACCCGCGGCCGCTGCGCGCCACGCTGGCGCAGGCCCGCGCCGCCCTGGCGCGCGACCAGGCGCTCGCCGCGGATGCGGCCGACACGGAAGCGCGCTACAGCAAGCTGTCCAAGACCGGCGCGGTGGATCCGAAGACCTACATCACCGCGGCCGATACGCTGCGCTCCCTGCGCGGGACCGTTGCCGTCGATCTGGCCCAGGTCGAGCAGACCCGCCTGTCGCTGGCCTACACCCAGATTCGCGCGCCCATCGACGGCCGCGCCGGCGCCATCGGGGTCAAGCCGGGCAATCTGGTGTCGAGCGGTTCCAGCACGGCGCTGCTGACGATCAACGTGAACGCTCCGATCGACGTGCGCTTCGCGCTCGCGCATGTGCAGGTCGATGCGGTGCGCGCAGCAAGCGCAGGACGCGATGGCCTCGGACTGACGGTGCTCGCGCTGGATGCGGTGAGCGCCAGCGTGCTCGACCGCGGCCGGCTGGCGTTTCTCGACAACGCATTCGACAGCAGTAGCGGCACGCTGGAGCTGCGCGCGCGGTTCGCCAATGCCGGCGCGACGCTGTGGCCCGGACAGTTCGTCAGCGTCCGGGTGATCCTGGCGGAAGATCCGCAGACCCTGTCCGTCCCCGAAGGCGCGCTGCAGCAGGGGCAGCAGGGTCCGTATGTGTACTGCGTGGTGAACGGGCGGGCGATGGCGCGGGCGTTGACCGTGGCGCGGATGGTCGATGGGCAGGCGGTCATCAGCAAGGGCTTGCACAAGGGCGATACCGTTATCCTGACCGTTCCCAACGAACTGCGCGATGGCGCGGCGGTGCGATCGAACGACCTGCCTGCCAGGCAAGGCGCGGCGGCCAGCGGGCGGCACGCGTGAATCCATCGGCCGTGTTCATCCGCCGCGTGGTGATGACGTCGGTGTTGATGATCGCCCTGGTGCTGGCAGGCGGCATGGCGTATTTCGCGCTGCCGGTGAGCGAGCTGCCCGACGTCAGCTTCCCGACCATCACCGTCAACATGTCGCTGCCGGGGGCCAATCCCGAGACCATGGCCGCGGCGGTGGCCACGCCGCTGGAACGCCAGTTCAGCGGCCTGCCGGGGCTGGATGCGATGAGTTCGACCAGCAGCGTCGGCAGCACGCGCGTCGTTCTGCAGTTCGCGTTGAGCCGCAATGTCGATGCGGCGGCGCAGGACGTGCAGAACGCGGTGTCGCAGGCAGCCGGCCTGCTGCCGCGCGAAATCAACCCGGCGCAGATCCAGAAGGAGGATCCCAGCGCGGCCCCGATCATGCATCTGATCGTGCGCTCGAAGACGATCGCGCTGCCGCTGCTCAACCAGTTCGCCAAGGATCGCGTGGCGTTGCGCCTGGCGTCGGTGCCGGGCGCGGGACAGATCGACGTCAACGGCGCGCAGAAGTATGCGGTGCGCCTGTTCGTCAATCCGCACCTGCTCGCCGCCCGCCACATGGGCTTCGACCAGATCGTTTCCGCGGTGCAGGCGGGCAACAGCAACGCGCCGGCGGGAACGCTGATGGGGCGGGCGCGTTCCTACACCGTCCGCGCCGACGGCCAGCTCAAGCGGGCGGCCGACTTCGACAACATGGTGCTGTCCTATGCGGACGGCGCGCAGGTGCGCTTTCGCGACATCGGCCATGCCCAGGACAGCGTCGAGAACCTGCAGACCGCAGCCTATCTCAACGGCCAGCGCGCGATCGAGATCAACATCCATCGCCAGCCGGGCGCCAACACGCTGGCGGTGACCCGTGGCATCCAGGCGGCGCTGCCCGCGATCCGCGCGCAGCTGCCCGGCGATGCCCAGCTCGATGTGCTCTACGACCGTGGCGACTATATCGGCGCGTCGGTGGAGGATGTCGAATGGACGCTGCTCGGCTCGCTGCTGCTGGTGGTCGTGGTGATCCTGCTGTTCCTCAGGAGCTGGATGGCGACGCTGATCGTCGCCCTGGCGCTGCCGACCTCGTTGATCGGCACCTTCGCGGTGATGCGCCTGCTGCATTTCAGCCTCGACAATATCTCGATGCTGGCGCTGACCCTGTCGGTCGGTTTCGTGGTCGACGATGCGATCGTGGTGATCGAGAACATCGTCCGCCACGCCGAACAGGGTGCCAGCCGGATGGACGCGGCCATCGCCGCCACGCAGGAGATCGGTTTCACCGTGCTGTCGATGACGCTGTCGTTGTCGGCGGTGTTCCTGCCGATCGTGTTCATGGGCGGGCTGGTCGGGCGGCTGTTCTCCGAGTTCGGCATGGTGATTTCGATCGCGGTGATCCTCTCCGGGATCGTCTCGCTGACCCTCACGCCCATGCTCGCCAGCCGCTGGCTGGATCCGAAGAAGAGTGCGGGCTGGGTGTTCGAGCGCTTCGATCGGCTGGTCGAGGCTTCCGAGCGCGGTTACGCGCGCTCGCTGGAATGGTCCACGCAGCGCATCGGCCTGATGGCCGCGATCGGCATCGCCACGCTGGTGTGCACCGCAGGCATGTACGCCATCGTCGAGAAGGGCTTCATCCCGCAGGTCGATTCGGGCAAGATCGACGGCGATACCCGCGTCCCGGAAGGCACCGCCTTCGCCGATTTCCTGGCCAAGCAGAACGCGGTGGTGAAGATCATCCAGCGCAATCCGAACGTGGCCAATGTGGAATCGGTGATCGGCTCGGACAACACGCTCAGCAACAGCGGGCGCCTGCTGATCGGGCTCAAGCCGCTGTCCGAGCGCAGCGGCACCGCGGAACAGGTCATCCAGGCGGTGCGCAAGCAGGTGGCCGGGATCCAGGGCATCACCCTCAACATGCGCAATCCGCCGGCGATCGACATGGGGCCGACGGCCTCCAATGGCTCGCTGCAGTATGTGTTGCAGTCGACCGACCAGAAGGCGCTGTACGCGCAGTCGGACGCGATCTTGCAGGACATCGGGCGGGTTGACGGCATACAGGATCCGCAAAGCGACCTGCAGCTCAAGAATCCGCAGATCGAGGTGATCCTGCACCGCGAGCAGGCCGCGGCGCTGGGCGTCACCGCCGCCGGCTTGCAGGACACCCTGCAGAGCGCATACGGCGGCCGCAAGATCAGCACCATCTATGGCGACACCGACCAGTACGAAGTGCTGCTGCAGGTCGCGCCATCGGCACAGGCCGATCTCAACGGCCTGGATGCGCTGTCGTTCAACGGCAACCAGAACCCGGGCATCACCGCGATCGGCACGCAGACCTCCAACAGCAGTTCGGGCACCAGCGCGGTACTGACCGCGGCCGGTGGCCCGATGGTGCCGCTGCGCGCGGTGGCCGACGTGCGCATGGGGGTGGGGCCGGTGGCGATCAACCACTACGCCGGCCTGCCGGCGGTGACGCTGTCGATGAATCTGGCGCCCGGCGTCTCGCTGGGCGATGCCGCCAGCGGGATCGGCACGCTGATGGCGCAGACGCTGGGCAAGGGCGATGCCCGGGCCATCAGCGGCCAGTTCGCCGGCTCGGCGCAGGCGTTCGAAAACTCGCTGAAGACGCTGCCGATGCTGTTGCTGATCACGGTGCTGCTGATTTACGGCGTGCTTGCGATCCTGTACGAGAATGCGCTGCACCCGATCACCATCCTGACCTCGCTGCCGCTCGCCGGGTTCGGCGCCATCCTGATGCTGGTGCTGTTCCGCCAGGAGCTCAATTTGTTCAGCTTCGTCGGACTCATCTTGCTGGTCGGGCTGGTCAAGAAGAACGGCATCATGATGGTGGATTACGCGCTGGACCTGGAACGCTCCGGCGACGCGCGCTGGAAAAGCCCGCGTGCGGCCATGCTCGAAGCGGCGACGGTGCGCTTCCGCCCGATCATGATGACCACCCTGGCGGCGGTGCTGGGCTCGTTGCCGATCGCGCTGGGCTTCGGTGCCGGCGCCGAAGCCAGGCGCCCGCTCGGCATCGCAGTGGTGGGTGGCCTGCTGTTCTCGCAGGCGCTGACGCTGTATCTGACCCCGGCGTTCCATATCGCGATGGCCGAATGGAGCGCGCGCCGCCGCGCGCGTCGCGGCGGCACCACGCCGCCACCTGCGCCATCGCTGCCGGAGCCGGCCTGATGCGCGCGGTCGCGCTCATCGCCGCCGGCATGCTGTCTGCGTGCAGCCTGGCGCCGGCCTATGTGCGCCCCGCGGCGCCGATCCCGCCGTCGTGGCCGGCAGGCGATGCCTACCTCGCGCAGCGCGAAGCCGCGCTGCCGTCGCTCACGTATCGGCAGCTGTTCGGCGACCCGCGGTTGCAGGCGGTCATCGCGCAGGCCCTGGACAACAACCGCGACCTGCGGATCGCCGTGGCCGATATCGCCCAGGCGCGGGCGCAATACCGGATCCAACGCGCTGCCTTGCTGCCCGAACTCGACGCGAGCGCGAACTACACGCGTTCCTATCGGGGCAAGGGGGCGGGGGCGGCGCCGCTCGCCGCCAGCGCCCAGGGCGCAAGCGCGGACGCGCGCTCGCAGGGCGATGCGAGCAACTACACGGTGGGCATCGGCGTCAGCGCATTCGAGCTCGATCTGTTCGGGCGGATTCGCGCGCTGAGCGCTGCCGCGCAACAGCGTTATCTGGAACAGGCGTCGGCCGCGCGCGCCACCCGGCTGACCCTGGTCGGCGATATCGCCACGGCGTGGCTGACCTACGCCAGCGACAGGAGCCTGCTGAAGATCGCCCAGGACACCGCGCACAGCGCGGAGGCCAGCGTTGCGCTGATCCGGCAGCGTGTCGACGGCGGCATCACCCCGCACTCCGATCTGGATCAGGCCAACCAGGTGCTGCACACTGCGCAATCGGATCTGGCCGAGCAGACCACGGCGATGGCCCAGGACATCAACGCGCTGCAGCTGTTGGTGGGTGGCCCGGTCGATTCCGCGCTGTTGCCGGAGTCGATCCAGGACGCGGCGGCGCGCATCGGCGAGCTTCCCGCCGGACTGGACTCACGCATCTTGCTGCGCCGCCCCGACGTGGTGCAGGCCGAATACGAACTGCGCGCGGTCAACGCCCAGATCGGCGCTGCGCGGGCGGCGTTGTTCCCGAGCATCAGCCTCACCGGCCTGCTGGGGCTGACCAGTACCGCGCTGTCCGAGCTGTTCGCGCACGTCGCCTTCAACCGGTCGCTGGGCGCCGGCGCCAGCGCTGCCATCTTCGATGCCGGTGCGGCGCGCGCCAATGTGAGGTACACCGAAGCGCAGCGCGATGCTGCCTTGGCCAGTTACGAAAAGACCGTGCAGACCGCCTTCAGCGAAGTGGCCGATGCGCTGGCGCGGCGCGGCACCATCGATGCGCAGTTGCGCGCGCAACAAAGCCTTGTCGCAGATTCCGCCAGCACCTACCAGTTCAGCGAGCAGCGCTATCGCGGCGGGGTCGAGACGTCCCTGTCCAATCTCGATGCGCAGCGCAGCTACTACGCGGCGCAACGTAGCCTGGTCGCGGTCGAGCTGGTTGCGGCGGTCAACCGGGTGACGCTATATCGCACGCTTGGCGGCGATGCCACGCTGGAGACCGTCCAGCACTGAGTCAGCCGGCGTCCAGCAGCGCCAGCACCGCCGCCTCGTCCACGTCCGGCACCACCTCGGCGCGGCCGATGCCGCGCCACAGCACCAGCCGCAGGCGTCCGGCGAGGTTCTTCTTGTCCAGCCGCATCCGCGTCAGCAGCGCCCGCGGTGCCAGGCCGGCCGGCAGCGCGGTGGGCAGACCGTAGTCGGCCAGCAGCGCGCGCAGCCGTTCGGTGTCCTGCACCGTGGCCATGCCCAACTGCGCCGAGAGCCTGGCCGCCAGCACCATGCCCACCGCCACCGCTTCGCCGTGGTTGAGGTTGGCGTTGCCGGGCGCGCCGTAGCCCTGTTCGGTCTCGATCGCGTGGCCGAAGGTGTGGCCGAGGTTGAGCAGGGCGCGCTCGCCCTTCTCCAGCGGGTCGCGGGCCACGATCTCGGCCTTGTGTTCGCAGCTGCGCGCGATCGCCTGCGCGATCGCCGCCGGTTCGGCGTCCAGCAGCGCGCGGCGTTCGGCGTGCAGCCATTCGAAGAACACAGGGTCGCCGATCGCGCCGTACTTGATCACCTCGGCCAGGCCGGCGCGCAGTTCGCGCGGCGGCAGGCTGCGCAGCGTGGCGGTGTCGGCCAGCACCGCGCGCGGCGGATGGAACGCGCCGACCAGGTTCTTGCCCTGGGCGATGTCCACCGCGGTCTTGCCGCCGACCGAGGAATCGACCATCGCCAGCAGCGTGGTCGGCAGCTGCACGCAGTCCACCCCGCGCATCCAGCACGCGGCGGCGAAGCCGGCCAGGTCGCCGACCACGCCGCCGCCCAGCGCCAGCACGCAGGCGTCGCGGGTTGCGCCGAGTCCGGCCAGCGCGGCGATCGCCGCGGCGAAGTTGTCCAGGGTCTTGGAGGCCTCGCCGGCGGGGAGCGTGAACACGCCGATCTGCAGCTCCGGGCGCGCGGCCAGCAAGGCCTGGCGCACCTGCGCCGCGTACAGCGGGGCGACGTTGCTATCGCTGAGCAGCAGCACGTGGCGGCCGCGCACGTGCTCGGCCAGGCGCGGGCCGTCGTCGAGCAGGCCGGGGCCGATGCGGATGGTGTAGGACGGGTCGCCTTCGACCGCGACGGTGCGCTGGGAAACAGTCATGCAATGGGGTCCGGAAGTTTCCACGACGCGGCCAGGCGCATGACCAGCTGCGCGGTGGCTTCGGCGGGATTGAGGTGGTCGGTGTCCAGGATCAGGTCGGCGACGTCGCGGTACAGCGGCTCGCGCACCGCGTGCAGCGCGTGCAGCACCCGCTCGCGGTCGCCGCGCTGCAGCAGCGGGCGGCTGCGGTCGCGCTGCAGGCGCTGCAACTGCGAGGCCACGCTGACCCGCAGGTACACCACGAAGCCATGCTCGCGCATCTCGCGGCGGCTATCGGCGTCGAGTACCGCGCCGCCGCCGGTGGAAATGAGGTGGCCGGGGGTGCTGAGCACGCTTTCCAGCACGCTGCGTTCGTGCTCGCGGAAGCCGGCTTCGCCTGCGTGCTCGAACAGCGAGGGGATGCTGGCGCCGGTGCGTTCGACGATGGCCTGGTCGCTGTCGACGAAGACGAGGCTGAAGCGCTCGGCCAGGCGGCGGCCGATGACGCTCTTGCCGGCTCCCATCGGGCCGACCAGCACGAGATTGGGGGCGGGATTCATCCGCCGATGCTAGCAGACGCGCCCTGCATGCAGGCCCGGTTGCGGGCCGGGCGGCGCATGTCGTGCGCCGCTCAGACCATGCCTGACCCGGCCCTGCGCCGCGACGCGCGTGCGTCGCGCCGTGCATGGCGCGACAATGGGCCATCGTCCGCCGAGTGCCTTGCCGCCATGCCCGATCTCTACGCCGAAGCCCTGTCCACGTTCACCGACCTGTTCGCGCAGGCGCGGACCAGCGACGAGGCCGAATACAACGCCATGGTGGTCGCCTCGGCCACGCTGGAAGCGCGCCCGTCCTCGCGGGTGGTGCTGCTGAAGTCCTACGACGCCCGCGGCTTCGTGTTCTATACCCACCTGGACAGCCAGAAGGGCCGCGAGCTGCAGGCCAATCCGCAGGCCTCGCTGCTGTTCCTGTGGCGGCGTATGCGCGAGGACGGGGTACAGGTCCGCATCGACGGCGAGGTGCAGCTGGTCGCCGCGGCCGAGGCCGATGCGTATTTCGCCTCGCGCCCGCGCATGAGCCAGATCGGCGCATGGGCGTCGGCGCAGTCGCGCCCGCTGCAGTCGCGCGAGGAATTCGAGCAGCGCGTGGCCAAGGCCGAGGCCAGCTTCGAGGGCCGCGAGGTGCCGCGTCCGGACGGCTGGGGCGGGTTCCGCGTGGTGCCGCGCAGCTTCGAGTTCTGGTACGGCGGCAAGTACCGCCTGCACGAGCGCTGGCAGTACGTTGCCGACGCCGCCGGGCACTGGTCCAAGCGGATGCTGTTCCCGTGACCGAGGGGTTCTCGATCCGCGCCGCCGCCGCTGCCGACCTGCGCGCCTGGGCGGCGCTGCGGATGGCGCTGTGGCCGGACGAGCGCGATGCCTTCGGTGGCGTCGCCGAAGCGCTGCAGCGCGAGGACGCGGCCAATTTCCTGGCCTTCGATGGCGCCGGCTACGCGATCGGCTTCGCCGACGTGACCTTGCGCCAGGACTACGTCAACGGTACCGACAGTTCGCCGGTGGGGTTTCTGGAAGGCTGGTACGTGGTGCCGGAATGGCGCGGCCGCGGCGTCGGCCGTGCGCTGCTGCGCGAGGTGCAGGACTGGACCCGCGCGCAGGGCTGCAGCGAGCTGGCCTCCGATGCGCTGCTCGACGACGCTGCGGCGCAGGCCGCGCACCACGCCTGCGGCTTTGAGGAAAGCGAGCGCGTGGTGTATTTCCGCATGCCGCTGGCGGACTGAGGTGGGTCCGCAGCGCATCGTCTGCCTGACCGAGGAACCCACCGAGACGCTGTACGCGCTCGGCGAGCAGGCACGCATCGTCGGCATCAGCGGCTTCACCGTGCGTCCGCCGCAGGCGCGCCGCGACACGCCCAAGGTCAGTGCCTTCACCAGCGCCAGGATCGACGCGATCCTGGCGCTGCAGCCGGATCTGGCGATCGGCTTCTCCGACATCCAGGCCGACATCGCCGCCGAACTAGTGCGCAACGGGGTGGAGGTGTGGATCGCCAACCACCGCAGCGTCGACGGCATCCTCGATTATGTGCGCCGGCTCGGCGCGCTGGTCGGCGCCGGCGCGCGCGCCGCGGCCTATGCCGATGAACTGCAGCGCGGCCTGGACGCGATCGCCACGCAGGCCGCAGCGCTGCCGCGGCGGCCCAAGGTGTATTTCGAGGAATGGGACGAACCGATCATCACCGGCATCCGCTGGGTCGCCGAGTTGGTGCGCATCGCCGGTGGCGACGACGTGTTCCCGGAGCTGTCGGCCGAACCGCTGGCCAAGGCGCGGATCCTGGCCAATGGCGAGGACGTGGTGCGGCGCGCGCCGGATATCATCCTCGGCTCATGGTGCGGCAAGCGCTTCCGCCCCGAGCGGGTGGCGGCGCGGCCGGGCTGGGCGGCGATCCCGGCGGTGCGCGACGGCCAGCTGTTCGAGATCAAGTCGCCGCTGATCCTGCAGCCCGGCCCGGCCGCGCTGACCGACGGCGTGCGCGCGATCGCCGCCATCGTGCATGCCTGGGCGCAGCGCCGCTAGCTGCGCCGCTGCAGAGTTAGCGCGGCGCCACCGGCTGAGTACGGCCGGCGATGCCCAGGCCGAGCAAGGCCAGCACGGCGGCCACCGCGAAGGTGGACAGGTACGCGGCCACCACCGACTGCGCCAGCAGCGCCGCGAACAGCGAGCCGCCCACCGCCAGCGTGGTCGCCACCGCGATCGCCTCGCTCAACTGCAACGCCGAACTGTTCGCGCCCTGCTGCGCCGGCGGCGACAGGGTCAGGGTCAGCACCGACAGGGTCGGGTAGATCAGGCCCATGCCCATGCCGGTGGCGGCCCAGCCGAGCATCGCCAGCGCGGCCGGCACGCTGGGCAGCACGGCCAGCGCGGTGCTGCCGATGCCCAGCAGCATCAGCACGCTGCCGCCGCGCAGCCGGCGCAGGCGCGAACCGCGCTGGCCGTAGTGGCCCTGGTACCAGGAGCCGGCGAACCAGCCCAGCGCACCGATGCTCAGCGCGATCCCAGCCCAGGTCGGCGACAGGCCGCGTTCGCGCGACAGCAGCAGCGGCAGGAACGCTTCGCAGCCGAAGAACGCCGCCGCCGCCACGCCGCGCAAGGCGATCACGCTGGGCAGGCCGCGCGCGCCGCGCAAGCTGCCGTCCGGCAACAGTCGCCACGCGCACAGCAGCAACCCGCCCAGCGCCGGCACCGCCGTGGCCAGCAGGCATAGTCCGCGCTGCTGGCCGGCCAGGTACAACAGACACACGCCGGCCGCCGCCCCTGCCGACCACAGGATCGGCGCGGCGCTGCGCGACGGTGCCGCGGTCAGTGCGGGCAGGCGCCGCAACGCCGGCCGCAACAGCAACGCCGCCGGTAGCGCCAGCAGCGGCACCGCCAGGAACACCCAGCGCCAGCCGACATGCTCCACGATCAGGCCGCTGATGCTGGGGCCGAGCAGCGACGGCACCACCCAGCCGGCCGAAAATGCGGCGAAGATGCGCGGGCGCAGCGCCTCGGGGTACAGTCGTGCGACCAGCACGTACAGTGCCACCGAGATCGCGCCCGCGCCCAGCCCCTGCACCAGGCGCCCGGCCAGCAGCATCGGCATGCCGCCGGCGAACCCGGCCAGCAACAGCCCGCAGACGAAGCAGGCCAGCCCGGCCCACAGCGGCAGCGCCGGGCCGCGCGCATCGCTGCAGCGCCCGGCCACAGTCATGCCGATCACGCTGGTCGCCAGGCTGCCGCCGAACGCCAGCGCGTACAGGCGCAGTCCATCCAGTTCGCGCGCCACGGTCGGCATCGCCGCGGCCACCGCCAGTGCCTCGAACGCGATCAGCGAGATCAGCGCGACCATGCCCAGCGTGGTCGCGCGATAGCGCGGCGACAGGACCGAATCGGCAGTGGCGGCAGCGGTGCGGGCGGAGGTCATCGCCGCCAGCGTGCCGTTGCGGCGGTCGCCTGCTGGTGAAGCATGCTGATGCATCGGTGCGTCCTGATGGCGGAATGGAATGATCGCCTGCCGGCGCGACGTTGCGCCGTAGGCGATGGGCGCGCAGCATGCAACCTCAACCGCACTTGCCGTCAAGCGATGCATGAGGAACTGAGCGTGGGGCAGGTGGCCGGACGCAGCGGCGTGGCGGTTTCGGCACTGCACTTCTACGAGAAGAAGGGCCTGATCCACGGCCTGCGCAGCGCCGGCCACCAGCGCCGCTATGCGCGCGACGTGCTGCGGCGGCTGGCGGTGATCCGCGTCGCGCAGCGCGTCGGCGTGCCGCTGGACAGCATCAAGGCCGCCTTCGCGCAACTGCCGGATGCGCGCACGCTCACGCGCGCGGAATGGGCGCGGATGTCGGCGGCCTGGCGCCAGGAACTGGACGCGCGCATCGCGCAGCTGACCCAGTTGCGCGATCAGCTCACCGACTGCATCGGCTGCGGCTGCCTGTCGCTGCGCCGCTGCCGCCTGAGCAATCCGGCCGATGCGCTGGGCGCACAGGGCGATGGGCCGCAGCGCTGGACAGCGCCTTGAGCGGCTTGCGCGCGGCGGGAAAAAGCGCAGGGACATTGTAGGAGCTTCAGTCGCGACCGGCCTTACCGATAGATCCTGTCGCGGCTGATGCGCCTACAGTCGGCGCAGCGGCAAACAGACAACGCTGGCGCGCTAGAACGTGCGGGCGAAGCGCACCGTGCCCGCACCATCGGCGCTGCGTACGTCCACCTGGAAATTCAGCTGGTCGTGCTCGCTGATGCGCACAGTGCCGACATAGTCGGTATAGGCGTCGGTGACCGCTTCGCGCAAGGCGATGGGTTGCCGGCGGCCGCTGAGGTCGGCCGCGACGGCACTGACCTGGCCGCTGGCCGGCAGTTCTTCGCCGTCCTGCACGCGGCGCAGGGCGATCACCACCAAAGCGGTCTCGGCGTCGCGCGCGATGCCGTAGCGGCGCGCGGCGCCATCGCTCATCGCCAGCGTCGGCAGTGCGTTGTAGTGCACGCGCAGCGTGCCCAGGTCGGCCAGCGCGGGCGTGGCCGCGACCAGCGTGGCGGGGCGCGGCGCGTCCTGCGCCGAGCAGGCGATCAGGGCCAGGCACAACAGCGCGGCGGTGGGCAGGTTGGGCATCGGTGGGGGCCCGCTCAGTCGTTGGCGGCGGACAGTGCGCGGCCGCGTGCGGCGGCGGCGGCGATGGCGGTGGCGGTCAGCGCTTCGAAGCCGCCAGCCTGGAAGGTCTCGATCGCGGCCTGGGTGGTGCCGTTGGGCGAGGTCACCCGCCGCCGCAGTTCGCTCGGCGCCTCGCCGGATTCGGTGAGCATGCGCGCCGCGCCGAGCACGGTCTGCAGCACCAGCGTGCGCGCCGCGGCGGCCGGCAGACCTTGCGCGATGCCGGCCGCTTCCATCGCTTCGGCGAGCAGGAACACATAGGCCGGGCCGCTGCCGGACACCGCGGTGACCGCATCGATCAGCGCCTCGTCCTCGACCCACACGGTGACCCCGGCAGTGGCCAGCACGCGTTCGGCGTGGCTGCGCTGCGCGGCGTCGACGCCGGCATTGGCGTACAGGCCGGTGACGCCGGCGCCGAGCAGCGCGGGCGTGTTCGGCATCGCCCGCACCAGGGCGTGGCCGCCGCCGAGCCAGCGGTTCAGTTGCTGCGTGGTGATGCCGGCGGCGATGGACACCAGCAGCGGCCGCTGCGTCAGCGCCAGCGCCGCCAGCTCGGTGCAGACGCTGCGCAACACCTGCGGTTTGACCGCGAACATCCACAGCGCCGCGCCATTCACCGCGTCGGCCGCGCTGGCGACCGCCCGCACGGCGTACTCGGCGGTCAGCGCCTCGCGCAATGCCGGCACCGGCTCGGCCACGCGGATGCGGCGCGGATCGGCGCCCTGCCGGAGCAGGCCGGCGATCAGGCTGCGCGCCATGTTGCCGCCGCCGACGAAGGCGATGTCGGCGGTGCGCAGATCGGGAGGAGCGGAAGACATGGCGCAACACCGTCGCGGAGAGGGAGTGCCATGGTAACGGCTGCGCCGCGCCGCAGTGTTGCGCGGCGGCGCGGCCGGGTCGGGCGATGCAACGGCGCCGGCCGCGTGTGCCGTGCCGGCGCGGCGGGCTCAGTTGGCCTCGGTGAAGGTGATCGACGGCGTGCTGCCGCCGGCCACCGAACAGCTGCCCAGGTACAGGTTGTTGGTCTCGCCGGTGGTGCCGGCGTGGGCGGCGCAGATCGGGGCGGCGGTGTCGTCATTGGTCGCGGCCAGCTTCACCGTGATCGACGAGCCCCGGTTGAACTCCGCTCTCGCGCCTTCCTCATTGCCGAACACGTTGAATTCCGATTCTTTCCACACGGTCGCGATCTTGAGGACATCGTCACTGGCGCTGACGCTGTAGGCGGTGTTGCCGTCGATGAAGGTCACGACGTCCTGGCCGTTGGCGGTGGCCGAGCCGATCAGTTTGAGGTCGGCCAAGCGCGTGATCGGCACATCCGGTACAGACAGGGCCTGGCTGTCGCGGTAGCAGAAGCCTTTTTCGCTTATCCAGTCCTTGGGACAGTCGGTGCCGTAGCCATATAGAAAGTATTCGATGAAGACCGCGGGGTGCTTTGGCGCATTGTAGCCGGTGGCATAGATGAACTGCTGCCAGACGGCACAGCCCGAACGCCCTGCGCAGACACTGCTGCTGTCAACGTTGGTGTTCAGCTGAAGACTGTACTCGTTGGGCCCGATGATGCCGCCGCTGCCGAAAGGAGGCACGCCGATGCTGCGTTCGGAGGTCACGCCGCTGACCTGGGGGAAGCTGCCGATGGTCTTGCTGATGAGGGTTTGGGACCTCAGCACGTAGTCGTTGCCGTTGCCGACGGGCGCCGTGGTGTCCATGATGGTGTTGCGCGCGATGGCGTGCACGAGCCGATGCCGGGGCAGGCGCGTGCAGGCATCCGGTTGCCAGGCGGTGCCGGGGTAGCTGGCGTGGAAGCAGCCCACGGCCGGTGTCTTCTGATGTGCCATGGTCTCGCGCCATGCCGCATGTGCCTGCGCTTCGCCGGGTGTCATCAGCGCTTCGTCGGTCTGCCATGCCGACGTCGCCGCAGCCGCAGCGATCGCCGTGGGGACATGCAGCAGCGCGATAAAGCACGCGCCAAACAGCAATTTCGTTGATGCTTCCATTTTCATTCTATGACCTTGTCGGAGCCGAGCGCATACGGCGATATGGGCGGTGGAGCAGCCACCGCCGGTGCCTATCGGAACCGAATGCCTCCGTCCGTAGTGTGATCTTTTCTAAGGATCGTGACGCTGCATGCCATGCCCTGTCGCCGTCCTCGGGACGGCCCTCGATTGGGATTGGAAAGTCCAAATTTTTCAATCGTTTGGAATTTCGCGGCGGTTTGGCGTGCGCAAATCAACAGTAGGGACTTTGTAGACAATTCGGTGCCGACAGGCGAGATCACCGGATCGCCGTGTGAATCGGCATGTCGCTTCATGGCGTTGGCGCGCACAAACACGCAGGCATGGCTGCTGCCGGATACCGCGACGACCCTCTCTGCCTTTAGCGAATGACCGACGCCACAGTCATCGCAGTTGAATATTTCGTAGACAAGCTCGCGCCTGCGTTTGCCTTGGCACCATCGCTGGCCGCGGTGCGTGTTTTCAGGACGCCGCGCGCGGCGCGCGGCTGCCGAACAGCGCGGTGCCGATGCGCACCAGATTGGCGCCGGCCGCGATCGCCGCAGTGAAGTCGCCGCTCATGCCCATCGACAGCGTATCGGCCTGCGGATACGCGGCGCGCAGCCGTTCGAACAGCGCGGCCATGCGCGCGAAGGCGGCGCCGCGGCGCTCGGCGTCCGGCCATGGCGCGGGAATGGCCATCAGCCCGCGCAGCGCCAGTGCCGGCTGCGCGGCGATGGCCGCGGCCAGCGCCTCCACCTCGGCAGGGGCGCAGCCGTGCTTGCTGGCCTCGTCGTCGATGTTGACCTGGATCAGCACGTTCAGCGGCGGCCGCGACGCGGGGCGGTACCTGGCCAGGGCGCCGACCAGCTTGACCCGGTCCAGCGTCTGCACCCAGTCGAACAACTGCGCCGCCTGCTCGGCCTTGTTCGACTGCAGGTGGCCGATGAGATGCCATTGCAACTGCAGCGGCGCCAGTTCGGCGATCTTGCCCGCCGCCTCCTGCACATAGTTCTCGCCGAACGCGCGCTGTCCCTGCGTGGCGAGGGCGGCCACCGCCGCGGCCGGCTGGGTCTTGGACACGGCCAGCAAGCGGGCCGGGGGACGCTGCGCGGAGGCCGCGGCGCGGTCCATGTCCAGGTGGATCTGCTGCAAGGGGGAGAGGGGCACGGGCGGCGCTTCTGGCAATGGGGAAGGGCGCTATACTGCCGCCCGGGGAATCATCCTTCCAGTCGCAGCCCAAGGGGAAAAAAGCAGCGTATGGATATCGCTGAACTATTGGCGTTTTCGGTCAAGAACAAAGCGTCCGACCTGCACCTGTCCGCCGGCCTGCCGCCGATGATCCGGGTCGATGGCGACGTGCGCCGCATCAATATCCCGGCACTGGACCACAAGCAGGTGCATGCGCTGGTGTACGACATCATGTCGGACAAGCAGCGCCGCGACTACGAAGAGTTCCTCGAAGTGGACTTCTCGTTCGAGATTCCCAGCCTGGCGCGCTTCCGCGTCAACGCGTTCAACCAGAACCGCGGCGCCGGTGCGGTGTTCCGTACCATCCCGTCCGAAGTGCTGACCCTGGAAGACCTCGGCTGCCCGCCGATCTTCCGCCAGCTGATCGACCAGCCGCAGGGCCTGATCCTGGTCACCGGTCCGACCGGCTCGGGCAAGTCGACCACGCTCGCCGGCATGATCGACTACATCAACAAGAACGAATACGGCCACATCCTCACCGTCGAGGATCCGATCGAATTCGTGCACACCTCGCAGAAGTGCCTGATCAACCAGCGCGAAGTGCACCGCGACACGCACGGCTTCAACGAGGCGCTGCGTTCGGCGCTGCGCGAAGACCCGGATATCATCCTGGTCGGCGAGTTGCGCGACCTGGAAACCATCCGCCTGGCGCTGACCGCGGCGGAAACCGGCCACCTGGTGTTCGGCACCCTGCACACCAGCTCGGCGGCCAAGACTATCGACCGCATCATCGACGTGTTCCCGGCCGGCGAAAAGCCGATGGTGCGCTCGATGCTGTCCGAATCGCTGCGTGCGGTGATCTCGCAGGCGCTGCTGAAGAAGGTCGGCGGCGGCCGCACCGCGGCGTGGGAGATCATGGTCGGCACCCCGGCGATCCGCAACCTGATCCGCGAAGACAAGGTGGCGCAGATGTACTCGGCGATCCAGACCGGCCAGCAGTACGGCATGCAGACCCTGGACCAGCACCTGCAGGATCTGGTCAAGCGCAGCCTGATCACCCGCAACCAGGCCCGCGACTACGCCAAGGACAAGCGGGTCTTCGAGTGAGGCCGGGACCGGGGACCAGGGACCGGGGACCCGGAAAGCAACAGCGACGCGACGTGATTTTCCACTGAGTGGATCGTGGAAGACTTGGGTGGCGGGAAGGGGGCAGCCGCGGCTGTTCCTGGTCCCCGGTCCCCGGTCCCCGGTCCCGGAGCCTCAAACCATGAGCACCATCGACTTCACCTCGTTCCTGAAACTGATGGCGCACCAGAAGGCGTCGGATCTGTTCATCACCGCGGGCATGCCGCCGGCGATCAAGGTGCACGGCAAGATCACCCCGATCACGCAGACGCCGCTGACCGCGCCGCAGAGCCGCGACCTGGTGCTGAACGTGATGACCCCGGCGCAGCGCGAGGAATTCGAGAAGACCCATGAGTGCAACTTCGCCATCGGCGTGTCCGGGGTCGGCCGCTTCCGCGTCAGCTGCTTCTACCAGCGCAACCAGGTCGGCATGGTGCTGCGCCGGATCGAGACGCGCATCCCCACCGTCGACGAACTGAACCTGCCGCCGGTGATCAAGACCCTGGCGATGACCAAGCGCGGCATTATCATCTTCGTCGGTGCCACCGGCACCGGCAAGTCGACCTCGCTGGCGGCGATGATCGGCTACCGCAACCAGAATTCCACCGGCCACATCATCACCATCGAAGACCCGATCGAGTTCGTGCACAAGCACGAAGGCTGCATCATCACCCAGCGCGAAGTCGGCATCGATACCGACAGCTGGGAGAACGCGCTGAAGAACACCCTGCGCCAGGCGCCGGACGTGATCATGATCGGCGAGGTGCGCACCCGCGAAGGCATGGACCATGCGATCTCCTTCGCCGAGACTGGCCATCTGGTGCTGTGCACCCTGCACGCCAACAACGCCAATCAGGCGATGGACCGGGTCATCAACTTCTTCCCCGAGGACCGCCGCAGCCAGCTGCTGATGGACCTGTCGTTGAACATGCGCGGCGTGGTCGCCCAGCAGCTGATCCCGACCCCCGACGGCAAGAGCCGGCGCGTGGCGATGGAGATCATGCTCGGCACGCCGCTGATACAGGATTACATCCGCGAGGGCGAGATCCACAAGCTCAAGGACGTGATGAAGGAATCCACCAACCTGGGCATGAAGACCTTCGACCAGAGCCTGTTCGAGCTGTACCAGGCCGGCGAGATCAGCTACGAGGACGCGCTGCGCCACGCCGACTCGCAGAACGAAGTGCGCCTGCGCATCAAGCTCGCCCAGGGCGGCGACGCCAGGACCCTGGCGCAGGGCATGGACGGGGTGGAGATCGCGGAGGTGCGCTGAGCGACCGAAAAGCGCCATGGCATGCCGTACCCTGACGCCATCACTCTCCCGCCGGTAGAGGTGCTTTGTCCTTCTCCCAACGGGATAAGGCGGCGCGTAGCGCCGGATGAGGGTACGGGCGCAGCCTCGCGCACCCAAACAGCGCGCGTCGCTTCGCGTCGTACCCTCACCCCAACTCCTCTCCCGGCGGGAGAGGGGCAGCATGTCGCGCGCTGGTTGCAGCAGGGCGCAGCGACGTTTGCGCCACGCGCTGTATGCAGGCGCGCGGCGCTGGCCGCAGGCGCCGTTCTGGCAGGCCCAGATGGCGGGGTGACCGATCTGTAGCAGGGGATGCCTTGCTGTTCAAGGGCTGTGGAACGCCATCATCAGTGTCGAAAATGCGCCACCGGATGCAGCCGCGCTCTCGATGTGCCTGCAGCGGAAGGTTCACGCGCTGCGCATCCAGGCAGGATCCAGCCGCGCGATGCGCGCGAACGCCGGGCAGTCTTCGCGGTGCGCGCCGCGCAGGTAGCCCAGGCTCATCAGGAACTCGCCGGTGATCTCGCCACCGGTGAAACGGAAAGTGCGCTTGAACAGCTTGATCCACTCGGCCTTGTCGCGCGGATGGTGCGCGTCCAGCCAGGCAGCGAAACCGCCGTGCGAGGCGCGCAGGCCCTGGATCACCTGCGCGTTGTGGATCGCCGCGTGCACCTTGAGCCGGTTGCGGACGATGCCGGGGTCGGCGAGCAGGCGCAGCACGTCGGCCTCGCCGTAGCCGGCGACCGTGTCCACCACGAACCCGGCGTAGGCGGCACGGAAGCCGGCGCGCTTCTTCAGCATCAGCTCCCAGCTCAGCCCGGCCTGGTTGATCTCCAGCACCAGCCGCTCGAACAGCTCGGGTTCGGCGCGCTGCGGAACGCCGTATTCGGCGTCGTGGTAGGGGCCGTGCAGCGCGTGGCCGGGGGCGATGTCGCAATAGCTGGTCATGTCGGGCGGACTCCGTCAGTCGTCCTGGTCATGGTCTTCGGGCGAGATTTCGGCGCGTCGCGCATCCGGCAAGGTCAGGTCCGGCCAGCGCCGCGGCGCCAGTTCCAGCTTGCCGGCGCGCAGCGCGTCGAACGGCGCATCCGCGCGATCGGGCGAGCTGGGCGAGAAATGCACACGCGCCACATCCTGCCAGCGGTCCTGGCGCTGCGCATGGATCCGGCATTCCATGCCGAAGGTGTCGCTGTCGTTGCACAGCAGCGCTTCGCCGCTGCCGTCGCCGTCAAGGTCGCGCACCAGCAGCACACAGCGGTTGTCGCGCTGGCGACAGCCGCCGTCGTGCAGGGTGCCGGCGAGCAACGCCTGCCACCAGCCATCGCCAGGATCGGCGCTGCCGGCAGCGAGCGGGATGTGCTGGTGCAGTTCGGCCGCAGCGGCGATGCGGTCCTGCGCGCGCTGCTCGCCGCTGGCGTCGTCGCCGCCCCAGCGCTGGGTGCGTTGCAGGATACGTTGCAGCCGTTCGCGTTGCGCCGGATCCTCGGCGAAGCCCGGCGCGTCGCGCAGCGACTGCACCGCTTGGTAGCCGCGGCGGCCGCTGTCGAAGCGCAGGTAGGACAGATCCACGTCCACGGCCGCGGTGCGGCCGTCGGCGAAGCGTTGCAGCTGGTTGCCGACCACGATGCGGTAGGGGTCCAGCAGCGGCGAACTGGTGGCCAACGCCAATGCGATCACCACCCAGGACATGACCCGGTTGACCGGCGCCAGCGGCCGCAACCAGCCCAGGTCCCGGCGCAGCACCGCCCACGCGTAGCCGAACGCGTAACCGCAGGCGACCACCGCCACCAGCACGCCGTTGAAGCGCTCCGCGCTCCAGCCGTACTGGTCGATGCGCAGCCACAGCGCGTACAACGCCAGCAGTGCGTACAGCGACAGGCTCAGCAAGCCGGCGTCGATCAGCCGCCGCAGCCATTGCGGATAGGGCACGGTGGCGTCGCCATCCTGGTAGACCGCATTGACAAACACCACCAGTGCCGTCATCAGGCAGATCAGGATTTTCGCCGCGGCGCGAGTCTCCCACAACGGCTGCAGGCCGGTGAACGGCAGGCTCAGCGCGAACAGCACCGCCACGAACGCCAGCAACGGCAGCAGCCCGGTGCAGATCGCGAACAGGATCTGCCGCATCACCTGCACCGCACGCTGCTGGGTGCGGCCGATCAGCAGGCCCAGGCCGAACATGGCCCCGCTGGCGAGATAGACGAAGGCGGTCTCGCGGAACAGCGTGCGGAAGAAATCGATCTTCACCAGCGCGAACAGCGCGCCCCACAGCCACAACACCAGCCAGCAGATGCCGACGAACAGCCATGCCAGGGCCAGGGTCAGCGCGTTCTGCCAGGCGTGTTCGAACAATTCGCGGTACGGCGCCAGCCAGTGGCCATGCTGCAGCCGGCACTGCAGCCACGGCAACAGCACGAACATGCTCAGCGCGATGGCCATGCCGAACGGGACCAGCACTTCTTCGCTGCGCAGCCCGGGCGCGCCGGTGGCGCTCCACGCGGCCCAGGCCGACAGCGCCGCCACCAGCAGCGCGAGCGCGATCAGGTGCTGCCACAGGCGCAATTCGCTCAGGCGCCGCACCGACAGCAGGGTCAGCGTCGGCACGGTCAGCACCAGGGTGTACCAGCACACCCGGCCGCCCGGCGCCGCGAACGGCCACCACCCGGCATCGGCGCCACGCTGGGCCAAGTACAGCAGCGCACCCTGCAGCAGCGCGACCAGGACGATGAAGGCGCGGCTCTGGCGCGGGAGGTCGGGGGCGGTTTCCATGCGGGACAGCATCCTTGGCGGCGCGGTGGTGCGCGATCGGGGACGATTATGGTAGTCCGCTCCGGCCCGGCGCAGCGCCGGGCCGGCAGGGACGATAGAATGAGGTCATGTCCGCTTTGCCTACACCCCTGGCCAACCAACTGCTGATCGCGCTGCCGGCGCTGTCCGATCCCCATTTCGCGCGCGGCTTGGCACTGATCTGCCAGCACGACGCCAGCGGCGCGATGGGCGTGCTGGTCAACCGCGCCTCCGAATACACGCTGGGCGAAGTGCTGGAGCAGATGGGCATCGACACCATCGATGAGACCCTGCGCGAGCAGGTAGTGCTCAGCGGCGGGCCGGTGCATCCGGAGCGCGGCTTCGTGATCCATGACGGCGTACGCGCCTGGGATTCGAGCCTGGCGTTCGGCGACGGCCTGTTTCTGACCACCTCGCGCGACGTGCTTGAAGCGATGGCGCGCGGCGACGGCCCGCGCAACGCGGTGGTCGCGCTGGGCTGTGCCGGCTGGGGCGCCGGCCAGCTCGAATACGAGCTGGGCGAGAACAGCTGGCTGACCGCGCCGGCCGATGCCGAACTGCTGTTCGAGCTGCCGCTGGAGCGGCGCTGGCAAACCGCCGCCGGCCGCATCGGCGTGGACCTGTTCCGCCTCACCGACTACAGCGGGCATGCCTGAGCCCGGCGCGCCCGCTGCGGACAGCTCCGCTGCCGGCACGATCCGCCGCGACGGCACCGTGCTCGGCTTCGACGTGGGCCACCGCCGCATCGGTGTGGCCGTGGGCAGCAGCTTCGGCAGCGGCGCGCGCGCCCTGGCCGTGGTCGACGTGCATGCGCAGGGGCCGGACTGGCCGGCGCTGGACCGCTTGCATGCCGAATGGCGCCCGCACGGCCTGGTGGTCGGCGATCCGCTGACACTGGAAGGCGCCGACCAACCCAACCGCAAGCGCGCGCATGCCTTCGCCCGCGAACTCGGCGCCCGTTACACGCTACCGGTGGTGCTGGTCGACGAGCGCTCCAGTTCGGTCGAAGCGGCCCAGCGCTTCGCCGGGGACCGCGCCGCCGGGCGCAAGCGCCGCCGCGACGCCGCGGCGCTGGACGCGGTCGCCGCCGCGGTGATCATCGAGCGTTGGCTGGCCGCGCCCGACGACGCCACTCCCATTTCCTGATTCCTTTCCCGGACCCGCCATGACTGATCCGCAACTCGATTCGAACGGGCGCTTGCGCCACCTGCTGACCCTGGAAGGCCTGCCGCGCGCGACCTTGCTGCAACTGCTGGACCGCGCCGGGCAGATCCGCGACGCGGCGGTGGGCCGGGTCGGCAAGCGCAATGTGCTGGCCGGCACCGCGGTGTGCACGCTGTTCTTCGAACCGTCCACGCGCACCCGCAGCTCGTTCCAGCTGGCCGCGCAGCGGCTCGGCGCGGACGTGCTGAACTTCGACGCCTCGACCTCGTCCACGCGCAAGGGCGAGACCGCGCGCGACACGCTGAAGAACCTTGAAGCGATGGGTGTGCGCGGCTTCGTCGTGCGCCATCCCGAGGACGGCGCGGTGGAGCGCCTGGCCGAAGCGGCCGGCGAGGGTACCGCGCTGATCAACGCCGGCGACGGCCGCAGCGCCCATCCCACCCAAGGCCTGCTCGACATGCTGACCCTGCGCCACGCCAAGGGCGGCGATTTCTCCAAGCTCAAGCTGGTCATTGTCGGCGACGTCAAGCACTCGCGCGTGGCGCGTTCGGACCTGCACGCGCTGCGCACGCTCGGCGCCGGCGAGGTGCGCGTATGCGGCCCACAGGCGCTGCTGCCCGACGACGGCACCCTGGACGGCTGCGTGGTCGGCGACGACTTCGACGCCATGCTCGACGGCGTGGACGCGGTGATGATGCTGCGCCTGCAGCGCGAGCGTATGGAGGAAGGCCTGGTGTCCTCGCTGGAGGGCTACCATGCGCACTACGGCCTCACGGCCGAGCGTCTGCGCCGCGCCGCGCCGGGCGCGGTGGTGCTGCATCCGGGACCGATCAACCGCGGCGTGGAGATCACCGACGACGTCGCCGACGGTCCGCAGTCGTGCGTGCTGCGCCAGGTCGCCAACGGCGTGGCGGTGCGCATGGCGGTGCTTGAAACGTTGTTGGGATGAGGCGTGGATGTATGACCGCGACGGACCTTGTGGGAGCGACCACAGGCTTACCGGCACATCCACACCACCGCGTTTCGTCCTACCATCGGAGGCGATCCTCCCCACGGACGCCCCACATGATCCATGCCCTGCGCCGCGCCGGTTTCGCCGCGGCTTGCGCTTCCCTCGTCGGCTTCGCCCAGGCCAGCGCCGCCGCGCCGGCCGCTGCCGCACCCGCCAGCGGCTACGATCCGCTGGCCCTGTTCGCGCCGCTGCAGTTGCCGCAGCCGGCCAGCGCCTATCGCAGCGGCGGCGGCGTACCCGGGCCGCTGTACTGGCAGAACCGCGCCGACTACGACCTGCACGCCAGCATCGATCCGGCGACGCGCACGCTCAGCGGCCAGGAAACCATCACCTACAGCAACCGCAGCCCGGACACGCTGGACGTGCTGTGGCTGCAGCTGGACCAGAACATCTACCGCGCCGACGCGCGCGCCCGCGGCGTGCGCCCGGCACGCGAGGAGCCTCCGCTGGCGCCATCCAGCGACGGCTACCGCATCGCCAAGGTGGAAGTGGAGCAGGGCGGCAAGCGCATGCCGGCCAGGTTCCTGATCGACGACACGCGCATGCGCGTGGACCTGCCGCGGCCGCTGGCCGGCGCAGGCACGGTGCTGAAGCTGCATATCGACTACGCCTACACGGTGCCCGGCACCTGGGGCGGGCGCACCGCGGTCACCCCGACCGGCGACGGCGACATCTACGAGATCGCGCAGTGGTATCCGCGCATGGCGGTGTACGACGATCTGCGCGGCTGGGACACGCAGCCGTATCTCGGCGCGGAGTTCTACCTGGAATACGGCGACTTCGACTACGCGGTGACGGTGCCGTGGAACTACCTGGTCGCCGGCTCCGGCGAGCTGGTGAACCCGGCGCAGGTGCTCACCGCCACGCAGCGCCAGCGCCTGGCCCAGGCCGCGGCCAGCGACCGCACCGTGGCGATCCGCAGCGCCGCCGAAATCGGCGATGCAGCCAGCCGGCCCACCGCCAGCGGCACCCAGACCTGGCGCTTCCACATGGCGCACACCCGGGACGTGGCTTTCGCCGCCTCGCCGGCGTTCGTCTGGGATGCCGCGCGCATCAACCTGCCGGAAGGCGAGCACGCGCTGGCGATGTCGGTGTATCCGCGCGAAGGCGTCGGCGCCGACAAGTGGGACCGCTCCACCGAGTTCGTCAAGGCGTCGATCGAGCATTTCTCGCAGTGGTACCCCTATCCGTGGCCGGTGGCGGTGAACCTCGGCGGCCACGGCGCCGGCATGGAATATCCGGGCATCGTCTTCGACGACATGCACGACGGCGGCAAGGACCTGTTCTGGATCACTGCGCACGAACTGGGCCACGGCTGGTTCCCGATGATCGTCGGTTCCAACGAGCGCCGCTACGCATTCATGGACGAGGGCTTCAACACGTTCATCGACGTCTACGCCTCCGATGCGGTCAACCATGGCGAATTCGCGCCCAAGCGCGACAGCGAGTACGCGTCCAAGGGCGGCAACCCGGTCGACGAGATCCTGCGGCTGCTGGCCGATGCGCAGGCGCCGAACCTGCTCGACCGCGCCGACGCCACCAGCGAGACCTACCGGCATTCGCTGACCTACTTCAAGGGCGCGCTGGGCCTGGTGTTGTTGCGCGAACAGATCCTCGGCCCGGCGCGCTTCGACCCGGCGTTCCGCAAGTACATCGCCACCTGGGCGTACAAGCATCCGACCCCGTCGGATTTCTTCCGGCTGATGGAAAGCGAGTCCGGCGAAGACCTGTCGTGGTGGTGGCGCGGCTGGTACCTCAATAACTGGCAGCTGGACATGGGCGTGCGCACGGCCAGCTATGTCGAGCACGACCCGGCCAAGGGCCTGCTGGTGACCTTGCAGAGCCAGCAGAAACTGGTGATGCCGGCGACCTTGCGCATCGACTTCGCCGACGGCAGCCACCTCGACCAGCGCGTGCCGGTGGAGGCCTGGATCCAGCAGACCCAGCCGCAGATCCGGGTGCCGAGCACGCAGAAGGTGGTGCACGTGACCCTGGACCCCGAGCACAAACTGCCCGACGCCGACCGCGGCGACAACGAGATCGACGCGGTGAGCTGAGCCCACTGGCCGCGCCGCACGCGCCCGCGTGCGTGCGTGCGATCGTATGCAGGGAAATTTCGCTGGAAGGCAATTCCAGCGGCGAACCGTCCAACATCTGGATCGACCACCGCACCTTGTTCGCGTCGCTGAGCAAGTGTGCCGGCGACGCCTCCTTCGACGGCGGCATCGACATGAAGAAGTGCGCTCACCACGTCACCGGGTCGTACAACGACGTGCCCGACTACCAGAAGGTCGCGCTCAACGGCTATAGCGACAACGACACCAAGAACGCCGCCGCGCGCACCACCTATCGCCACGACCGCTTCGAGAACGTGGAGTCGCGGCTGCCGCCGCAACGCCGCGGGCTGAGCCACAGTTACAACAACGACTTCAACAACGTGCTCACCTCCGGCATCAACGCGCGGATGTGTGCGGTGGCGCTGATCGAGGCCAACTACTTCGAGAACGCGAAGAAACCGGTGACCTCGCGCGACAGCAGCGAAATCGGCTACTGGGATCTGATCAACAACTACGTCGGCAACGGCATCACCTGGAGCGTGCCGGACAGCGACAGCAAGCCATGCGCCACGCCAACCGCTGGATCTCGTCGAGGACCGTCCCGCAGCCGCTTGCCTACCGGTACACCGCAATCCCGGCCGCGCAGGTCAAGGCCAAGGTCATCGCCATGGCGGGCGCAGGCACCAACCTGGCCGAATAAGCCGTCCAACCGCCATGCGGCCGCCCCGGTCCGGTCCGGTCCGGGGCATTGCCGCTGGCCGTCCTTCCGCATGCGCGCCACGCATGCGCTGCGCATGGCGCGTGCACGGAGCCGGGTCGCATCGGCGGATCGGCTCATGTCAGGCTCCGCATTGAATGTGAGTCGCAATGCGACGCCGGCGCATAACGCGATCGCGTCGCAGTCGCGCTTGCCGGCTGCCCTTTTCACATGGATTTGATCGATCCGCGCATGTCGCGGCGGCCTCGCCGAGCTGTCTGCACATGCCGCTCACCTATGTAACGGCATTCAAAAAAACATGCGCAATTGCGCATCAAGAATCTGTGGCCGCCGCCGTTACATCGCCCAAGCATCGACAGCGGTCTTATGCTCGGCAGGCCTAAGCTTAACCAATTTTAACTGTTTTCCAGCCGTGCCAGCACTGTTGTGCATTTTCTATTTTGTGCCAGGTTCCGCATGTTTGTAAGCCGTGGCGCAGTCTCACTTCCTTTCCCCTAAATAGGTGTCCCATGATCGGATTTCTTCAGCGCTACAACGTCGGCACGCGGCTCTCTGCGGCGTTCGGTGTGCTCATCCTGCTTTCCTGCGCGCTCGTTGTCGCCGGGTTGATGACCCTGGCGCAGGCGCGCGACCGCATGGAAACCATCGTCAAGCGCAACCTGACCATCCTCGGTTACGTCGGCGAGATGCAGAAGGCCAGTTCGGATGTGGCCATCAACCTGCGCAACATCGTCCTGCCGACCACGCGCGGGCAGAACCTCCAGTTCGCCAAAGCCATCGAGCGCGAGCGTGCGCGCTACAGCGATAACCACGACAGGCTCTATGCGATTCCGGTTTCGGATTCCACTGCCGCGCACATGCGCAAGGAGATCGATGACCGCTACGCGCTTACCCGCGCGGCCAATCAAAAGGTGCTGGACCTCGGCATGGAGGACAAGGACGATCTGGCGCTCACGGTGTTGATGAAGGAGGCCGGACCCGCCACCGAGAAGTGGCAGCAGGCGATCGACGTGTATTCGGAGCGGCAGCACAAGCGTGGTGCCAAGGCTTATGCCGATGCCAATCTGGCGATGGATCGCGGCCGCGTCATGCTGATCAGCGGCGGCGTGGCGGTGGTTGTGGTCAGCGCGCTGCTTGCCTGGCTGATCACCCGCAGCCTGACCGTGCCGCTGGGCCGCGCCACGCGCGCCGCGGAAGCGATCGCGCGCGGCGAACTGGACAACGACGTGAAAACATCGTCCAACGACGAAACTGGCCGTTTGTTGAGCGCGATGCATGGCATGCAGGAACAATTGCGCAACCTGATCGCCGCACAGTTGGACATGGCCAAGCGCCATGACGCCGGCCAGATCAGCTACCGCATGGATGTGGCGGTGTTCCCCGGCGACTACGGTCGCATGGCGGCGGAAACCAACAGCGTGGTCGATTCGCATGTCTCGGTGCAGCTGAAGCTGGCGCAGATCATGGGCCGTTACGCGATCGGCGACCTCAGCCAGGACATGGACCGCCTGCCCGGCGAGAAAGCGGCATTCACCCAGACCATGGACGAGGTGAAGGCCAACCTGTCGGCGATGAACGGCCAGATCAGGCAGCTGGCGCAGTCCGCTGCCAACGGCGACTTCAGCGCCCGCGGCGACGCCGAGCGTTTCCAGTTCGACTTCCGGGTCATGGTCGAGAGCCTCAACCAGCTGATGACCACAGCCGACGGCAATTTGCAGTCGCTGTCGGCCTTGCTGCAGTCCATCGCCGCCGGCGACCTGACCGCGCGCATGCACGGCGAGTTCCGCGGCGTGTTCGCGCAGATGCGCGACGACGCCAATGCCACGGCCGAGCAGCTTGCCGAGATCGTCGGCCGGATCAAGCATTCGGCGGTGTCGATCAATGCCGCGGCCAGCGAGATCGCGACCGGCAACGACGACCTGTCGCGGCGCACCGAACAGCAGGCCGCGAGCCTGGAGGAAACTGCAGCCTCAATGGAGGAACTGACCTCCACCGTGAAGCAGAACGCCGAGCACGCGCGCCAGGCCAATCAGCTCGCGGTCGGCGCCGCCTCGGTCGCCTCGCAGGGCGGCGACGTGGTCGGCCAGGTGGTGACCACAATGAGCGGCATCGAGACCTCGTCCAAGAAGATTGCCGACATCATCAGCGTCATCGACGGCATCGCGTTCCAGACCAACATCCTGGCGCTCAACGCCGCGGTGGAAGCGGCGCGCGCCGGCGAACAGGGTCGCGGCTTCGCCGTCGTCGCCTCGGAAGTGCGTACCCTGGCGCAGCGCTCGGCCAGCGCCGCCAAGGAGATCAAGGAACTGATCGACGACTCGGTCAGCCGCGTCGCCGAAGGCTCGGCGCTGGTCGGCCAGGCCGGCAAGACCATGCATGAGATCGTGTCCTCGGTGCAGCGCGTCACCGACATCATGAGCGAGATCTCCTCGGCCTCGCAGGAGCAGTACGCCGGCATCGAGCAGGTCAACCAGACCGTGACCCAGATGGACGAGAGCACTCAGCAGAACGCGGCCCTGGTGGAAGAGGCCAGCGCCGCGGCGCGGTCGATGGAACAGCAAGCGACCGAACTTTCGCAGGCGGTGGCCCTGTTCAAGCTGGAGGAGACCGCAGCACCGCTGCGTCAGCCGACCCTGGCGATCGCACCGAAGCCGAGGAGCTATGCCCGTGCAGCGCCGGCGCCGGCGCCGACCGCTGCGCGTCGCCTGTCGGCCGTCGCTGCCATGGGCACCGACAAGGACTGGCAGGAGTTCTGAGCCGCGCATGCGCTGTTTGCCGCCTTCCAGCGCGAGGGCGGCCCATCGTCGCGGCACATCTGCCGCGTGGCGAATGGCGTTGGATCGGCATGATCTGCTGTGTCCCCTGTCAGGTCTTCGTGATTCATGACCCGATCGTTCCGACCGACCAAGGCCGTCTGCTGGTGATCAAGAATGCGGATGGCGACGGATTGTCATGGAACGCCTGGCCCACAACGAAAACGCCGCGACCGTTGCCGGCCACGGCGCTGCTGCAGGTGTGGCCGTGTCAACCCGTCGGAGCAGTCGAATTGGTGCGCGGGAGCACGTACGAGGTGATGTATTCGCCGTTGGAGCCGTAGACCACGACGATCATCTGTTTGGAGTCCTGGTAAACCACGGTGGCGCTGCACGGGCAGCTCGCGGCGGCGGTGACCATGCCGAGCGGGCGGTCCTTCTCGTCGTTGACGACGATCAGCGGCTCCTGTGCGGCCAAGCCGATCGGCAGGCGCGATTGGGCGCCCGGGGTGACCGCCATGACCGTGATCACCTCGTCCTTCGACGAGTTGATCTGGGCGAAGGTCAGCCCGGACTTCTCGAACGTGTAGACCTTGAACAGCGGCGACAGGCTGACGTTCTTCTTGCCGGCCGGGACGCGTTCGCCCAGGCCTTGGATCGTGTCGTTGGCTTCGAGCTTCTGCCCGGTGGCATGGGTCTGCGTCGCGGTGAATGCGACGGCCAGAACGGCCAGGGTCAACAGGGGTTTGTTCATGGTGTCTCTCCTTGTCTGGATGCAGCGGACCGTTGCGCATGGGTCGGGCGGCAGCCGTGGTCCATTCCGGCCGAGCCGCTCGGTGCAGGCCATCTCCTGGCCTGCCGTCGCGCGTGCGGGCGGAGCCGTACCGGGCGACCGGCGTAGTGCCTTTGGGCGGCGCTACGCCGGTCGTCGAGCACTGCTTCCAACTCGACGCTTTGTTCAGTATTTCTGACGTTAGTATCGCTGTCAATATGTAAAATCAATGATTTGCGGAGAATATGGAGAAATCCTGCGGTTTTGTATCTCCGAACTTCGGATGCCGCTTGTCGGCCGTGCAGGTCGTGCCCCGCTTGCGCGTGCGCAGGCGGGTTGCGAAGGGCGGGAGGGCAGGGGAGGGGAGCGAAGGACGGAGCGATGGGCATGCGCCAGTGGCAGCGACGCAGCGGCGGTCCGCCAGGCGCGACCAGCGTATCGCGATGGGGCGGGCCAGTCGCCGCTCGCCAGCGCAGACGCTGCGCTGCACGCTCGGTGCCGCTGAGCGCAGGCCATGCGCGTCCATCGGCCGCTGCGGGATTCGAAGACGTGGCGCGACCCGCTCAGGATCGGCTGCTGCGCACGGCGAGCACGGCGCCATCGCGACGCGGTATCGTGTCCGGATTCCTGTCAATCGACGAACCCGATGCCGCATCCGTCCATGCCTCCCGGTCCCGCCGCCGCGTCCACCTTGCGCCATGCGCTGAAGCCGCGGCAACTGATCATGATGGGGCTGGGCAGCGCGATCGGTGCCGGCTTGTTCCTGGGCTCCGGCGTCGGCGTGCACGCGGCGGGGCCGGCGGTGCTGATCTCCTATCTGGTCGCCGGCGCGCTGGTGATCATCGTGATGAACGCGCTGGGCGAGATGGCCGCGGCCAAGCCGGCCAGCGGTGCGTTCTCGGTGTATGCCGCCGACGCGATGGGCGCCACTGCGGGAGCGACGGTGGGGTGGTTGTGGTGGCTACAGTTGGTGATCGTGATCGCCGCCGAGGCGGTAGGTGCGGCCGGCTTGCTGGCCACGGTGTGGCCGGCGTTGCCGGTGCCGCTGGTCGCGGTGGTGTTCATGGCCGCCTTCACCGCGATCAACCTGCTCGGCGTGCGCAATTTCGGCGAGTTCGAATTTTGGTTCGCGATCCTCAAGGTGGTGGCGATCGTCGGCTTCATCCTGGTCGGCGTGGCGTTGCTGGCCGGCTGGTTGCCGAATGTGGCCGCGCCGGGCTGGTCCAACGTCACCGGCAACGGTGGTTTCGCGCCCAAAGGGTTGGCCGGGATCGGCGCAGCGCTGCTGGTGGTGGTGTTCGCCTTCGGCGGCACCGAGATCGTAGCGGTGGCGGCGGCCGAGACCGCTGACCCGGAGCGCAGCATCGCGCGCGCGATCCGCACCGTGGCCTGGCGCATCCTGGTGTTCTACATCGGCTCGCTGAGCGTGATCATCGCGGTGGTGCCATGGCAGAGCGAGGCGCTGAGTTCGCCGTTCGCCGCGGTGCTGCAGGCGGCCAAGATTCCTGGCGCCGCCACCGGCATCACCCTGATCGCCGTGATCGCGCTGCTGTCGGCGCTCAACGCCAATCTGTACGGCGCCTCGCGGATGATCTTTTCGCTGGCGCAGCGCGGCGAGGCGCCGCGCGTGCTGGGCGCCACCAACGGCCAGCAGGTGCCGCGGCTGGCGGTGCTGGCCAGCGTGCTGTTCGGCTTCGTCGCCGCGGTGCTGGAATTGCTGTATCCGAATCGTGTGCTGCCGACGCTGCTGAACATCGTCGGCGCGACCTGCCTGCTGGTGTGGACGATCTCGCTGCTGTCGCAGCTGATCCTGCGCGCGCGCGCCGACCGCGCCGGGACGCGCTTGCCGTTCCGCATGCGCGGCTATCCGCTGCTGACCGTGCTGGCGCTGGCGATCCTGGCGCTGATCTTCGGCCTGCTGGTGGCCTCGCCCGACACCCGCGCGCAATTCCTGTCGATGGCCGCGCTGACCGCGGCGATCGCGCTGATCAGCGGCGTGGCGCGGCGGCGGCGCGCCGGGCGGGCAGGATAGGGCGTCCCGCTTTTCCTGTAGGAGGCTTCAGCCGCGACCCGATGCCAGGCATTGCGACGAAGGCTTGAAGAGCGCTGTGTTTCTTGCGAGAACGCAAAGCCCTTGGCTCACACGTTCGTCGCGGCTGAAGCCGCTTCTACACGGCCTGCGGATCGCCTGCTGGGCGCACTGTAGGAGCAACTTCCGCCGCGACAACGTTCGAAGCCGCAAGGCCCGCCGCTGCGCTCGTCGCGACTGAAGTCGCTCCCACAAGGGCTTCACCGGCGCCTTGGAGTTGCGAGGCCGCTTGTGGGAGGGACTTCAGTGCCGACTGCATGCCGGTTGGGTACATTCACCACTGCGCTCGTCGCGGCTGAAGACAGTTGCTCCTACACACGCGTGGTGGCGGCTCAGCCCAGCAGCAGCCGCGCGCCCAGTGCGCACAGCAGCGCCGGCGGCATCACCAGCGCGCCGACTTTCAGGAAGCGCCAGAAGCCCACGTCCTCGCCTTCGCGGCGGATCGCGGTGAGCCACAGGATGGTGGCCAGCGAGCCGGTGATCGACAGGTTCGGTCCCAGGTCCACGCCGATCAGCAACGCATCGACGACCAGTTGCGGCGGATGCGCCTGGGCGATGGTGGTGCTGGCGATCAGGCCGGCCGGCAGGTTGTTCATCAGGTTGGAGGCGAACGCCAGCAGCGTGCCGGCCGCACCGGCCGTGGCTACCGGCGACTGCACGGCGGCGGCGGACAGCGTCTGCGCGAGCCAGGCGATGACGCCGGTGCGCGACAAGGCCTCGACCAGCACGAACAGCCCGGCCACCAGCGGCAGCACCGCCCACGACACCGCCCGCGCCAGCGGCAGCGGCGATTGCCGACCGCCCAGGCACACGGCGGCCAGCGTGGCCAGGCCGGCCAGGCAGGTGGGCAGGCCCAGGTCGCGGCCCAGCGCGGAGACGCCGACCAGCAGCGCGGCGGTGGCGAGGATGCCGGCCAGCGCGAACGCGCCGCCGCGGCTTAGCGGCACCGTGTCCACGCGTTCGGCGCAGCGCCCGCGCAGGTCCTTGCGCTCGGCCCAGTACAGCATGCCGAAGGTGACCGCGATCGCCAGCAGCGAGGGCAGCGCGAACGCGGCCATCCACGCACCTAGCGTCGGCATGGTGCCGCCGTACAGCACCAGGTTGGCGGGATTGGAGATCGGCAGCACGAAGCTGGCGGCGTTGGCGATCAGCGCGCAGGCGAACAGCATCGGCAGCGGCTTGGCCCCGGCCTTGCGCGCGGCCGCGTACACCGCCGGGGTCAGCACCACCGCCGTGGCGTCGTTGGACAGGAATGCGGTGACCACGATGCCGACCCCGAACACCACCGCGAACAAGCGCCGTGGCGAGCCTTTGGCGAGGTTCACGGCGTGCATCGCCACCCAGTCGAACAGGCCTTCGGCGCGCGCGGTTTCCGACAGCAGCATCATTCCGATCAGGAACAGGTAGACGTCGTAGCCCTTCACTACCGCGTGCCAGGCCTCGGCGCCGGGCATCAGCCCGAGCACCATCAGCAGCAGCGCGCCGCCCACCGCCCACAGTGCCTCGGGCAGCTTGAACGGCCGCGCGATCACCCCGGCGGTGGCCGCGGCGCAGATGCTCCAGGTGGCGACATTGGCCGCGTGTCCGCTCAGCATGCGCATGCCGCCGGTGCGGTCGTGCAGGGCGCCGGCACGCGGCGGCGAGCGAGGGCGGTGGCGCGGTCCGTGGCGGACGCGTGGGGCAGGCTGGACATGGCGGTAATCGGCGCGTGCGGCGGCGTGGAAGAAAATGGCCGGCAAGGATAGCAAGCTGGGAGACGCGGGACTCGGGACCTGGGACCCGGAGAAGCGGCGAGGGGGCGAGGGGGCGAGGGGGCGAATAGGCCGCGATTGCGCCTTGCACACGGTGCTTGAGCCGTCATGCTCCTGCCGGTCCCGGTCCCGGTCCCGGTCCCGGTCCCGCTACCGCTACCGCACGTACCGATCGATCCACCCCTGCAAAAAGGCGCTTAGGCCCAGCCTGGCCGGCGGCGACAGGCCGGCGCTGCGGACGAAGCCTGCCGCGGCCTGGGCGAAGTCCTGCTTTGCACGCCACGTGGCCTGCTGCGCGGCTGCCTGCTGCTGGCGCAACTGCACCAAGTGCAGTGATGGCCGTCCCGGCGGCGCGAACTTCTGGTCGCGGCGCAGGGCATCGGCGGACAGCGTGGTGGCGTGCGCGGCCTGCAGCAGCGCCTGCCTGGCCTGCAGCGACTGCAGCAGCCATTGCCCAGTGTCGCTGAGCCGCCAGGGTGCGGCGGGATTGAAAGTGGCGCTCAGCAGCGGCGGGATCGCGGCATCTGCGAGGCCGGCGGCGCTCGGGTCCAGGCGTTGCAGCCGGGCGAGGAAGTCGGCGTGGGCGAAGGCGGGGTCGGTTGCCATGGGCGGCGCGGGAAGGAGCGAGCGCGGACTGTACATGGCTTTGTCGCGCGCGTGGATGCGGCGCTGCCGAGGGGGGGCAGTGGCTGGTCGCGGCTGCCGTCTGTGGTTCGGTTTCGGTCGCGGCTGAAGCCCTATAGGGGGTGACGCGCTGCAAGAGGTGCCCGTTCGCGCTGCCGGCTCAGCTGCCACCGGTCGCGGTTTCCGGTGCTGCGTCGGCGGTGTCGGCGCCGCGCTTCTGCGCCAACAGCCATTGCCACATCTTCGGGTTGCGGTAGGTGGTGTCCCAGGCGTTGTGGTTGCCTTCGGGGTATTCGGTGTAGCGCACGTCGGCGTCCAGATTCTTGAACGCGCGGTAGATCTTGCGGTCGTCGTGCGGGAGCACCACGTCGTCCTCGGCGCCGTGGAAGATCCACACCGGGATCCGCTGCAGGCGCTCGGCCAGTGCGCTGTAGGGATCGGGCAGCTCGGCCACCGGAGTCACCACCAGGTATTCGCGGTCCTCATGCGGGGACAGGATCGCGCCGCACACCGGCACCAGCGCGGCGAAGCGCTGCGGCTGCTGCAGCGCGATCTCCCAGGTGCCGTAGCCGCCCATCGACATGCCGGTCAGAGAGGTGCGCTGCGGATCGCCGCCGAATTCGGCGCTGGCCGCATCCAGCGCCTGCAGCGCCATGGTCGCGTTGATCCCGTTCCATTCCTCATCGTCCGGCACCTGCGGCATCACCACCAGCGCCGGGAAGTCGGCCAGGTGGCGGCGCAGGTACGGACCCACGCCAGAATCGGCCTGCTGCCGGCCGTCGCTGCCGCGCTCGCCGGAACCGTGCAGGAACAGCACCACCGGCAGCGGACCCCGGCGCAACGGCGGCGCCGGCACGAACACCTGGTAGCGGTACAGGCGGCCGCCCACGGTCAGCTGGCGCGATACGAAATGGCCACTGGCCGGGTCGCTGGGCAGGCTGCTGCAACCGACCATCGACAGGCACAGCAGCATCAGCAACGAACGCATCGACATGGGCGGCCCTCGGCGGTGGAGAGCTCCAGTATCTGCGTCCAGGCGCTTCGGCGACAGAGCGGCGTGCTGCCAGGGCCGGGGGCCGGACATGCGCCAGTCAGGCGCTGGCCGCGCGGCGTTCCTGCTTGCGCGGGCGGGTCGGCGCGGCTCGGCAGGCGCTGGCGAGACAGCCGATACAGGTGCGCTGCGCTGCGCGGCAATGCGCTGGCGTTCGCGGCAATGCGTAGGCCACCTGGATTGGGCTACAGCAGCACCAGCGTGGCCAGGCCGAGGAAACTGAGGAAGCCCATCACGTCGGTCAAGGTGGTCAGGATCACCCCGCCGGCCAGCGCCGGATCGAAGCCCAGGCGCTTGAGCGTCAGCGGCACCAGCACGCCGCCGAGCGCGGCGGTGAGCAGGTTGATGGTCAGCGCCGAGCCGATCACCAGCGACAGCAGCGGCTGCTTGAACCACGCCAGCACGATCAGGCCCAGGCCGATGCCCAGCGCCAGGCCGTTGATCAGCGCCACCGCCAGTTCCTTGCGCAGCAGCACGGCGAAGTTGGAGGCGCCGATCTGGCCCAGCGCCAGGCCGCGCACCATCAGCGCCAGCACCTGGGTGCCGGCGTTGCCGCCCATGCCGGCGACGATCGGCATCAGCGCGGCCAGCGCCACCAGCTTGGAGATGGTGCCCTCGAACTGGCTGACTACGCTGGAGGCGATGAACGCGGTGCCGAGGTTGATGGTCAGCCACAGCAGGCGGCGCCGGAACGCGCGCCGCACCGGGCTGAACATGTCCTCGTCCTCGTCCAGGCCGGCGGCGCTCATCGCCTGGTGCTCGGCCTGGTCGCGGATGATGTCGACCACGTCGTCGATGGTGATGCGACCGAGCAGAATGTTGTTGTCGTCCACCACCGGCGCGGAGATCCAGTCGTGGTCGGAGAACTGCCGCGCGACCTCGTCGGCGCCTTCGCCCACGTCGATGGCCGGCTGCTCGTCGTCGATCAGCCGGTTGATCGGGGTGGAATCTTCGTGGGTGACCAGCGCGGCCAGCGACACCCGGCCCAGGTACTGGTGGCGGCGGCTGACCACGAACAGGTGATCGGTGTGGTCCGGCAGTTCGCCGCGCAGGCGCAGGTAACGCAGCACCACGTCGACGTTGACGTCGGCGCGCACGGTGACCACGTCCGGGTTCATCAGGCGCCCGGCGCTGTCCTCGGGATAGGACAGCACCTGTTCCAGGCGCTCGCGGTTCTCGCGGTCCATCGACTTGAGCACTTCGTCGATGACCGTGTCGGGCAGGTCCTCGACCAGGTTGGCCAGGTCGTCGATGTCCAGGTCTTCGACTGCGGCGACGATCTCGTCCGGGTCCATGTCCGCGAGCAGGCTTTCGCGCACTTCCTCGCCGACGTGCAGCAGCACTTCGCCGTCGTCTTCCGGATCGACCAGGCCCCACACCACCACGCGCTTGCCGGGCGGCAGCGACTCGAGCAGGTTGCCGATCTCGGCCGGGGCCAGCGTATTGACCAGCCGCCGCACCGGGCCCAGGCGCCCGCTGTCCAGCGCATCGGACAGCAAACGCAACTGCCGCGCGGTCTTGTCGTGGCGGACGGCATCGGCCATGCGCTGCTCCTGAAAGTGGAAGGCCGCGCGCCGACGGCGTGCGGTGGGTCAGATGTTCATTGCGACATTATCGCCTGCATGTTGCGGGAAGCACAGTGCTGTGGAGACGGGACCGGGGACCGGGGACCCGGAAGAGCAAACGCAAAAGCGCGCGCGTTGCAGGGCGCGATAGGTGATCTGCATTTCCTCGGCGCGCGTTGTGTTGATGGTGATGCCTGCGTTGCAAGGCATAAGAAGGCACGCGCTCGCGATCAAGACCCCGGGTCCCCGGTCCCGACTCAACCAGCCAACCACCGCTCGATCCCCTTCCGATCCCGCGCCTGCAGCAACTTGGCGCCGCGCAGGCGCAGCGCCTGCAGGTCGGTGTCGCGGATCACCCGGCGCACTTCCAGCAGCGTCGCCGGGTGCAGGCTGAACTCGCACAGGCCCAGCGCCAGCAGGATCGGGGTCAGCGCCGGGTCGCCGGCGATTTCGCCGCACACCGCCACCGGCTTGGCGTGGGCCTGACCGGTGGCGATGACCTGCGCGATCAGGCGCAGCACCGCCGGGTGCAGCGGCGAATACAGCTCGCCCAGCGCTTCGTTGTTGCGATCGGCAGCCAGCAGGTATTGCACCAGATCGTTGGTGCCGATCGACAGGAAGTCGATGGCGTCGATGAAAGTGTCCAGCGCGATCGCCGCGGCCGGCACCTCGATCATCGCGCCGAGCTGCACCTGTTCGGCGATGGCGTGGCCTTCGCCGCGCAGCTGCGCGGCGATGCGCCTGAGATGGCGGCGCATCGCCATGATCTCCTCGCGCGCGCTGATCATTGGCAGCAGCACCCGCACCGGGCCGTAGCCGGAGGCGCGCAGGAGCGCGCGCAGTTGCGTGTCCGAGACCTTGGGCCTGGCCAGCGACAGGCGCACCCCGCGCAGGCCCAGCGCCGGGTTCTGCTCGTTGCTCATGGTCAGGCCGGTGCGGTCGGCCTTGTCCGCGCCCAGGTCCAGGGTGCGGATGGTCACCGGCCGCCCGCTCATGCCCAGCACCGCGTCGCGGTAGGTACGAAACTGCTCTTCCTCGTCGGGCAGCGCGTCGCGTTGCAGGAACAGGAATTCGGTGCGGTACAGGCCCAGGCCGTCGGCGCCGAGCGCATGCGCGCGGGCCACGTCCTCGCGCGATTCGGCGTTGGCCAGCAGCACGATATCGACCCCGTCCAGAGTGCGGCTGGGCTTGCTGCGCAGCTTGCCGAGGCCGCGTTGCAGTCTGGCCTGGTCGCGCACGCGGGTACGGTAGTCGCGCAGGTCGTCGGGCGTGGGTTCGACGATCACCGCGCCCTGCACACCGTCGACGATCAGCACGTCGCCGTCGTTGATCTTCTGCAGCGCATCGGCGACGCCGACCACCAGCGGCAGGTGCAGGCTGCGCGCCAGGATCGCGCTGTGCGACAGCGCGCTACCGGCGCTGGTGACGATGCCGACCACGCCCTGCGCCTGCAGTTGCGCCAGTTCCGACGGCGCCACGTTCTCGCACACCAGGATCTCGCCAGCCAGGCCGGCGCTGTCGGGCTGGCGCTTCTGCAGGAACGCGTGGATGCGCCCGATCACATGGTCCAGATCGTCTATGCGGCTTTTCAGGTAGGCGTCTTCCATGGCGTCGAACACGGTCGCCAGGCGGTCGCGCTGCAGGCGCAAGGCGTAGTCGGCGCTGTAGCGGCCGGTGCGGATCAGTTCGTCCAGGCCGTGCAGCAGTTCCGGGTCGTCGAGCAGCAGTGCGTGCAGGTCGAGGAACTCGCCGACCTCCTTGGCCAGGGCGCCATGCAGGCGCTGGCGCAGGCCGTGCATTTCCTCGCGCGCGGCGTTCACCGCCAAGTGCAGGCGTTCCAGTTCCTCGGGAATCTGCGCGGCAGCGATGCGTTGTTCGGCCACGTCCAGCGCATGCGGCAGGCGCACGCGCGCGCGGCCCAGCGCATTGCCGCGCGAGGCGCCATGGCCGGCGATGCGCAGGCTCACCGCGCGCGCCCGCGTCGGCACGGCCGCGTCGTCGCCTGCGGCGGCCGGCGCCGCATGCTCAGCTGTCCTCGTCGAAGCGCCGCTCAAACAGGCCGACCACGGCCTCCAGCGCGTCGGCTTCGTCGGCGCCGTCCACCCGTACCGTCACCGGCGTGCCTTGCGCGGCGGCCAGCAGCATCACCCCCATGATGCTCTTGGCGTTGACCTCGCGGCCCTTGGCCGCCAGCGTGGCGTTGCAGCGGAACGAGGACAGCATCTGCACCAGCTTGGCGGTCGCGCGCGCATGCAGGCCCAGGCGGTTGGAGACGATGAGTTCGCGTTCAAGCATCGTCGATCACCACGCCGTTGCGCGAGCCAGCGGCCGCGGTCGCTGGCAACTGGTCCAGTCCCTGTTCTGGGTAGTTCATGATCCGCAGCAGCATGGGCAGGCTCAGCGCCGAGACGCGCCGCACGGGGGTGCCCAGGCGCGCGAGTTTCGCCGCCAGGTTGCTCGGGCTGGCGCCGTACAGGTCGGTGACGACCAGCACGCCGTCGCCGCCGTCGATCCGCCGCAACGCCGCCGACGCCTGCGGCAGCAGTGCATCCAGATCGGCATCCAGCGGCACTTCGAACGCTTCGGTCTTCAGCGGCAACTGCCGCAATAATCCGGTGGCCACGCTCAACAGCGACGCGCCCACACCGGGATGAGTAATCAGGAGAATGCCGCAGGCCATTGAGGAACGTTAACAGGTTGGGCGGGGCGCAGGGAATGGTTGGGGTGTTGCCGGGACCAGGGACCAGGGACCCGAAAAAGCAAAATTGGAGTGTGGGGCGCGGTTGGCGATCCGCGCGTCGTTATTGCAATGCCAGCGACAGCGACTATTCGAGCGCAGAAAATGCACGCGCTCGCGATCAAGTCCCCGGGTCCCTGGTCCCCGGTCCCGGCTTTCAGTCCTGCTCCCGATGGAACGTCGCCACTTCCGGCCAGCCCTGTTCGCGCGCGTGGCTGGCCAGGCGTTCGGCCAGGTACACCGAGCGGTGCTTGCCGCCGGTGCAGCCGAAGGCGATGGTGACGTAACTGCGGGTGTCGTTGCGCAGCCGCGGCAGCCAGGTGTCGAGCAGGTCGACGATCTGCCCGGTGTATTGCTGCACCTCCGGTTGCGCGTCCAGGTAGTCGCGCACGCCGCTGTCGCGGCCGGTCAGCGGGCGCAGTTGCGGATCCCAGTGCGGATTGGGCAGTACCCGTGCGTCGAACACGAAGTCGGCTTCGGCCGGCACCCCGCGCCGGTAGGCGAAGGACTCGAACAGCAGCGACAGGCTGTTCTCGTGGGTCAGCGCGAATTCGGTGGTCACCCGTCGGCGCAGCTGGTGCACGTTGAGCGCGCTGGTGTCGATCACCGCGTCGGCCTCGCGGCGCAGCGGTTCGGTCAGCGCGCGTTCGCGCTCGATCGCCTCGGGCAGCGACAGGCCCAGGTGCGACAACGGGTGCCGGCGGCGGGTGTCGGCGTAGCGCTTGATCAGCGCCTCGTCGGTGGCGTCGAAGAACAGCAGCCGCGCGTCCAGGCCGAACTGCGCCACCGCCTCGCGCCAGCGCGCCAGCTGCGCCAGGTCGCTGTGGCGGCTGCGCACGTCGATGCCCACCGCCAGCTTGCCGGGGCCGACGTCGTCGCGCACCAGACTCTTCACGAAGGCCGGCAGCAATTCCAGCGGCAGGTTGTCGACGCAGTAGTAGTCCAGGTCCTCGAAAGTCTTCAGCGCCACCGATTTGCCCGAGCCGGACAGGCCGCTGACGATCACCAGGGTGGAGGTGTTCGCCACCGCGTTCATGGCGTGCGCCGTTCCAGCAGGTTGCTGTGGCGGGCGATGAACATCGCCGCCGGGTCGATGCCCTTGGTGCGCAGGATGTGCAGGCGCGTGGCGGCCTCGGTCAGCACCGCCAGGTTGCGCCCAGGCATCACCGGCAGGGTGATCAGCGGCACGTCCAGGTCGAGCACGTGGCGTGTGCCGGAATCGCCGGTCAGGCGCTCGTAGCCATATGGGGTCGGTTCGGTCATGGGCCGGGTCAGGTGCACGATCAGGCGAAGATACTTGTTCTTCTTTACAGCGGTGTCGCCGAACATGTCGCGCACGTTGAGCACGCCCAGGCCGCGCACTTCCAGCAGGTCCTGCAGCAGTTCCGGGCAGGTGCCGTCGAGCACGTCGGGGGCGATCTGGGTGAATTCCGGGGCGTCGTCGGCGACCAGCCGATGGCCGCGGCTGAGCAGTTCCAGCGCCAGCTCGCTCTTGCCAGAGCCGGCTTCGCCGGTGATCAGCACGCCGATCGAGTAGATCTCCATGAACACCCCATGCAGGATCACCCGCGGTGCCAGTGTGCGCGCCAGGTGGTAGGAGAGGTGGTTGAGCAGTTCGTGGCCGCGCTTGGGCGAGACCCACAGCGGCGTGTCGGATTCGTCGGCGGCCGCGCGCAAGTCTTCCGGGCACGACTGGTTCTTGGTGATCACCAGCGCCAGCGGCCGCACCTGCACGATCTTCTCGATAGTCTCCCAACGCTGGCGCGCATCCAGCGAATCCAGCCAGGCCAGTTCCTCGGTGCCGAGGATCTGCACCTTGTTCGGGTAGATCGTATTGAGGTAGCCGGCCAGCGACGGGCGCCGCGACACCGCGTTGCCGGCTTCCAGCTCGCGGTGCTCGCCCTTGTACCCGCCCAGCCAGCGCAGGCCGAGCCGCTCGCGTTGCTGGTCGAACAGTTCGCGGGCGGTGATGCTGGTGTTCACGCGGCACTGGCCTGAGGCGTGCCGCCGAGCAGCGCGTGCAGCGCGGCGGCGTCGGGAGCGCGGCGCAGCGCCTCGCGGAAGCCCTCATCGGAGAACTGTTCGGCCAGTTCCGACAGCAGCATCAGGTGTTGGTGGGTGTAGTGCGCCGGCACGGCCATGGCGAAGATCAGGTCGACCTGGCTGCCGTTGCCGTCGAAATCGATCGGCTGCTCCAGGCGCAGCAGGGCGCCGCGCGGGGCATCGAGATGCGGGGCGCGGCCGTGCGGGATGGCGATGCCATGGCCGATGGCGGTGCTGCCGAGCCGTTCGCGCTCGCGCAGGCTGGCGAAGAGTTCCTCGAAGCCGGCTTGCGGACAGGCCAGCAGGCCGGCGGCGGTGCGCAGCAGGGTGTCGCGATCGGCGGCCGGCAGCACCTGGGTGCGGACGGCCGCTAACAGCTCGGTCAGAGGCATGGATCGCTCAAGGGCATGGCGGGAGGAACGTGTGCGGGATCACACGATATTGTCGCGCACCTCGGCGGCGTGGTGGTCCTGTTTCTTTTCCTTGTGCTTGATGATCAGCCGGTCGAGCTTGTCGGCGAGCAGGTCGATCGCCGCGTACATGGTCTGCGCGCTGGCATCGGCATGCAGGGTGCGGCCGGGAACGTTGACGGTGGCCTCGACGTGATGGTCGGGCTTGCGCAGCGCCAGCTGGGCGCGGACCTCGATGGTTTCCTCGTAATGCCGCTTCAGCCGCTGCAGCTTGGTCTCCACGTACTCGCGCAAGGCGGGGGTGACTTCGATCTGCTGGCCGTAGGTCTCGATACGCATCGGATACTCCTTGGTTCGGGATTCAGCTTATGAACCATTGCCGCTTGCCGCCGACGCTCAACCGATGCGGACGCGTTCGTGGGAAGCGGAAATGTTCATGGCCTCACGATACTTCGCAACCGTGCGCCGCGCTACAGGCACGCCGGCGGCTTTCAGCAGGTCGGCCAGCTTGGCGTCAGAAAGCGGCTTGCGCGGGTTCTCGGCCTCGATCAGGCGCCGGATCATCGCCTGAATGGCGGTGCTGGAGGCTTCGCCGCCGCTGTCGGTGTCGATGCCCGAGGCGAAGAAGGCGCGCAGCGCGATGGTGCCGCGCGGGGTGCGCACGTACTTGCGGGCGATGGCGCGGGAGATGGTGCTCTCGTGCAGGCCCAGTTCGCCGGCGATCTCGCGCAGGGTCAGCGGGCGCAGCGCCTGTTCGCCGAATTCGAGGAAGCCGGCCTGCTGGCGCAGCAGGCAGCGGGTCACCTTGAGCAGGGTCTCGCCGCGCGCCTCCAGGCTCTTCAGCAGCCAGCGCGCTTCCTGCAGCTGGCCGCGCAGGTAGCCGGCGTCGCTTTCGCTGCATTGGCGGATCAGCTGTTCGTAGCCGCGGTGGATGGTGACCTTGGGACGCGCGTGCCCGGCCAGCGCCGCATGCCAGACGCCGCGCTGGCGCCATACCACGCAGTCGGGCACTACGTAGGTGTCGGCGCTGAGTTCGCCGATCTGCTTGCCCGGGCGCGGGTCCAGCGAGCGCAGCAGAGTGACCGCGGTCTCCACCGCCGAGGCCGGGCGCTTGAGTTCGTGGGCGATGCCGGCGATGCCGCTGCGCGGCAGCTTCTCCAGCGGGCCGTTGGCAATCGTGCGCGCCAGCTCCAGCCCGGGCGTGTCCGCCGGCAGCACGTTCAGCTGCAAATTCAGGCATTCGCCCAGCGTACGCGCGGCGATGCCGACCGGGTCGAAGCGCTGGATCTGGTGCAGCACGGTGCCGATTTCCTCCTCCTCGGCGACGATGTCCGGCTGCAAGGTCTCGGCGATCGTGGCCAGCGGTTCGCGCAGGTAGCCGTCGTCGTCGAGCGCGTCGATCAGCGCCGCGCCGATGCTGCGGTCGCGCGGCGACAGGTGCGACAGGTGCAGCTGCCACAGCAAGTGGTCGATCAGCGTATCGGGTTCGGCGACCCGCTCGGCGGCGCTGCCCATGTCGTCGTCGTCGTCGAACGAGCCAGCGCTGCCGCTGCTCCAGACCGGCTCGGCATCGGACCAGTCGTCGCCGTCGTGCTGCGGCACGTTGTCCAGCGTATCACCGGCCGGCGGCGCGACCTCGGCCTCGCCTTCGGCGCGGCCGGCGCCGGCGACATCGAGCGTGGGCGCGGCGTCTTCGGACCATTCCAGCAGCGGATTGCTCTCCACCGCCTCGGCGATCTCCACTTCCAGTTCGGCGCTGGACATCTGCAACAGCTTGATCGCCTGCCGCAACTGCGGCGTCATGACCAGATGCTGTCCCAGCGATGTCTGCAGCCGTGCTTTCATGCCTGTGTCGAACGGGAAAGGGCGTGGCGCGACGCCCGCGCGGTCACAGCCTGAAGGTTTCCCCGAGGTAGACGCGGCGCACGTCGCTATCGGCCAGCAATGCTTCCGGCGCCCCCTGCGCCAGCACGCTGCCCTCGTTGAGGATATACGCCCGGTCGCAGATTCCCAAGGTTTCGCGCACGTTGTGGTCGGTGATGAGCACGCCGATGCCGCGTTGCTTGAGGTGAGTGACGATGCGCTGGATTTCGCCGACCGAGATCGGATCGACGCCGGCGAAGGGTTCGTCGAGCAGCATTAGCCGCGGCTTGGCGGCCAGCGCGCGGGCGATCTCGCAGCGGCGCCGCTCGCCGCCGGACAGGCTGGCGCCGAGCTGCTCGGCGACGTGGCCGATCTGCAGTTCGTCCAGCAGCGAGGACAGTTCGCGCTCGCGGCCGGCGTCGTCCAGGTCTTCGCGCAGTTCCAGCACCAGGCGGATGTTGTCGGCCACGCTGAGCTTGCGGAACACCGACGGCTCCTGCGGCAGGTAGCCGACGCCGAGCTTGGCGCGCTTGTACATCGGCAGCGCGGTGATGTCGTTGCCGTCAAGCACGATGCGCCCGGCATCGGCCTCGACCAGGCCGACGATCATGTAGAAGCAGGTGGTCTTGCCGGCGCCGTTGGGGCCCAGCAGGCCGACCACTTCGCCCGCGTCCAGGGTCAGTGCGAACTCGCGCACGACCTCGCGCTGCTTGTAGCGCTTGCGCAGGCCTTCGGCGAGCAGCATCACTGGCCTCCTTGCTTGGCCGGCGTGGTGGGCTTGGCCGGCGTCGCGGCGGGCTTGGCAGCGGGTTTGGCGGCCGGCTTGGCGCCGGCAGCCGGGGCGCCTGCTGGCGCCGCGTTCTTCGGCTGGATCACCGTGTGCACGCGGGTGCCGTCGCCGCCGCCCTGCATGTCGCCGGTCTTGGTGTTGTAGACCATGCGCTGGCCGGCATTGGTGCCCTTGGGCGAGGTCATGCGGTAGTTGCCGGTGAGGATCACCGTGTCGTTCGACATGGTGTAATCGATGTTGTCGGCGACGCCGTCCATCGGCGAGCCGTCATCCATTTCCTGCTTCAGCGTCGCCTGCTTGCCCTTGAACAGCACGCGGTCGATGTCGCCGTTCTTGCGGAAGATGTCGGCGGTGTCGGCATGCACTTCCAGCGTGCCCTGGATGATGACCACGTTGCCGGAAAGGTGGCATTTGCCGTTGTCGTCGATCAGGTTGCAATCGCTGGCGTTGGAGTTGATGTCCATCGGCTGATTGCGATCAGTCGACTTGGCCATCGCCAGTGCGGGCAGCAGCAGGGCGAGCAGCGCGAGCTTAGCGGGCAGCGTTCGGTTCATAGCGGGTCTTGACCTGTGAAAGGAGCTTGTACTGCCGGGACTTCAAGTCGACCTCGAAGCCGACGCCGGATTGCATCATACCGGGCCGGGTCATGGTGACCGGTTCGGCGGTGCGCGCGGTGCTGGTCTGCGGGAAGACGTCCAGGCTCTGGGTACGGAAGGTGGTGGGCGGGATGCTGGGCACCTTGGGGCTGTCGCCGGCGACGTCGCCGCGCAGGCGCAGTTCGTTGCCGTCGGCGCTGACCCAGCCGGTCTTGCTGCGCATTTCCCAGTGCTGGCCATTGGCGTCCGGCAGCAGGAACAGCGGGGTCTCGATCGCCATGGTCTGGTCGGCGCGGCTGCGTTCCATCTGCGGCGCGCGCAGGGTCATCGACTCCTTGCCCTGCTTGTCCAGCGCGACGATCTGGAAATCGTGCGCGATGTAGTCCGAACGGGCCTCGGCGTCGGTGCTCGGTACGCGCTTGCTGCGCTGGTGCCAGGCCGACCAGCCACTGACCAGCGCTGCGACCAGCAACAGGCCGCCGAGAACGGTGCGCCAGTTCATGCGCCATGCTCCTGCAGCAGGGAGGGGACGTGGCCTTGCGCGGCCAGCAGCACGTCGCACAGCTCGCGCGCGGCGCCTTCGCCGCCGCGGGCGCGGGTCAGCCAGTGCGCGTGTTCGGCGGTCCACGGGTGTGCATTGGCCGGTGCCACCGCCAGGCCGACCACGCGCAGCGGCGCCAGATCCGGCAGGTCGTCGCCCATGAAGCACACCTGCTCCAGGCTCAGCCCGCGTGCGTCGCACAGCGCCTGCACCCCGGCGCGCTTGTCCTTGACCCCGATCTGCACCAGCAGGCCGAGTTCCTGGCCGCGCTTCTCCGCCGCCAGGCTGGGCCGCGCGGTGATCAGCGCCACCTCGATGCCGTGCCGACGCAGCTGCACCAGGCCCTGGCCGTCGAGCACGTTGAACGCCTTGCTCTCGTTGCCGTCGCGGTCGTAGTACAGGCGGCCGTCGGTCAGCGTGCCGTCCACGTCGAAGCACGCCAGGCGGATGCGGGCGGCGCGGTCGATCAAGTCGGCGGAAAGGTCGGCCAGCGGGGAATAGGACATGGTTCACTATATCGGGGCGGGAAGGCCGGCTTTCCAGCAGGCCAGGGCCAGCGGCGCAGGGCGCCGGCAGGCGGTGAACAAGTTCAGGCTGTTAAACCACTCTGGCGCGCAACAGGTCGTGAATGTTGAGCGCGCCGACCGCGCGGCCGGCGCCATCGACCACGATCAAGCCGTTGATCTTGTGGGTTTCCATCAGCCGTGCGGCCTCGGCGGCGAGCTGGTCGGCGCCGATCGTGCGCGGCTGCCGGGTCATCACCTCAGCGATGCGGGTCTGGCGCACGTCCAGCGCGCTGTCCAGGGTGCGGCGCAGGTCGCCGTCGGTGAACAGGCCGAGCAGGCGCCCGTCGCCATCGACCACGGCGGTCATGCCCAGGCGCTTGCGGCTCATCTCCACCAGCGCTTCGCTGAGGCTGGCGTCCTCGCGTACCCGCGGCAGTTCGTCGCCGCCGTGCATCACGTCGGTGATGTGCAGCAACAGGCGCCGGCCCAGGCTGCCGGCCGGGTGCGAGCGGGCGAAATCGTCGGCGGTGAAGCCGCGCGCGTCCAGCAGCGCCACCGCCAGCGCATCGCCCAGCGCCAGCGAGGCGGTGGTGCTGGAGGTCGGCGCCAGATCCAGCGGGCAGGCTTCGGCCGGCACGCTGATGTCCAGGTGCAGGTCGGCCTCGCGCGCCAGCGTGGACTGGGCGCGGCCGGTCATCGCGATCACCGCGTTGCCCTGGCGCTTGAGCACCGGCAGCAGCATCAGGATCTCGTCGGATTCGCCGGAATAGGACAGCGCCAGGACCACGTCGGCATCGGTGATCATGCCCAGGTCGCCGTGCCCGGCCTCGCCCGGATGCACATAGAACGCCGGGGTGCCGGTGGAGGCGAGGGTGGCGGCGATCTTGCGCGCCACGTGCCCGGACTTGCCCATGCCGGTGGCGACCACGCGTCCGCGCGAGGCCAGGATCAGCCGGCAGGCGGCGGCGAACGCGGCGCCGATGCGCGCGCCGACCGCGCCCAGCGCGGCCTGCTCGATCTCGACCACGCGGCGGCCGCTGGCGACCAGGCTGGCGTCGTCGATCGCGGCGGGGGACAGGGGCGATGCAGCCATGCGGATGCCGGTCGGAGGGTAGAATGGCCGATCATTTTATTAGGAAAGCCCGTTGGACGCCGAAACCATCCGTAAACTGATCGAGGCCGGCTTGCCCGGCGCGCGCGTGCAGGTGCAGGGCGACGACGGCGTGCACTTCGAGGCCACCGTGGTCAGCGCCGCGTTTGCCGGCAAGCTGCCGCTGGCCCGCCACCGCATGGTCTACGCGACGCTGGGCGAGCTGATGGGCGGGGCGATCCATGCGCTGGCGCTGACCACGCTGACCCCCGAGCAGGCCGGCTGAGCTGCATCCCCGCGTTCCGTTCCGTTTCTTCATTTTCCAATCCCACGAGACCCATGGCCAAAATCGTAGTGACCGGCGGCAATGCGCTGCACGGTGAAGTGAACATTTCCGGCGCCAAGAATGCGGTACTGCCGATCCTGTGCGCGACCCTGCTGGCCGATGCGCCGGTGGAGATCACCAACGTGCCGCAGCTGCACGACGTGATCACCACGGTGAAGCTGCTCGTCGAACTGGGCGCCGAAGTCACCATCGACGAAGGCACCCTGGCGCGCGGCAGCGCGATCACCGTGGATCCGCGCAAGGTCGACCAGCACGTGGCGCCGTACGAGCTGGTGCGCACCATGCGCGCCTCGATCCTGGTGCTGGGGCCGCTGCTGGCCAAGTTCGGCGCGGCCGAAGTGTCGCTGCCCGGCGGCTGCGCGATCGGCTCGCGGCCGGTGGACCAGCACATCAAGGGTCTGCAGGCGCTGGGCGCGGAGATCAGCGTCGAGAACGGCTACATCAAGGCCACCAGCAACGGCCGGCTGAAGGGCGGCCGCTACGTGTTCGACATGGTCAGCGTCACCGGCACCGAGAACGTGCTGATGGCCGCGACCCTGGCCGACGGCACCACGGTGCTGGAAAACGCGGCGATGGAGCCGGAAGTCACCGACCTGGCCGACTGCCTGATCGCGCTCGGCGCCAGGATCGAAGGCGCCGGCACCTCGCGCATCGTGGTGCACGGCGTGGAGCGCCTGTCCGGCGGCCGCCACGCGGTGCTGCCCGACCGCATCGAGACCGGCACCTTCCTGGTCGCCGCGGCGATGACCGGCGGCAGCGTCACCGTGCGCCGCGCGCGCGCCGACACGCTCGACGCGGTGCTCGACAAGCTGAGCGAGGCCGGCGCCAGCATCGAGACCGGCCCGGACTGGATCCGCCTGGACATGCACGGCAAGCGCCCGCGCGCGGTCAGCCTGACCACCGCGCCGTACCCGGCGTTCCCGACCGACATGCAGGCGCAATTCATGGCGCTCAATTGCGTGGCCGACGGCGTCGGCGTGATCAACGAGACGATCTTCGAAAACCGCTTCATGCACGTCAACGAGCTGCTGCGCCTGGGCGCGGACATCCAGGTCGAAGGCCATACCGCGATCGTGCGCGGCACCGAGCGGCTCAGCGGCGCGCCGGTGATGGCCACCGATCTGCGCGCCTCGGCCTCGCTGATCCTGGCCGGGTTGGTCGCCGACGGCGACACCACCATCGACCGCATCTACCACCTGGACCGTGGCTACGAGAACATCGAGGAGAAGCTGGGGGCGCTGGGCGCGTCGATCCGGCGCATCGCATGATCCTCAGCGGCCGCTTCACCCGCCGGCGCAAGGTGCTGCTGGCGGTGGTGATCCTGGTGCTGGCCTGGGTCGGCTATGCCTGGTACGCGGGCATCGCCATCACCCAGGGCATCGAACAGCGCGACATGGACTGGAACGGCGACGGCCAGGTCAGCCGCAGCGAGGTCGCGCAGGCGTTCTACGCGGTCGGCGTGACCCGCACCCAGGACGGCCCGCGCCAGTGCAGCACCTTCTACTGGCGCAACAGCGGCGCGCAGATCCGGGTGGATTGCCGCACCAACTTCGTGCCGGCGGGCAAGCAGCCGCAGGCGACAAAGACGCCATGAGCCATCCGTGCGTTGGCGCTGTCCGCGCATCGCGCGCTGCTTACCCGAGTAGGGGAAAAGAAAAAGGCGGGCCATGCGGCCCGCCTTTTCCGTGATGGCTGCTTGTTTAGTTCAGTGAGGTCATGACCAGAAGCAGGGTTTGTTTGCCGTTGTCGGTTTGCTGGACGCGTACAGGAGCCGGTGCGTCTGGCACGATCCAGGCCAGGGTCTGCTTGCTGCCATTGGTGTAGCTGATTTTGGTCGCATTCTCGATCTTGCCATTGAAGCTGACCGCTTCGGTGCCGACCACCTCATAGGTCGTCTGTTGCGTCTTGCCCAGGTTCACGATGTTGTAGCTCAGAGGATTGCCTGCGTTGACGTCGCTTACGATCGCCAGATTCACCAGCAACGGGTTCAGGTCGCCAATCGTCAGTGGCACCGGAACACTTTGCTCGGATGTGACGTTGCCCGACCAGGTCGCTTGCAGGCTGTTCCAGTCGTATTGGCCAAGCGCTTCGCTCTTGTTGCCCAAGGTCTTCAATACATCATCGCTGGAGAGTGGGCGTAAACGACCAGTCGCTGTATCGAATACAGTGGTTTGGTTGAGTTGGATAAAAATATTTTTGACATCGAGGTTATAGGTCCACTGGTCGCTGCCATTTTTGGTCAGGGTCATGGTGCCCGCGGCTTGCGCACCCAGGTAATTGGCTTGGTATTTTGCTTGGAATGGCTCGATTGCCATGGCTGATACGCTTGCCAGACTCAGTACTGCGGCCGTTAGGGCGGACAAAGGACCTGAGATGCGTGACATCTTTATACTCCTCTTATGTTGGTTTAAGCAGATCGATGCGGTGCTTGACCGCCTTCATGCGTGCAAACGGCGTGCCGGTATTGCTATGCCATTAGTACTCTGCAGCGATGCGTTTCTGCCGCCAACTATCCGTGAAACGCAAAGCGCGTCGTGCCTGAGATGCTCCATGCTTGGTATTTAATTAATTGCATGCCATTTTGGGCGGGGCGATAAACATGCTGCTGAACCAGGTTTGATGTCAATGTGGGTTCTGGTTCGTGCGCTGTCCATTTTTGCGAAAAGTGATAGCGCGCATTTTTCTTTCTTGATGGAGGTGCGCTAGATGTTCAGTGGTCGCGTGGCGGCCTCTTCACTCTTCGAATGTGCAGGCTTCATGACAGCTTGGCGCAGGCACGGTTCATGGCGCTCGATGGCGCGAGCGTGATGAACTCTTCGATCGGGTTTTCGTCGGCGCCGATGAAGCGCTGGGCCGGGGCATGGACATTCGGTGCGGCATGCCGCGATCATGCCCTGCCGCGTGGCGGGCGGCGTAGCACGCCGCCGCCGCCGATCACCGACCTGTACGTGTCGGCGTTACTGATGCAAGGCGGGCCTGCGGCCCGCCTTTTTGCGTGACGCCGCGGCTCAGCGCAGCGTCTTGATGGTCAGGTCCAGCGCGTCCTGGCCGTTCTCGCGCTGCAGGATGCGCACCGGCACCGGCATGTCCGGCACGATCCAGGCGATGATTTCCTTGGCGCCGTCGCTGCGGCTGACCTTGGTCGCCTGTTCGCTCTTGCCGTTGACGGTGATGGTTTCCTTGCCGGCCACCTTGTAGGTCATCGGCTTGGCACGGCCTTCGTCGACCATGCGGTAGCTCGGCGTCTTGCCGGCGTTGACGTCGCGCGCGATCGCCAGGTTGATCAGCAGCGCGTCCATGTCGCCGGACTGCAGCTTCACCGGGCCGCGGCGGTCGGGCTTGACGTCGCCGGCCCAGGTCGCCTGCGCGGTGCCCCAGTCGTAGTTGGCGGTCACCGCCTTCTTCTTGATCAGGAACAGCGAGCGGTCGTCGCTGCTGAGCGGGCGCAGTTGTCCGCCTTTTTCCTCGAACACGGTGCTCTGGCTCAGGTCGGCGACCTGGTTCTTGATCGACAGGCTGTAGCGCCAGCGGTTGTTGCCTTCGCTGGCCAGGATCATCAAGCCGTTGGCCTGCATGCCCATGTAGCTGGCCTGGTAGTCGGCCTTGAACGGCTCCAGTGCCAGGGCAGGCAGGCTGGCCATGGCCAGCAGTGCGGCGGAGAGGGCGGATAGCGGGCGGGCGATGCGTGTCATGGTCAGACTCCTTGGTATTCGGTCAGGCGCAGGTCGATGCGGTCTTCGCCGTCCTCGCGCTGCAGGATGCGCACCGGCGTCGGCACACCGTTGGCGATCCACAGAATGGTCTCATTCTTGCCGCCATTGGTGCGCGACACGCGCAGCGCGTCGTAGCTGATATCGCCGACCTGCACCATCTCGGTCTGCTCGGCGGCATGATAGACATGTTCGCGGACCCGGCCGACATCGACGAAGCGGTAGCTCATGGTCTTGCCGGGCTGCGCGTCGCGCATGATCGACAGGTTGATCAGCAGCGCGCTCTGGTCGCCGGGCTGCAACGGGATCGGCTGCTGCCGGTCCTTCTTCAGGTCGCCGTCCCAGCGCGCCACGCCCTTGTCCCAGTCGTAGACACCGGTGACCTTCTTGCAGAAGAACATCGCCTTCTTGACCGTGCTCTGGCTCCGCGGCACGTAGCGCCCATCCTGGGTGCGGAACACCGTGCTCTGTTCGATGTTGAGGCCGAGGATGCTGGCAAAGCCGCTGCGGCCCTGCACGGCCAGGTCCACGCGCCATTCGTCGCCACTGCCGTGGCTGACCTCCATGCGCGCATCGCCGGCCTGCTTGCCCTTGTACAGCGCCTGGTAGGTGGCAACGAACGGCTGCAGCGGCGGTGGCGTCCACGGCGCGGCCTGCAGCACTGGCGCGGCCGCCGCTGCGGCGGGAGCGGCAGGCACGGCCGGCGCTTGCGCGGTTGTCGTCTGCGCGGTTGCCGGCGGCGGAGGGGGCTGCGCGAGCACGCCGACGGCCGGCGCCAGCAGGCCGAGGCAGGCCACGGCGATAACAGCGAACTGACGCGGGAGGGGCTTCATGGGATCGGCTGCGAGGGAGGGGAGTTGGGCGCGGAAGCAGCGCAGCAGAATCGGGCTGCGGCGTATTCAGGGAATCAGCATGCCCTGGCAATCTAGGCGCAGCGGACTAAACCGGCACTGACCGTCGAGCCAGACGCTGCCATCCCGTTCAGCCAGGCGTCCGGCCGTGGCCAGTTGCAGCACCGCGCACAGCAGCTGGTGCTCGCGCGGCAGCAGGCGCTGCGCCAGGTCTTCCGGGCGGTCGCCGGCCTGCACCGGCACCCGTGCCTGTGCAACCACCGCGCCGGCATCCAGTTCCGGCACGACGAAGTGCACGCTGGCGCCGTGTTCGGTGTCGCCGGCGGCCAGCGCCTGCGCATGCGTATGCAGGCCGCGGTACTTGGGCAGCAGCGATGGGTGGATGTTGAGCAAGCGGCCGGCGAAGCGCTGCACGAAGCCGGTGCCGAGGATGCGCATGTAGCCGGCGCAGACGATCCAGTCCGGCTGCACGGCGGCGACTGCGTCGCCCAGCGCCTGGTCGAACGCGGCGCGGTCGGGGAAGCCGCTCGGCGCCGCCGACCAGCGCTGCGCCGGCGCCACCTTTGCCAGCGCCGGCGCCTGTGCGCGGTCGCTGAACACCCCGACCACCTGCGCGTCCAGCGCGCCGGCGGCGATCGCATCGAGCAGGGCCTGCAGATTGGAACCGCGGCCTGAGGCGAGCACGGCGAGGCGGAGCGTCATCGGGCGCGGTTCCGGAACAGGGCGACAGCGGCCGGGCGCTGCAGCACCAGTAGGGTCCACGCGCTCAGCAGCGTGCCGAGCGGGAAGGCCAGCGCCGCCAGCGCGGCGCCGAGCTGGCACAGGCCCCGCCGGTGGCGTCGACGCAGACATCGCGCGGCGATCACGTTTCCGTTGAAGGCGAGCGGGCCCAGCGCCAGCAATACCGAGGACACGACGATCGCCGCCTGGCCGCTGCTGGCCCGCGCCGCAGCCTGCCCGGCCGCGTTCTTGGCGGCCTCGTAGCGGATGCCGAAGGCGAGGAAGGCCGCCAGCAGCACAAGCGCCGCCGCGTGCGGCCAAGCCATCACCGCGTGCAGGGTGGCGAGGGTGCGCAGGTCCGATTCGGTGCGCAGCGCGGGCGACACGGCGCCGGGAACGGGCAGGGGCGGAGGCAGTGGCATCGGAGCGTCTCAGGCGCGACGACAGCGACCGGCGCCGCGGCCGCCATGGCCGGCGCAGGTTGCGGTCCGGCTCAGCCGATGTGCACGCGTTCGCCGGCGCCGGCCGCCACCACCGCGCCGATCTGCCAATGCGCCAGGCCCAGCGCGTCCAGGCTGCGCTCCAGCGCGGCGACCTGGTCGGGCGCGGCCACCAGCACGAAGCCGATGCCGCAGTTGAAGGTGCGCCACATCTCGCTGTCGGCGACCGCGCCTTCGCGCTGCAGCCATTGGAACACCGGCGGCAGGGGCCAGGCGCTGGCGCGGATGTCCAGGCCCAGGCCGTCGGGGATCACGCGGATGATGTTCTCGGTCAGGCCGCCGCCGGTGATGTGCGCCATCGCGTGGATGCCGTCGGCATGCTCGCCGCGCAGCAGCGACAGGATCGGCTTGACGTACAGCGCGGTTGGCGCCATCAGCGCGTCGGCCAGGGGGGTGCCGCCGAGCTGCAGCGCGGCCGGACGCCCGGCGCGGTCGTAGATGCGGCGGATCAGCGAATAGCCGTTGGAGTGCGGGCCGGAGGAGGCGATGCCGATCAGCACGTCGCCCTGGCGCACCTTGGCACCGTCGAGCAACTGCGACTTCTCCACCGCGCCGACGGTGAAGCCGGCCAGGTCGTACTCGCCCGGCGGGTACATGTCGGGCATTTCCGCGGTCTCGCCGCCGATCAGCGCGCAGCCGGCCAGTTCGCAGCCGCGGGCGATGCCGCCGACCACCGCCACCGTGGTCTCCACGTTGAGCTTGCCGGTGGCGAAGTAGTCCAGGAAGAACAGCGGCTCGGCGCCCTGCACCAGCACGTCGTTGACGCACATGCCGACCAGATCGATGCCGATGCTGTCGTGCCGGCCCAGCTGTTGCGCCAGCTTCAGCTTGGTGCCGACGCCGTCCGTGCCGGACACCAGCACCGGCTCGCGGTACTTGCCGGACAGGTCGAACAGCGCGCCGAAACCGCCCAGCCCGCCCATCACTTCGGGGCGGAAACTGCGCTTGACCAAGGGTTTGATGCGTTCGACGACGGCATTGCCGGCATCGATGTCGACGCCGGCGTCGCGGTAGGTCAACGGGGCGGCGGCGGGGTCTTGGGAGTGGTCACGGGCGGTGGCGTCGGCGGAAAGACGGCGATTTTAACAGGCCGCATTGGCGCCAGGCCCGCATTCGGGCAACAATTCGCCCCGGATACGCCGAGCAATGGAACCTTCGATGCGCCGCAGCCTTGCCTTACTCCTGTCTTTCGCGCTGTGCCTGCCCGCCGCGGCCGCCCTGGCCCAGGCCGGTCTGCGCACCGAAGGCGACGTCGCCGGCGCGCAGAGCCCCTACGACGCCGAGGTCCCGGTCAACAGCCAGAGCGAGGCCGACCGCAACGGTGCGGTGGCACGCGCGCTGGGCGTGGTGCTGGGCAAGATCTCCGGCGACCGCGCGGTGATGTCGCGCCCGGGAGTGGCCCAGGCGCTGCGCAGCGCCAAGAATTTCGTCGACAGCTACGACTACCGCCAGGACCAGGGCACCTCGCCGAGCGGCGCGCCGACCTTCCGCACCACCTTGATCGCGCGCTTCCGGCAGAGCGACGTGGATGGCCTGGCCGCGGCGCTGGGCCTGCCGCTGTGGCCGCAGCCGCGGCCCAAGCCGGTGCTGTGGCTGGCGATCGACGATGGCAGTGGCCCGCGCCTGGTCGGCGTGCAGCAGTCCAATGCCGCGCGCAGCGTGCTGGACCGGGCGATCGAGCGCGGCTACCGGCTCGGCCTGCCCACCGGTAGCGCCGCCGAGCAGGCCCTGGTCGGCGCGATCTGGCGCCAGGACACTGCCGCGGTGGCCAGCGCCTCCTCGCGCTACAGCCCGCCGATGCAGCTGATCGGCAAAATGTACCGCGGCAAGTCCGGCGGCTGGACCGCCGATTGGGTGTTCGTCGACAGTGGCAAGGCGCTGTCGAGCTGGTCGGCCAGCGACGCCGACGCGCGCCGCGCGATGGCCGCCGGCGCCGACGGTGCCGCCGATGCGTTGGTCAAGCGCTACGCCAAGGCCGCCAGTACCGGCCCGGCCGGCGTGTATCGGGTGCTGATCAGCGGCATCGGCAGCGCAGACGACTACCTGCGCGTGTCCGCGGCGCTGCAGAACACCTCGGTGGTGCGGCGCATCGTGCCGATCCAGGCCAGCGGCGACCGCCTGGAACTGGACCTGGACCTGCTCAGCGGCGTGTCCGGCCTGAATCGCATGCTCGGCCCCGACAGTCCGCTGCAGCCGGTGACGGTGCCGGTCGAGGGCGGGCCGATCATCCTCAACACCGAGCGCACCGAGTACCGGCTCAAGTGACACTGTCCCCCGAAGCGGAAATCGCCCAGTTCCTGCGCCGCCTGAAATGGGCGGCGGTGATCCTGGGCGTGCTGTGGGTGGTGGCGCTGCTGGCGCCGATCCTCACCCCGTTCGCGCTGGCGCTGCTGCTGGGCTGGCTCGGCGACCCGCTGGTCGATCGCCTGGAGCGCGCCGGCCGTTCGCGCAACATGGCGGTGACCCTGGTATTCGTGCTGATGCTGTTGCTGCTGGTGCTGGCGCTACTGATCCTGGTGCCGATGCTGGAGCGGCAGATCGTCACCTTCATCGACGTGCTGCCGCAGGCGCGCGACTGGTTCACCAGTACCGCGATCCCCTGGGCCGAGCAGAAGACTGGGTTGCAGCTGATGGCCTGGCTGGATCCGGAGCGGCTGATCGAATGGATCCGCGGCCACTGGCAGCAGGCCGGCGGCGTCGCCGCGACTTTCTTCGGCTACCTGTCGCGCTCGGGTTTCGCCATGGTCACCTGGGTGGTGAACCTGGTGCTGCTGCCGATCCTGACCTTTTACTTCCTGCGCGACTGGGACATCCTGGTCGAACGCGTGGCCGCCACCATCCCGCGCAACCACGTCGCCACCGTCGGTCGCCTGGCGCGCGAGTCCAACGACGTGCTGGGCGCGTTCATCCGCGGCCAGTTCCTGGTGATGCTGGCGCTGGGGGTGATCTACGCTGGCGGGCTGAGCCTGGTCGGGCTCAATCTGGGCCTTTTGATCGGCATCGTCGCCGGCCTGATCAGCTTCATCCCCTACTTGGGCGCGACCACCGGCATCCTGCTGGCGATCCTGGCGGCGCTGGTGCAATCCAAGGGCTTCGACCTGCAACTGATGATCCTGGTCGGCGTGGTGTTCACCGTCGGCCAGTTGCTGGAAAGCTACGTGCTGACCCCGCGCATCGTCGGCGACAAGATCGGCCTGCATCCGGTGGCGGTGATCTTCGCGGTGATGGCCGGCGGCCAGCTGTTCGGCTTCCTCGGCATGCTGCTGGCGCTGCCGGTGGCGGCGGTGGCCAACGTGCTGCTGCATTACCTGCATGAGCAGTACCGGCAGAGCGAGCTGTATGCCGGCGACAAGTCGGCGATCCTGCTCGACGGCAGCGCCGAGCGCGCGCCGCTGATCGAACCGCCGCCGCGTGGCCCCGAGCAGCCGTGAGCGTGCCGCAGCTGCCGTTGGCGTTGCGCTATCCGCCGGAACAGCGCCTGGACCGCTATGTCGGCGCCCCGGCCGGCCTGCTGGCGCAATTGCAGGCCGTCGCCGACGGCCGCGACGTGGACTGGATCTATCTGTCCGGTCCCGCCGGCACCGGCAAGACGCACCTGGCGCTGGCACTGTGCGCGGCGGCCGAGCAGGCCGGGCGTAGCGCCGCCTACCTGCCGCTGCAGGCCGCGTCAGGGCGCCTGGGCGACGCGCTGGAAGCGCTGGAAGGCCGCCACCTGGTCGCGCTGGACGGGCTGGAAGCGAGCGCCGGGCAGCGCGAGGACGAAGTGGCGCTGTTCGATTTCCACAACCGCGCGCGCAGCGCCGGGGTGACCCTGCTGTACACCGCGCAGGCGATGCCCGACGGCCTGGCGCTGACCCTGCCGGACCTGCGCTCGCGGCTGGCGCAATGCACGCGCATCGCGCTGTCGCCGCTGGACGACGCCGGCCGCGCCGCGGTGCTGCGCGAGCGCGCGCAACGCCGCGGCCTGGTGCTGGAAGATGCGGCGATCGACTGGCTGCTGACCCATGCCGGCCGCGACCTGGCCGGCCTGGTCGTGCTGCTGGAACGGCTGGATCGCGAATCGTTGGCGGCGCAGCGGCGGGTCACGGTGCCGTTTTTGCGGCGGGTGGTGGGGGGACCGGGGACCGGGGACCGGGGACCCGGGAAAAGCTGAGCTGCGCTGGCGTGAGTATGCCTTGGCTGACGACGGGCGCGCGTCACACCGAATCGGATCGCCCGCCGCGCTGTGCGTAACGCAGCTACTGACCGATTTGGCCTTCCCCCGGTCCCCGGTCCCCGGTCCCCGGTCCCGCGGCCAGCGCGTCATCCAACTCCGCCAACCGCTGTGGCGTCCCCACATCGGTCCAGCGGCCGCGATGGTGCAGGCCGTGGATCCGGCCCTGGCGCATCTGCGCCCGCAGGATCGGCACCAGCGCGAAGCGCGGCGGCGTGCCGTGGTCGGCGGGCGGCCGGTCTAACGCCGCCTGCCAGTCGCGCAGCAGTTCCGGCCGATAGACGCCCACGCCGGCGTAGGTCAGCAGCGGCGTGCCGTCGCTGCGCAGCGTGGCATCGGCCTGCAATGCGAAATCGCCATGCGCGGCGTAGGCCGGCGGATCGACCAGTAACAGCTGCGCCAGTCCGGTCGGTTCCGGCGCCAGCCGCGCGAAATCGAAATCGGTCCAGATGTCGCCGTTGACCAGCAGGAATGGCGCCGGCTCCAGCAGCGGCAACGCGTGCAGCATGCCGCCGCCGGTTTCCAGCGGCGTGGCGCCTTCGTAGGAATAGGCGATGCGCAGGCCGAACGCGCTGCCGTCGCCGAGCGCCTGCGGGAACTGTTCGGCCAACCACGAAGTATTGATCACCACCTCGCGCACGCCCAGCGCCGCCAGCTTGCGCAGGTGCCACACGATCAGCGGTGTGCCGCCTACCGCCAGCAGCGGTTTGGGCGTGCGTTCGGTCAGTGGCCGCATGCGCTCGCCGAAGCCGGCGGCGAAGATCAGCGCCTTCATGCGCCGGCCGCCGCGCGCTGCGCCAACGCCGGCTTGATTAGCGCCTGCAGCAGCTGCGCCAGCGGTTGCAGCTGCGGGTGCCGCGGCAACACTTCGTCGAGGTAGCCGATGAAGCGCGGCACGTTGTCCAGGTACCAGGCCTTGCCGTCGCGGTAGTGCAGCCGCGCGAAGATGCCAAGGTTCTTCAGGTGCCGCTGCACGCCCATCCAGTCCGCATCGCGCAGGAACTGCGCCAGCGGCGGCAGCGCGATCCCGGCCTGCAGCGCACGCGCGTGGTAGCGCGCCAGCCACGCATCGACCCGCGCCAGCGGCCAGCTCACCGTGGTGTCCTTGAACAGGCTGACCGGATCGTAGGCGACCGGGCCGAGCACGCAGTCCTGGAAGTCCAGCACCGCCGGGCCATCGGCCACCGGCATCAGGTTGCGTGGCATGAAGTCGCGGTGCACCAGCACCCGCGGCTGCGCCAGCGCATTGTGCACCAGCTGGCGTTGCACCGCGTGCAGCGCCTCGCGTTCGGCGGCGTCCAGCGTCAGCTGCAGATGGCGCTGCAGGAACCACTCCTCGAACAAGCCGGCATCGCGCTGCAGCAGCGCCTCGCCGAACACGCCCAGTTCCGGCGGCGGCGCGATCGCCTGCAGCCGCAGCAACTGCCCGAGCGCAGCGTCGAAGTGCACATCGGCCGACGCGTCGTCCAGCATCTGCGCCAGGGTCGGCCCGCCCAGGTCTTCCAGCAGCAGGAAGCCGGCCTCCGCATCCTGCGCCAGGATCGCCGGCACGCGCACGCCGCCATGCTGCAACAGCGCGTGCATGCGCAGCCACGGGCGCACGTCCTCCAGGCCGGGCGGCGAATCCATCAGCACGCGGCTGGCGCCCATGCCGTGGCTGCGCCAGTAGCTGCGCCAGCCGGCGTCGATCGACGCGCGCTGCAGCGTCGCCTGCGCGTCGTCCAGCGCGGCGCGGGCCCATTGCAGACGCTGCGCGGCGCGCAGGTCTGGGGCATCGGGAAGATCGGGGCTGGAACTCATCGGCGCGCCGCGGCGGAAACAGGCCGCACAGCGTAAACGTGCGGCGTCGGCATGGCGAGCCGTGCCGACGCCGCAGTGCGGCTCAGCGTTTGCCGATGAACAGCCGCAGCAGTGCGAGCAGGGCGATGGCGCCGAGCAGCGCGCCGAGGAAACCGGCCGGCTCGCCGCGGCTGTACCAGCCCATGTAGTGGCCGAACCAGCCGGCCACCAGCGCGCCTGCGATGCCGAGCAGCACGGTGAACAGGCAGCCGGAGCGGCCGCTGCTCGGACCCAGGAAACGCGCCAGCAGGCCGACCACGAACCCGACCAGGATGACGTACAGCCAGCTGTCGCTGCCGAACAGGGTGTGCATGGGGGCGTACCGGAACGTGGAAGGGAAGCGGATCGTGCCAGATTCGGTCGCGCTGCGGCGTACATGCAAGCGTGCCCGGCGACGACCTTTAAGCGGCCGTGCAGGCGCGGCTCGCACATGCGCCGAGGCCACGCGCCGGATCTGGCAGCGCCCAGCGCATAGCGGCCGTCATCGCGACGGCCGTCGCTCGCTCAGCAGCAGCCGTGCGCGCCGTGCTGCTCGCCGCCGGCCACCGCGGCGCTGCCAGTGGTCTCGCCGCGCACGCTGGCGGCATGGTGCTCGGCGATCACTTTCGACACGCAGGCGGTCACCCGCTTGCCCATCGGGATGTGCAGAAACTCGTTCGGCCCGTGCGCGTTGGAATGCGGGCCGAGCACGCCGGTGATCATGAACTGCGCGCCGGGGAACTTCTCGCCGAGCATGCCCATGAACGGGATCGAGCCGCCTTCGCCCATGTACATCGCCGGCTTGCCGAACGCGGCCTGCGAGGCAGCCTCGATCGCATCGGTCAGCCACGGCGACTGCGCCGGCGCGTTCCAGCCCGAGGACGACTTCTCCAGCGCCAGCGACACCTGCGCGCCGTAAGGCGGATCGCGCAGCAGCACGTCTTTGAGCAGCTCGCCGGCGTGCTTGCCGTCCAGGGTCGGCGGCAGGCGCAGCGACAGCTTCACCGCGGTCTGCGGGCGCAGCACGTTGCCGGCCGAGGCCAACGGCGGCAGGCCGTCGGCGCCGGTCACCGACAGCGCCGGGCGCCAGGTGCGGTTGAGCACCAGCTCGGTCAGATCCTCATCCATCGGGGTCATCCCCGGCAGGAACGGGAACTTGCTGTAGACCTCGTCGCCGAGCACCTCGGCGACCTTGCGCGCCTGCGCCAGGCGTTCTTCCGGAATCTCCGCGTACAGGCCCTCGACCCTGATCTTGCCGGTGGCCTCGTCCTCCAGCCGCGACAGCAACTCGCGCAGCACACGGAAGCTGGACGGCACCACGCCGGAGGCATCGCCCGAATGCACGCCTTCGCTGAGCACCTTGACGCTGAAGTTGCCGCCGGCCAGGCCGCGCAGCGAGGTCGTGCACCACAACTGCTCGTAGTTGCCGCAGCCCGAATCCAGGCACACCACCAGCGACGGCTTGCCGATGCGCTCGGCCAGGTGATCGACGTAGGCGGGCAGGTCGTAGCTGCCCGATTCCTCGCAGGCCTCGATCAGGATCACGCAGCGCGCATGTGCGATGCCCTGGTCCTGCAGCGCCAGGATCGCGGCCAGCGAGCCGAACAGCGCATAGCCGTCGTCGGCGCCGCCGCGGCCGTACAGGCGGTCGCCCTTGAGCACCGGCGTCCACGGACCCAGCTCGGCGTCCCAGCCGGTCATTTCCGGCTGCTTGTCCAGGTGGCCGTACAGCAGCACCGTGTCCGCGCCGGTCTCGGCGCCGGTGGCCGGCACGTCCAGATAGATCAGCGGGGTGCGTCCTTCCAGTTGCACCACCTCGACCTGCAGCCCGGGGATCGCCTGCGCGCGTGCCCAGCGCTCCATCAGCTTCACCGCATCGTCCATGTAGCCGTGGGCGACCCAATCGGCATCGAACATCGGCGACTTGTTGGGGATGCGGATGTAATCGACCAGCTGCGGGACGATGTCCTCGTCCCACTTCGCGCTGAGGAAACGGTCGATCTTGGCACTGTCCATGGAACGCTCCGGAATTGTTGCACTAATAGCAATGGCGCCCATTCTACGCCGCGGCCCCGTGTAGGGTTTTTCCTACACGTTGACGCGCCGTTTACCTGCTGTTTTCAGAGGGCGTTGGCGATAGGCTTTACCCATGTGGCGAGGGATGCTTTCGACACCGGCAGGAGAGGCCGGTGAAGTCCCCATCCAAGTCACAAGGAGTGTTGCCATGCAGTCTTTTATCGTGGTCCTGAAGTCTCTGGTGCTGGCCTTGCTGCTGACCGGTTCCGCGCTCGCCGCGGACAAGGTCAACATCAATTCAGCCAGCGCCGCGGAAATCGACCGGGTGTTGTTGAACGTGGGTGCCTCCAAGGCACAGGCGATCGTCGACTACCGGCAGGCACACGGGCCATTCAAAAGCGTCGAGGACCTGGCGCTGGTGAAGGGAATCGGACTCAAGACGGTCGAACGGAACCACGACCGGATCGAAGTGGGAGCCACGAAGGCGACCACGCCGACGGTAGCCAGGACGGCAGCCGCCAAACCGGTGGAAAGGCGTTAAAAGGATTTAAGGATTAAAAGGATTTAAAGGCATTAAAGGGATTTGATAAGGACAAAGGATACGGCTGGCGCAGGACGCGCGGTCGCGACCTCCTTGAGCAGGATGCCCAGGGGGGGAGGCAGGAAGCCGACAGGGACGTACATCGTCGCCCGGTGTTGCACAGTGACGTGCAGCCGGGCGACGTTTTTTATGGGCGATGGTTTCTGTTGAGTGCCCTGCCGGGTGCTCGCGCCGACATCGCTCCCGTCGTGATTGCCGGCGCAACTTGCCGGTGCGCCCGTTTGCCGGCGTGCGCCGTCGCCTTGGCGGCGGACACCGATGGCGAGTCGCGATGCGCGCAAGGTGTCGGGGTGGCGCTGCGTGCGTGCCGATTGCGCCCACGCACCGCCGAGCGGATGGGCACGAGGCAACGGCCGCCAGCCTCGATGCGTGTTTCCGCACCCGATCGTGCAGAATGCGCCGATGGATTGGTGCCACATGCCTTCGCGGGTGATCCCCGCCACCGACTATCGCCGCGAGCGCTGGCGCAACGGACTGGGTTGGACCCGGGAGATCCTGCGCCTGCCGCAGCCCGGCAACGACGACTGGCTGCTGCGCTTGTCTATCGCCGAGATCGAGCAGGACGCGGCCTTTTCCAGCTTCCCCGGCATCGACCGGGAGCTGGTGCTGCTGCGCGGCGCAGGCCTGCGCCTGCGCTTCGACGACGGCGCGGTGCATCTGCTTGAGCCGCCGTACGCGCGGCTGCGCTTCGCCGGCGAGCGGCCGCTGCACGGCGAACTGCTCGACGGCCCCACCCACGACTTCAACCTGATGTGGCGCCGCGATCGCCTGCGCACGCAACTGCTGCACAGGCCGCTGGTTGGGCCGATGCTGTTCTTCGCCGAACCGGGAATCGGTTGGGTCGTTCATCTTCTGGCAGGGCAGGCGCGGTTCGATACGGACTGCGGATTGCCGCCGCTAGCTGCCGGCGACAGCGCCTGGTTGAGCGCCAACGCCAGGCAGCGCTTCGCTTTGCGCGGTGGTGGCGAGCTGCTGGCGATCCGCATCGAACCGCTGCCGACACCCGCCGACTGAACTGTCGGCAGCGCGCGCGCGGCGCTTGCGGCGTCGGCACCAACCGCGTCCAATGCGCGGACGCGGCTATCCCGGAGCCGTGGAGCGGAACGAAAGGTGGCCTCGGACAACAGTAGGTGGTTGGCGAAAGTAGTGGTGGTGGACGAAGACGCGGCCTTGCGCGACCGGATTCGCGATTATCTGGCCCGTTTCAATTTGCAGGTGCACGATGCCGAAAACGGCCCGCAGCTTTACGCGCAGCTGGCGGCCGATCGCTACGACGCAGTGTTGCTCAATGCCGGCCTCAGCGGCGGCGAAGGGCTGAACCTGTGCCGGCAGCTGCGCGACGGCGGCGGCATCGCGATCGTGATGATGGCCGATCAGGCCGAGCCGGTGGACCGCGTGATCGGCCTGGACCTGGGTGCGGACGATTACCTGACCCGGCCGCTGGACTTGCGCGAACTGGTGGCGCGGCTCAACGCGGTGCTGCGGCGTACCCGCGTGGCGCCGTCGCCGGCCCCGGCGCAAGACGGCCAGTGGCAGGTCGATGCCTATCGTCACCAGGCGGTGACCCCGGACGGCCGCGCGATCCCGTTGTCGCCTAGCGAACTGCGGCTGATGGCGGTGTTCCTCGACCAGCCCGGCAACGTGCTCAGCCGCGAAGACCTGCGGGCGGCGATCGGCGACAGCGACGGCAGTGCTCCCCAGGGTGGTCGCGGCATCGACCTGCAGGTCTCGCGGCTGCGGCAGAAACTGGGCGACGATCCGCTGGTGCCGCAATGGATCCGCACCGTGCGCGGCAAGGGCTACCTGTTCGAGCCGCATCGGCTGGGAATGCCCGCCGCACGCTGATCCCGCATCGCATCGCATCGCATCGCGCCGTGCGGCAAGCGGTGTGGATGGCTGTGAGCCGAGCCTGCACGCTCGGCCATGGTTTCGGTGGCGTCGTCTGTCGGCGCCGCTTGCGGGGGCGTGTTGTCACTCGCATCGCCAGCGATCGCCCTGCATGCGATTTCACCTGCGGCGGCGCCTCACACGCGGAACATCTGCAAGGCGATCTGTTCCCATGTGGCGCGCGGTCCGCTGACCGGAGCCTGCTGCATGCACACGCCGAGATCGCAATCGGGCCTGATCAATGCGGCGACCATGAGCTGGCGCCGCAGGGTCGGCGCGTCGTCGCCGTCGCGCAAGCCTTAGGCGTCCAGCAGTGCCGTCGCCAGCAGCGGGTTGCCTTGCGCCATGAAGATCAGCGGCGTCAGCAACTCGAACAGATCGCAATGGCCGACGATCGCATCGTCGCAATCGAGCAGGTCGCTCAGGGTCCCTTGGCCGTGGTCCTTACGCGCCATCAAGTTCCAGGGATGGATGTCCATGTGCATGAAGCGCGGCTGCTTAGGCGGCGAAAAATCGCCGGCCGCTGCGATGTGCAGCGTAGCAACGAAGCCGTCGTATGGATGGACGTCGTCAGATCAGTGCAATTGCCGAGTGCGGGCTTCATCGGCCAATGGCGGGCGCAGGCGAAGCAAAGCAAAAGCGCTGCGGCCATCGCCGCGCAGGCAGCGCTCAGTACACGTCGCGCCGATAGCGCCCTTCCAGCAGCAGGGTTTCCTTGCCCAGCAGCCCCAGCACGTCCTCCAGCACCGCGTCCACGCCGGGGGCCATGCCGCGCAGGCTGCCGCACACGTAGATCGCCGCGCCTTGCGCCACCCAGTCGCGCAGGTGCGGCGCGGCCGCACGCAGGGCGTCCTGCACGTAGCGGTGCGCGCCGGCGTCGCGCGAGAACACCGCATCCAGCCGCTGCAATGCGCCGTGCGCCAGCCAGGTGCGCAGTTCCCCGCCGTAGTGGTCGTCGTGCGCGGCATGGCGTTCGCCGTACAGCAGCCAGGTGCGGCTGGCGCCGGCGTCGATGCGCGCGCGCAGGTGCGCGCGCAGCCCGGCGATGCCGGTGCCGTTGCCGATCAGGATCAGCGGCTGTGCCGGATCGGCGGGCGGGTGGAAGTTCGGATTCGGGCGCAGCCGCAGCGCGATCTCGGCGCCGATCGGCGCGGTATCGCATAGCCAGCCGCTGCCCAGGCCGGGCGTGCCGTCCGCGTGCAACGCGCGGCGCAGCAACAGGCGCAGCGCGCCGTCGCTAGGCATCGAGGCGATCGAGTATTCGCGATGCGGCAATGGCTGCAGGCGCGTGGCCAGCGCTGCGGGCGCGCTGCCGGCGGCTTGTTGCGGATCGGGCAGGTGGCTGCGTGCCAGCAGCGCGGCCAGCGTGGTCGGCGCCTGGCCGGGACGCGGCAATGGTGCCGAACCGTCCAGGCCGCTGGCCTGCAGCCAGGCCTGCACCGCGGCGTCGCCATGACACGGACCGATCTCGGCCAGGTCGCCGGCCTGCCAGAGCGGCAGCGCGCCGTCGGCGGGCTGCAGCGCCAGCTCGAACACCGCGCTGCCGACGCTGCCGGGATTGCACAGACGCCGTTGCTGCAACTGCCAGCGCTGGTAGGCCGGCGCGTTCCAGTCGGCTTGCTCGCTGCTGCCGGCGAGCTGGCCGAGCAATTGTTGCCAGTGGCGCAGCGCTGCGGCGTCGGCGTTGTCCACGTCGATGCGGTCGAACAGCGGGTGCGCGCCGCGCTGGCGCAGCCAGGCATCGAGCTGGCGGCCGAACGCGCAGAAATGATCGTAGCGGCGATCGCCCAGCGCCAGCACTGCGTAGCGCAGCTGCGGCAAGGGCGGTTGTTGCGCCATTGCGGTGCGCAGGAACGGCAGCGCGTGGTCGGGCGGATCGCCTTCGCCGCTGGTGCTGACCACGAACAGCGCCTGGCGTGCGCCGGCCAGTTCGGCCGCGGAGATTTTCTGCAGGGGCAGCACGCGTACCGCCTGGCCCGCCGCGCGCAATGCCGCCGCGCTGCGCAGCGCCAGTTGCTGGGCGAAGCCGGTCTGGCTGGCCCAGGCCAGCAGCAGCGTCGCGTCGCCCTGCTTGCCCGTGCGCCGCGCGCCGCACCACCACAGCCACGCGCACGCCAGCGCGTACGCCGCGGCGACCAGCGCCGCGTAGACGATGCGCTGCTGCGATGGCGCACCGTTCCACCAGGGCTGCGGATGCAGCCGCAGCAGCGCATAGCCGATCGCGCCCAGCAGCGCGAACGTCGCCACGTGCCCGATGCCGTTCCAGTTGCGTGGCGAGCGCGGCCGGGTCATGCGTCGAGCAGCGCGGCGAAGGCGCTGCTGAGCCGCTCCTGCACGCGTTCGCCATCGCGCAGCAGGAAGCGTGCCGCCAGCCGTTCGCGCTCGGCGCAGGCCAGGCCGGCGTCGGCGCCGAGCACGCTCAGCGCGGTGGCCCAGGCATCGGCGTGCATCGCATCGGCGGCGACCACGCTGACCGCCGCCAGCGCCGCCGCGATCGGCATGCCGCTGCGCGGATCCAGGGTATGGCTGTAGCGCTGGCCGTCTTGTTCGAAGCGGTGCCAGCGATCGCCGGAGGTGGCGACCGCGCGGCCGTCCAGCGCCAGCACCCGCGGCGGCGTCGCCGCCTGCGCGTCCTCGTCGGGTGCCGATTCCACCAGCACCCGCCACGGCTGCCCATCGGGCTTGCGGCCATAACCGTAGAGTTCGCCGCCAACCTCGACCAGCGCGCTGGCCACGCCCTGCGCCTGCAGTGCGCGCACCGCCAGATCCACGCCGTAGCCCTTGGCGATCGCCGAAAGATCCAGGCGCAGGCCGCCGGGCTGGCGCAGGCTGGCGCCGCTCTCATCCAGCACGAGTTGCCGCCAATCGCCGGCCGTGCGCGCCTGGCGCAACGCATCCGCATCGGGCACGCGCCGACTACCGGCGTCGGCGCCGAAACCCCACAAGCCCAGTACCGCGCCGATCGTCGGATCGAACGCGCCGTCGCTGCGCCGCGCGATGTCCAGCGCGCAGCGCAGCACCTCGGCGAACGCCGCGGGCAGCGCGTGCACGCTGCCGGCGGCGGCGCGGTTGTAGCGGCTGATGGCCGAGTCCGCTTGCCAGGTGCTCATCTGCGCGACCACCTGGTCGAGCTGCGCCTGGATCGCCGCGTGCAGCGGATGCAGGTCGCGACCGCGGCGCAGCACCAGTTTCGCGCTCCAGGTCGTGCCCATGCTCTGCCCGCGGAGGGTGGCGATCTCGGTCTCGGCGTCGGCGCGCGCGTGCGGCGCGTTCATGCCGCCGCGTGCCGGCTCGCGCAGGAGCGGCGCGCGGTCACTGCGGCAGCACTTCCAGCGTCGCCACGTAGCTGAGCCGGCGCTGCCTGGCCTGCGGCAGCGAGGTTTTGGCGTCCTCGCTGCTGCTCTGCAGCCAGTACATGCCCGCTTCCGGCCAGGTCACGCTGAAGCGGCCCTGCGCGTCGGTGGTGAGCTTCAGTGCGTCCTGCGCGTTGCGGTAGCGGGTGCCGCCACGCACGATCGCCACGTCCAGCCCGGGCGCCGGCTTGCCGTCGATGTGCAGCGTGAAGGTGGCCTGCTCGCCGGCGAACAGGTCGTTGGGATGGGTCACCGGCAGCAGTTCCAGGCCGCGGCCGCTGGGGGTGAGCGCGGTCCGGTTGGGAGCGCCGTTGGTGACGAAGGTTTCCACCCGGCCCAGCGCCTGCGACACCTGCAGGTCCTGCGCGTCCTTCGGCACTTCGCTGGTGAAGCTGGCGGCATTGCCGCGCCAGCGCTTGCGCTGGCCGTTCTCGTTCCAGTTGGCGAACAGACCGTCATTGACCAGGGCCAGGCGATAGGTGCCGGTCTGCATCAGCTCCAGGTCGAACACGCTGCGATACTTGCCGGTGGCCGGGTTCTGCGGCTGCACGGCGCTGCCGTCGGGCGCGGTGATGAGCAGGGTGTCCAGGCGCAGCGGCACGTGGTTGAAGTAGAACAGGTCGTTGGACACCGCTGCATCGACGGTGATTCACGGCCGCTCGCCGGCCAGCACGGTCTGCGAAGGTTGCAGCCAGGCTTTGTGGGCCAGGGCGGAGAACGGCACGACCGCGGCGATGGCCAATGCCAGCACGAAACAACGCTTCATGGACTTGCTCCTTGCGACGAAAAGGGGAATCACGGTGTTGCGCTCAGGCGCACCGCGCCCAGCTCGCTGCTGCCTTGTGCGTTGCCGATTGCGCCAGCCTTGGCTGGCCACGCGAACGGGATTTTCAGCAGCTCGCGGCCGCCGACTTCGCGCGCGGCTTCGACCACCAGCGTGTACTGGCCCGGCGCCAGGCCCTTGAGTTGCTGCGCATCGGTGAACGCCAGTGCGTGCTTGCCGGCCGGGCGGGTCGGGCCGCTGACGCCGTCCACCGGCATCTGCAACGTACGCCCGCTGCGCCGCCACCATTGGCGCAGGTCCGGCAGCCACTTGTTGCCGTGGCCTTCGGCGCTGTCGCTGGACTGGTACCAGACCGCCAGGTTGCGCGCGAGCTGCTGGTCAGCGCCTTCCACCCAGATCGCGACATAGGGGCGGTGGTATTCGGCGACGTTGAGCTTGGGAATCTCCATGTCCAGTTCCAGCGTGGCCGCATACGCGGGCATTGACAGCAGGCCGCTCAGGGCGATGGTCAGGGTGACGCGCATGCGAGGCTCCATGGGTGAACGAGGCGGGGCGGGTCAGTGGATCAGCAGCAGTGCGATCAGCAGCGGAATCAGCAGGCCCAGCCCGACCAGCGGCCAGGTCATGCGCCGCTGCCGCGCATGCAGCTGCAGCAGGAACAGGCCGGTGCTGCAGAACACCAGGCAGGCCAGCGCGAACAGGTCGATGAACCAGCCCCAGGCCGGGCCGGCATTGCGGCCCTTGTGCAGGTCGTTGAAATAGGAGATCCAGCCGCGCTCGGTGCGTTCGTATTCGACCGCGCCGCTGCCGCGGTCGATGCTCAGCCAGGCATCGCGGCCGGGGCCGGGCAGGGCCAGGTACACCTCGTCGGCCGACCACTCGGCCGCTTGCCGGCCCAGGCGCAGCGCCAGTTCGCGCTCCAGCCAGGCCGACACCGGCCGCGGCAGCGGCGCGTCGCCCTCGGCCTGGACGGCGAGGCGCTGCAGCAACGCAGCCGGCAACTGCGCGCTGCGGTTGAGCACCTGCGGCCTGGCCTCGATGCGCGCGGCGTGGTTGAGGGTGAGTCCGGTCGCGGCGAACACCAGCATGCCGATCAGGCACAGCGCTGCGCTGATCCAGTGCCACTGGTGCAGTGTGCGCAGCCAGAAGCCGCGGCGCTGCTGCGCCGTGACCAGATCGTGAGAGGGGGAATCGGACAATGCGGCAGTCGCAGAGGCGGGGCGAACTGCATTCTACATAAATGAGAATTAGTCGCAATTGCGGCAGGGCTGCTGCCACGTGCGCGACGCCGGAGACACCGAGGTCGCAACATCGACGCAGCGACGCCGACCGTGTTCACCGCCCGGCTCAGGTTTCGGACCAGTCGCGCAGCAGGTTGTGGTAGACGTTGCTCAGCCGCAGCAGCGCCGCGGCATCGGCCTTGGTGGCGGTCAGCGCCTGGATCGCCGTGTCCAGCTCGAACAGCGACTGGCGCCGGCCGGCGTCGCGCACCAGGCTCTGCACCCAGAAGAACGCAGCCAGGCGCGCGCCGCGGGTGACCGGCAGCACGCGGTGCAGGCTGCTGGACGGATACAGGATCAGGTCGCCGGCCGGCAACTTCACCTCGTGCTCGCCGTAGGTGTCGCTGATCACCAGTTCGCCGCCGTCGTACTCCTCCGGCGCGGACAGGAACAAGGTGCAGGACAGGTCGGTGCGCAGGGTCAGCGCCGGCTGCGTGGCGTTGGCGGCCTGGGTCATCACCGCGCCATCGACGTGGAAGCCGTACTCGCCGCCGCCTTCGTAGCGATTGAAGCGCGGCGGGATCGTGCGCAGCGGCAGCGCGGCGGCGAAATACAGCGGGCTGCGCGCCAGCGCGTTGAGCACCGCCTGGCCGAGTTCGTGCTTGAGCGGCGCGGCGTCGGGCAGTTGCAGGTTGCGCTTGACCTGCGCGCCCTGGGCGCCGACCGTCTCGCGGCCGTCGGTCCAGTCGGCGCCGGCCAGCGCCTGGCGCAAGCGCGCGACTTCGTCGGCGCTGAGGATATCGGGGATGTGCAGCAGCATGGGGTGCTCCGGCCGCGGCCGCCTTCGGCTGAAGGCGGCCGCGGCGCGTGGATGGAGGACGCCGCCGCGGTCAGAACTTGAGTTCGGCGCTCAGCATCGCCGAGCGCGGCGCGCCCGGCGTGTAGCGGAAGCCGCTCTTGTTGATGGCCGCGACATACTCCTTGTCGAACACGTTGTACACGTTCAGGCGCAGATCGAAGTGGTCGTTGATCGGGTAGATCAGCACCGCATCCCATACCGTATACGACTTCACCAGGGCCGGCGTGCCCACCGCGCTGTCGCTGCCGCGCTTCATCGCGCCGGAGTAGCGGGCGCCGCCGCCGACGCTCAGGCCGAACGGCAGGGTGTAGGTGGTCCACGCGGTGAATGCGCTGTCAGGGGTGTAGGCCAGGTCCATGCTGCCGTCCTGCGACACCTTGGCGCCTTGCTGCACCTGTGCGTCGAGCTTGGTGTAGCCGGTGGAGATCGACCAGTTGTCGCTGAGCTTGCCGACCGCCGACAGCTCCACGCCCTGCACCTGCTTCTCGCCGGTCTGGTAGTAGAGCCCGTCGCTGCCCTGCGCGATCTCGTTGCTGACGTCGGTGCGGAACAGCGCCATGGTCACGAACAGGCTGTCGTCCAGGAAGTTCCACTTGCTGCCGACTTCGGCGGTTCTGGCCTTCTGCGGGTCGAAGCGGGGGTTGTTGGCGTTGTTGGCCGATGCGCTCAGTTCCAGCGAACTGCCGCCCGGAGGCTGCTGCGAGATCGCGTAGTTGGCGTACAGGCTGACGTTCTCGGCTGCCTTGTAGACCGCGCCGAGCTTCCAGCTGAACAATGTATCGGAGATGTCCGCGTTCACGCCGACCGCGGTGGTGCAGGGCACCGCGGTGGAGGTGGCGGTGGTGCAGGTCAGGCTGTTGAAGTCGGTCTTGTAGTGGTCGGCGCGCACGCCGGCGGTGACCAGGACGCTGTCGCCGAACTTCAGTGTGTCGAAGGCGTAGGCCGAGAATGTGGTGGTGCTGCCCTTGCTGTGCGCGCCGTTGCGCGCGGTGAACAGCGGCGTGGTATTCCAGTCTGGGGCGTAGACGTTGGCCGGGTTGGCGGCCAGCCAGGCGGCGCGGCCGACGATGTTGTGACCCCAGCTCTGCAGCTCCTCGCGCGCGGCTTCCACGCCGGTGCTGAGGGTGTGCCGCACCGCGCCGGTGGCGAAGTCCACGCGCAGGTTCAGCTGGTCGGTGAGGATGGTGTACTGCTGGTCCTTGAACGTGGGCAGGCTGCGCGCCACCGTCCAGGTCGAGGTGTCGGCGGGGTTGGGCGTGCGCAGGTTGGCGGTGTTGGGCATGAACGCGAACAGCAGGTAGTCCTGTTCGTTGCGGCCCCAGCGCGCGGTGTTGGTCAGCTTGACCGTGTCGGAGACGTCGTGCTCGAAGCGGAACGTCGCCATCTTCGCGGTCACGTCGTCGTGGTCGTAGCGGGTGCCGTAGAAGTTCTCGCTGTCCACGCGCGGGGCGTTGCTCAGCCACGGACGCGCCGGATCGGGCGAGGTGTAGCCGGGCAGGCCGATGCTGGCCACGCCGCCGTCGGGTATGTTGTCCTGCTTCACGTACAGCAGGTCGAGGTAGTAGCGGGTGTCGCTGCCGAGGCCGAACACCAGCGACGAGGCCAGGCCCCAGCGCTTGTTGTTGACGTGGTCGCGGCCGAGCGCATCGCTGTCCTGGCCCATCACGTTCAGCCGCAGCGCGCTGCTGGCGCCCAGGGACTGGTTCCAGTCCGCGGTCAGGCGGCGCTGGTTGTCGCTGCCCCCGGACAGCGCGCCGCTGACCGTATCGTTCAGGTTCGCCTGCTTGGTCACCAGGTCGATCGCGCCGGTCGGCGCGCTGCGGCCGTTGTCGGTGCCGGCCGGGCCCTTCTCGACCTCGATCTGCTCGATGTTGAACACGTCGCGCGAGATCGAGCCCAGGTCGCGCACGCCGTCGACGAAGATGCTGCTGGAGCTGTCGAAGCCGCGCATGTAGATCGCATCGCCGGTGGTGGTGGTGCCGTTCTCGCCCACGTAGAAGGTGCCCACGCCCGGGCTGTTGCGCAGCGCCTCGGTCAGCGTGGTGGCGCCCTGTTCGTTGAACAGTTCCTTGCTGATCACGTTGATCGTCTGCGGGGTGTCGATCAGCGGCTGGGTGAACTTGGGCGAGTCCGGCGCTTCCACCAGGTAGCGCTTGGCACGCTGCGCTTCCACGTCGACCTTGCCGAGGGTGGTGGGCGGGTCGATGGCGGCAGCATCGGGATCGGCGGCGAGCGCGGGAGAGGACAGCAGGCTCAGACCGCTGAGCAGCGCGGCGGCGGTGAGGGTGTGCGCGGACGCCTGGTGGGAAACGGCGTGCTTGCGGCTCTTGATCGGGGAGGTCATGGACGGTTCGGCTATGCAGGATGGAGGGGCAGTCCGCCGCGCACGCCGCTGCCGTGTCCGCAAGGACAGGGAACTGCGTGAGAAGGTCGGAGGGTGGCCGGATGGACCGGCTGCCGCTGGCCGCTTAACGCGGACATCACATCTATTTCCGCGCAAATGCGAATTATTTGCAATATCTTTCGTGAAATTGCGTGACACGGCGGCGTCCGCCATCGGCTTCCCGCGGCCGCGGTTAGCTGCTGTCTTTCATTATAGGTGTTTGATAAATAAGTTATTTATGCGTAGATGCAGCGCTGCGCTCAGCCGCGGTCATCGCGGGTCCAGAGGCCGCCGTGTTGGCACTTCACCGGGAATTTCGGCACCGGGCTATAGGCCGGTGCGCACAGCGGGCGGCCGTCGCGCACGTCGAAGCGGGCGCCGTGCAGCACGCATTCGATGCTGCCTGTGGTGGCATCGAAGCTGCCGGGGGACAGCTCGTAGTCCTCGTGGCTGCAGCGGTCTTCCAGCGCGTAGAAGACGCCATCGAGGTTGAATACCACGATCGGGGTGGCGGTGACCTCGTCCCACACCGTGGCGGTCTCGCCCGGCAGCAGCGCGCCGTCGGCGCAGACGAAGGTCCAGGTCTCGCTCATGCAGCGCTCCCCAGCGGCTTCTCCAGCAGCTCGAAGCGCAGATCGTTGCGTCTGGGCGCGCCGAAGCGCGCGTCGCCGTAGGGGAAAGGTGTCTTGATCCCGGTGCGGCGGTAACCGCGGCGCTCGTAGAACGCGATCAGTTCCTCGCGCAGGTCGATCACCGTCATCCGCATCACCGGCAACCGCCATTCCTGCCAGGCGATGCGCTCTGCCTCGGTCAGCACGGTCTTGCCCAGCCCGCCGCCCTGCGCCTGCGGCTGCACCGAGAACATGCCGAAATAGCCGGCGCCGTCGTCGTCGGCGATGTGCGCGCAGGCGATCAGCTCGCCGTCGCGCTCGGCCAGCAGCACCAGGCTGCGCGGGCGCAGGATGTCGGCGCGCAGCAGCTCGCGATCGATGCGGTTGCCGTCGAGCAGATCGGCCTCGGTGGTCCAGCCGACGCGGCTGCTGTCGCCGCGATAGGCCGAGGTGACCAGGGCGGCGATCGCGTCGAGATCGGCGACGGTGGCGGGGCGAAAAGTGAGGGGGTGGGGCATCGGTCGATTTTAGCCGGAGTGGATCGGGACCGGGGACCAGGGACCCGGAAAGTCAAATGCAGGTCATGAACGCTTTCGCTTTTCCGGGTCCCCTGTCCCCGGTCCCGAAACAACTCACCCCAACAACTTCCTCACCTTCAGCAACGCCGCCACGAAGCGCTCGATCTCCGCATGCGTGTTGTAGAACGCCAGCGAGGCGCGACAGGTGGCGGCGACGCCATAGAACTGCAGCAGCGGGTGCGCGCAGTGCTGGCCGGAGCGGATCGCCACGCCTTCCAGGTCCAGCAGCGTGGCCAGGTCGTGGGCGTGCGCGCCCTCGACCAGGAACGACACCACCGCGGCCTTGCCGGGCGCGGTGCCGAAGATGCGCAGGCCGTCGATCTTCTGCAGTTCCTCGGTGAAATGCGCCAGCAGTTCGGCCTCGCGCGCTTCCACGTGCTGCAGGCCCAGCGCGCTGAGGTAGTCCACCGCCGCGCCCAGGCCGACGAAGCCGGCGATGTTCGGGGTGCCGGCCTCGAATTTGTGCGGCGGGTCGTTGAACACGGTGCCGTCGAAGCTGACTTCCTTGATCATCTCGCCGCCGCCGATGAACGGCGGCATCGCCTGCAGGTGCTCGCGCCGCGCCCACAGCGCGCCGGTGCCGGTGGGGCCGCACATCTTGTGCCCGGTGATGGCGTAGAAGTCGCAGCCGATCGCGGCCACGTCCAGGGTGCGGTGCGGCGCGGCCTGTGAGCCGTCGATGACGCTGACGATGCCGCGCTTGCGCGCCTCGCGGCAGATCTCGCGCACCGGATTGACCGTACCCAGCACGTTGGATACGTGGGTCAGCGCCAGCAGCTTCACGTCCGCGGTCATCGCCTTGCGCAGCGCGTCCAGGTCCAGCGCACCGTCGGCAGTGATCTCGGCGACCTTGATGCTGGCGCCGGTGCGTTGCGCGACCAGCTGCCACGGCACGATGTTGGCGTGATGCTCCATCCGCGACACCAGGATGCTGTCGCCGGCCTTCAGCCGCGGCAGCGCCCACGAATAGGCCACCAGATTGATCGCGAAGGTGGTGCCGCTGCACAGCACCAGTTCGTCGGCGCGCACGTTGAGGAAGCGCGCCAGCTTGGTGCGCGCGCCCTCGTAGGCATCGGTGGCCTCGGTGCCGAGCGCGTGTACCGCGCGGCTGACGTTGGCGTTGTAGCGGCGGTAGAACTCGTCCAGCGCTGCGATCACCTGCAGTGGCTTCTGCCCGGTGTTGGCGTTGTCGAAATAGATCAGCGGCTTGCCGTGCACCTGGCGCATCAGCAGCGGGAAATCGCTGCGGATCTTGTCCCAGTCCGGTGCCTGCTGCGGCGCCGTGGCGTGCGGGGCCACGCTGCTCATGCCACACCCGCGGCGGCGAGCGCTTGGTCCAGGCGCGCGACCAGGAACTCGCTTAGCCCCGCATCCAGCACGCGCAGCGGTTCGCGGCAGAATGCGGCGGTCAGCAGTTGCTGCGCGCGTTCGCGCGGCAACCCGCGCGAACGCAGGTAGAACAGCGCATTGGCGTCGAGCTGGCCGACAGTGGCGCCATGCGCGGCCTTGACCTCGTCGGCGTCGATCACCAGCACCGGCTGGGTGTCGATCTCGGCGTCGGCTGACAGCAGCAGGTTCTTGTTCGACAGGTTAGCATCGCTGCCGTCGGCGCCCTGGCGGATGTGGATACCGCCATGGAACACCACCCGGCTGCGCGCCGCGGCCACGCCGCGCCATAGCAGTTCGCAGGCGGTGTCGCGGGCGATGTGCTCGATGCCCAGGCGGGTGTCGATCTGGCGGCGGCCATTGCCGAGCAGCACGCCGTTGGCGATGAGCCGCGCGTTGTCGCCTTCCAGGCGCACGTTGAGCTCGTGCCGCGACAGCGCGCCGCCCAACTCCAGGTCGATGCGCCGGTACTGCGCGTCGCGCGCCAGCACCGCGTCGGTGCGCAGCAGCGCGGTGACGCCGGACCCATCCGCCTGCACCCGCGCGTGGGTCAGTTGCGCGCCGGCGGCCAGGTGCACGTGCGCCAGGGTGTTGCTCAGGTGCGCGGCCTCGCCCAGGTGCAGGTGATGCTCGACCAGCGACAGCGCCGCGTCCTGGCGCAGTTCGATCAGGTGGCGGTGGTGCCAGGCGTGGTCGCCGGCGCCGGTGGTGGACACGAACACCAGATGCAGCGGCACCGCGACCTGCACCCCGGCATCCACGCGCAACACGCAGCCTTCGTCGGCCAGCGCGGCGTTGAGCTGGGCGAACACTTCGTCGCTGCGCTCGAAGCGGCGGCCGAGGAAGCGCATCGCGTCGTCGCCGCTGCGCAGGATCGTGGACAGCCGCTGCAGCTCGACGCCGGCCGGCAGGCCGGCCAGGTCCGACAGCGCATCGCTGCCGCGGCCGTTGACGAACACCAGCCGCGGCGCGGGAATGCCGTCGACGATGGCCGCATCCACGGCTGGCGCCGCGCTCGGCGCCGGGCTGAAGCTGCGCCGCTCCAGCGCACGCAGCGAGGTGTACTTCCACGCCTCGCTGCGCGGGCCGGGCAGGCCGTCGCGCAGCGCCTGTTCCAGCGGCGCGCGGCGCGCGCCGTCGCCGTGGAAGGCGGCGGCCAGGGAGTCGAGCAGGGCGCTCATCGGACCGTCGCCTCCGGCGCCACACGGTCCTTCAACCATGCGTAGCCATGCGCTTCCAGTTCCAGCGCCAGTTCCGGGCCGCCGCTCTGCACGATGCGGCCGTCGGCCAGCACATGCACCACGTCCGGTTTGATGTAGTCGAGCAGGCGCTGGTAGTGGGTGATGACCAGGAACGCGCGCTCGGGCGAACGCAGCGCGTTGACGCCTTCGGCGACGGTCTTCAGCGCGTCGATGTCCAGACCGCTGTCGGTCTCGTCCAGGATCGCCAGCTTCGGCTCCAGCACCGCCAGCTGGAAGATCTCGTTGCGCTTCTTCTCGCCGCCGGAGAAACCTTCGTTGACGCCGCGGTGCAGCAGCTCGTCCTTCAGGTGCAGCACGGCGAGCTTCTGCCGCACCAGCTTCAGGAACTGCATCGAATCCAGTTCGGCCTCGCCGCGCGCCTTGCGCTGTGCGTTGAGCGCGGCGCGCAGGAAGTAGGTGTTGTTCACGCCGGGGATTTCCACCGGGTACTGGAAGGCCAGGAACAGGCCGGCGGCGGCGCGTTCTTCCGGTTCCAGCTCGAGCAGGTCGCGGTCTTCGAAGCGCACGCTGCCCTGCGTCACCTCATAGCCGTCGCGGCCGGCGAGGATGTTGCCCAGCGTGGATTTGCCGGCGCCGTTGGGCCCCATGATGGCGTGCACCTGGCCGGGCTGCACCTGCAGCGACAAGCCCTTGAGGATGTCCTTGCCGGCGACGGAAGCGTGGAGGTTTTCGATAGTGAGCATGCAGATGGTCCGTCAGAATTCTTGTGTAGCCCCTCTCACGCCGGGAGAGAGGGGTTGGGGTGAGGGTGCTGGCGAAGCGTCTCGTGGAGTTCGGGGGCGCGAGGCTTCGCCCGTACCCTCATCCGGCGCTTCGCGCCACCTTCTCCCGTAGGGAGAAGGGTAAGGCGTCAGCCGACCGAGCCTTCCAGCGACACTTCCAGCAGCTTCTTGGCTTCCACCGCGAATTCCATCGGCAGTTCGCGGAACACCTGCTTGCAGAAGCCGTCGACGATCATCGACACCGCGTTTTCCTGGTCGATGCCGCGGGCGCGACAGTAGAACAGCTGGTCGTCGCTGATCTTGGAGGTGGTGGCCTCGTGCTCGACCGTGGCGGTGGGATGCTTGACCTCGATGTACGGGAAGGTGTGTGCGCCGCACTGCTTGCCGATCAGCAGCGAATCGCACTGGGTGTAGTTACGCGCGCCCTCGGCGCTGCGCTCCACTTTGACCAGGCCGCGGTAGGTGTTTTGGCCGCGGCCGGCGCTGATGCCCTTGCTGACGATCTTGCTCTTGGTGCGCTTGCCGATGTGGATCATCTTGGTGCCGGTATCGGCCTGCTGGCGGTGATGGGTCAGCGCTACCGAGTGGAACTCGCCGACCGAGTCGTCGCCGAGCAGCACGCACGAGGGGTACTTCCAGGTGATCGCCGAGCCGGTCTCGACCTGGGTCCAGGTGATCTTGCTGCGCGCGCCGCGGCATTCGCCGCGCTTGGTCACGAAGTTATAGATGCCACCGACGCCGTTCTCGTCGCCCGGGTACCAGTTCTGCACCGTCGAATACTTGATCTCCGCGTCTTCCAGTACCACCAGCTCGACCACTGCCGCATGCAGCTGGTTCTCGTCGCGCATCGGCGCGGTGCAGCCTTCCAGGTAGGACACGTAGGCCTTGTCCTCGCACACGATCAAGGTACGCTCGAACTGGCCGGTGTGGCCGGCGTTGATGCGGAAATAGGTGCTCAGTTCCATCGGGCAGCGCACGCCCTTGGGAATGAACACGAAGCTGCCGTCGGAGAACACCGCCGAATTGAGCGCGGCGAAGTAGTTGTCGCCGACCGGCACCACGCTGCCCAGGTATTGCTTGACGATCTCCGGATGTTCCTTGATCGCCTCGGACATCGAGCAGAAGATCACGCCCTTCTCGGCCAGTTCCTTGCGGAAGGTGGTGCCGACCGAGACCGAGTCGAACACCGCGTCCACCGCCACGCCGGCCAGCCGGGCGCGCTCGTGCAGCGGCACGCCGAGCTTGTCGTAGGTGTCCAGCAGTTCCTTGGGCACGTCGTCCAGCGAGGCGTACTTCGGACCCTTCGGCGCGGAGTAGTAGCTCAGCGCCTGGAAATCGATCGGCGCGATGTTGAGCTTGGCCCAGTGCGGCATCGGCATCTTCAGCCAGTGCCGGTAGGCGGCCAGGCGCCATTCGGTCATCCACTCCGGTTCTTCTTTTTTGACGGACAGGGCGCGCACGACGTCTTCGTTCAAGCCGGGCAGGAACGCATCGGATTCGATGTCGGTGATGAAGCCGGCGTCGTAGCGACGTCCCAGCCGTTCCAGGATTTCAGCGTTTTCGGTGGCCATGGGGCTGCCTACAGGTCAGGTGGTCGCGAACTGCACGGCGATTGGACGCCGTCTGGTTTCGCCGGAAGAGGGAAGCGGGTGCAGCATCTGCGCCAGGGTCACGCCGCGCAGCGCGTCGGCGACCACGTCGTTGATCAGCCGCCAGTTGGAGCGCACGCCGCATTTCTGCGCGATGCCGCACTGGCTGTGGTCCTGGCTGCATTCGGTGATCGCCAGCGGGCCTTCCATCGCCTCGACGATCTGGATCAGGGTGATGGCATCGGCCGGCTGCGCCAGCCGGTAGCCGCCGTGCACGCCGCGCAGGCCTTCGACCAGCCCGGCCTGGGCCAGCGGCTTGAGCAGCTTGCTGACGGTGGGCGGCTCCAGACCGGACTGCTCGGCCAGTTCGGTCGCGCTCAGCACCTCGCCCGGACGCGCGGCGAGCACGGTCAGCACGACGGTGGCGTAATCGGTCAGCTTGGTGACGCGGAGCATGGGGCAAGGGCCGGAATTCAATGCGGACCGAAATTGTACGCTTTTGCGGTGCCGGCGTCCAAGCCGCGCGTTCATGTTTTTCGCCATCGCGGCGATCGGCGCCGCCGACGCGGCCGTCAACGGTGAGCCTCGGGGCTTGGGATCGCCGCCGATGTGCGCCAGAATCAGCGCTTTCCCGTTCCGGATCGCCGCATGCCCCGCAAGATCGCAGCCCGCAAGTCCCGCATCCATGGCAATGGCGTGTTCGCCGCGCTGCCGCTCAAGAAAGGCGAGCGGGTCATCGAGTACAAGGGCCGGCGCCGCACCCATGCCGACGTGGATCGCGACGAGGCTGGCGATGTCGAGACCGGACACACCTTCCTGTTCACGCTCAGCGACGACTACGTGATCGACGCCAACTACGAAGGCAACGACGCGCGCTGGATCAACCACAGCTGCGCGCCGAACTGCGAAGCGGTGATCGTCGAGGCCGAAGGCGACGACCGGCGCCGGGACAAGGTGGTGATCGAGGCGCTGCGCGACATCAAGCCGGGCGAGGAACTGACCTACAACTACGGCATCACCCTGGGCGAACGGCACACGCCGCGGCTGAAGAAGATCTGGGAATGCCGCTGCGGGTCGAAGAACTGTACCGGCACCATGCTGCAGCCAAAGCGCTGAGCACGCGCCTGCACGTGGCCTAGACACGCGGCTCACGACGCTGCAACCGCGGCGCTCCTACGGTGACGTTCCCCCTGTAGATGAGCCTCCCATGCGCACAGCATTTTCCCTGTCCGGCAAGCGCGTCGCCGTCCTGGCCACCGACGGTTTCGAGCAGTCCGAATTGCAGGAACCCAAGCGCCTGCTGGAATCGTGGGGCGCGCAGGTCGATGTGATCGCGCCCGGTGACGCGTCCAGCATCCGCGGTTGGAGCAAGCAGGACTGGGGCGACAGCGTGCCGGTCGACAAGCGCCTGGCCCAGGCCGATGCCGGCGACTACCACGCGTTGCTGCTGCCCGGCGGGGTGATCAATCCGGACAAGCTGCGCACGGAAGCCTCCGCGATCGGTCTCATTCAGTCGTTCGCCAGCGCCGACAAGCCTGTTGCGGCGATCTGCCACGGCCCCTGGCTGCTGGCCGAAAGCGGCCTGGTGCGCGACAAGCAGGTGACCTCGTGGCCATCGCTGAAGACCGACCTGAGCAACGCCGGCGCGCGCTGGCAGGACGCGCAAGTGGTGGTGGACGGCAATCTGATCACCAGCCGCAAGCCGGACGATATTCCCGCGTTCGCCGCGGCGCTGGCCAAGGCAATGGGCTGAGTGCGGCGCCAGTTTCTGCAACGAAAAACTTTCTGCAACAAAGAACGGCGGCCTCCGGGCCGCCGTTCTTTTATCTGAATGCCGGTTGCGACAGCCCTCGAAATGCAACCGTGCGTTCAACGTGCTGCATCAAGCCGTGCAACCCGACATCACTGCCCCGACAACGCGCCGGCCGGCACCAACTTGTCGATGTCCTGATTGAAGTGCACCACCAGCTTGCCATTCTCCACCGCCGCCGATTCGATCTGCACGTTGCCCATCACCGCGGCCAGCGCCGGATCCAGCTTGTAGATCGGTTCCTTGCGCGCGTAGTCGCTCAGCCACACGTTGAGCAGTTCGCGGGTGTTGGCGTCGAGCTTGCCGCCGTTGGCGGCCGGGCGGAAGTCGTCGATGGTCGGCGCCTGCAGGTGGAAGCTCTGGGTCTGCTGCTCGTAGCGCAGCCCGCTGGTCAGCAGCACCGTGCCGAGCGGCGTCGGCGCGCCACCGCCGGTGGCCATGTTCAGGTCGAACTGCATCTTCAGCCGGTCGCCCGGCGGCAGCGATAGCTTGGGATCGCGGATGGTCATCTTCACCAGGCCGCCGAGCGCCTTGTGCGTCTGCGGGAAGCTGCCATCCAGGTACTGCTGCACATCGGCGGCGCCGACGCTGACCTGCTTGCCCTGGATCATCGGCTGGGCCTGCAGCTGCGTCGCGGCGGCGAGGAACGCGAGCAGCGCGACGGCGCGCAAGGTCGGCAAGCGAAGCTTCATGGGATGTGGTGCCTTGGCAGAGTCAGGGTTTAACAGTAACCGCAGCGGGTGAATGCGCGATTAGCGGAAGGGGGGCGGACCGTCGCGCGATGCGATTTGACCCGATCGCGTCAGGCGCCGCTCGGCGCCAGCCGCGCCAGGATCGCATCCAGGCTCGGGCGCAGTGGTGCGAGCAGCGCCTGCGCTTCGCTGTGGCTGCGCTCGCTGAGTCCGCGCAGCAACTGCGTCCCGATGGTCAGCGCGGCGCGCTCGTCGCCCTGCAGGCCGGGATGACGCTGCGCCGCTTCGAGCAGGCGCATCCAGTCCTGGCGGCAGCGGGCCTCGAATTCGATGGTGCAGCGCCCTTGGCATTGCAGCCCGTCGGCTTCGATCGGCGTGACGGTGATGCGGTAGCGTTGCGAGGCGGTCATGAGCGTGCGCACGGCGGGTGGACAAGCCCACGATAAGCCGCGTTTGCCGCGATCACGATAGGGATGGCCGCGACGCTCTGTTCCAGCGTCTGTGTTCAGCGCGCCGCGCGCAGCAGCGGCAATGGATCGTAGGCGCCGCCTTCGGCATAGACGCCGTAGTGCAGATGCGGCGGCGTGCCGCGCGCATTGCCGCTGTCGCCGACGCTGCCGAGCGGGTCGCCGGCCTCGACCAGGTCGCCGACCTGCAGGCCCGTCGCCCAGTCCTGCAGATGCGCGTAGTAATGGCGCTGGCGGGCCGGGCCCATCACCCAGACCTGGCGGCCGCCGAGGCCGCGCTCGGCGACTGCGACGACGATGCCGCGAGTGGCGGACAGTACCGGTGTGCCGCGGCTGGCGAAGATGTCCACGCCGGCGTGCTGGCGATCGCGGCCGCGTGGCGCGCCGAAGGTGGCGGCGATGTTGCGCGGATCTACGCCCTGCACCGGCATCCGCAACGCGGTCGGCGGCGGTTGCCGTGCCAGTTCCCAGCCGGCCCGCGCGCGCAGCGTCCAGGGTTGCTGCCAGGCCCATGCCAGCGCCAGCGCCGTGCAGGCCAGCGCTGCGGCGCGCAGCAGCCAGCGGCGCAGCCGCCGCGCAGGCGAGGGCGGCGCGGCCGACATCGCACTCAGCCTGCGTGCGCTGCGGCTTGCCGTTGCAGGTGTTGCTTCAGGTTGTCGTCGATGCCGAGCTGGCGCGCCAGCTCGTCCAGGTAACTGCGTTCCATGAAGCTCTGCGCGTCGGCGGCGAGCAGGCTGGCCAGGTACATCTCCGAGGCGATCTCCGGCGTGGTTGCGGCCTGCGCCACTTCGGCCGGATCCAGCGGCTTCTCCAGTTCCGCATGCAGCCAGCGCTGCACGTCCTGGTCGCCGTTGAGGCGGGTGAACTCGCCTTCGATCAACTCGCGTTCGCGGGTGTCGATGTGGCCGTCGGCCTTGGCCGCGGCGACCAGCGCGCGCAGCACCGCCTGGCTGTGCTGTTCCACCTCCAGCGGCGGCAGCCGGTCCAGGGTCTGCGGTTCTTCCGGCGCGACGGCGCCGAGCTGCTGGCGCTTGTAGTCGCCGTAGGCGCGATAGGCCATCACCCCGATTGCGGCCAGGCCGCCGTAGGTCGCCAGCTTGCGGGTGGTGCGGTTCTTGCCCAGCAGCAGGCCGAGCGCGCCGCCGCTCAGGGCGCCCTTGCCGAAGTCGGCGTTGAGCATGCCGCCGAGGCCGCCGCTCCTGGCGGGCGATCCCGCGGGGGCGGACGTGCCGGTCCTGGCCATGGCCTGGCCGGCGGCGCCCTGCGCCGACTGCAGCAGTTGGTCGAGAAAGCCCTGTAGCTTCATGCACGCATTCCTGTCGTGTGGAGCCACAGGTATAGCGGGCATCGTCTTAGCGGCCTGTCAATCCCGCTGCGTGCGGCGGCGAGCGCGCAAAAAAAACGAGACGGCCAGGGCCGTCTCGTCAGGTGTGCTTGCCTGAGTCAGGCGACGCTGCTCAGAGCGCGGCGTCCTTGAGCTTCTTCAGCGGGCGCACCTTCAGCTTGGTGGTGGCCGGCTTGGCGGCGAACCACTGCTCTTCCTTGGTGAACGGGTTGATGCCCTTGCGCTTCGGCTTGGCGGGCACGCTGACCGAGGTGATCTTGAGCAGGCCCGGCAGGGTGAACGAACCGGCGCCCTTCTTGCTGACCGAGCCGGCCACGGCGTGCTCGAGCGACGCCATCACCGCGCGCACGTCCTTGGCGACGACGCCGCTGGCTTCGGCGATGTGGGCGACCAGTGCCGACTTGCTCAGCGCTTCCTTGATCGGCTTGGGCGCGACCGGCTTGGCGGCGGTCTTGGTGGCTACTTTCTTCGCTGCCTTTTTCGGGGCAGCCTTTTTCGCGGTCTTTGCCATGATGTCCTGATTCCGTAAACGATAGGTGGTTGGGTCGCGCCGACCCCGTCGGCATGGCGAAATGTAGGGCATGTGCTACGCCGCGCCAATAGGCAAAGCGCAAAAAGACGCGGAAAAAGCCCCGCGCAGCGTTTTCTCGCGCCGCACCTGCGGATTTTGGCAGGAAAAACGGCAGCGCGCCCGCCGCCGGTCCTGCCTGTAACGCGCAAGCCGGACTGCGCCCGGGCGCTCGCGCCGTCGCCGGCGGCGCCCGCACGACAACGCGCGCCGGCCACCGCGCGCGTTGCGCCGCACAAGGCCGTAACGCAGCCTGTTCTATGGTGCCTGCCTCATCCACCAGCAGGAGCATCGCATGGGTATTTCGCGTCACGCCACCGCGCACTGGGAAGGCGATCTCAAGACCGGCAAGGGTCAGCTAAGCACGCCGCAGAGCGGGCTGTTGCAGGACACCCGCTATGCCTTCAGTAGCCGCTTCGGCGACGAGAAGGGCACCAACCCGGAAGAACTGATCGCTGCCGCGCATGCCGGCTGTTTCACCATGGCGCTGTCGGCCAAGCTCAGCGAAGCGGGCTTCCCGCCGACAGCACTGGACACGCGCGCCGAGGTCGATCTGTCGATGGAAGGCGGTCCGCAGTTGTCGCAGATCCGGCTCAAGCTCAAGGCAGTGGTCCCGAACATCGAGGCCGCGCAGTTCCGCGCGCTGGCCGACGACGCCAAGCAGAACTGCCCGATCTCCAAGGCGCTGAGCGCGGTGCCGATCAGCCTGGAAGCGGAACTGGGCTGAGCGCCCGGCCTGGCGCACGCCGCCAGGCCGTCGCTTGAAAATGGCTCAGGCCGTGCCTGCATGCGACTGGCAGGCGCGGCTCTTTCGCGCACTGCGCTGGGAATGGTTGCAGCTGCGATGCGTGGCGGGCCCCGCCGGTTCGCCTGCAAGCGACAACAGCTGTCGCGATGCTAAACAGGCGCCGCCGGCCGGCCCCAATTCAGTCTTGTTTCACTGGCGCGGGCCGAGCATGCAGTTGCGCGATCCACGCGCTTGGAATCTTCGCCATGAACAAGCTCTCGACCCGTCTTCTGACCGCCGCGCTCGCCGTGGGCGTGGTCGGTTCCGCCGCTGCACAGGACTATGGCCGCTACGACGATTATCGCGACCGTGGCTATCCGGGCAGCGGCACCTACGAGTACGCCCGCGTGGTGCGGGCCGATCCGATCCTGGTGCCGGTGCGCGGCCCGCGCGAGACCACCGAGCGCTGTTACGAACGCCCGGCCGGCGAATACGTCGACAACGGCTATCGCAGCGGCGGCTATTACGGCGACGGCTATCGCGGCAGCGACGGCGGGCGCAGCGCGGCCACGGTGGTCGGCGGCATCGCCGGTGCGCTGTTGGGCAGCCGTGTCGGCGGCGGCAACGGCCGCTTCGTCGGCACCGCGGTCGGCACCATGGTCGGCGGCCTGGCCGGGCGCTCGATCTACGACAGCAACTCCCGCACCACTGTGCAGACCGGCTCGGTCAGGGTCTGCGAACCGGTCGCCTACCGCAGCGAAAGCTACGACCGGGTGGACGGCTACGACGTGACCTACGAATACGGCGGCCGCTACTACCACACCCGCAGCGCACAGCGTCCCGGCGACCGTATCCGGGTCCGCGTGGACGTGCTGCCCGACTGACCGGTGCGCACGCCTCATGCGCGGCGTCCATGTCCGTCGGCCGCGACCGTTCTGACGGTTGCGGCCGACGCTGCAGGACATTGATCCGTGCCCGTCGCCGATGTTGGCGTTGTGGCACAGATTCACATCCGCGCATCAACGCCAGTCGATGTGTCCGTCGATCACCGTCTGCACCTGGCCGCCGGACCAGACCTCGCCGGCGTTGTCCACACTCAGGGTCAGCAACGCGTCGTGGCCGACTTCGCGGCCCTGGCTGACTAGGTAGCAGCCATCGTGGCCGGGTAGCGCGGCGCGATGATCCAGCCACGCCGCGAGCACGGCATTGGCGGCGCCCGATGCGGCATCCTCGAACCGGCGGCCATTGCCGACGAAGGCACGCACGGCCAGTTCGTACGCCTGGCCGCTGGCCCGTGCGTAGGCGAACACACCCATGCTGGCGGTACTTTCGGCCAAGGCGGCGATTGCGTCCCACTCCGGCGCCAGGCTGCGCAGCGCCGCCTCGTCGGCGATTTCGACCAGCCACCAGCAGCGGCCGCCGTCCATGCGTACCGGCGGTTGCGCACCCAGCGGCCAGCCGGCCAGCACGGCGCTCAGGCGCGGATCGGCGGCATCGGCGATCTCCGCGACCTGCGCGCGCGGTGTGCGGATGGCGATGCTGGGCACACCACGGTCCGCAACCAGCCGCAACGGCAACAGCCCGGCGATGCCTTCCTGTACGAAGACGCCGTCCCTGGGCGCGGCGATGCCAGCCTCCAGCACCGCGTGCGCGGTCCCGATGCTGGGATGGCCGGCGAACGGCACTTCCTTCTGCGGACTGAACATGCGGATGCCGTAGCTGGCGCTCGGTTGCGTGGCCGGAAACACGAAGGTGGTCTCCGGCAGCCGCGTCCAGCGCGCGATCGCCTGCATGGCGGCCGCGTCCAGGCCTTGCGCGTCCAGCACCACCGCCAGCGGATTGCCGGCGCCGGGGCGCGGGGAGAATACATCGAGCTGCAGGAAACGGCGTTTTGGCATGGTCGTCGGAGCATGGCTTGGCGGAGCGCGAAGCTTAGCAATCCGGGTACAGGCAGCGGACGTGCCTGCGTCACAAGCGTGCGGCCAAGCGCCGGCAGTGCGGCGCTTGGCATAGAATCGCAGGTTCCGCCCGGTGTTCCGGGCCTCTTTCCCTCCACTAGACCCCACAACAAAATGTCCTACTCCCCCCCCGTCGATCGCTGGATCGTCCTCAAGTTCGGCGGCACCTCGGTGTCGCGTCGTCATCGCTGGGATACGATCGGAACGCTGGCGAAAAAACGCGCCGACGAGACCGGGGCGCGGGTGCTGGTGGTGGTGTCGGCGCTGTCGGGGGTCACCAACGAGCTGACCGCGATCGCCGACGGCAGCGCCGACAGCGCGCAGCGCGTGGCCGCGCTGGAGCTGCGCCACCGCGACTTCCTGGGCGAATTGGAACTGGATGCGGACAGCGTGCTCGGCGAGCGCCTGGCGGCGCTGCGCGGCCTGCTCGACGACCCGCGCGCGGCGAGCCGCACGCTGGACTGGCAGGCCGAGGTGCTGGGCCAGGGCGAATTGCTGTCCTCGACGCTGGGCGCGGCTTATCTGCGCGCCAGCGGCCTGGATGTCGGCTGGATGGATGCGCGCCAGTGGCTGGATGCATTGCCGCCGCAGCCGAACCAGAGCGAGTGGTCCAAGCGCCTGTCGGTATCGTGCCAGTGGCAGGCCGACACCGCCTGGCGCGAACGCTTCGTCGCCCAGCCGGCGCGGATGCTGATCACCCAGGGCTTCATCGCGCGGCACCAGCAAGGCGGCACTGCGATCCTCGGCCGCGGCGGCTCGGATACCTCTGCGGCGTACTTCGGCGCGCTGCTCGGCGCCAGCCGGGTGGAGATATGGACCGATGTGCCGGGCATGTTCAGCGCCAATCCACGCGAGGTGCCGGACGCGCGCCTGCTGACCCGGCTGGACTATTACGAAGCGCAGGAAATCGCCACCACCGGCGCCAAGGTGCTGCACCCGCGCTCGATCAAGCCGTGCCGCGACGGCGGCGTGCCGATGGCGATCCTGGACACCGAACGCCCCGAACTGCCCGGTACCAGCATCGACGGCAACGCGCGCACCGTGCCGGGGGTCAAGGCGATCAGCCGCCGCAACGGCATCGTGCTGGTGTCGATGGAGGGCATCGGCATGTGGCAGCAAGTCGGCTTCCTGGCCGACGTGTTCGCGCGCTTCGCCAAGCACGGCCTGTCGGTGGACCTGATCGGTTCGGCCGAGACCAACGTCACCGTGTCGCTGGACCCGAGCGAGAACCTGGTCAATACCGATGTGCTGGCGGCGCTGTCGGCCGACCTGGCGGAGATCTGCCGGGTCAAGATCATCGTGCCGTGCGCGGCGATCACCCTGGTCGGGCGCGGCATGCGCTCGCTGCTGCACAAGCTCTCGGACGTGTGGGCCACGTTCGGCAAGGAGCGTGTGCACATGATCTCGCAGTCGTCCAACGATCTGAACCTGACCTTCGTCATCGACGAGGCCGACGCCGAGGGCCTGTTGCCGATCCTGCACGCCGAACTGATCGACAGCGGCGCGATGCCGGTGGAAGAGACCGAGGTGTTCGGCCCGCGCTGGCGCGAGATCACCGGCAGCGTGCGCACGCGGCCCACGCCGTGGTGGCATGCCGAGCGCGAGCACCTGCTGCGCCTGGCCGAGGCCGGCACGCCGCGCTATGTCTACCATCTGCCGACGCTGCGCGCGCGCGCGCGCGCGCTCAAGGCGATCGCGCCGATCGACCAGCGCTACTACGCGATCAAGGCCAATTCGCACCCGGCGATCCTGGAGACGCTGGTTGCGGAGGGCTTCGGCCTGGAATGCGTCTCGCACGGCGAACTGCGCCGGGTGTTCGACACCTTGCCTGAGCTGTCGCCGCGGCGGGTGCTGTTCACCCCCAGCTTCGCGCCGAAGGCCGAGTACGAAGCCGCGTTCGCACTGGGCGTGACCGTCACCGTGGACAACGTCGAGCTGCTGCAGCGCTGGCCGGAGCTGTTCCGCGGCCGCAGCCTGTGGCTGCGCATCGACCTGGGCCATGGCGACGGCCACCACGAGAAGGTCAATACCGGCGGCAAGGCATCCAAATTCGGCCTGTCGGCGACGCGGGTGGCCGAATTCGTCGAGGCTGCGCGCGCGCTGGATATCCGCATCGTCGGCGTGCATGCGCACCTGGGCAGCGGCGTGGAAACCGCGCAGCACTGGCGGCGCATGTGCGACGAGCTGGCCGGCTTCGCGCGCCGCATCGGCAGCGTGGAGATCATCGACATCGGCGGCGGCCTGCCGATTCCGTACAGCGCCGACGACGAGCCGTTCGATCTGGACACCTGGGCGCAGGGCCTGGCCGAAGCCAAGGCGGTGCATCCGGCGTTCCGCCTGGCGGTCGAGCCGGGCCGTTACCTGGTCGCCGAATGCGGGGTGCTGCTGGCCCGCGCTACCCAGGTGGTCGAGAAGGACGGCATCCGCCGTGTCGGCCTGGATGCGGGCATGAACGCGCTGCTGCGTCCGGCGCTGTACGACGCCTGGCACGACGTGGCCAACCTGAGCCGCCTGGACCGCGACGCCGATACGGTGTTCGACGTGGTTGGGCCGATCTGTGAGTCCAGCGACGTGTTCGGCAAGCGCCGCCGCCTGCCCGCCGCCACCGCGGCCGATGACGTGATACTGATCGCCGATGCCGGCGCCTACGGCTACGCGATGGCCAGCACCTACAACCAGCGCGAACTGCCGCGCGAGGATGCGATCGATGCGCTCGCAGGTTGAGTTCATCGCGCTCAGCGCCGTCGCCGGCGGCGCGGCGATGGTGTTGGCCACCGCCGCCGATCAGGCGGGTACCGCCCTGCCGTGGACCGACAGCCTCAAGTGGGTGCTGCCGTCGCTGAGCGCGGCGGGCATGGGTGCATGGCTGGCCTGGCGCTGGCAACGCCGGCGGCATGGCGGCCGCGCCGGCGGCATGGCGTTGCGCACGCTGCTGTTGGGCGCATGCAGTTATGTTCCGGCGCTAATGTTGTATCTCGGGGTGGTGTTCGCGGCGTCCGCCGATGCCACGCAGGGCAGCTCGAACTGGGGGCTGTTTTCGCTGGCGTTCCTGTTCGGCTGCCTGCCGTTGCTGTGGGCGGCGTTGCCGTTTTCGATGATCGAATTTTTCCTGTGCCGACGTTACTTGCGTCGCACGCGTGTTCTTGCAGGTAGTCCATGACCGCTTTCGACAAACAGCAGATCGCCACCTTCCGTTTCGTGCGCTGCGCGTTCGACGCCGACAGCGGTGTCGCGCGCCTGGTCTATGCGTTCGACCAGGGGCCGGAGCTGGTGGAGACGATCACCGTGCCCGGCGCGCCGTTCGTGCTGGACGCGGCGCGCGCGCAGGCGGTGCAGCGCGCGCTGCGCCTGCTGCACCTGATCGCCGGGGTCAGCTATTACAAGGCCGCGGTGCCACCGCAGATCGCCATCGACGACTACGCGATCGACGCGGCGACCGCCGCGCTGCTGCAGAGCGTGTACCTGCACGGGCTGGGCGAGTTCGCTTACCGCAACGGCCTGGATCTGCACGGCAAGATCCGGTTTCCCGCGAGCGCATCGGCGGACGGGCAGGGCGCGGCGGCGCTGGACCTGGGGGAGCAAGCGCTGGTGGCGATCGGCGGTGGCAAGGATTCGCTGGTCAGCATCGAGGCCTTGCGCGCGGCCGGCGTGGAACAGACCGTGGCCTGGATCGGCGGCTCGCAGCTGATCCGCGCCTGCGCCGAACGTACCGCTTTGCCGACCCTGAACATCGGCCGCGCGCTGGCGCCGGAGCTGTTCGAACTGAACCGGCAGGGCGCGTGGAACGGGCATATCCCGGTGACCGCGGTGAACTCGGCGATCCTGGTGTTCGCCGCGTTGCTGCACGACGCCGGCCAGGTGGTGTTCTCCAACGAGCATTCGGCCAGCTACGGCAGCCAGATCGCAGGCACCGGCGAGGTCAACCACCAGTGGTCCAAGGGCTGGGCGTTCGAGCAGGCGTTCGGCGCGCACGTGCAGCGCTACGTCGCTGCCGATCTGCGCTACTACTCGCTGCTGCGCCCGCTGTCGGAACTGGCGGTGGCGCGGCAGTTCGCCAAGAACGACCATTACGACGCGCATTTCTCCAGCTGCAACCGCAACTTCCACATCCTCGGCGAGCGCCCGGCGCACCGCTGGTGCGGGGTGTGCCCGAAGTGCCATTTCGTGTTCCTGGCGCTGGCGCCGTTCATGCCGAAGACGCGGCTGGTGCGGATCTTCGGCCGCAACCTGCTCGACGACGCGGCGCAGGCGCCGGGCTTCGACGCGTTGCTGGAATTCCAGGACCACAAGCCGTTCGAATGCGTCGGCGAGGGCCGCGAATCGCGCGCGGCGATGGCCACGCTGGCGGCGCGTGCGGAATGGAAGGAAGACGCGCTGGTGGCGCGTTTCATCCGCGAGATCCAGCCTCAGCTCGACAGCGAGGACCTGCGCGTGGAACCGCTGCTGGCGCTGGACGCGCAGCACCGCATTCCGGCCGAGCTGTGGGAACGCGTGCGTGCGAATTTCGCAGCTTGAGGACTTGCGCGTCGCGCTGTGGGGCTGGGGCCGCGAGGGGCGGGCGGCGTATCGCGCGTTGCGCGCGCGGGACCGGGGACCGGGGAGCGGGGACCCGGAAAAGCTGCCGCTGACGGTGTTCTGTTCGGCTGCCGAGGCAGATGAGGTAGCTCAGCTGCATGATCGCGATCTGCGCGTCGAGACCGAGGCCAGTGCCGAGCGCCTGGCGGCGTTCGACGTGGTCATCAAGTCGCCCGGGATCAGTCCGTATCGGCCCGAGGCGCAGGCCGCTGCGGCGCAGGGCACGCGCTTTATCGGCGGTACCACGCTGTGGTTCGCCGAACACGCCAGTGCCGGCGGCGTGGTGGCGGGCAGCGTGTGCATCACCGGCACCAAGGGCAAGAGCACCAGCACCGCGTTGCTGGCGCATCTGCTGCGCGCCGGCGGTCACCGTACCGGCCTGGTCGGCAACATCGGCCTGCCGCTGCTGGAAGTGCTGGCGCCGCCGCAGCCGCCGCAGTACTGGGCGATCGAGCTGTCCAGCTACCAGACCGGCGACGTCGTCAGCAGCGGCGCGCGGCCGCAGCTGGCGCTGGTGCTGAACCTGTTCCCGGAACATCTGGACTGGCACGGCAGCCAGGCGCGCTACGTCGAAGACAAGCTGGCGCTGGTGACCCGGGCGCGGCCGCGTATCGCGCTGCTCAACGCCGCCGATCCGCACCTGGCCGCGCTGGCGTTGCCCGATAGCGAGGTGCGTTGGTTCAATCGCGAAGACGGCTGGCATATGCGCGGCGCTGCCGTGCACCGCGGCGAGGTGGCGGTGTTCGACAGCGCGCAGGTGCCGCTGCCGGGCCGGCACAACCGCGGCAACCTGTGCGCGGTGCTGGCGGCGATCGAGGCGCTGGGTCTGGACGCGGCGGCGCTGGCGCCGGCCGCGGCGCAGTTCCGGCCGTTGCCGAACCGCTTGCAGACCCTGGGCGAGCGCGATGGCATCGCCTATGTCAACGACTCGATCAGCACCACCCCGCATGCCACGCTGGCTGCGCTGGAATGCTTCCGCGGGCGCCGTATCGCGTTGCTGGTCGGCGGCCACGACCGCGGCCTGGACTGGCAGGACTTCGCCACGGCGATGCGCCACGGCACGTCGCTGCAGATCGTCACCATGGGCAGCAACGGTCCGCGTATCCACGCGCTGCTTGCGCCGCTGGCCGCGGCCGGCGGCTTCGGCCTGCATGCCGCCGCGGATCTGCCGGCGGCCGTGGCGTTGGCGCGCGAAGCGCTGGGCGAGGGCGGCGGCGTAGTGCTGCTGTCGCCGGGCGCGCCCAGCTTCGGCGCCTACCGCGATTACGTGGCGCGCGGCCGCCATTTCGCCGAGCTGGCCGGTTTCGACCAGGAGGCGATCAGCGCGATCCCGGGGTTGGGCATCGCCTGAGCCGTCTGCTCCTGCATCGGGTTGGCGCGCACGCCGCTTATCCGGCGCCGCGCCTGGAGCGTTTCGATCGAGATGATGCGGTCTGTGGGAGCGGCTTCAGCCGCGACGGGCACTCTCGATAAAGCCCGTCGCGACTGAAGTCGCTCCCACAAGTGGGCGAATCGCTGGAAGAAAACGTTCTAGACTGCCGATTGGTTCCGATGGGAGAGACGCGATGCGCACTCGTTCGATGCGGTGGATCGGCCTGCTGGGCCTGGCCTTGGCGCTGCCGTTGCCGGCGCTGGCCGCAATGCAGGCCAAGCCGGTGGAATGGAAGGTCGGCAAAGACAGCTTCAGCGGCGTGCTGGTCTACGACGATGAAGACAACGACAAGCGCCCGGGCCTGGTGATGGTGCCGAACTGGCGCGGGGTCAACGCCTCGGCGATCGAAAAAGCCAAGCAGCTCGCCGGCGACGATTACGTGGTGCTGCTGGCCGACGTCTACGGCACGGGCAAGCGCCCGGCCAACGATGCCGAGGCCGGGCAGTTCGCCGGTGCGCTGAAGAAGGATCCGGCGACGCTGCGCGCGCGTGCATTGAAAGCGGTCGAGGTGCTGAAGGCGCAGGCCGGCAAGGCGCCGCTGGACGTTGCGCGGATCGGCGCGGTCGGCTTCTGCTTCGGCGGCACCACCGTGCTGGAACTGGTCCGCGCCGGCGCGCCGCTGGCGGGCGTGGTCAGCCTGCACGGCGGCCTGAGTACGCCGTCACCGGCCGCCGCAGGCAGCGCGAAGACGCCGCTGCTGGTGCTCAACGGCGCCGACGACAAGAGCGTGAGCCGCGACGACATCGCCGCCTTTGAGCAGGAAATGAACGGTGCCGGCGCCGACTGGCAGTTCGTCAACTTCAGCGGCGCAGTGCATTGCTTCGCCGAGGCCGACGCCAACAGTCCGCCGGGCTGCCAATACAGCCCGCGCGCAGCCAAACGTGCCTATCGCATGCTGCATGATTTCTTCGAGGAGCGGTTTGGCGAATAGCAGGGATCGGGCATTGAGGATTCGGGATTCGCAAAAGCGGGTCCCGTCCTTCAGCGCAACAACCCCCGGGGTTGTGGTCAGGGATTTGCGCTGACCAGCCGTTCGGCGGTCGAATGCCATGATCGTAAAGGCGCGACCAAGCCGCTTCTGCCAATCCCCCATCCCCGCTTTCCACAGCCGAATGGCTGATCATCCGGTCCGGCACGCACAGCGCGCCGGATCAATGCCTGCGTTCGACCGCGTAACGCGCCAACCCGCGCAGTGCGGCCACCGCTTCGCTTTCCGGCAGGCCGTCCAGCGCGCGTTCGGCGGCGGCGGCGTATTCGGCAGCGCGGCGCCGGCTGTAGTCGAGTCCGCCGCTGGCCTGGATCGCCGCCAGCACTTCCGGCATCGCCTCCGCATCGCCTTGTTCGACGATGTGGCGCAGGCGCTGGCGGGTGGCAGCGTCGGCGTGCGCCATCGCGTGGATCAGCGGCAGGGTGGCCTTGCCTTCGGCCAGGTCGTCGCCCAGGTTCTTGCCCAGGTCGGCGGCGTCGGCGGTGTAGTCGAGCACGTCGTCGGCGATCTGGAACGCATAGCCCAGGTGCATGCCGTAGTCGTACAGGCGCTGCTGCACGTCTTCTGACGCGCCCGAGGCCATCGCCCCGAGCCGGGTGCCGGCGGCGAACAGCACCGCGGTCTTGCGCTCGATCACCCGCAGGTACGCGGCCTCGTCGGTATCCGGGTTGTGCACATGCAACAGCTGCAGCACCTCGCCCTCGGCGATGCGGTTGGTGGTGTCTGCGAGCAGCCGCATCACCTGCATGTCGTCCAGCTCGACCATCAGCTGGAAGCTGCGCGAGTACAGGAAATCGCCGACCAGCACGCTGGGCGCGTTGCCCCACAGCGCATTGGCGGTGCTGCGGCCGCGGCGCAGGTCCGATTCGTCGACCACGTCGTCGTGCAGCAGGGTCGAGGTGTGGATGAATTCGACGATCACCGCCAACTGGTGGTGCACCGGTCCGCCGCCGGCGCAGGCGCGCCCGGCCAGCATCACCAGCATCGGCCGCAGGCGCTTGCCGCCGGCGGAGACGATATGCTCGGCGATCTGGTTGATCAGCATCACGTCCGAGGCCAGGCGGCGGCGGATCAGCGCATCGGCGGCACTCATGTCGGGCGCGGCCAGCGCCTGGATCTGAGGCAGCCCCAGGGCGGGGCGGAGGTCTTCGGCGAGGCTCATGCGGTCGGACTAGGAGGAATGCAGGGATTATAGGCCCGCCGGTGCGGGCAAGTCCTACGCCTGAACCGGGGCCGGGCTGATATCCGCCGCCAGCCCGTTATAATTCACTGTCATCGCCCGTTCCCGAACTGGCAACCCTATCCGACATGCCCGCGCCCGAGCGGGTTCACCATCCCGAACGGAAGAATTCCATGGCCCGCGGCATCAACAAAGTCATCCTCGTCGGCAACCTCGGCAACGACCCCGACACCAAGTACACCCAGGCCGGCATGGCGATCACCCGCATCAGCCTGGCCACCACCAGCGTGCGCAAGGACAAGGACGGCAACCAGCAGGAGCGCACCGAATGGCACCGCGTGGTGTTCTTCGGCAAGCTCGGCGAGATCGCCGGCGAGTACCTGCGCAAGGGCAGCTCGGTCTATGTCGAAGGCTCGATCCGCTACGACAAGTACACCGGCCAGGACGGCGTGGAGAAGTACTCCACCGACATCGTCGCCGACGAGATGCAGATGCTGGGCGGCCGCGAAGGCGGCGGTGGTGGTGCCGGCATGGGCGGCGATCGCCCGCAGCGTGCTGCCGCGCCGCGCCAGGAACGCCCGAACCAGGGCGGCGGCGCGCAGGGCGGCGGTGGCCAGGATTATGCGCCGCGCCGGCAGCAGCCGGCGCCGCAGCAGTCCGCGCCGATGGACGATTTCGCGGACGACGATATCCCGTTCTGAGCCGAACATCCGTCTCGCCTCGGAACTCGGCCCGCGTCTCCCAGCAGAAGCGGGCTTTTTTTATGCCCGCGCGCGATTTCGGGTGCCGTGGCCGCCTTCGAACAGTGATGCGGGGGGGGGGGGGCGTAGCTGGGATGGCGAGGTTCACTCGATGCAGCGCAGGGGCTGGAGTCCGATCGCCCACGCGACGATTGGACGATGCAGCGCTGCTCCGAAGAAGCGGAGTCGGCTTCCTGCGAGAAGCCGCGGCGGGCGGCGATGCAGCGCCGTTGCTGGCGACCGGACTCAGCGCGGCGACAGCCGCTCGGCCATTTCCTTGACGACGTTGTGGGTGATCGCACGCAAACAGCGCATCTCGTCGGCGAGCGTGGCATCCAGGTCCGGGGAGTGTTTCAACAACTGGGCGTTTTCGGCGTCCACCTGGTTGAGCAGCTGTTGCGCCTCGTCCAGGATCGCCGACCGCTGCAGTTCGAGTAGATTCGCGGCGGCTTTCCGCGGAAGTCCCATGGCTTCGCCCGCCTTCACCATGTGCGCGAAGTTCATGTCGCCGAATCGCTCCACGCCCAGGATCGGCCATGCCAGCGTCGCGTGCTCCGGGTGCAGGCGCTGCGGCGTCCGGCTCATCGCGTGCGCGCCCGCTTGCGCTGGTTGGACGCGTCCATGACGCTGTCGGGAACATCGATCTCGACGTGCAGGCCCAATTCGGACAGCACGGCGAACAGCTTGCCCCATTGCACCGTGCCGCTGCCGCGCTCGACCTTGGCCAGGAAGTTCTCGCTCACGCCGATGTCTTCGGCAGTGGCGTCCTGGCGCAAGCCCTGGTGCTTGCGCATGGCCTTGACCAGTGGACCCAATGCTTCCGCATTGTCCAGCCTGATCTTCATTGTGGAATCCTCATTTTCGTGCGGATTCACCGCATCCACACCATACTTACCGATCTTATCCTGTTGATTGTAAAGAATATTTGGATAAATCCTTTCGATCATCAGGACTCACTGGCAAATCCTTATTTCTGTAAGGATTTCCATTGCGGCAAACGAATTTCGGCAGAAATCCTCACATTTGTAAGGAATTTTGCGAGCGCGGCAGGCGCAGGCGTTTACACAGTGCGTTGCCCATGCCGAGGGAGGGCTACCTGCTCAAGTGCGTTCGCATCTGGCTAGAAAAGCAGCTCGGCGTGCCCGTGCCTGCCGCTTTCGCTGCGCGCGCGCCGCACTCTCACCCAAATCCCTCTCCCGGTGGGAGAGGGGCTCACCATCGGCCGCCGGGCGACGCTGCATCTACGAATCCCCAATCACCGCCTTCCAGACATGTGCCACAAGCTGGGCGCCGGGGCGCTGGACTTGCCTGGGCTCAGACGCTAGCGTGCAAAACGTTTTTGTCGTTTCAGGGGTAACCATGAACAACGCTGCTGCGCCGCGTCAGCTCACTTTCCGTGCGGTCGTGCTGGCGATCGTGCTGGCCGTCGTGCTGTCGGCCGCCAATGCCTACCTGGGATTGTTCGCCGGCCTGACCATCGCCACTGCGATTCCGGCGGCGGTGGTGTCGATGGGCGTGCTGCGCCTGCTCGGCGGCGGCACCATCCTGGAGAACAACATCGTACAGACCGGCGCCTCGGCCGGTTCGTCGATCGCCGCGGGGGTGATCTTCACCATTCCGGCGCTGGTGATCATGGGCTACTGGCCGGATTTCAAGTACTGGTGGGTGCTCGGCATCGCCGGCATGGGCGGCCTGCTCGGGGTGCTGTTCTCGGTACCGCTGCGGCGCTCGATGATTGTCGAGGATCCGCTGCCGTTCCCCGAAGGCAAGGCCGCGGCCGAAGTACTCAAGGCCGGCGAGAACCCGGGACCGGGACTGAAGATCCTGGCGCTGTCGGCGAGCATCGGCGGACTGGTCAAGCTGGCCGCGGCCAGCGGCTTGAACGTGATTCCCGACACCTGGGCGCAGGCCACCTACCTGGGCAGCAGCAAGCTGGTCGGCTACGTCGGCACCAATCTGTCGCCGGCGCTGCTGGGCGTCGGTTACATCGTCGGGCTCAACGTCGGTATCGTGGTGCTGTCCGGTTCGATCCTGTCCTGGCACATCGCCATTCCGTTGTATCAGCAGTTCTTCATGGGCTCCGATCCGGCGCTGGCGCAGAGCCTGGCCACCGCGCCGGCGGCCGAGGCCGCGTTCGCCATCTGGGCGGCCAAGGTGCGCTATCTGGGCGTGGGCGCGATGCTGATCGGTGGCGTGTGGACGCTGTTCTCGCTGCGCAAGTCGCTGTTCTCCGGGGTCAAGAGCGGCTTCGCCGCCGCGCGCAAGAGCACCGCCGGCACGGTGGTCGCCGAGACCGACCGCGATCTGCCGATGAAGTGGATGCTGGTGGCGCTGCTGTTGTGCACGCTGCCGCTGCTGGGCCTGTACCAGGCGATCGTCGGCCAGTGGCATGTCAGCATCCCGATGACCATCATCATGATCGTCGCCGGTTTCCTGTTCGTGTCGGTGTCCGGCTATCTGGCCGGGCTGATCGGTTCCTCGAACAATCCGGTGTCGGGCATCACCATCTCCACCATCCTGTTCGCCTCGGCAGTGCTGGTGTTGTTGCTCGGGCGCGACTCGCCAATCGGCGCGGTCGCCGCGATCATGATCGGCGCTGTGGTGTGCTGCGCTGCAGCGGTGGGCGGCGACAACTTGCAGGATCTGAAGGCCGGCTACCTGGTCGGCGCCACGCCGTGGAAGCAGCAGCTGATGCTGGCCATCGGCGCGTTCTCCTGCGCGCTGATCATGGCGCCGGTGCTTAACCTGCTGGCGCAGGCCTACGGCATCGGCGCGGCGACGCCGGAGCATCCGAACTCGTTGGCCGCGCCGCAGGCGACGCTGATGGCCTCGGTGGCCAAGGGCCTGTTCGGCGGCGAACTGCCATGGACGATGATCGCGATCGGCGCCGGCGTCGGCGCGGCGATCATCGCCCTGGACGAGTGGCTCAAGCGCGCCGGCAAGCGCTTCCGCGTGCCGGTGCTGGCTGCGGCGATCGGCATCTACCTGCCGCTGGAACTGATGGTGCCGATCTTCCTGGGCGGCCTGATCACCTACCTGGTCGAGCGCGTCCACAGGATCCGCGCCGACGACGAGGAAGGTCGCGACCGCGTGCACCGTCCAGGCACGCTGTTCGCCGCCGGCCTGATCACCGGCGAGGCGCTGATGGGCATCGCCATCGCCGTACCGATCGTGGTCTCCGGCCACGCCGACGTGCTGGCGCTGCCTGCGGCCTTCCATCTGAACCAGTGGTACGGCTTGGCCTTGCTCGCCTTCGTCGGCTGGCTGCTGTACCGCACCGGCAGGAAGGGCGAGCCGACCGCACCGCTGCCGCCGTCGGCTTAGGCGCAGTCCCCCGCCAAGCACTACAAGAAGCCCGGCCCAGCGCCGGGCTTCTTGTTTCCAGCACGATCAAGCGATCAAACGCGCAGCCACACCGCTTTCACGAATCCCGAATCCCAAATCCCGGCCCCTCCATGACTTCATGCCTTTGCACCGCGCCTACCCGCCCACCTACCATCGACGTTTTGCCGTATTCCGGAGACACCCGATGACCTTGCGCTACGCCTTGCTGCCCCTGTGCCTGCTGACCGCGCTGCCTGCGCTGGCGGCGACCCGCGGTTTCGACGTCCGCGACATGGTGGCGCTGGACCGGGTGTCCTCGCCGCTGCTGACGCCCGATGGCGGCACGCTGATCTTCGTCAAGCGGCAGGTAGACAAGGCCGGCGACAAGGCCAGTACCGGGCTGTGGCTGCGCAATCTGCGCACCCGCGATGCGGCGCCGCCGAAGCGGCTGATCGCGGACGGCTGGAACGTCAATGCGCCGGAACTGTCGGCCGACGGCAAGACCGTGTACTTCCTCAGTGCCAAGTCCGGCCGCCAGCAGCTATACGCGCTGCCGCTGGCCGGCGGCGCCCCGCGCCAGCTCACCGATTTCGCGCTGGACGTGGACAGCTACCACGTCGCGCCGCAGGGCGACCGTGTCGCCTTCAGCGCCGGCGTGTTCCAGGACTGCGGCTCGGACCTGGGCTGCACGCAAAAACGCCTGGACGCGAAGAAGAACGCCAAGGCCAGCGGCGTGGTGTTCGACCAATTGTTCGTGCGCCATTGGGACACCTGGAACGATGGCCGCCGCAACAGCCTGTTTGTGGCGCCGCTGCCCGGCGACGCCAAGGCCAAGCCGGTACTCGGCGCCTCGGCGATCAGCGTGACCCTGGCCGGCGACATCCCGTCCAAGCCGTTCGGCGGCAGCGAGGACTACACCTGGGCCCCGGATGGGCAGTCGCTGGTCGCCAGCGTGCGCGTGGCCGGGCGCGCGGAGCCGTGGTCGACCAACTTCGACCTGTACCGGCTGGACGCGGCGGGCAAGGCGGCGCCGGTCAACCTGACCGCGGCCAACCCGGCCTGGGACGCCGGCCCGGTGTTCTCCGCCGACGGCAAGACCCTGTACTACCGCGCGATGAAGCGCCCCGGTTTCGAAGCCGACCGTTTCGGCCTGATGGCGATGGACGTGGCCAGCGGCAAGACCCGCGAGATCGCGCCGCAGTGGGATCGTTCGGCCGGCGAGATCGTGCTCTCGGCCGACGGCGCCACCGTCTACACCACCGCCGACGACATTGGCCAGCATCCGCTGTTCGCGGTGGATGTCGCCAGCGGCAAGGTCGCGACCGTGGTCGCCGACGGCCACGTCGGTGCGCCGACGTTCGCCGGCAGCACCCTGGCTTACACCCTCAATAGCCTCAAGAGCGGCGACCAGGTGTTCGTCGCCGACGCCGACGGCCAGCATCCGCGCGCGCTCACCGCCAGCGCCGGCGAACAGCTGCCGGACGTGGCTTTCGGCGACTACGAACAGTTCCAGTTCAAGGGCTGGAACGACGAGACCGTGCACGGCTACGTGGTCAAGCCGTACAACTACCAGCCGGGCAAGACCTATCCGGTCGCGTTCCTGATCCACGGCGGTCCGCAGGGCAGCTTCGGCAACGGCTGGAGCAACCGCTGGAATCCGCAGACCTATGCCGGCCAGGGCTATGCGGTAGTGATGATCGATTTCCACGGCTCCACCGGCTACGGCCAGGCGTTCACCGATGCGATCAGCCAGCACTGGGGCGAACGTCCGCTGGAAGACCTGCAGAAGGGCTGGGCCGCGGCGCAGAAACAGTACGCGTTCCTCAACGGCGACAAGGCCTGCGCGCTAGGCGCCAGCTACGGCGGCTACATGGTGTACTGGATGGCCGGCAATTGGAACCAGCCGTGGAAGTGCCTGGTCGATCACGACGGCGTGTTCGACAATCGCACCATGGGCTACGCCACCGAGGAACTGTGGTTCAGCGAGTGGGAGAACGGCGGCACGCCGTGGCAGAACCCGGCTGGCTACGAGAAGTTCAACCCGGTGCTGCACGTGGACACGTGGAAGGTGCCGATGCTGGTGATCCACGGCCAGCAGGATTTCCGCATCCCGGTGGAGCAGGGCCTGGCCGCGTTCAGCGCGCTGCAGCGCAAGGGCATCGAATCCAAGTTCCTGTACTTCCCGGACGAGAATCACTGGGTGCTGAAGCCGCAGAACAGCATCCTGTGGCACGACACGGTGAATGGGTGGTTGAAGCAGCATATCGGGCAGTGAGGCCGGGACCAGGGACCAGGGACCTGGAACAGCGCTGACCGTTGCGGATGGCGCGTTTAGCTGACGGACAGGGGCGATATCCGGTTGGGTGCGCGCTGCCCGATGTCCGGCCGCGTTGTTGCGCTGTTCCGGGTCCCCGGTCCCCGGTCGCGAGTCCCGGTTCACCATGATCCACAACGACATCATCATCTTCGGCCTGATCGCCGCCACGCTCGGCGCGGTGTTCTGGACCGCGGCGCGGCCGCGCGGATTCTGGAAGCGCTTCTACGGCGTGGTGCCGGTGCTGTTGCTGTACTACCTGATTCCCCGCATCTACAACACCGTCGGGCTGATCGACGGGTAGCACAACTGCCTGTACGACTCGGTCGCGCGCGACCTGCTGCTGCCGGCGGCGTTGGTGCTGTTGACCCTCACCGTCGACCTGAAAGGCATCCTGCGCCTGGGGCCGACGCTGGTGGCGATGTACCTGGGCGCGTCCTTCAGCATCATGCTCGGCGCGGTGGTCGCGTTCCAGCTGATGAAATGGCTGCATCCGGCCACGGTGGCCGGCGATACCTGGGCCGGCATGGCCGCACTGGCCGGCAGCTGGATCGGCGGCGCCAACATGCTGGCGATGCGCGAAGTGTTCGACGTCGATGCCACCACCTTCGGCCAGTTCGCGGTGGTCGATGTCGGCGCCGGCGACGTGTGGATGGCCTTGCTGATCTTCCTGGCCCCGCGCGCGGCGGCGATCAATGCGCGCAGCGGCGCCGACACCCGTGGCATCGACGACCTGAAACAGCGCATCGCGCAGTTCCAGGCGCAGCACGGACGCGTCGCCAGCCTGACCGACCTGATGTTGATCGTCGGCGTCGCGTTCGGTGCGGTCGGCTTGGCGCATGCCATCGCGGCGCCGACCGCGGCCTGGTTCGCAGCCAACGTCGCCTTGGCCAGGCAGTTCAGTCTCGGCGCGCCGTTCGTATGAGGGGTGGTGCTGTCCGCCACGCTCGGCCTGCTGCTGAGCTTCACCCGCGCACGCACGCTGGAGGGGCCGGCGCCTCGCGCATCGGCTCGCTGTTGTTGTATTTCCCGATCGCCTGCATCGGCATGCAGATGGACCTGCTGGCGCTGTTCGGCCGGCCATGGATCTCCCTGCTCGGGCTGATCTGGCTGTGCGTGCACATCCTGCTGTTGCTGGCGCTGGCCAAGCTGCTGCGGGTGCCGTTCTTCTATCTTCGCGATCGGCTCGCAGAGCAACGTCGGCGGACCGGCCTCGGCGCCGGTGGTGGCCGCCGTGTTCCACCCGGCGCTGGCGCCGGTCGGCGTGCTGCTGGGCACGATGGGCTATGCCACCGGCAGCTATCTGGCTTATCTGGTCGGGATGACCTTGCGCGCGAAGGCAGGAGCGGGGTGAACACGGGCTCAGCGATGTGCCTGGAGAAGAATGTGGGAGCGACTTCAGTCGCGATGGGCGTTATCGGTAAAGCCCGTCGCGACTGAAGTCGCTCCCACAGCAAGCACCCTGGTTTCGGTGAAGTGGAACCGGTATGGACCCGAAGGGCGCAGGCTGGCCGGCCTGCACCATGACAGATGTGCCTACTGCTGCAGCGCCACGCGGCGCTGCTGCTCTTCCTGCTGCGGCGCATTCGCCTGCAAACTCTGCGGCTGCAACTGACCGACGTTGGCCTGCGCCGGTTCGCTGGCCGCTGCCGCGGTCTGCACCTGGCTGCGCAGGTGCGCCGGGTCGTCGGCGCGGCCCTGCACCGCGAACAGGCGGTCGCCGTCGCGGCTGGGCAGCAGCTGGTCGATGCGCTGCAGCCCGTCGTTGCCCGCGCGCACGGCGGCGCTGGCGGCGGTTTTGAGCAACTGCGCATCGTCGTGCAGGCCGAGCCGTCCAGTCGTACCACCTCGTTGTTGAACAGGCGGCTGCCGGTGGGCAGTGCGTGGTCCTGGGTCTGCGCGTGGCTCTGCGATGCCAGGTCCTGCGCCTTGATCACCGAATCGATGCCGTGCAGGTCCAGGCGATGCTTGAGCATCATCCACGGCAGCAGGCACTGGCCGAACGACAGCGGATCCGGGTCCGGTAGCTGGATCAGATGGCCGGCGGCATCGGGCAGCGCACACTTCAGCGGAATGCTGTCTTCCTGCAGATGGGTCAGCAGTTCGTTCTTGACGTGGTAGCCGCGGATCAGGCCGTCGGCGGTATAGGCCTTGGCCGCCGACGCGTCCAGGCCTTCGCGCTCCAGGGTGCGGTCGTTGATCCCGGCGGCGTTGTAGGTGACCGCTGGTACGTCGTTGACCATCGCCGAGGCCGCGGCCAGGCCGCCGCCGAGCGAATGCCCCGAGATCATCAGCTCCTGGCCGAACGCCTGTTTGGCCTGGCTGCCGAGCTGGATCGCCGCGGCGTACTGCGCGTCGCCAAAGCCCACCGGGAGCGCGGAGTCACCCGATCGCGGCGAAGCGTCCGGGTCGGCAGGCGGCATACATGCGCAACTTGGCATAATGCGGGTTTACGCCGAGGCCCTTGCGATGACCGCAACCCCTTTCGACCTGCTGATCAGCGACTGCGACGGCGTACTCGTCGACAGCGAGGTGCTGGCCGACCGGGTCATGTTCGATACGCTGGGCGCCTATGTGCCGCGGGCCGCGCTGGAGGCCTACCTCGCCGGCAGTTTCGGCCAGACCGCGCGCGCGATCGTGGAGCGGGTGCAGCGGCATTTCGCGGTGGCCTTGCCGCCCGGCCTGTTCGAGCAGATCCAGCGGCGTTCGGAGGCGTTGATCGCCGCCGAGGTAGAAGCGATCGACGGCGTGCGCGACGCCTTGCTGGCGCTGCCGCTGCCGTTGGCGGTCGCCTCCAACAGCCAGCGCCACAGCGTGGTGGCGTCGGTGGCGCGCGCCGGCCTGACCGAGCGGGTGAACGGCCACATCTTCAGCGCCGACATGGTGGCGCGGCCGAAGCCGGCGCCGGACGTGTATCTGCTGGCCGCGCACACGCTGGGCGTGGCGCCGCCGCGGTGCCTGGTGATCGAGGACAGCGCCGCCGGCGCCAGTGCCGCGCTGGCCGCGGGCATGACCGTGATCGGTTTCACCGGCGCCGCGCATATCCCGCCGGGGCATGCCGAAACGCTGCGCCACCTCGGCGTGGCCGCGGTGATGGCGCATATGCGGCAGTTGCCGCAGGTCTACGCCGAGCTGGTGCGCGCGGCGGTGTAGCGATCATCCGCGACAAGCGTCACCGGTAACGCGCGTCGCGACTGAAATCGCTCCTACAAAGGCTCTCGTCGGCGCCGAAACTGTGCGCGTCAGCGCTGCCACCCATCCCCGCCCCCGGCCTTTCAACAACAGCGAAACCCGCTCTTGCCGCCATAACGCGCTTCCTGGCGTTCGCGGAAGAAGGTTTTGTAGTCCATCGGCTGCCGGTCGGGGTGTTTCTCCAGCACGTGGCGCACATAGTTGTCGTAGTCGGGAATGCCGCAGCACAGCCGCGCGGTCTGCACCAGGCGCCGCCATAGCCGGCGGTGCGCCTGGTAGTGCCCGACCGGAACCAGTTCGGTCGTCATCACACGTCCGCCATCTGGTGCGGCTGCAGCGCCACGTACCCGGTTTCCCTGTCGCTGCGCTGCGGGTTGCGGCGCGCGGCGAGGATGGTCCTGACCGCGTAGATCAGGATCGAGAACACCACGAACAGGAATAGCGCGGTCAACCCGGTGTTGACGTAGGCGTTGGTGACGATCTGCTGCATCTGCGGCACGGTCTTTGCCGGCGCGGTGAGGGTGCCGCTGGCGATCGCGTCCTGGAACTTGTGCGCCTGCGCCAGGAAACCCTGCGCTGGATTCGGGTCGAAGATCTTGATCAGCCCGGCGTAGGTGGTGCAGATCAGCAACCACAGCGCCGGCACGATGGTCACCCAGGCGTAGCGGTCGCGCTTCATCTTGAACAGCACCACCGTGCCCAGCATCAGCGCGATGCCGGCGAGCATCTGGTTGGAGATGCCGAACAGCGGCCACAGCGTGCGGATGCCGCCGTACGGATCCTTGACCCCGGTGTACAGCAGGTAGCCCCACAGCGCCACGCAGCCGCCGGTGGCGATGATGTTGGCGCTCCACGATTCGGTCCGCTTCAGCGCCGGCACGAAGTTGCCGAGCAGGTCCTGCAGCATGAAGCGCCCGGCGCGGGTGCCGGCATCGACCGCGGTGAGGATGAACAGCGCCTCGAACAGGATCGCGAAGTGGTACCAGAACGCCATCATGTTCTCGCCTGGCAACAGCTGGTGCAGGATCTGCGCGATGCCCACCGCCAGGGTCGGCGCGCCGCCGGCGCGGGCCAGGATGGTGGTCTCGCCGATGTCGCGGGCGGTGGCCTCAAGCACCTCGGGGGTGATCGCGAAGCCCCATTCGCTGACCTTGGCCGCGACCGCGACCACGTCGCTGCCGACCATCGACGCCGGCGCGTTCATCGCGAAATACACGCCCGGCTCGATGATCGAGGCGGCGACCAGCGCCATCACCGCGACGAACGACTCCATCAGCATGCCGCCGTAGCCGATGTAGCGCATATGGCCTTCGTTGGCGAGCAGCTTGGGCGTGGTGCCGGAGGCGATCAGCGCATGGAAGCCGGACACCGCGCCGCAGGCGATGGTGATGAACAGGAACGGGAAGATGCCGCCGGTCCACACCGGGCCCATGCCGTTGTGCGCGTACCGGGTCAGCGCCGGCATCTTCAGGTCGGGCATGACCACCAGGATGCCGATGGCCAGGGCGATGATGGTGCCGATCTTGAGGAAGGTGGACAGGTAGTCGCGCGGCGCCAGCAGCAGCCACACCGGCAGCACCGAGGCGACGAAGCCGTAGCCGATCAGCATCCAGGTGATCTGCACGTCGGTGAAAGTGAAGGCCGGGCCCCAGGTCGGATCGGCGGCGACCTTGCCGCCGAACCAGATCGCGGCCAGCAGCAGGATCAGCCCGACCACCGAGATCTCGCCGATCTTGCCGGGGCGGATGTAGCGCATGTACACGCCCATCATGATCGCGATCGGCATCGTCGCGATCACCGTGAACATGCCCCACGGACTCTCCGCCAGCGCCTTGACCACCACCATCGCCAGCACCGCCAGGATGATGATCATGATCAGGAACGCGCCGAACAGGGCGATGGTGCCGGGGATCTGGCCCATCTCCTCGCGCACCAGGTCGCCGAGCGAGCGGCCGTTGCGGCGGCTGGACAAGAACAGCACCACGAAGTCCTGCACCGCGCCGGCGAACACCACGCCGACCACCAGCCACAGGAGCCCGGGCAGGTAGCCCATCTGCGCGGCGAGCACCGGCCCGACCAGCGGCCCGGCGCCGGCGATGGCGGCGAAGTGGTGGCCGAACAGCACGTGCTTGTTGGTCGGCACGTAATCCAGGCCGTCGTTGTTGAGCACCGCGGGCGTGGCCCGGGTGGGGTCCAGCTGCATCACCTTGGTGGCGATGAACAGGCTGTAGAAGCGATACGCGATCAGGTAGATCGAGACCGCGGCGACCACGATCCACAACGCGTTGATGTGTTCGCCGCGGCGCAGGGCGACGGTGCCCAGGCACAACGCCGCCAGCACTGCGAGCGCGGCCCAGGCCAGTTTGGAAACTCCTTTCATGCAGATCGCTCCCCCACGAGATTCCCGCAAGGGTCGCCCCGATGGCCTGGGGGGTCAATGCCGGGGCAGGTAATGGCCCTAGTCCTTTGGTCGTAGTCTGCGGCGCTGGGCGATGGCATCGGGCGTTGCGACGCTGGGCGAGGGCGCGCGCTGCCGGTGCAGCTCCTGGCCGTGTCCGGCGGCGGCCAGGGGCTGCACCGGCAGGCCGGCGATGCGGGCGCACGGCCGATGCTGGTCGCCGGCCGCCCGCTGCGCGAGCCGGTGGCGCGGCACGCGTTCGTGGTGAACACCCGTGAGGCGCTGGTGCAGGCCTTCGTCGATTTCCGGGAAGGGCGGTTGCAGCGGCTTGGGGTGTCGATCGACACGCCATGAAACCTGTGGAGCTGCTTCAGCCGCGACAACTCCCGAAGCCTGAGGGTGCGCCGCTGCGCTCGTCGCGACTGACGTCGCTCCTACCGGCGCCGCGGAGTTGCGAGGCATCTTGTGGGAGGGACTTCAGTCCCGACTGCATGCCGGTTCGGAACATTCACCACTCCGCTCGTCGCGGCTGAAGACAGTTGCTACTACAAAGGCTGTTGCCTGCCTCAGCGATCCAGCGCCACGCTGGTCGGGCGCATATCCAGGCCCTGCACCAGCGACTGCAGCGATTGCAGTTCCTGCACATCGCCGGCGTCGATCCACACCTGCGCGTAGTGGTGCTTGCTCAGCTCGACCACGGTCACCCGGCGCGAGGCCAGGCCCGGTGCGTTCACGCCGCCCAGATCGGGCCGGTACCAGTGCATGCTCTCGCCGGCGATGCTGCCTTTCTCTTCGCGCAGGTTGCGCGCCAGCGGGATGTTCGGGTCGCGCGAGGTCAGCATCATGCCCAGCACCTGGCGGCCGTCGGCGGCCGTCGCGCGGCACACGATGAAGCCCTTGTCGCTGCGCTCGCTCCACTGCAGATTGGACTGCGGCGGCAGTTGCGGGCAGTTCTGCGCCTGCTGCGCCATGGCCGTGGCCGCCGCCAGCACGGCAGGCAGGAGCGACAGGCCGGTGAGCCAGTGTGCAACCTTCATTCGCGATATCCCAATGCGCGCCGCCGCAATGCGGCGGCAGCGATCTTCAGCGCACGCCGACGCCGGCCGGCACGTCACCCTCAGTCCGTTGCGGGATCCGCGTGCAGTGCATGCCTTTACGCAGTGCGTGTCCCAGTGTGCGGCTGCAGTTACCCGGCCGCTGTTCGAACCATAGCCCAGCTGGCGACACTTGACAATTGGGATGCAGCTTGAACTGCGGCCGATCCGGCGTTAGAACAGCAGGCGTTTGACTGGATGCGGAGCAGGCCACGGCCGCGTCGCCAGCGGCATCGCGCCGGTAGGCGCTATTTGCCCGACTCTGGCAGCGCGATGAAATCCTGGGCGTCGCCGGGGATCAGCCCGAAGCGGCCTTCGCGCCAGTCCCGCTTGGCCTGTTCGTTGCGATCGGTGGAGCTGGACACGAAGTTCCGCCACAGATGGCGCGGCCCGTCCAGCGGCTCGCCGCCCGTCAGCATCGCCTTCAGCGCGGTCTTGGCGCGCAGCCGGCCGCGCGCGGGGATGTCCGCACCGTCCAGTTGCGCCTCGCCTTCCAGCACGTACAGCGAGCGCTGCATGTGGCCCAGTGTCCAGGTCGATCTTCGCGTCCGCGTCCAGGTCCAGCGCCACGTTCAGCGTGTCGGCGAACACCGTGACAGGCGATTCCTCGCCGTAGGCGCGGCCGGCGAGCACCCGCAGCCCACACCCCGGCGCGGCGCTGCTGCGGCAGGCTGGCGGCTGCGTGGTGGTAGAACGCCGGCGCGGTTTCCTCGGCCGACTTCGGCAGCGCCACCCAGGTCTGCATGCCATGCAGCGGATGCCGCTGCGTGCGCAGCGGCGCGGGCATGCGCTCGGCATGGGCGATGTCGTGGACGCGGGGGCGATCAGGGTGGGCATGGCAGCGTTCGCGTAGACAAGGAAACGAAAGTGAAGCGTCGCATGGGCGGCGGATGCTATCGGTCGCGATCGCAATACGGGCTGTCCTGGGCGCGCGCTGGCGCTGACGCGGCCATGTGCCGTGCCGATACGCGCTGGTGCATGCGGACGTTCGACCGCGGCACCTGTAAGGCGATGCCCAATCACAATGCGACTCCGGAAAAATTCCACAGTGCGTTCTTGCATAATATTTTTCGCATTCGAAATGGATGTTTGCGCCCGTGGTGTATGAATATGGTCCTCCGCGCGTGGTCCGAGTCGCCATGCGTGACCGGCGCTTAGTGGCTCTTCATTCCCACCTCCCGCCATTTCACCTGCTTTCCTCGGAGTGGAACAACGATAATGGCAATTTCTTCGAACTTCAGCAGATTGCACAACGTCGCGCTGCGCGCGGCGATCGCGCTAGCGGCTGAGCTTCGCACGCGAGTGCAACCAGGCGCAGCGCTACAGAAAGACGGATTGTCTCGCGACCAAGCATGTCCCGGTCATGCGCGGTCCAGTTGCAAGCGCTATATCGCCAATATGACGATGTATGAGCTAATGGAATGCCCGTCTGCCGAAATCGCATAGCGCGGCATGCTGCACTTTTCGTCTGCAATTTTATGATCTTTTAATGGTGCGATAGGAGAGAGTCTGGAGATAATTGTTCAAGTTGCGCATATCCATATATCTGATGTTGGCTTTTTCTGCATCCTCCTTTAATTCGATTGAGGTGTCATCATGCTGCGTTTTTCCAAATTCGATATTATCCGCAAGGCCGCGCTGCCGATTATCGCTGTGTCTGCAGTGCTCTCCGCCGGATCGGCGGCGGCTGCGGAAACTGCTAAAACTAGGTTTGAGATCGAAAGTCATGTTGGGAAGGCTAAGGCGCTCATGCTTTCCGGTAGCGGGTCGGGTGTCGGCTGCTATGAACTCGGTCATGGCATAGTTACTCCGGACGATCCGCTGATGTTTGGGGTGGTTTATACGGCTATCGCCATGTCTGATCCCCACTGCAGGCCCGGAACCGGAATGGCTGGTTTTCACTTGGATTTCCAGCCCAGCGCATCTGACATCACTATCGTGATCTACAGCAGCGGCATCACCATCATGTGAGGGTAGCGTCGACAGCGCTCACCACATGGTCTAACGGCAGCGAGGCCTGCCTCGCTGCACCGCGCCGCGGCGCGGGGGTACTGCGTTGTGCGACGGCGCGGTCACTGCTCCGCCCCGTGCGAACCCGATCGCAATCAAGCTCTAGGGGCGAGACGATGGCCGAGTAAGGCGCGGCATAGCAACGGTCGGGTATAGCTGGCCTCGTTTGCCGCAACAGTCCGAACACCGCGCCGCAGGCGAGGATAATGAACAGAAACGGGAAGATGCCGCCGGTCCATACAGGCCCCATGCCGTTGTGCGCGGACTGGGTCAGCGCCGGCATCTTCGGGTCAGGCATGACCAGCAGGATGCCGATCGCCAGGGCGATGACGGTGCCGATCTTAAGGAAGGTGGACAGAGTAGTCCCGTGGTGCCAGCAGCAGCCACACCGGCAGCACCGAGGCGACGAAGCCGTAGCCCGATCAGCATTTTGGTCGGCACGTAATCTAGGGGCCGATCGTGATGCGACTCAGGGGGAAATCGCATAGTGTGAAACTGCGCCATTGTTGTCTGCGATTTTGCGCGTTCCGCCCAGATTTTCCGCTAGGGGTATGAATATAATTATTGATGACGCGTCGTGGAGCAGGGTTGCCATTGAATGGCCGGCGCGGCGTATCTTCATCATCTCTGCATTCTTATTTCTCCCCGAGGAACGTCACCATGGCAATGTCTTTGAACTTCCGCAGATTCCACAGCGCCGTGGTCGTAATGGCAGCATTCGCCGCCGGATCGGCCAATGCGCAGCAAACCACCAGGACGGTGCCTATCTTCTATTTCAACTCGGTTCCCCAGGTGCGGGCCGTGCAGGTGACAAGTGAGGACGGCGGCCCGGGCCAAGGTTGTACCCCAGTGCTTGGTCAAAATAAAGAAAACATCGGTCCAACGCTGATGACTGGCCACATCTATACATTTGTCGCGATGTCTACATCCAACTGCGCACCTGGTACTGGCCTGGCCGGTCTGTTCGCAAGGATCGTCGGCTTACCTACGTACCCCAACGGGATAAACATGACAATCACCGCGCGCCGCATCACGGGCGATAAGCGGGGCTGATCCATTTTTCGCGGCGGCGCCTCCGCAGCGCGACCGCGCTGGACGAGATGCACATGACAGCCTTACTTGTCGCGTGACCGACGCAGTGGCGGCGGTCAACGCGGCCGCATCACAGCAGGCGATCGGTGGCCGCCTGTACGCTGACCTCGCCGCGGCGCGAGGCCAGCCGGTCGGCCAGGCGGGTCGGTTCCGGCAGGCGGTAGCCGCGCAGGTAGCGCAGGGTCCACGCCAGCGCGCTGTCCACCGCGACGCGGTGGCCGGGCGAGACGATCAGCGGATTGCAGCGCGGCTTGCTGCGCAGCGCCCAGCCGACGGTGTCGCCACGGTGCACGATGGGGCTACGGTCGCCGGCCTGAGGACCGGGTTCGTCGTAGCGTCCTGCCAATAGCTTCTTGGCCACGCCGATGCTGGGCAGGCCGGTAACCACGCCGAAGTGCGCGGCGATGCCCAGCCTGCGTGGATGGGCGATGCCCTGACCATCGACGAACACCAGGTCCGGACGCTGCCGCAGCATGTTCAGCGCGGCCAGCAACGCGGGCAGTTCGCGAAAGCTCAACAGGCCAGGCACATACGCCATCGAGGTCGGCACGCGGGCGATCTCGGCCTGCTGCGGTTGCAGGGTCTCGGCGTCGATCAGCACCGCCGCGGCGCGGGTGATGCGGCCTTCGTCCTCGAAACCGACGTCGAGCCCGGCCAGCCAGCGCGGCGGCTCCGGCACTTCGTCGTGCAGCCGCACCTGTTTGGCCAGCGTGGCCTGTAGCGCCCGCGCCTGCACGATGCTGCCGTCCCAGTCGCCGAAGACCGTGTTGTGGGGAGCGATGTCCATGCGTGGATGATCACGCCGCGGTCGTGGCTGTGGCGTGCAGGCCGGTGCGGCTGCCGCTGCCGGAGCATGTCGGCTTGGGGTACTGCAGTTGGCGAGCTGGTGCGGGAGCGGCTTCAGCCGCGCCGGGCTTCACCAGCAAGATCCGGTCGCGGCCGAAGCCGCTCCCGCAGGTACAGGGGCATCATCGGGATTGAAGCGCTCCGGCGAACGCTCTGCGCGATGTGCTTGCCTCGGCATCCGCTTACGGCGATGCCGTTACAATCCAGGGCCGCACAACCTACGCATTCCCCCAACGGAGACCGTCGCAGTGACCCGCAAACTCGTACTGTTGCGCCATGGCCAGAGCCAGTGGAACCTGGATAACCGCTTCACCGGCTGGGTGGACGTGGATCTCACCGAGCAAGGCCGCCAGGAAGCCGCCGCCGCGGGGCGCCTGCTGCGCGAGGAGGGGCTGCAGTTCGACGTGGCGCACACCTCGGTGCTCAAGCGCTCCATCCACACCCTGCAGGGTGCGCTGAAAGAACTGGATCAGGATTGGCTGCCGGTGCACAAGAGCTGGCGCCTCAACGAGCGCCACTACGGCGGCCTGCAGGGGCTGGACAAGGCCGAGACCGCGGCCAAGCACGGCGAGGAGCAGGTCAAGATCTGGCGCCGTTCCTACGACATCCCGCCGCCGCCGATGGATGCCGACGATCCGGGCCATCCGCTGCACGACCGCCGCTACGCCACGCTCGACCGCAACGCCTTGCCGGCCACCGAGTCGCTGGCGACCACGCTGGAGCGCGTGCTGCCGTATTGGCACGATGCGATCGCGCCGCAGCTGAAGGCCGCGCAGACCGTGCTTGTCACCGCGCACGGCAACTCGTTGCGCGCGCTGTACAAGTATTTGAACGGCGTCTCGCGCGAGGACATCCTGGAACTCAATATCCCCACCGGCATCCCGCTGCTGTTCGAACTGGACGATGAATTGAAGGTGCAGTCCTATCGTTATCTGGGCGATCCGGAAGCGGCGAAGAAGGCGGCCGAAGCGGTGGCCAATCAGGGCAAGGCGAAGTAAGACCCGCGCGGTACGCGCCGCATCTAGGAGGATGCGGTGTTCGATTCAGCATTCGGCACGTTGTGAGCGTGTCGGTCGTGCTGGCGCTGCCGTCGCTGGTGTTCGCGGCGGTGTGGCTGGCGATGCGCGCCGAGCGGCGTGCGCAAGCATCGCGCCTGGCCGCTGTGCCGCCGCGGCTACCGCCTGCGGCATCGTTGGATTGGAGATGCGGCTGCGCGCTATCGAGGCGTTGCGCGCGCAAGTCCTGATCAATCCGGAAGAGTACGCACGCTGGCGCCAGCCGATCCTCGCCGAGGTGTAAGCGCGCGGCGCGCGGCTTCAGTCGTCGCCGCTGGCGTCCACCCACACCCGCATCTCGCCTTCGCCGCGGTTGGCCCAGGCGAAGTAGGGCACGAAGGTCAGGGTCTGCGCCTGCCGCGACGGCGGCGGCGCGTCGTAACGGTACAGCGGCATGGCGTCGGCCTGCGCATCGTCGTGGCCGTGCAGGCGTTCGCCTTCGGCCCGCAGCAGCACCTGGCCGGCCAGCGTGCCGCTGCCGGGTTCGGTGCGGATCGCCGCGTCGGCGGGCAGGCGCAGTTGGTGCAGTTGCGTGCCGTTGTCGGCCTGCTCCAGGCAGTACACCAGCGGCCCGCGCTGCAGCGCGACCTTGCCGGCCAGATGGCGCACGTGCGGATGGCCGCTGACTCGCATCACCGGCATCGGCAAGTGCAACTGCAGCGTATCGCCGCGCTGCCAGCGACGGCGCAGCACGCAGTAGCCGTGCTGCAGGTGCGCCGCGATCGCTACCGTTTCGCCGTTGAGTCGCAGTTGCGGTGCGCGGCACCAGTCTGGCAGGCGCAGCGCCAGCGCGGCTTCGACCGGCGTTTCGCACTCCAAGGTCAGCTCGATCCGATCCTGCCACGGATAGTCGCCGCGCTGTTGCAGGTGCAGCGTCTTCCCGTTCACGTCGAACGCCACGTCGTTGCCGACCTACAGGTCCACGTAGAGCACGCCGGCCTCGGCCGCTTCTCCGACGCGCTACGCTTCTACTGGGTGCATTTCGAACTGGCGCCGGCCGCCGCCGCTGCCGAGGACCAGGCGACGCTGCTGTCGATGCCGTAACGCACCGCGCGCAACTCTTCCTGGCCGCTTGCCGTGCTGGTAGAGTCGTGATCGTCGTGATCTCCTTTCCACGTGCCTGCCATCATGTGCTTCGCATGCACCAGCTCATGGGCCAGCAAGCTGACTTTGTCGTTGTTGCTTGCAGTCGGGCCGGTTGGATATCCGTCTCTGTCCAGTCCCATGCTCGTCTGATGGGCGCTCCATAACAAGACAACGCTCGATCCCTCATTGGGTCGGTTGTCCTTCTCCAGTGCATATTGGTCGCCGGCGACTTTTGTGATTTCGTTATAGCTCTTCAGGCGGGGATGTCGCTGCAATTGATGGCCTGACAGCACCGGCTCGGCCCTGGGGCCACGCCTAGAGGGAGTCTTCTCACTGATGGTGAGCATATGGCTGCGTCGATTGCTCAGTGCCGTCAGTTCATCGAGCAACTGATTGCCGCTGGGTTGCGAGCCGAGATTGTCCAGATGAACAGTCACTTCCGCATTGAAGCGCTGTTGCTCCCGTTCGGTGTCGTGAAGTGGCTGAGAGTAAATTCCCGGATACTTCGTTTGGATGGGCATGGGGATATCGGTGGCAAGCTGCTGGAGATGGGGTGGGCACCGCTCGCGTCGATTGCCGCTGAAGTGCCGCCCGTCCTGCGCGTGCCGGTTCGGTATCGCACGTAAGTTTTGTTTTAAAAAGCGAACGCCGCCCGCCGCCGCCCAGCGCGGCGTAGGCAGGCGCCCCGCGTGGCGTGGAGCGCCGGCTAGCCGAGCTGCTGCACGATCTCGCGCGCCATCGATCCCAGCGGCAGGATCTTCTCCGCGCCGCCGCGTTTGATCGCTTCCTTGGGCATGCCGAACACGATGCTGCTCTGCTCGTCCTGGGCCACGGTACGCGCGCCGGCCTGGCGCATCTCCAGCAGGCCGACCGCGCCGTCGTCGCCCATGCCGGTCATGATGATGCCCAGCGCATTGGCGCCGGCGGCGCGCGCGGCGGAGCGGAACAGCACGTCCACCGACGGCCGGTGCCGGTTCACTGGCGGCCCGTCCACCACTTCGACGAAATACTGCGCGCCGCTGCGGCGCAGCAGCATGTGCTTGCCGCCGGGCGCGATCAGCGCGCGGCCCGGGACCACGCGGTCGTTGTTGGCCGCTTCCTTCACCGCGATCTGGCACAGGCTGTCCAGCCGTGCGGCGAACGCGGCGGTGAACTTCTCCGGCATGTGCTGGACGATGACGATGCCGGGGCTGACCCGCGGCAGCGCGGTCAGCACTTCCTCCAGCGCCTGGGTGCCGCCGGTGGAGGTGCCGATCGCGATCACCCGTTCGGTGGTCTGCGCCAACGGGCGCCCCCCCTGCGCCGGCAGGATCACGTCGGCGGTGTACCTGACCTCCGCTTCCACCGGCGCCGCGGCGCTGCGCATCGCCAGGCGCTTGACGTTGGCGCGCGCGGCGGTGCGCACCGTGGCGACGAGTTCGTCGGCCGAGTCGGTGAGGAATTGCTTCAGGCCGAGCTTGGGCTTGGTCACCACCGCCACCGCGCCGGCGGCCAGCGCGTCCATGGTCACCCGCGCGCCCTTCTCGGTGAGGGTGGAGCAGATCACCACCGGGGTGGGGCGCTCGCTCATGATCTTGCGCAGGAAGGTGATGCCGTCCATCTTCGGCATTTCCACGTCCAGCACGATCACGTCCGGCCATTGCTGGCGCATCTTTTCCATCGCCAGCAGCGGATCGGCGGCCGCGGCGATCACTTCGATGCCGGGCGCTTCGTTGAGCACCGCCACAAGCACCTGGCGCACTACCGCCGAATCGTCGACCACCATGGCCTTGATCGTCGTCGTCATCGGTGGTTCCTTTGAAAAGCGGCAGCGCTGCTCATGGCTTGCGGTACACCGACGGCGCCACCTGCACGACCTCGTTGTTGACGTCGTTGAGGCTTTCCGAGTGGCCGATGCAGAAGATGCCGCCGCGCTTGAGCACGGAGAGCACCCGTGCCACCACTTCGCGCTTGGTCTGGCCGTTGAAGTAGATCATCACGTTGCGCAGAAAGATCACGTCGAACTGGCCGAGGTTGGGCAGCGACGCATTGAGGTTGGCGTGCAGGAAGCGCACGTTGTCGCGCAATTTGCGGTCAATCAGCAGGCTGCCCTCGTATTCGCCGCGACCTTTCAGGCAGTAGCGCTTGAGCAGCGCCGGCGGCATGTGCTCGATGCGCTGCAGCGGATAGTGGCCGGTGCGCGCCTTGGCCAGCACGCGGGTGCTGATGTCGGTGCCGACCACTTCGTAGGCGCGGCCCTGCAACGCGTCGTCCAGCACCATCGCCATGCTGTAGGCTTCCTCGCCGGTGGAACTGGCCGCGCTCCAGATGCGGAACGGTGCGTTGCCCTTGTGCTCGCCGGCAAGCTTGCGCAGCAGTTCGAAGTGCTTGGGCTCGCGGAAGAAATAGGTTTCGTTGGTGGTCAACAGGTCGATCGCGGTCTGCACTTCGCTGCTGCCTTCGCGGCTTTCCAGCAGCTTCATGTACTGGGTATAGGTCTGCAGCGAGTGCGCCTTCAGGCGCTTGCCCAGGCGCCCGCACAGCATCGCCTTCTTGGCCGGGGAAATGGTGATGCCGGCGGCGTCGAAGATGAAGCGCTGGAACTTGCCGAATTCCTGCTCGGTGATGGTGTCGGTGCTGGTCATGATGGTCTGCGAGTTAGTGGTGCGGCGCTTGCGTCGAAGCGGGTCCGTGTTCCTGAAGCCGTGTCTGGTGCTCGAGCAGCCAGGTGGTCAGCGCGCCTCCGCCCATCGGCCGCGCCAGCAGATAGCCCTGGCCCAGGTCGCAGCCGAGTTCCTGCAGCAGTTGCCAGTCCTCGACTGTCTCGATGCCTTCGGCGACGGTGCTCAGGCCCAGCCGCTGGGCCATGCCCAGTGCTGATTCCAGCACGGTGCGCAGATTGCGGCTGCGGTGCGCGTCGTGGACGAAGATGCGGTCGATCTTCAGTTCGGTGAAAGGGATGCGGGTCAGCTGTTGCAGCGAGGAAAAGCCGGTGCCGTAGTCGTCCAGCGACAGGCCGAAACCCTGCAGCCGCAACCGCGCCAGCATGCCCAGCGCGCTGGCCTCGACCAGCGAGCTTTCGGTGATCTCCAGGATCACGTCGGCCGGCACCAGCCCGTGGCGGCGCAGCTGGTTGTGCAGTTCGTCGAGCAGTCCCGGTTCCTGTAGCAGGCGTGGCGACAGGTTGATCGCCAGGGTCAGGCGCAAGCCGGATTGCTTCCAGGTGGCCAGCCGTGCCATCGCCTGGTTGGCCACGCTGGCGGTCAGCGCGTGGATCAGGCCTTCGCGTTCGGCCAGGGCGATGAAGCGGTCCGGCGCGATCTGCCCGTTCTGCGGATGCCGCCAGCGCGCCAGGGCTTCTACGCCGCTGACCTCGCCGCTGCGCATGTCCACCTTTGGCTGGTACGCCACTTCGATATCGCCGCGGCGCAGCGCTTCGTGCAGCATCGCCGCGTCGGTCACCCCGCCCAGGCTGGCGTCGTGGCGCACGGCCGGCGCGGGCTGCGGGTGCGCCTGCAATGCCGCGCCGAGTTCGGCTGCGCGCAGCGGCTTCTCCAGGCCGGCCAGCACCTGCAGGCCGCTGGCACGGCCGACCTGCAGCACCGATTCGATCAGCGCCGCGCCGCGTTGCGAGGCGACCACGATCGGCACCTGCACGTTGCAGCGGGCCAGCGCGTCGAGCAACTGTACGCCGTCCATGCCGGGCATTTCCAGGTCCACGATCAGCAGCCCCGGCGCCGGTCCCTGGATCACCCGCGCCAGCGCCGCATGGCCGTCGGCCACGCCTTCCACCGCCACCGCGCCCAGCCGCAGGCACAGGGCGAGCGCATGTTCGCGCTGGACCTGGCTGTCGTCCACGATCAGCACCGTGCCGAACTGGCTGAGCGTGGCGATTTCTTGGGCGAGCGGCATGTGGATTCCGTCGTTGGACAAGGGCGGGATGCGGCGCGGTGCGCCACGCGGGGAACTCAGGCGGCGATGCCTTCCTCGACCCCGGACGGGATGCCGGCCATGGCGACGAACTCCTGGGTGGATAGCGCTGCGTCGGCATCGAGCAGGATCACGAAGCGCTCGCCGACCTTGCCCATGCCGTGGATGAAGTCGCGGCGGATGCCGGCGCCGAACGCGGGGGCCGGGGCGATGTCGTCGGCGGCGATCTCCAGCACTTCGCTGACCGCGTCCACCAGCAATCCCAGCACCTGGCGCTCGTTGCCGTTGGCGACTTCGACGATGACGATGCAGGTGCGCTTGGTGACCTCGCTGGCAGCGCGGCCGAAGCGTTGCTGCAGGTCCACCACCGGCACCACCGCGCCGCGCAGGTTGATCACCCCGCGCAGTGCCGGCGGCATCATCGGTACGTCGGTCGGGGTACGGTATTCGATGATTTCCTTGATGCCGAGGATGCCGACGCCGAACATCTCCTTGCCGAGCAGGAAGGTCAGGAACTGGTTCGGAGCGAGATCGGTGGCGCCGAACGGCACGGGCGCTGCGGAAGTGGTCATGGCCTGTCCTCAGAAAGTTTCGAAATGGGCTTCGTCCGGCGTGTCGCCGGTCAGCGCGAGCTGGCCATCGGCGAAATGCACGAACGGCTTGCGCGCCGGGCCACGCGCGGACTGCGCGGGCTTGCGCGGCGCCGGGGCGGCGGCAGGCGTGGCGCGGCGCGGCGCCCGCGCTGCGCTGCCGCCGAGCTTGAAGAAGCTCATCAACTGCTGCAGCTGCTCGGCCTGGCTGCTCATTTCCTCGGCGGTGGCGGCCAGTTCCTCGGAATTGGACGCGGCCTGCTGGGTGGTCTGGTTGAGCTGGCCGATCGCGGTGTTGATCTGGTTGACGCCGGAGGCCTGTTCTTCCGAGGCCGCGGTGATTTCCTGCACCAGGTCGGAGGTGCGCTTGATCGACGGCACCATCTGGTCGAGCAGCTTGCCGGCGTTCTCGGCCAGCTCGACGCTGGAACCGGCGACATCGCCGATCTCCTGCGCAGCCACCTGGGCGCGCTCGGCCAGTTTGCGCACTTCCGCGGCGACCACGGCGAAGCCCTTGCCGTGCTCGCCGGCGCGCGCCGCCTCGATCGCCGCGTTCAGCGCCAGCAGGTTGGTCTGGTAAGCGATGTCGTCGATGATGCCGATCTTCTGCGCGATCTGCTTCATCGCCACGACCGTGGCGCGCACCGACTCGCCGCCATCCATGGCCTGGCTGGAGGCCTTGCTGGCCATGCCGTCGGTGACCTTGGCGTTTTCGGTGTTCTGCCCGATCGAGGCGGTCATCTGCTCGATCGCGGCGCTGGTCTCTTCCACGCCCGCAGCCTGCTCGCTGGCGGCCTGGCTCAGCGATTGCGCGGTGGCGCTGACTTGCTCGGAGGCGCTGGCCAGCGATTCGGCGTTGCCGTTGACCTCGTTGACCACCTGCGACAGGCGCGCAATGGTGTCGTTGACGTAGTTCTTCATCTCCGCGTAGGCGCCGTCGTAGTGCTTGTCGATGCTCCGGGTCAGGTCGCCCTCGGCCATCGCGCCCATCACCCGCACCACGTCCTGGATGCTGTCGCCGCTGGTCTGCACCAGATCGTTCAGGCCCTGGCCCATCTCGCGCTGGAAGCCGGCCAGCCCGTCCAGGGCGACCTGCTCGGAGAAGTCGCCGCGATTGGCGGCCTGGACCACGCGGCGCTGGCCGTCGATGACCAGTTTCAGCCGCTCGACCATGCTGCGCATCGCGTACAGCGCGCTGACGCTGTCGTTGGCGCGGATCTTCACCTCCAGCGCCAGGTCGCCCTGCGCCACCTTGTTGGCGATCTCGGCCACGTAGGCCGGCTCTCCGCCGAGCAGGCGCATCAGCCCGCGCACAATGAACACCGAAATGCCGGCGCCGAGCAGCACGCACGCCGCGAGCACGCCGATGATCCAGCTGCGCGCGCTGGCGTACTGCGCATCGGCCTGCGCGCTGGCGGTTTCGCCGCCCTTGACGTTGATCTCGACGAGCTTGTCCAGGATCGCCGAGGAATCGTCGAACAGGGTCTGCTGCTGGCCGTTGAGCAGGGCCATCGCCTCGCGGGTCTTGAGGTCGCGCGACAGCTGCAGCACCTGCTTGTGCAGCGCCAGGTACTGGTCGAACTTGTGCGCGAAGTCGTCGTAGTCGGCTTTTTCCTCGGGCGAGGAGATCAGCTTGACGTAGCGGTCGCGGTTGCTCGCGTAGTCGGCCAGGAGGTGTTCCATCACCTGATCGAGCCTGGCCCTTTCTTCCTGGCGCTCGCTGACCACGTGCTGCAGCTCGGCCACGCGCAGGTCGGAGGTGTTGGTGTTCATCTGCTGCACGTAGCGGATGCTGGGCATCCAGTTCTCGGCCATGTCGGTCGAGGCCTGGTCGATCTGGGCCAGCTTGTCGGTGGCGAACACGCCCATGCCGAGCATCAACAGCAGCACCGAGGCGAAGCCCAGGCCGATTCTTGTACCGATTTTCATGTTGGCGAACACGGAGGTGATCTCTTGAGGATGAAATGCGAGCGGCGTCCGCAATGCGGGCGGTCAGTGTTCGGGAAAGGCAGGCGGGCGTCGCGGCCGTTCAGAAGGTGTCGAAGTGCAGTTCGTCCGGGGCCGTCACCAGCGCCAGCCCGGCCTCGCCGTAGCTGCGCGCGCGTGCCTGTGCCGGCTTCCTGCCGTTGCGCGGCACCGCGACCGGCCGCCGCGGCGCGGGCGCCTGGCTGGTGCGGAAGAAGCTCATCAACTGCTGCAACTGCTCGGCCTGCGCGCTCATCTCCTCGGCGGTGGCGGCCAGTTCCTCGGAATTGGATGCGGCCTGCTGGGTGGTCTGGTTGAGCTGGCCGACCGCGGCATTGATCTGGCCGACGCCGGAGGTCTGTTCCTCGGAGGCGGCGGTGATCTCCTGCACCAGGTCGGAGGTGCGCTTGATCGACGGCACCATCTGGTCGAGCAGCTTGCCGGCGTTCTCGGCCAGCTCCACGCTGGAGCTGGCGACGTCGCCGATCTCCTGCGCGGCCACCTGGGCGCGTTCGGCCAGCTTGCGCACTTCCGCGGCGACCACGGCGAAGCCCTTGCCGTGCTCGCCCGCACGTGCCGCCTCGATCGCCGCGTTCAGCGCGAGCAGGTTGGTCTGGTAGGCGATGTCGTCGATGATGCCGATCTTGTGCGCGATCTGCTTCATCGCCGCAACCGTGGAGCGTACCGCTTCGCCGCCCTCGATGGCTTCGCGTGCGGCCTTGCCGGCCATGCCGTCGGTGATCTTGGCGTTTTCGGTGTTCTGCGCGATCGAGGCAGTCATCTGCTCCAGCGAGGCGCTGGTTTCCTCCACGCCCGCGGCCTGCTCGCTGGCCGCGTGGCTCAGCGACTGCGCGGTGGCGCTGACTTCCTCCGAGGCGCTGGCCAGCGCCTCGGCGTTGATGTTGACCTCGCCGACCACCTGCGCCAGGCGCGCCACCGTGCCGTTGATGCTGTCGCACAGTTCCTTCAACTGTCCCTGGCACGCCACGTCGGCGGTGCGGGTCAGGTCGCCGTCCTCCATCGCCTTGAGCACCTGGCGCGCTTCGTTCAACGGCCCGATCACCGCGTCCAGGGTCTGGTTGACGCCGTCGACGATGCGGCGGAAATCGCCGTGGTGCAGACCGGCATCGGCACGCACATCCAGGCGCCCGGCGCCGGCAGCCTCGACCAGCAGGTTGGTGTCGCGGATCAGCGCGCGCAGATTGGTGCGCACCTGCTCGATGGTGTCGTTGATGAAGGCCTTCTTGCCGGGCAACTGCGCCATCGGCGCATCGAAGTTGCCGCGGCCGAATTCGGCGACCACGCCCATCGCCTGCTTCTTGACCGCGATGTGGCCCATGACCATGCGGTTGATGCCGTCGGCCATGCTGCGGAAATCGCCTTCGAAGCGCTGGCTGTCGATGGTCACGTCGATGTCGCCGGTGTCGTGCTCGGCGGACATGTGGTTCATCTGCGCGATCAGCCCCAGTAGGTTGCGGCGCACCTGTTCGATGGTGTCATTGATAAACGCCTTCTTGCCCGGGAAGCTCTCCAGCGGCGCCTGGAAGTTGCCGCGACCGAATTCGGCGATGCAGGCCATGGCCTTCTTCTTGGTCGCGATGTGGTCGCCGACCATGCGGTTGATGCCCTCGGCGATGGCGCGAAATTCACCTTCGAAGCGCTGGCCGTCGATGACCGCGTCGATGTCGCCTGCGTCGTGCTCGCGCGACATGCGTGCGATCTCGTCGCCGATCTGGCGCACGTTGCCCTGCACCTGGCGCAGCGCCAGCAGGATTTCGCAGGCCTGGTCGTTGCGCACGGTGGGCAGCACCGCCTCGAAATCGCCCCGGGCGAAGCGGCTCAGCGTGGTGGTGGCGATCCGCAGCGAGCGCGAGATCGCATACGCCAGGTAGGCGAGCACCGCGCCGCTCAGGACCGCCGCGGCGATGGCCAGCGCCAGCACCTGGCCTGGCGGCAGCGCCAGCGCGAAGCCGGCCGCGCTGGCTGCAAGCGGCAGCAGTACCGCGATGCAGCAGCCAGTCCATAGTTTGGATGAGAGTGAGGTGGCGTTGGACATCGCGGTGTACCTATGGGTGATGGAGTGGCGGGTCGCGGACATGTGGCGACCAGTTTCGGGGTGGGCTGTTGCGGGGATCAGAAGGTTTCGAAAGCGGTTTCGTCGAGCCGCGTCGCCGCCGCGGGAGCGGCGCCGGTCCTGAAGAAGTTCATGAGCACCTGCAGTTGTTCTGCCTGGCTGCTTACTTCTTCGGCCGTGGCGGCCAATTCTTCAGCGCTGGCCGCCGATTGCTGGGTGGTTTGGTTGAGCTGGATCACCGCGCAGTTGATCTGGCCCACCCCATAGGTCTGTTCCTCGGAGGCGGCGCTGATCTCCTGCACCAGGTCGGAGGTGCGCTTGATGGACGGCACCATCCTGTCGAGCGGGCGCCCGGCGCTTCCCGCCAGGTCCACGCTGGACCCTGCCACGTCGCCGATTTCGTGCGCGGCGACCTGGCTGCGCTCGGCCAGCTTGCGCACGTCCGCGGCGACCATGGCGAAGCCCTTGCCATGCTCGCCGGCACGCGCGGCCCAGCCCAGCAAGCCGGCGCAGGCCAGCGTCGCGGCCGCGACCGGGCCCAGCGCCGTTCCCTGCGCAAGCGGAAGCAACAATGCCGTGGCCGTGGCCGCGGCAGCGGCGGGCAGGGCGACGGCGATGGTCGCCGTTGTCAACAATGTGGTCGCAATCCGGGAGCGATGAGACATGGCAGCGGTTCCTGGCTAGCGTCTGGGAGTGAGCCGGTGCGCGGCGGCACCGGCGTGCGGGACGGGGTCAGGCCGCCAGCGAATCTGTCGCCGGTTCCATCTGGGTCAGCAGCGAGGGCACGTCCAGGATCAGGGCGACGTCGCCGCTGCCAAGGATGCTCGAGCCGCTGATGCCCTTGACCCCGGCGAACACCTTGGCCAGCGGCTTGATCACGGTCTGCCATTCGCCCAGCAGCGTGTCCACGACCAAGCCGAAGCGCTGCGCGCCCTGGCGGATCACCACGATGCTCTCGCGCGGCGGCGGCGCGCCGGCGATGCCGAACAACGAACGCAGGCGCACGTATGGCAGCACCCCGCCGCGCAGGTCGATGTAGTCGCTCTGGTAGTTCGGCGCGAATTCCACGCATTCCTCGACCACGTCCAGCGGCACCACGAACACCGACTTGCCGACCCCGACCTGGAAGCCGTTGATGATCGCCAGGGTCAGCGGCAGCCGCACCGAGATGGTGGTGCCCACGTCCTGCTGGCTGCTGATGTCCACGCTGCCGCGCAGCGCGGTGATGTTGCGCTTGACCACGTCCATGCCGACGCCGCGGCCGGACAGGTTGGTGACCTTTTCGGCGGTGGAGAAGCCCGGTTCGAAGATCAGCGCGAACACTTCGCGGTCGGACAAGCTGCGGCCGGGTTCGATCAGGCCGCGCTCCAGCGCCTTGGCCAGGATCCGCTCGCGGTTCAGGCCGCCGCCGTCGTCGCTGATCTGGATGACCACGCTGCCCGAATCGTGGAAGGCGTTGAGCCGCACCGTGCCGCGCACCGGCTTGCCGCGCGCCTGGCGCAGCTCGGCCGGCTCGATACCGTGGTCCATCGCGTTGCGCACCAGGTGGGTCAGCGGATCGGCGATCTTCTCCACCACCGACTTGTCCAGCTCGGTGTCCTCGCCGTTGACCACCAGCACGATGTCCTTGCCCAGTTCGCGCGCCACGTCGTGGACCACGCGATGGAAGCGGCTGAAGGTGCCGCCGATCTTGACCATGCGCAGCTGCAGCGCGCTTTCGCGCACGTCCTCGACCAGTCCGGCCAGGATCGAGGTGGATTCGAGCAGTTGCGCATCGCCGGTGCGTTGCGCATTGGCGCCGGTGCTGGCGACGGCGATGATCAGCTCGCCGACCAGGTCGATCATGCGGTCCAGCTTGTCGGCATCGACGCGGATCGAGCCGCCATCCTGCGCGCGTGCGGCGGCCGGCGCTGCGGCAGCGGCAGGAGCGGTCGCGGCCTGGGCCTGGGCCTGGGCAGCGGGCGCCGGTGCGGCCGCCGGCGCCGGGCTGTCGAAACCCGCGAAGTCGTCGGCGTGCGCCTGGGTGCCGGCCTCGGCCACCAGCAGCGGCAGCTCCAGGTTGGCGGCGTCGCCGTGCGGATCCACCGCGACCACCTGCAGCTCGCAGTCGTCGCGGACGAATTCGAAGATGTCCTCGATTGCCGATTGCGGCGCGTCCGAGCGCAGCAGGATGTCGAAGCCCAGGTAGCAAGCTTCCGGATCCAGCTCTGGCAGCGCCGGTACGCGCGCGTGGCGGGTGCGTACCGCCTCCAGCGTGCCCAGGCTGCGTAGGCAGCGGATCAGGTGCAGCGGCGAGTTGCCGAAGCGCAGCGCATCGCTGAACAACTGCAGCGAGATCCGCCAGTAGCCGGTCTGCGCCGCGGTGGTGGCCGCGACTGCGGCGGCGGCCGGCGCCGCGTCCGGTTGCAGGTAGGTGTGCAGGCGCGCCAGCAGCGGCGCGCCTTCGGCGGCGAGCACCGCTTCGTCGGCCTCGGCGCCGGCCGCCGCTTCCACCAGCGCGCGGATGTGGTCGCAGCAGGCCAGCATCAGCTGGATCAGCTCCGAATCCAGCGCCACCGCGTTCTCGCGCACCAGGTCCAGCACGCTTTCCACCACGTGGGTGAAGCCGACCAGTTGCGCCAGGTCGAACAGTCCGCCGGAGCCCTTGATGGTGTGCGCGGCGCGGAAGATGGCGTTGACCGCGTCCGGACCGGCTTCGCCGCGTTCGGCTTCCAGCAGGTTGCGTTCCATATCCTCGAGCAGGTCGCGGCTCTCGGCGATGAAGGTCTGCAGCAGTTGAGCGAAATTCATGAGCTGGCGCCGATCAGTGGAAGGTGTCGCCAGCGCCGGGCGCGAGCGTGTCGCGCAGGCCGAGCAGGTCGAGTGCGTCGTTGACCGGCGCGCTGCAGCCGTCGAGTTGGAACGGCCGGCCCAGCGCGCGCAACGCGGCCTGGGTGGCGAGCAGCAGCTGGATGCCGGTGGCGTCGATTTCGGTGACCGCCTGCAACTGCAGCTGCAGGCCGCCGGGGTGGTCCAGCGCCGGCAGCAGCAGCGGCTTCAGTTCGCCGGCGCGGCGGATGGTCATGTCGCCGTCCAGGCTCAGTTGCAGCGGCGGGGGCGGGGAGTCCGGGAGTTTCGAGCGCATGGCATGTCTCCGATTCGAGCAGGGGGAACGTCGAAATCCCGGGCCGCGGCGCGGGTACTGAACAGTAGGTTGGAATTGGCTGTAAGCAGATATCGGCGCTTTTCGGGAATATTTAGGCCCAATTGCAGATTTGTCTCGCAAATCCTTGATAAGGATGAGCGGTTCATTCTTGTGAGCGGCACCCCATTCCAGTTGCACCGGGCGCCGCTTGGCCACCCCGAAACGGATGCATGCGCCGTGCCAACGCCGCGTTGGCGCCGGCACGACAAAAAACGGCCGGGGAGGCCGGCCGTTTTCGGAGCGTTCGCGTGGCGCGCAGCCTCGCTGCGCGACCGGGTGGATGGCATGCCGCTGCGCGCAGGCGTCCTGCGCGCGGCTCAGGGCCTGGGCGTCAGCGCGGCGACAGCGCCGCCAGCAGGCCGCGCGCGGCGTTGAAGCGGTCCGCCGCTTCCGGCAGCGGCAGCTTCAGCTTCAGCTTGTCCGGGCCGTCCATCGCGTACAGCCTGGGCTGCTTCTGGATCATCTGGATGATGGTCATCGGATCGACGTCGGGCTTGGCCTCGAACACGATGCGCCCGCCGTTCTCGCCCAGTTCCAGCTTGCGGATGCCCAGGGTATTGGCCTGCAGCTTGAGCTCGGCGATCGCGAACAGGTGCTTGACCGCATCCGGCAGCAGGCCGAAGCGGTCGATCATCTCCACCTGCAGCTCGCGCAACTGCTCGCTGTCGCGGGCGCTGGAGATGCGCTTGTACAGGGTCAGGCGGGTGTGCACGTCGGGCAGGTAGTCGTCCGGGATCAGCGCCGGCACATGCAACTCCACTTCGGCGCCGCGCGCTTCCTCGCCGGCGTCCAGGTCCGGCAGCTTGCCCTGGCGGATGCTGCGCACCGCGCGTTCCAGCAGTTCGGTGTACAGGCTGAAGCCGACCTCGGCCATCTGCCCGCTCTGGTCCTCGCCGAGCAGTTCGCCGGCGCCGCGGATTTCCAGGTCGTGGGTGGCCAGGGTGAAGCCGGCGCCGAGTTCGTCCATCGAGGCGATCGCGTCCAGCCGCTTCTGCGCATCGCCAGTGATGCTGCGCCGGTCCGGTACCAGCAGGTAGGCGTAGGCGCGGTGGTGCGAACGGCCGACGCGGCCGCGCAGCTGGTGCAGCTGGGCCAGGCCGAAGCGGTCGGCACGGTTGATGACGATGGTGTTGGCGTTGGGGATGTCGATGCCCGATTCGATGATCGTGGTCGACAGCAGCACGTTGAAGCGCTGCTTCTGGAAATCCAGCATCACCCGTTCCAGTTCGCGCTCGGGCATCTGCCCGTGGGCGATGCCGATGCGCGCTTCGGGCACCAGCTCGCTCAGCTCGCGCTGCATGCGGCCGATGCTTTCCACGTCGTTGTGCAGGAAGTACAGCTGGCCGCCGCGCGCCAGCTCGCGCTGGAACGCCTCGCGCAGCAGCGCGTTGTCCCAGGCGGTGACGAAGGTCTGCACCGCCAGCCGGTTCGGCGGCGCGGTGGCGATGATCGACAGGTCGCGCAGCCCGGCCATGGCCATGTTCAGCGTGCGCGGGATCGGCGTGGCGGTGAGGGTGAGCAGGTGCACGTTGGCGCGCAGCGCCTTCAGCGCTTCCTTTTGGCGCACGCCGAAGCGCTGTTCCTCGTCCACCACGACCAGGCCCAGGTCCTTGAACTTCACGTCCGGCTGCAGCAGGCGGTGGGTGCCGATGATCACGTCGATGCCGCCGTCGGCGACCTTCTCCAGCTCCGCCTTGATCTCCTTGGCGCTCTTGAAGCGCGACAGCACTTCCACCCGCAGCGGCCAGTCGGCGAAGCGGTCGCGGAAGTTGCGGTAGTGCTGTTCGGCCAGCAGCGTGGTCGGCACCAGCACCGCCACCTGCTTGCCGGCGCTGGCCGCGGCGAATGCGGCGCGCACCGCAACCTCGGTCTTGCCGAAGCCGACATCGCCGCAGACCACGCGGTCCATCGGCTGGCTGCTGCCCAGGTCGCGCAGGGTGGCCTCGATCGCGGCCAGCTGGTCAGTGGTTTCCTCGAACGGGAAGCCGGCCGCGAACGGCTCGTACATGGCCCGGTCCACCTGCAAAGCCAGACCGGCGCGGGCGCGGCGCCGCGCCTGGATCTCCAGCAGTTCGGCGGCCACGTCGCGCACCTTCTCGGCGGCGCGGCGCTTGGCCTTGCTCCATTGCTCGCCGCCCAGCGAATGCAGCGGCGCGGTGTCGGCCGAGGCGCCGGAGTAGCGGCTGATCAGGTGCAGCTGCGCGACCGGCACGTACAGGCGGTCGCCCTTGGCATATTCGATCTCCAGGAACTCGCCGGGCATGCCCCCGGCATCGAGCACGATCAGCCCGCGGTAGCGGCCGACGCCGTGGTCCTCGTGCACGATCGGCGCGCCTTCGGTCAGCTCGCCGAGGTCGCGGATGATCGCTTCCGGCTCGCGCCCGGCGCGGCGCGTGCGCCGCGGCTGGCCGGCGCGTTCGGGGAATAGCTGGCGCTCGGTGAGCACCGCGATGTGCGGGTCGTCGAGGGCGAAGCCGTCGTCCAGCGGCGCCACCGCGATGGCGAATGCAGCCGGCATAGCCTCGACGCCGGCAGAGTCGAGCCCCTCTCCCGCCGGCGACCGAAGGGAGTCCCCGTGGGAGAGAGGGGTTGGGGTGAGGGTACGACCGCTCGCGACCTGCTTTTTCTGTGCAGCTGTGGAAGAGACAGAAGCAGACGAAGCAGCAGCTTTCTTCGATGAAGACGCCGCGAGCGTCGTACCCTCATCCGGCGCCTCGCGCCACCTTCTCCCGGTGGGAGAAGGGAGGAATGCGGCGAAGTTTGGGATCACCTCGGGCTTCAGCCCCGCTGCGGCCAGCACTTCCAGCAGCGCTTCGCGGCGGCCCGGCGAGTCGGCGGCGATCAGCACGCGGCCCGCGTAGCTGCCGAGGAAGCTCTTCAGCGCCTCGGCCGGGGCGGCGTCCTTGGCCGCTACCGGCAGCGGCGGCAGCGGCTGGTCGCCCAGCGCCTGCGCGTCCTCGATGCGCGCGTGGTCGGCGGCCCACACCTCGATGCGCGGCAGGCCGTTGAGCTTTTCGCGCAACGTGTCCGGCGCCTGATACAGCTCCTCGGGCGCCAGCAGCGGGCGTTCCACGTCGTGGCGGCGCTGCTCGTAGCGGTTCTGGGTCTGCGCCCAGAACGCATCGGCCGCCGCACCCACGCCCGGCGCGAGCAGCGGCAGCACCGTCTCGCCCAGATAGTCGAACAAGGTGGCGGTGGCATCGCGCGCCGCGCTGCCGGCGCTGCGCGCTTCCTGGAAGAACAGCGGCAGGTAGTACTCGATGCCCGACGGCGCCAGCCGCGCTTTCAGGTCCTGGTACAGCGCGCTGCGCCGGGTGTCCACGTCGAAGCGTTCGCGCAGCGTGGCCAGCACCCGCTCCACGCTGACATCGTCCATCGGCACTTCGCGGCCGGGCAGCATCTTCACTTCCTGCACGTGGTCCAGCGAGCGCTGCGATTCCGGGTCGAAGGCGCGGATCGAGTCGATGTCCTCATCCAGCAATTCGATCCGCAACGGCGTGTCCGCGCCCATCGGGTACACGTCGAGCAGGCCGCCGCGCACCGCGAAATCGCCCGGGTCCATCACCTGCGGCACGTTGCGGTAGCCGGCGCTTTCCAGGCGGCGCTTTTCCGCCTCCAGGTCCAGGCGCTGGGCCACGCGCAGGTCGAAGCTGCCGCCGACGATGTAGCGCAGCGGCGCCACGCGCTGCATCAGTGTCTGCACCGGCACCACCACGATGCCTTGCTGCAGCGTCGGCAGCCGGTGCAGCGCCGACAGGCGCTGGCTGATGATGTCCGGGTGCGGACTGAACTGGTCGTAGGGCAGGGTTTCCCAATCCGGGAACGGCACCACCGGCAGGCTGCCGTCGCCGGCCAGCAGCGTGTGCAGGTCGGCCTCGATCTGGTGCGCGCTCTGGTTGTCGCGCGCGACCACCAGCAGCGGCCCGCGATGCGCCGCGGCGGCGCAGGCGATGTGCCATGCCAGCGCGGTCGAGGACGCAGGGGCGCGCCAGAAGGCGCGGAGCTGGCCGGATTTGGGCAGCGGCGGAACGGGGAAGGAAAGAGGCGCCATGGACCGACTAGTTTAGCAAGCTCGGGACCAGGGACCAGGGACCAGGGACCAGGGACTCGGGACTCGGGACTCGGAAAAGCGTGGCGCGGCGGTTACGGGTGTGCGGTGGCGGGGAGCGGGGGTTAGTTGCCCAGTTCCAGCACTACCCGCACCAGGCCCGGGGTGTCCGGGTGCGGCATCGGCCGGAAACCCAGCGATTCGGCCAGCTGCAGCATCGGCAGGTTGCTTTCCAGCACGTCGCCGTAGAGCCGGTCCAGGTACTTGCGCCGCGCCCACTTGACCAGCTTGCGCATCAGCTGCCGGCCCAGGCCCTGACCGGCCACGAAGCTGCTGACCAGGATCGCGTACTCGGCCTCGCGGGTGCCGGGGGTGATCGCCGCGCGCGCCACCGCGCCGACCACCGCTTCGCCAGGCGGCAGCGGTTCGGCCGCGACCAGGGTCAGTTCCGTCTTCGGATTGGGATGGGTCAGCCGTTGCGCCATGTCTGCGGTCAGTTCCGGCACCGAATGCAGGAAGCGTTCGCGGATCTCGGTCGGCCCGAGCAGGCTGAAGGCGCCTTGCAGCGGTGCGCTGTCTTCCGGCCGGATCGGCCGGATCAGCAGCTCGCGGCCGCTGGGCAGGGTGAAGTTTTCATGCCACGGCGGCATGCGGTTGCGGGTAGCCATTGCCGGACGATCCTCGACGGAGCCTGGATTCTCGCATTACCAAGGGCGGATGCCGTGAACGCAGCGCTCACCGCGTTTGCCTACGCTGTGCACGATTTTTCGATGAGGATAGGCCATGTCCGGCAGCGGCGATTCGCGGCGCGCCATTTTCTTCGCACTCGGTGCCAATCTGGCCATCGCCCTGGCCAAGGGTGCGGCGGCGCTGGCCACCGGCTCGGGCGCGATGCTGGCCGAGACCGTGCATTCGCTGGCCGATTGCGGCAACCAACTGCTGTTACTGCTGGGCATGCGCCAGGCCAAACGCCCGGCCAGCGCCGAGTATCCGCTGGGCTACGGCCGCGCCATCTACTTCTGGTCGTTCCTGGTGGCGGTGATGCTGTTCTGCATCGGTGGCATGTTTTCGGTGTACGAAGGCGTGCATAAGCTGCTGCAGCCCGAGCCGCTGAGCAGTTGGGGCTGGGCGGTGGGCGTGCTCGGGTTCGCGCTGGTCGCCGAAGGCGTGTCGCTGCGTAGCTGCCTGCAGGAGATCGCAAAGGTGCGCGGTGGGCGTTCGCTATGGACCTGGTTCCGCGAAAGCCGCCAGGCCGAGCTGATCGTGATCTTCGGCGAGGACCTGGCGGCCTTGCTCGGCCTGGCCCTGGCGCTGGCCGCGGTGCTGCTGACCGTGCTGACCGGCAATCCGCTGTGGGACGCGCTAGGTACCATCGCCATCGGTGCGCTGCTGATCGTGGTCGCGGTGCTGGTGGCGATCCAGATCAAGGCGATGCTGATCGGGCAAAGCGTGGACCCGGCGATGCAGCGGCAACTGCATGCGTTCTTGCAGGCGCAGCCGCAGATCGAGCGGGTGATCCACCTGGTCGCTGTGCAGCTCGGCGAGGACGTGATGGTGTCGGTGCAGGCGACGCTGCGCCAGAAGCACGACGCGGCGGCGCTGCTCGCCGATATCACTTGCATCGAGCGCGGCCTGAAGCAGCAGTTTCCGACGGTGCGCTGGAGCTTCTTCGAGCCGGAGCCGGGCGCCGCCGCGGTCGCTTCCGGCAGCTGAGCGGCGTCGCTACAGTGGCGCCCGGCCCATCGTCGGCGACAACCCCATGCGATGCCCGCGGTCAGCCGCCGGCCCTGCTGGCGCAGGTCGATCTGGCGAAGATGCCGCACGCCATGCGCTGCCGCAGGACGCCGTGGACGAGGCGCTGTACGCCGCCTTGAATCGCAGCGGGCACAAGCTCGGCGGCTACCCGGAGTTCACCCAGCAAGGTCCGCGCACCGCGCAGGATGCGCAGGTGCTGCTGCAGCTGGACAGTGACGAGCACATGATGTGGCGCGACAGCGGCATCGCCAACTTCTTCGTCGATCCGGCCAACTTGCGGCGCGGCGATTTCAGCCGGGTCGCCTACAACTTGGATTGCGATTGAGCCAGTGCTACGCGCGCGCTTGCGACGTGCCGGGATGCCGCAAGCGCCGCCTCACTCCTCGCGTTTCAGCCACTCCAGGCGGGTGGACGCGCCCGCTTCGCCCAGGTGCGCCTTCAGCGCCGGCAGCGCGCTCGCCAGCGCCTGCTCGAACTGCCAGGGGGGATTGAGCAGCAGCATGCCGCTGCCGTTGAGCCGCAGCGGGGAATCGTCCGGGCGCACCTGCAGCTCGGCCAGCAGCACCGAGGTGGCCGGCATCGCCGCGGCCTTGCGGAAAAATGGCTGCAGGCTGCGGCGCTGCTTGATCGGATACCACACCGCGCACATCGCCTGCGGCCAGCGGGTGAGGGTTTCGCGCAGGGCCGCGGCGATCAGGGGGTATTCGGCGTCCTGCGATTCGTAGGGCGGGTCGATCAGCACCAGGCCGCGGCCGATCTTGGCCGTGCCGGCCTTCGGCGGCACGAACGCCTTGATCGCCGCATAGCCGTCGCCGGCATGCACCTGCACGCGGCGGTCGTTGCCGAACAGCGCCTTCAGTTCGGCCGCTTCCTCGGGTTGCAGTTCGCAGGCGGCGAGCCGGTCCTGTTCGCGCATGGCCTGGGCGATCAGCAGCGGCGAGCCAGGGTAGGCAACCAACGCACCGACCGGATTGTCGGCCTGCACCGCGCGCAGGTAGCGTTCCAGCACCTCGGGCAAGGTTGGTTGGCCCATCAGCTTCAGTACCCCGGCCGCGGCCTCGCCGGTCTTGCGCGCCTCGCTGGCGGCGAACAGGTAGCGGCCGCGCCCGGCGTGGGTGTCGAGCACGAAGAACGGGCTGTCCTTGCGCTTGAGCGCATCGATCAGGGCAAGCAGCACGGTGTGCTTGAGCGCGTCGGCATGGTTGCCGGCGTGGTAGGCGTGGCGATAGTTCATCGCGGCAGTGTACGGGCGGGCGGGGGTTGCGGCTACGCTGCGCGCCATGTGTGCGCCCGCCGCCCCGTGTGTCCTCGTCATCGAGGACGAACCGCCATCGCCGATAAGGTGCTGTGCGCGTTGCGCAGCAGGTGCGGCACGGCCTGCTCGGGCGCAGGCGCGGCGCGCGCCGGCGGCATCGACGTGGTGGTGCTGGATGTCGGCCCGCCGGACCTGGGCGGCTTCGAGGTGTGCCGCGAACTGCGCCGCTTCAGCCAGGTGCCGGTGATCTTCCTGACTGCGCGCAACGACGAGATCGACCGCGTGCTCGGCCTGTAACTGGGCGCCGACGACTACATCGCCAAACCGTTCTCGCCGCGCGAACTGGTCGCGATCGCGTTCTCGCCCGCCGGCGGCACGGTGGTGCTGCGTGCAGAGCGCGACGCGGACGCGCGCATCGCCTTGCTGGTGGAGGTGCCGGTCCATGCGTACCCGCTTACGCGCTGGAGCGGGTGTTCGAGCGCTTCTATTCGCTGGCACGGCCGGCGTCCGGGCAGCGCAGTTCCGGCCTGGGCCTGCCGTTCGTGGCGAAGTGGGGCGGCTGCACGGCGGCGAGGCCAGTCTGCGCAACCGCGTGTGCGGCGGCGCGCTGGCGCGCCTGCTGCTTGGTGAAGCCAACGCAGTGCCGGCATGCCGGCACTGCGCAGCGCCTGTCAGCGGCCGCTGCGGCAAGGCGGGATCGCCGCAGCCCAGCGGCGCGTAGGCTAGTAGGCGACCGCCGCCACTACCACGTCCTTGGCTACCACCGACCAGGCGAGCTTAGCGAAGCCCTTGTCGCCCCAGCCGGTGCCCCAGCTGTTCTCGATCAGCAGGCCTTCTTCGTCGTAACCGAGGGCGATGACCTCGTGACCTCCGAGGATCGGGCTGCTGTCGTCGTAATCCACTGCGTTGCTGGGGGTGAGGTGTCTGAAGCCCTCGCGCGGGAGGAAGCCGATGGCGACCGGCGTGGAATTGGCGAGCGCCGCCTTGATCTGCTGGATCAGCGGCCTGCCACCGCCAATGCCGCTCCAGTTCTCGAAGATCGTCTGATACTGGAAAGGCTGCTTGTGCTTGGCGGCGTTTTCATGCTCCTCTTTGGTCGGCGGGGTCAGGTAATCGTAGCCGCCCTGGAAGTAATGGCGTTCCGTATCGATGCCCTGGGACAGGGCGACGTCCAGCGGCGCTTGCAGGCTGGAACCATTGTCGTCTCCACCGTTGACCTGCGTGTACAGGTACATCGGCGCGAACTTGGTGACGGTCTGTCCGCTAGCCTTTGCATACCAGCCAGCCAGGGTATGCGCGGTCGCCCACGATGCGCAGGCGTTAACCTCTTTCTGGTTGCCTGGTTCGATCGCCCACTTTTTCAGCGAGACGCTTTTGGGCAGCGGCTCGGCACGTTCCTCATCGGTGGCGAACAGCGGCAGCACCTTCTGCACCGAGGCGGAAGGCTTCAGGCCCATGCCGTGCGGTTGCGCATGCGCGAGCGCAAATGCCGACAGCGCGAGCAGGCCGAAAAGGCCGGAAGTGATTGGGCGATGCAGAGCCATGCAGTTTTCCTGTGGGTGGATTGAAAGGGGGCACGCGTTTCGTGGGCCGTACCGCAGCAATCAGGCAGGCGGCGATCGGTTGCGTTAGGCAAGTGATCGAAACCAGTCCGGAAAGGCAGGTGCGAGCGGTCCGGTCACTATCTGAATCGGATCGAAACGCGGCATCATGTTCCTCGTTGGGCGCCTGCAGGCGCGGTGAGTGCGCGAAGTGGCAATCGCGGAACCGAAGCGGGGTATGGGCGTTCATCGCAGATCTCAACTTTGTCGCGCTCACGCTCCGACTTCACACTCACCTCAACTTCGCCTCAAACCCCACACACGCAGCGGCGGCACCCTGGCGTCCTCCATCACCGAGGACCGTCGATGAAATCCCTGAGGCTGGTCCTGCGATTCGCCACCATCGGCGGATTGATCCTGTTGCTGCTGATTCCGCTGCTGTGGAGATGGAGTTCGTGCTGGACGGCACCCAGTGCCTGTCATCGTGCCGGTTGGTGACGACAACCAGATCGCGCTGAGCTCGCCGTGGCTCGGCGGCCGCTTTCTGCCCAACCAGCGGCGCATCACCGAACAGGGCTTCCAGGCCAGCTGGGCACTCTCGTCGCTTGCCACCGGCGCGCAGGGACAACTGGCCTCCGGCAGCGAGGACATCGATGCGTTGCGCGTGGACCTGGTCGATCCGGTCGATGTCTACACCCAGGCCGATCGCGCCAGCAAGTACGGCATCCTGTTCGTGGTGCTGACCTTCGTCGCTTTCGCCCTGTTCGAGCTGATCAAGCGCCTGCCGATCCATCCGCTGCACTACCTGCCGGTCGGCCTGGCGCTGGCGATCTTCTTCCTGCTGCTGCTCAGCCTGTCCGAGTACATCGCGTTCCGGCAGGCCTGACTGCTTTCGGCAATGGCCTGCATCGGCCTGCAGTTCTTCTACCTGGGCGGGGTATTGCGCAACCGCGCCCGCGCTGCAGGCTTCGCCAGCATGTTCAGCGTGCTGTACGGCGCGCTGTACGGATTGCTGTCCTCGGAAGACAACGCCTTGCTGATTGGCTCGCTGCTGCTGTTCGGCATCCTCGCTGCGATCATGTGGATCACCCGCAAGATCGACTGGTACGAACTCGGCGCGGCATTGCGCTGAACCGGCACGCGACCAGGATCCCGCCATGTCGGCACACACCGCGAGGCTGGCTGCAAGACGCCGCAACGACCAGGGCATCAGGGCATCATCGCCAAGCCGGCAGCGCCACGCAAACGCCTGCGATAGAGTTCACCGATGCACGCTCCGCTTCCCATCCAGCGCCTGCGCGGCGCGCAGATCGCCCCGTTCCTGGACGATGTCGCGCGGCTGCGCATCACCGTGTTCCGCGACTGGCCTTATCTGTACGCCGGCGACCTTGACCACGAGCGCGACTACCTGTCTGCCTACGACGCCTCGCCCGACAGCGTGTTCGTGCTGGCACGCGACGGCGAGCGCGTGGTCGGCGCCTCCACCGGGTTGCCGCTGGGTGACGACGCCGAGGCCTTCGCCGCCAGCGCCATCGCGGTAGCGGACGTGTTCTATTTCGGCGAATCGGTGTTGGTGCCCGCGTATCGCGGCCGCGGCGTCGGCCATGCCTTTTTCGATCATCGCCAGGCGCATGCGCGCGCGCTCGGCCGCTTCGCCCTGACCGCGTTCTGCGCGGTGGACCGCGCTCCAGACGATCTGCGCCGCCCGCCCGGCTACCGCGGCAACGACGCGTTCTGGCACAAGCGCGGCTACGTTCGCCAACCGTCGCTGCGCATGCAGCTGGCGTGGGACGAAATCGACCGCGGCGAGATTCTGCATACCCTGAGTTTCTGGACCCGTCCGCTGGAGCCCGCCGTATGAAGATCGCCGTGGCCAAGTACCCGATCGGCGCGCCGGTCGATTTCGCCGCCTTCGCCGACAAGCAGGCGGCCTTGATCGGCCAGGCCGCGCAGGCCGGCGCGCAGCTGGCGGTGCTGCCCGAATACCTGGCGCTGGAACTGGCCACGAGCTTCCCTGCGGCCGTGGCCGAGGACCTGCCGGCCTCGCTGGCGGCGATCCAGGCGCTGCACCCGCAGTATCTGGCGCTGTTCGCGCAGCTGGCACAGCGGCATCGCCTGCATCTGCTCGCCGGCAGCTTCCTGTTGGCCAGCGGGGAAGGGCGCTACCGCAACCGCGCCTACTGGTTCGCGCCCGACGGCCGCCACGGCTGGCAGGACAAGCTGCAGCTGACCGGCTTCGAGAAGGCCAGCGGTCTGATCGACCGCGGCGACGCGCTGAAAGTGTTCGCGGCGGGCGAGGGCGTGCGCGCCGGCGTGGCGGTCTGCTACGACAGCGAGTTCCCTCTGCCGGTGCGCGCCCAGTACGAGGCCGGTGCGCGGTTGCTGGTGGTGCCCAGCTGCACCGACACCGAGGCCGGCGCCACCCGCGTGCGCATCGGTTGCCTGGCGCGTGCGCTGGAGAACCGCATCTTCGTCGCCCGGTCGGTGACCGCCGGGCTGGCCGAGTGGAGCCCGGCGCTGAACGTGAACACCGGCGAGGCGGCGATCTACGCGCCGATGGATGTCGGATTCCCGGCCGACGGCATCGTGGCGCAGACCCAGGGCGAACAGGTCTGGGCGCTCGCCGAGCTGGACTTCGCCGCGTTCGAGGCCAGCCGCGCCCGCGCCCAGGTCGCCAACGACCGCGATTGGCGCGGTCAGCTGGCCCCGGCCATCGTGCGCGCGGAGCTGGCCGGCTTCGAGTAGGGCTGCGGCGCGCCTGGCGCTGCCGCGAACACGCCGCGCACCGCCACCGCAGCACACGCGATCCGAACGCGCGATGCGCTTTGCTACGCTTTCGATCCGCTACCGGTGTATCGCTTTGATGCCCAAGACCCTGCTGCCGCACGCCGTGCGCCTGGAATTCGCGCCAGGCGCGCTGGTCCACGCCAACCTGTCCGGCGCCGCCTTCACCGATGACTGGCTGTGGGTGGCCGGCGACGAAGCCTGCGCGGTCGATCGCCTGCACGCGCTGGCGCCGCTCGGCGAGGAGGCGCTGCGCTTCGGCGAGGGCCGCAGTTTCGCCCTCGGCGAATTGCTCGACCTACCCGGCGACCACGACGAAGAGGCCGACCTGGAAGGCATGGCGCTGTCGCCGGGCTACCTGTGGGTGGTCGGCTCGCACGGCATGAAGCGCAAGAACGCCACGCCCGATCGCGACGACGCCGCCAACGGCAAGCGCCTGGCCAAGCTCAAGCTCGACGCCAACCGGCGCCTGCTCGCCTGCCTGCCGATCGAGCGCGATGCCGACGGCGCGCCGCAGCTGGTGCGCGCAGCCGCCGACGGTCGCCGCGCGCTGCGGCTGAAGGGCGACGCCAGGCACAACCAACTCACTTTGCTGCTCGAAGACGATCCACACTTCGGCGCTTATCTGAAGATTCCCGGCAAGGACAACGGCTTCGATATCGAAGGCATGGCGGTGGACGGCCAGCGCCTGCTGCTGGGCCTGCGCGGCCCGGTGCTGCGCGGCTGGGCCGGATTGCTGGAAATCGCGGTGGAGGCGCACCACGACCATCTGCGGCTGGTGCCGCTGGACGCACAAGGCACCTTGCTGCGCAAGCATTTCCTGCAACTGGGCGGGCTGGGCGTGCGCGACCTGCATTTCCACGGCGAGGACCTTTACCTGCTGGCCGGCCCGACCATGGTGCTGAACGGTGAGATGCGCCTGTTCCGCTGGCCCGGCGCGCGCGCGGCGCTGGCCGCCAACCGCGCACCGGTGCGGTTCCAGCGCGAGCTGGTCAAGTCGCTGGTGCTGCCGCACGGTGAGGACAGCGACCGCGCCGAAGCGCTTTGCAACCTGCCGCCGGCGTTGTCCGGCGGCGCGCCGAGCTGGCTGGTGCTGTACGACGCGCCGGGCCCGGCGCGCAGCGACGGCGAATGCGTCGTGTACGGCGATCTGCTGCGTTAGGATATTTGTTGGAGCGACTTCAGTCGCGACGGGCATTACCGGAAAAGCCCCGTCGCGACTGACGTCGCTCCCACAATGGAACGCGTCCAAGCAATGTTGGACCGGGCATCGCACTGCCTTCGGGCACCGTCGGGCACGGCGGGGTAAAATCGCCCGATTCCCGTTTGCTCCGAGCGTTCCATGGCCTGCCGCACCCGTTTCGCCCCCAGTCCCACCGGTTACCTGCACATCGGCGGCGCGCGCACTGCGCTGTACTGCTGGCTGGAGGCGCGCCACCGCGGCGGCGAGTTCGTGCTGCGCATCGAGGATACCGACCGCGAGCGCAGCACCCAGGCGGCGATCGACGCCATTTTGGAGGCGATGGACTGGCTGGGCCTGGACTACGACCAAGGCCCGGTCTACCAGACCCAGCGCATCGCCCGCTACCAGGACGTGGCCGAACAACTGCTCGCCGCCGGCAAGGCCTACTACGCCTACGAGACCCGCGAGGAACTCGACGCGATGCGCGAGGCGGCCATGGCCAAGCAGGAAAAGCCGCGCTACAACGGCGCCGCGCGCGAGCAGAACCTGGCGTACCGCGACGACCCGAACCGGGTGATCCGCTTCAAGAACCCGGTCGGCGGCAGCGTGGTATTCGACGACCTGATCAAGGGCCGCATCGAGATCGCCAACAGCGAACTCGACGACATGGTGATCTTCCGCCCCGACGGCTACCCCACCTACAACTTCGCGGTGGTGGTGGACGACTGGGACATGGGCATCACCGAGGTCATCCGCGGCGACGACCACATCAACAACACCCCGCGCCAGATCAACATCTACGAGGCGCTGGGCGCGCCGGTGCCGAAGTTCGCGCACATGCCGATGATCCTGGACGAGCAGGGCGCCAAGCTGTCCAAGCGCACCGGCGCGGCCGACGTGATGCAGTACAAGGATGCCGGCTACCTGCCGCACGCGCTGATCAACTACCTGGCGCGGCTGGGCTGGTCGCACGGCGACCAGGAACTGTTCGGCCGCCAGGAATTGATCGATCTGTTCGACGTCAAGGACGTCAACTCCAAGGCCGCGCGGCTGGACATGGCCAAGCTCGGCTGGGTCAACCAGCACTACCTGAAGACCGACGACCCGTCCACCATCGCGCCGCAGCTGGAGTACCAGCTGGCCAAGCTCGGCATCGACCCCGCCGCCGGCCCGGCCGCCGCCGACGTGGTGGTGGCGCTGCGCGAGCGCGTGCAGACGCTGAAGGAAATGGCCGAGAAGGCGGTGGTCTGGTATCGGCCGCTGGAGACCTACGACGAGGCGGCAGTGGCCAAGCACCTGAAGCCGGGCGCCGAACTGGCGCTGGGCAAGGCGCGCGAGCTGCTGGCCGCGCTGGGGCAGTGGAGCGTGGACGGCGTGTCGGCTGCGCTGCACGCCGCCGCCGCCGCGCTGGAGATCGGCATGGGCAAGGTGGCGCAGCCGCTGCGCGTGGCCATCACCGGCACCCAGGTCAGCCCGGACATCTCGCACACGGTATACCTGGCCGGGCGCGAGCAGGCCTTGAAACGTATCGACGCTGCGCTCATCAAGATCCCAGCGGGAAGCTGATTCCCCGGAGAAGCCCATGTCCAGCAAGAAGACCGCCTGCACCGAGCCGCACCACCACGTCCGCGACGCCGACGACTTCGTCAAGGTGGTGGAGCGGGTGAGCCGCGAACGCGGGCTGCGGCTCACCCCGATTCGCGCCAACGTGCTGCGCCTGATCGCCGAGGCGGGGCGGCCGGTGAAGGCCTACGACCTGCTGGAATGGGTGCGCGAGGGCAAGAGCGTGGGCGCCGACGCGCCGCCCACGGTGTACCGCGCGCTGGATTTCCTGATGGCCAACGGCTTCGTGCACAAGCTCGAGTCGGTCAACGCCTTCGTCGCCTGCCACCACCCCAGCAGCGCTCAGCACTCGGTGCCGTTCCTGATCTGCGACCGCTGCCACAGCGCGGTCGAACTGGAGGACCGCGACGTGGTCGCGCAACTGGAACAGCGCGCCAAGGCGCTGGGCTTCCAGCCGCAGGCGCAGACCCTGGAAGTGCACGGGTTGTGCGCGCGCTGCGCGGGCTAGGGCGCCGGGCTGTCGCAAGGCCGCCTGCGCCGGCTGGGACGCCGACCGCCAAGCGTGTCTGCGCCGAATGGCACATACCGCACGATCGTCTGCGTGCGTCTGGCCTGCCTGCGTCTGGCCTGCCTGCGTCTAGGCGGTGACTGCAGGCGGCGTCTTCGCGCCCCATAGCGCATAGAACAGCACGTACAGCTCGCACGCGGCGGTGAGCAGGAAGGCGCGCTGCAAGCCGACATGGTCGGCCAGCCAGCCCTGCACCACCACCAGCGCGCCGCCGGCGATGGCCATGATCAGCAGGCCTGAGCCTTCCTCGGTGAGCGGGCCCAGGCCCTTGATGCCGAGGGTGAAGATGGTCGGGAACATGATCGAGTGGAACAGGCCCACCGCGATCAGCGACCACATGGCGACGTGGCCGGTGGTGAGCACGGTCAGCAGCACCACCACGAACGCGCCGACCGAGAACAGCGCCAGCACGGTCTCCGGCGCGATGCGGCGCATCAGCGCGCTGCCGGCGAAGCGCCCCACCATCATCCCGCCCCACAGCAGGAATAGGTAGTGCGAGGCCTGCTCATGGGTGAGGTTGCCGATCTGCGGCTGCGAGACGAAGTTGATGAACAGGTTGGACACGCCGATCTCGGCGATCAGGTAGATAAAGATGGCCGGGACGCCCAACACCAGGTTGCGATGCCGCCACAGCGAATGGCTGGCACGTTCCTGGCCGCTGGCGCGCCGGGTGGCCTGGCCCAGCGCCGGCAGCTTGAAGCGGGCGATGACCACAGCCAGCACCACCAGCACCGCGGCCACGATCAGGTAGGGCAGCTGCACCGACTGCGCATCGGCCAGGCGTTCGGCCTGGGTCAGTACCGCGTTGCCCTTGGCGGTGCCGGAGGCCGAGCGGCCCAGGATCAGGTAACCGCCGAACAACGGCGCCAGGGTGGTACCGACCGAGTTGAACGCCTGCACCAGGTTGAGCCGCGCCGAGGCGGTGTCCGCGCTGCCGATCACCGCGACGTAGGGATTGGCCGCGACCTGCAGCAAGGTGATGCCGCTGGCGATCACGAACAGCGAGCCGAGAGTGATGCCGTAGGAGACCAGGCGCGCGGCTGCGATCATGCCCAGCGCGCCCAGTGCCATGATGCCCAGGCCGATCACCAGCGCACGCTGGTAGCCGATGCGTTCGATCAGCTTCGCCGACGGCAGCGAGGCGAAGAAGTAGGCAATGAACCAGACCGACTCGATCAGCGTGGCCTGGGTGTAGCTCAGCTCGAACACGCTGCGCAGGTGCGGCAGCAAGGTGTTGTTGATGACGGTGATGAAGCCCCACATGAAGAACAGCGAGGCCAGCAGCGACAGTGCGGCGCGGTAGGAGGGCGCGTTGCCGGCGAGCGGAGCGGAGGGTGAGAGCGGAGCCGTCGGCCCTATTGGTCCTGCCATCGTGGGGGTGTCCTCTGCGCTGTTGCGGGGGGTGTCGTTGCGCATGCAACGCTACGTCCGTGCGCGCCACGGCGGCGCGGATGCAGGGTCGAGGATAGGCGGCAGCGGCGGCGCGCGACCAATGATTTAAATCGCAGCGGCCATACGATTATGGCAATGATGCACTGCAGCGATGGGTCGCATTGGCAGCGGTGTGCGAGCGCGTATCCGCTCGCCTACAGGCAACCGTCGCTGGCGCCGAGTCGGCCACCCCGTAGTCCACGGTCAGCTCCGTAGTGCGGCAGCACCTGCGTCAGCTTCGGCCACACGTAGGCGTCGGCGGCGTGGCCGACGGTTGTGATGCGGATGGTGCAGGCGGGGCGGTCGCGGAAGTCGGCGATCGCTCCCAGCTCTGCGTCGATCTCTTGCAGCCGCGGCGCCAGCGTGTCGAACAGGCGTTCGCCGGCCTCGGTCATCGCCACACCATGCCGTTCATGCGCGGCGATCATGCGGCCCTGCTTCAACGCCACCGCAGGATTGATGCGCCGCTTTTGTAGCGGCATGCGCGCGGCGCAGGCTAGTGCTGCCGGTGCAGCGCGCCTACAGTCGTTGCCGACGTCCATGCAAGGAGATTCCGATGCCGCTGTTCGCCACCGCCATGTCGCGTCGATGATGGCCGCCGCGGTTCCCGGCGCACAGGCCAGGCCGATCAAGCTCACCCGCGCCGGCAGCGCCGCCTCGGCGGTCGGCCCGGCGGCCTATTTCACCGGCACGGTGCGCATCGACGCGCCGTTCCAGGGCGAGGCGCCGGCTCGCGTCGGCGGCGCCACGGTCAGTTTCGAACCCGGCGCGCACACCGTCTGGCACGCCCATCCGCTGGGGCAGACCCTGATCGTCACTGCATGGCGTGGATTCCGCCGGGGGGGGCGAGCACTGGCACGGCGCCAGCCGCAGGTGGCGATGACCCATATCGCCATCGCCGAAGCGGTGGACGGATCGCCGGTAACCTGGCTGAAGCCGGTGTCGGAGAGCCAGTGCCGCTGGGAGTGAGTGGCGCAGTTGCGGCAGATGGGGCGCGGCTGCGCTTGACCTGTGGGAGCGCAACTGTCTTCAACCGCGACGAGCGCAGTGGTGAATGTTCCGAACGGGCATGCAGTCGGGACTGAAGTCCCTCCCACAAGAGGCCTCGCCGCTCCACGGCGCCGGTGGAATCCTTGTGGGAGCCCTTCAGTCGCGACGAACGCAGCGGCGTGCGTTCCGGCTTCGGCCGTTGTCGCGTGAAGTTGCTCCTACAGTGGCGCTCTGCCCCGAAGACCCTCTGCAGCGCCTGCCGTGGGGCCTTGCGCAGGTATGCCCGCGACTGGTTCTTCAGCACTGCGAACAGGCACGGCAGCAGGGTTTCCGCTTCCAGTAGCCCGGCCAGTGCCGCGGATGGCGCCCGCCGCCGCGGGTCGCGTCACAGTGTCTGGTTGACGCCCTGGATCATGTCCATCGCGACCTCGCGCGTGCCGGGCGCGTCCCGCAGTTGCTGCCATGCGCGCAGCGCGGCATCGGCTGAGCCATAGTCGAGCATGGCGCTGCCGTCGATGTCGGAGGCGTAGACCACGCTGCCTGCGCTGCGGCTGGCCAGCGCCTGCGCGACGTCCGGCGTGGTGCCGAACAGCTTGAGCCTGCCGGTGAGCAGCACCGGCTGGCCGCTGCGTTCGTTGATCGCCACACGCATGCCGCTGGTCCCTGCCGTGCGTGCGTCGGTCGCGCTCGCGATGCGTCCGCTACCGTTGAGTACCACGGCATACGGCCCGATGCGCGCGGCGACGACGCCATCGCCATCGCGCGCGGCGGGCTCAGCGTCCTGCAAGGTGGTTTGCGCCATGGCCGAGGTCGATCGCACCACGGCATCCGGCAGCAAGCGGAAGCTGGCGCGGCCGGCCTGGAAGCGCGTGCCGGTCGCGGCCTGGTGCAGGGCCTTGGCGTCGGCGTATTGCGCCGATGCCGGTGCCGCGGCGCTCATGGCGAGCAGGGCGAGAAGTGCGAGAGCGATCGTGTTCATGTCAGTGTCCCACCATGCGCAGTTCGAAGTTCTGCAGCGTTTCCTTGCCAGTGTCGGTGAGCATGTCGGTCACCTCCAGCGTCCATCGCCCGGCCGAGTCTTCGTCCAGGAATGCGTTGCTGGCGGTAAGCTCGACGGAGACGCCGCCTTCGGCGTACACCGCCTTGTTGAGTTTGGAGAACGGCGTCATCACATAGCTGCGGGTGCCGTGCGGGGAAATCAGGACCACGCGCAGCGCGCTTGGATCCTTGTGCGTGCCGCCGAAGTACAGCTGCACGGCTTCGACCTTGAATGTCCGTTTGATGTCGATGCTGAGCGTGGCCGGCGCGGCGACGCCCCCGATCTTGCTTTCCGGCCCATGGTAGACCGCGTAGCCGGTGTCCTGCATTGGCGGCAGCGAGACGAAATGCGCCGAGGCATGGACCGCGGCGGCGGCGTCCACCAGGCCGAAGCCGTACCAGTTGCTGAAGGCATGGCCGGCGGCATTGGTGATCCAGCCCGGGTCGATCACGCTACCGTTGTAGACCGCCTTGGGCTGTCCGGGATCGATCTGCTGCGCCGTCGTGGCCAGGATGTACTTCACATCGCGCCATGTCAGCTGCGGGTTGACGCTTAGCATCAGCGCCGCCACGCCGGAGACGGTGGGTGTGGCAGAGGAGGTGCCGCCCATGAGTGCGGTGTAGTTGCAAGAGGCGTCGATCGGCGATTTGCTGGTGTCCAGCGCGTTGTACATCGCGCCGTTGCGATCGCGGTTCATACCGGCCGCACAGCCGCTCAAGTCGGTGCTCACGATCGCAGGATCGAACAAAGGATCGCTCTCGAAGCCGGCATTGGCCGGCTTCGATTTTTCCAGGTTCGAATAGTAGCGCTTCTGGTAGCCGTATTCGCCAGCGAAACCCGCGACCCATACCGCCGAACCGGGCGAGGAATACGAACTGCGCACGCCCCGCGCGTTGACGCCGCTGACCACGATGCTGGTGATCAGGTCGTCCATCGGATCCACATTGGCCAGACTGCAGCCGACGTTGTAGCGCCGCGCGTTGTCGGGGCACTGGTCCACCAGTTGGCCCTGCGCATCGGGGACCAGGAAATCGGAGAACGCGTTGCCGGCGGCTTTGACGTAGATGCCGCCTTTGCCGTTGCGCATGCTGCGCATCAGTTTCTCCCACGAATACTGGTCTTCGACGGAAAAGTTGGGGTAGAAATCCGACAACATGCCCCAGCTGTTGTTGAACACGTCGGCGCGTTTGGCCTCGGTGCCATCGCCCCATGCGTAACGTGTGTAGCGCTGGTCGTTGGCTCGGTCTGCCGCACCGGCATCGATGAGGTTGAAGCCTGCCAGTGCCGCTTCCGGCGCCACGCCACGGCCGCCTTTGCCGTTCCAGCCGACCGCGGCGATGATGCCGGCCACGGCGGTCCCGTGGTCGTCGTCGGCATTGATCGGCTTGGGATCGTGCGAGCCGTCGAAGAAGTTGTGCGATCCGTTGGGCACCACGTTGGCGGCCAGATCCTCGTGGCCGATCTCCAGGCCGCTATCGACCACGGCGACCTCGACGCCGGCACCGCGGATGCCTAGCTTATGCAGGATGTCCACGTCCAGGTCGACGCCGGGCGTCGGCAGCGTGTCGCCGATGACGGCCTGGCCCTGGTTGGAGAGGTACCACTGGTAACGGAACAGCGGGTCGCCGGCATCGGCCGGTTTCGCCGGCGCGGCTGCAGCGGTGCAGACGCCGAGCGCCAGTGTCGAGAGCAGCACTGCGGCGTGCGTGTTGCGGGAAAGCGTCATGAGCAGGATCCAAGGGGTGGTGGAAGCGGATCGCGCACCTGCCACCGCGCGGAATTTTCCGGTCCGGATGCCGCCCCGGTGCGCTGCGCCAAGCGCCTTCGGCGCAGCGCATTCCGCATGCACGGCTGCATCGCTGCCGCACCGTATAGCCAGAGCCGCCTGCGCTGCAATCGCAGCAGCAGCGGCAAAGCATGAACTGGGTCGCGGCGGTGCCGGGCGTGTGCCGATTGCCGCGCCAATGCGTGGGATTTTCACCGGTGTGCGGACCGGTTTCATACAAATCGTCTACGAATTCATCCGCGAAAATGCAGCGATCATTTCCTTCAACGCAGACGAAGGTTTTTGGGTGGCGTTTGTAGCCGCATGCGCCTGGCGTGCGCTAGTGTCGCTGGCGCGACGCGATTACAGTTGCGCCCCCCGTGCAAAGGAAATCTCGATGAACCTGTTTGCCAACGCCATGCCGCTATCGACCCCGGCTGCTACGGTTCCCGACGAAGACGCCAAGATGATCAGGCTCACCCGTGCCGGCGTGGCCGCCTCGGCGGTTGGCGCTGCAGCGTATTTCACCGGCGCGGTGCACATCGATGCGCTGTTCCAGGGCGCGGCGCCGGCCCGCGTCGGCGGCGCCTCGGTCAGTTTCGAGCCCGGCGCGCGCACCGTCTGGCATACCCATCCGCTGAGCCAGACCCTGATCGTCACCGCCGGTGTCGGCCGCGTGCAGGAATGGGGCAAGCCGGTGCAGGAGATCCACCCCGGCGACGTCGTGTGGATTCCGCCGGGGGTCAAGCACTGGCAAGGCGCCAGCGCGCAGGTGGCGATGACCCATATCGCCATCACCGAAGCGGTGGACGGTTCGCTGGTGACCTGGCTGGAGCCGGTGTCGGAGAGCCAGTATCGGGGAGAGTGAGCGGCGCGCCGTGCGCTGCATGCCGATGACCCTGTGCACGTGCGCATCATCGCCTACGCGGCCAAGTACGCCTCGGCGTTCCATGGCCGATCGCACATGTCGGCGCTGGCAACGTGCAGGCGCTACCAGCGATACGCCACCGACACCTGGTACTGGCGGCCGGCGATCGGGCGGCCCATGAACACGCCGCCGGTGGCCGCGCCGGGCACGCGCACATTGCCCTCGGTCAGGCCCAGTGCGTCGGTCACGTTGCTGCCGCTGGCGGTGACCTCCCAGTGCGCGCCGGCATGCAGGCTGGCGCCGACGTCGAGCATGTCGTAGGGCGGCAGGCGCTGGCTGTTGACCAGGTCGGCGTAGCGCTCGCCGATGTAGGCGTAGATGGCGAACACGCGCAGGTCGCCGAACGGCAGCATCCAGTAGTAGCTCGGAGTCAGCCGGAACTGGCGCTTGGGCTGGCGCATCACCTGGTTGCCGGTGTACTCGCGGTAGTTGCGGTACGTGGCGTCCAGCCACACCCCGGTGCCGGCCAGTTCGAAGCCGCCGAACGGACGGATCGCGCCTTCCACTTCCAGGCCATAGGCGCGCGAATCGCCGGCCGTGGTGAAGTTGCTGCCGTCGGCCAGGAACGCCTGGAACGGCGAGTTCTTGAAGGTGTTGTAGAACGTGGTCAGGTAAAGATCGTAGGCCGCCGCACCGGACTTCAAGCCCAGTTCGTACTGGTCGATGTCCTGCACCTTGGTCTGGCCGTCGCGCAGGTTGTCGAAGCCGGGAAACTTGACCCCGGAATTGACCCGCGCGAACAGGCTGTTGTGCGCGTCGAGCTTGAAGTTCAGGCCGGCGGTCCACGACAGCGCGTTGTCGTCCTGGTCGATGCGGCGCGCGCTCGGCAGCGCGATCGAGGTGGCGTTGTCGTACAGCGTGGCCGGATCGCCATCCAGGTCCACGGTGGCGGTGTCGTGCACGCTGCCGGTGACGCGCTGGCGCTCGTAGCGCGCGCCCAGGTCCAGGCGCAGGCGGTCGTCCAGTTCCCATTCGTCGGCGACGAACACCGCGCTGTTCTCGCCGTCGTAGTGCGCGCGCAGGGCGAGGAAGGCGGTGCTGGTGAAGCCGTCGCGGGTCGGCTGGCGGCCGTCGTCCAGGCGCACGTCGATGCGCCGCGCGTGGTTGTGCGCGGTCAGCAGCATGCTGTTGCCCAGATACCAGGTGTCGCTGGAGGAATACTTGGCGTAGTAGCTGCCCACCGTGAGCGTATTGCCGGCGAACAGTGCGCGGCTCAGGCGCAGGTCGTTGGTGAAGGAATTCAGTGGCTTGTCCACCGACCACCAGCCGGCTTTCAGCACCTGCTGGTTGGGATCGACCGCGCCGCCGCCGTTGCTGTAGCTGGCGCTGCCGGTGCTGCCGTAGCCGGCGATGACATCGCCCAGGCGTTGCGGCGCATCGCCGGTGAACAGCGCGTAGGTCGGCGCGGTGCCGCCCATCACGTTGAAGCGGTCGGCGAGGGTCCAGTCGCCGAGCTGCCAGTTCAGTTCGCCGCCGAACACGTCGATGTTGACCCCTCGGCCGTCGGCCAGGTCGCGCTGCACGGTCTCGCCGTTCGGGCCGACCGGCAGGCTGACGTTGCGGAAGTCGTTACTGAGCAGGGTGCCGGTCTGCGCGTTCAGGCCGGGGAAGCTGGACAGGTCGCTGCCGTTGTTGCGCGACAGCAGCGGTATCGCGGTGTAGAAGGCGTTGTTATCGTCGGTGTGGCGCGCGTAGAACGACAGGTCGCCGCTGTCCCAGCGCTTGCTCAGGGTGGCGCTGAACTGGCCGCCCTTGTCGGCGGAGAACTGCGGGTCGCGCACGCCGTCGGTCTCGCGGAAGAAACCGCCGATGCTGTAGTACCAGCCGTTGCCCATCGGCCCGCTGTTGAACAGGTCGATGCGACGCAGAGTGTCGCTGCCGCCGGTCAGGCGCACGCTGCCCGCCGGTGCGTCCTGGCCCTGCTTCTGGATGAAGTTGGCGGTGATGCCGGCCTGGCCGTTGGAGAAGATCGGGCTGGAGCCGCCGCGCAGCACTTCCAGGCGCTCGATGGTGTCGTCGGTGCGGAACAGCGTGGAGTTTTCCAGGAACGACAGCGTCGGCGGCGGGAACAGCGGCGCGCCGTCGAGCTGGAAGGTGACGAACGGCGCATCGCCTTCCGATGGCATGCCGCGCACGAAGATGTTGGCGCCGGTGCCGCCGCCGCTGGGCTCGGCCCACACGCCGGGTACGATCTTCAGCAGGTCGGCGCTGCTCTGCGGTACCGCCTGCTGGATCTGCTCGGGCGTGGCGGTAGTGATCGAGAAGCTGGCGTCGCGCTTGCGCAGGCCCTTGAAGCGCGCGGTGCCGCTGACCACCACGGTATCCAGGGTGGTGGCGTCGGATTGCGTTGCGGGTGCGGCGGATTGGACGGCGTTGTCGGGAGTGGTGGCGGTCTGCGCCAACGCGGTCGGCGCAAGCAGGACGGCGGCGATAGACAGCGGCAGCAGGCGGAGGGGCAGGGCGGCTTTCATGAAGAATCTCTCCTTTCTTCATCCGAAAACGGTGTGCCGGTGCGCATGGTGGCCCGCGCGTGCAATGCACGTCGCTGCAGGATCGGTCGGCACAGCGCGAGGCAGAGGACATCGCGCGGCTCCCTTGTAACGCCGTTGCGCGGGCAGGCCGTTGTGCAGCGCGGTAGAGGCGCCGTTTGCGTGACCGGTTGCGCAGGCTGCTCGCCAGCGCTGCGTGTCGTGCGGCGTGTCGTGCGGCGTGCCGTGCGCAGCGCGACGCCGCGTCGTGGGAGCGACGCCAGCTGGCCTCGGGCCTGCCGGCCTTACGGCTGTCGTATGGCTCAGCCGATCGGCTGCATCGCGCAGTGGCTGCATGCGTTCGCTGCGAAGGTACCTTCGCGGTCGCATCTGCCGGCGGCGCAAAAAAAGAGGCCACCCGAAGGCGGCCTCCACTGACGCGCGGGAGGGGAGCCGCGTCAGAAGAACAGGCGCACGCCGAACGAGGCGTTGCGGCCGGGCAGCATCACGTCGTCCTTCAGGAACGAGGTGTGCACGCGCGCGACCTGGTCGGTCAGGTTGTTGCCGTCCAGGAACACTTCCCAGGCGGTGGCGCCGGTATCGACGTGGTAGGCCAGGTGTGCATCGACCAGCGTGTAGCCGGAGGTCGGGGTCTCGTTGACCGCCACCTTGTCCTGCTTTTGGTAGCGGGTGGCGCCGAGCGAGGCGCGCCAGTTGCTGGTGTCCCAGCGCAGCTGCGCGCCGTAGCGTGCCGGGGCGATGCGCGGCAGGTTGCCGCCGTCCTTCAGCCGCGCGCGCACGGTGTCGCCGAACACGCGCAGGTCCCAGGCGCCGCTGTCGTTGTCGGCCAGGTGGAAGGTGGCCTCGCCCTCGAAACCATGGAAGATCGCGTCGGCCTGGGTCCACTGGCGGATCGGCAGGAAGTCGTTGTCCTCCTCGTGGAACCACTGCGCGCCGGTATCGACGATGTAGATGAAGTCGTCGTAGCGGTTGTAGTACGCCGCCACCTTTGCATCCACCCAGGAGTTCCTGAAATTCAGTCCCAACTCGGCCTGGTTGGCCTTCTCCGGCTTGAGGTTGGCGTCGCCGATCTCATAGGCGAGGGTGGCGATATGCGGGCCATCAGCGAACAGTTCCTCCTCGGCCGGCGCGCGCTCGGCATGGTCGAGGTTGGCGGTCAGGCGCCACTGCTCGTTGAAGCGGAAGCCGCCGCTGAGCGAGAAGCTCTTCGGGGTGAAGTCGCGGTTCACGCCGGTGTCGGTCTCGTCCTTGACCTTGTCCACGCGCGCGCCGACCTCGGCGGTGACACGTTCCCAGGTGTTGCGGGCCACGGCGAACACGCCGATGGCGCGGGTGTCGGTCTTCGGCACGAACGCCTCTTCGCCGATCGCCTGGAAGGTGGAGTCGCTGCCCTGCACGCCGAACGCGGTCTGCCAGCCGCCGCCGACGCTGAATGAAGCTTCGACGCGTCCTTCGTTGGCGCGCTTGTCGAATACCGTGCCCACTTCCTCGCCTTCGAACTCGGTGTGGGTGTAGGCGGTGTGGCCGAAGCTGTAGCGCAGCGCGCTGCCGTCGCCCCACGGATCGGTCAGCCCGCCCTTGAGCTCGTAGCGGTCCTGGTGCATGCGCAGCGACACGCCGCGCTCGCCGGCGGCCAGGTCGCCGGGCTCGCCCGGGTTGCCGTAGTTGTCGCGGAAGCGCGAGGCCGACACGCCGACGAAGCCCCAGTCGCCGGCCAGCGAGGCGCCGATCGAGCCGGTCTTGGTGTCCAGGAAGGAATTGGCCTGGCGGCCCTGTGGGGTGTCGTAGTCCTTCTGGTTGCGGTACACGCCGTCGGCGTGGATCGACAGGCCGCTACCATTGCCGGCATCGACCCGGAACATGTCGGTGTTGCCGTCCTTGTCGCCGCCGTCGAAGCGCATTTCGGCACGGCCGTGCACGCCGTCCACCGGGGTCTCGGCGATACGCCCGTCGACCACGTTGACCACGCCGCCGATCGCGCCGGAACCGTATAGCAGGGTGGAAGGCCCCTTCAGCACTTCGATCTGGTCGGCCAGGAACGATTCCACGGCCGGCGAGTGGTCCTGGCTGACGGTCGACACGTCCTGGGTGGATAGGCCGTCGCTGAGCACCGCCACGCGCGGGCCGTCCAGACCGCGGATGATCGGCCGGCCCACGCCGGGGCCGAAGTTGGAACTCTGCACGCCGGGCAGGCTGGCCACGGTCTCGCCGACGCTGGCGCCGCGGTTCTCGTCCAGGCGCTCGCCGGCCAGCACGTCCACCGGCTGGCTCAGGTCGCCGGCGGCGTCGCGCAGCGGACTGGCGGTGACCACCACCGCGTCCATGTCCCTCACGTGGCGGTCCTGCTTGCGGCCGTCGGCATGGCGGTTGTCGCTGGCCGGCGGCGTGGCGTCGCTGCCGGCGTTGTCGGCGGGCGCAGCGGCGGCCAGCGCCACGGCGGGACTGAGCAGGATGGCCACGGCCAGGGACAGGGCGGTGCGGCGGAGCGAACGGGATCGGGAGGAGGTCATCGGCATACCGGATAGGAGGAAAAAGGCGTCGCCAAGCGAGCGCGTACGCTCGCATTCGCCGCGCTCAGGCGGCGGCAAGCATGGCATTGGGGCGCGGCGACCCCCAGGTCGCCGGCCAAGTAATGTTATATTATTCTACAATCCAATCGCCACCGTGCTGGACGTCATGCCCCCCACCTCCGATCTGCGCGGATTGCTCGACCGTCTCGGTGCCACCGGTTCGCTGCTGTGCGCGGTGCATTGCGCGCTGTTGCCGCTGGCGCTGGCGGTGCTGCCGTCGTTAGGCCTGTCGGTGTGGCTGGGCGATGGCATGGAACGCACGCTGGTGCTGTTCGTGACCTGCCTGGGGCTGTTCAGCCTGGTGCTGGGCTACCGCCGGCACCGCGCCTGGCAGGCGCTGGGGCTGCTGCTGCTGGGCTTGCTGTCGTTGTGGGCCGGCATGCTGGTGCCGGCACTGCACCACGCGGTGGCGGTGCACGCGGCAATCATGACCTTCGGCGGCACCCTGGTCGGGCTGGCGCACCTGCTCAACCTGCGGCTGAACCACGGTCACGTGCACGACGCCAGCTGCGCCCACTGAGCGCACGTGGTAGGCTTGCCGCCCTTGCGCGAGGGCGCTGATCTGCGTTGGCCTCGCCAAACCCGTGCATCGCGCGGGGATTTCGTACACACATTCAGGAGTCGATGAGCATGGGTAAGGGTGACCGCAAGACCGCCAAGGGCAAGCGCTACAACGCCAGCTATGGTAATTCGCGTTTGCATAGCGAGAGCAAGGTAGCCGTGGACGCCGCTTCGCCGGTCGCCAAGAAGTCAGTGGTCAAGGCCCCGGCGGTGAAGAAGGCCGTTGCCAAGAAGACGGTCGCCAAGGCCGGCTGAAGCCAGTCCGCTTCGTTGCAGACGACGCGGCGCTTGCGCCGCGTTTTTTTTTGCAGCCCGCAGGACGGCAGGTCCGCGCCATCGGCGAGCATCGACGCCGGCCGTGACGCGCTCTAGAAGCGATCGATGACGCTGATGCCGATGTCGCGCGTCGCGTCCATGGAGGTCAGGACCGCAATGGCCTCATCGAGCCTCACCCTTTTGCCGATAAGCTTTTGCGGTGCGATCTTCCCGGCTTCCATCATCGACAGCATGGCATCGTACCGCCAAGCCTGCATCCCATGGCTGCCGTAGATCTCCAGTTCGTGGCCGATCACCTGCGCCATCGGGATGCTGGGCGTGGCGTGTTCGCCCACCATCAACCCAATTTGGACATGACGACCGCGCCGCCGCAAGTTCTTGATGGAGTTGAAACAGGTCGCAGGACTGCCGAGCGCATCGATGGAAACGTGCGCGCCGCCCTTGGTGATCTCTCGAATCGCCTCGACAGTGTCGGCCTCTTTCGACGCATTGACCGTTGCGAGCGCGCCGCATTCAACGGCGAACGCCAGTTTGTCGTCGAAGATGTCCACGGCGACCACCTGCGCACCCAGAGCGGCTGCGATCATCACCGCTGAAAGTCCGACGCCGCCGCAGCCATGCACCACAACCCATTCGCCGGGGCCGGTTCTGGCCTGGTCGACGATGGCCCGAAAGGACGTGGCGAACCGGCACCCCAGGCTTGCCGCCGTCGCATCGTCGACGCTTTCCGGCAGTCTGACCAGATTCGTCTCGGCAAAGTCGATCGCGACATACTCGGCGAACGAGCCCCAATGGGTGAAGCCCGGCTGGAACTGGTTCGGGCAGACCTGCTGATTGCCGCCATGGCACTCGGCGCAGCGCCCGCACCCCGACACAAACGGCACGGTGACCCGGGTGCCGATCTGCAAGCGCGAAATGCGCTTTCCCGCGGCGACCACCTCGCCGGCGAATTCGTGCCCTGGCACGTGCGGCAATGCGATGTCCGGATCATGCCCCATCCATCCGTGCCAATCGCTCCGGCATACGCCGCTCGCCGCCACCTTGATCACGACGCCGTCCTCGGTCGGCGTCGGGTCGGGCACATGCACAATCTCAGGAGACTTTCCAAAATGCTCGAAATGCATTGCTCGCATACATAACCTCATGAACACCGGACGATGATGCGCATCTGTCGACGCTACCCCGCTCGCGGGCGGCTGTACGGCCTACGTTCGTGGAGGCGCCTCGTCTTCGCCGCTGTCGCCTGCCAACTCCACGACCAGAGGCGTCGGCGCTTCCTCGGGAACGGGCGGCGGCGCCACCAGCAACTGCTCGGCCAGGCCGCGATAGATCGGTGTGCGGCAGACCAGCGCCGAGGCGCCGCGCGCGATCAGCACCGTGGCCAGGATCGGCAGCAGCATGTCGCTGCTGTCGGTCAGTTCCAGCGAGATCACCGCCGAGGTCAGCGGCGCCTGGGTGACGCCGGTCAGATAGGCGCACATGCCGAGCAGCACGAAGGTGCGCGGATCCACGTCCGGCATCAGCACCGCCAGGTTGTGGCCGACCCCGGCACCGACCGCCAGCGCCGGCGAGAACAGTCCGCCGGGGATGCCGGCCACGTACGACACCAGGTTCGCCAGCAGCTTCATCAGCCCGAATTCGTGGCCGACGCTGGCATGGCCCTGCACCAGGCTGCGCGCCTGCTCGTAGCCGGTGCCGAACGCGCCGGCGCCGAACACCAGCCCCAGCGCGACCAGGACCAGGCCGCACAGCGCGGCCAGCAACACCGGATGGCGGCTGCGCAGCGCGCCCAGCCAGCGCGGCTTGCCGGCCACGGTGGCCAGCACCATGCGGCTGAATGCGCCGCCGAGCAGGCCGGCGACCACCCCGCACAGCACGATCGCCAGCCACGCCCGGCCCAGCGGCAGCGCCGCCGACACCTTGCCGAAGTAGGTGTAGTTGCCGAGCAGGCCCAGCGAGATCACGCCGCCGACGATCACCGCGGTCAGCAGCGTGCCGGAGAAGCGGTGTTCGAAACGCCCGCTCAATTCCTCGATCGCGAACACCACCCCGGCCAGTGGCGTATTGAACGCGGCGGCGATGCCGGCTGCGCCGCCGGCGAGCAGGAAATGCGAGGCCTGGCGCGGATCGCGGAAGCCGAACCAGCGCCCGAGCACATACATCAGGCTGGCGCCGACATGCACGGTCGGCCCTTCGCGCCCGACCGAGGCGCCGCCGAGCAAGGCCAGCGTGGTCAGCAGCAGCTTGCCGGCGGACACGCGCAGCGACAGGTTGGTCTGGCGAAAGGCGTCGTCGGGCTGCTCCAGCGCGGCAATCACCTGCGGGATGCCGCTGCCGCGGGTGGGCCGCAATACCCCATTGGTCAGCCAGGCGAGCAGCGCGAACACGCTCGGCGTGAGCAGCAATGCCCACCATGGCGAGTGCGCGATGATGCGCTGGAACAGGTGGAAGGCCGCGTCGCTGGCTTTGGCGAACACGATCGCGACCAGCGCCACCGCGACCGCGCCGCCCCACAGCACCGCGCGCTGTTTCCAGCTCTCGTGCGAGAGCAAAGGGCGCAAGCGATGGCGCATGCGCGGCGGTGGCACGGGATCGGGCGACTGCATCCGCCGATTGTCGCACGGTCGCCGTGCTGTTGGACCGACGCCGGGTCGATGCATTCATGCCCGGCGAGGTGTTGCATGCAGCCTCGCGGCCGCTGCATGCGCTCCTGCCGAACGCGTGCGCACGCGATGTGCAAGTCTGCATGTGCGAGCGACTCCGCATGGCTTGAGCGCCATGGGTCACGACACGCCTTGCCGATACGGCGTGGCGCAGCGCCGCGGCGCTCAGCGCAGCGCCGGCAGCAGCGCCTGCGGATCGCCGTCGTTGGGCGCGGCGGGAATGCCGAGCAGCCGTGCCAGCAGCGGATACACATCGACATTGTCGAACGGCGCCAGCGTGGCGCCCTGGCGGAACGCCGGGCCGCGCGCGATGAACACCGCACGCATCGACGGCAGCGCCGGATCGTAGCCATGCGAGCCGCGCAGGCCGGTAGCCGGTTTCTCCGCGGCACGCTCGGCTGGCAGCGCATCCCAGCCTTCGTGCATCTGGCACACGATCGGCGGGATGCGCGGATTGCTGCCGTAGTGCCAGCGTGCCGGCAGCGCGGCCTTGCGCCAGCAGTCGTACTGCGGATGCGCACCGAGCAGTTTGGCTTCGACCCTGGCCTCCTGGCCGGGCCGTGGCGCGATGCCGACCGACTGGCCGTAGCTGACCACCTCGGCCTCCTGCATCGACACCATGTCCTCGACGATGAGCACCTGCTGCGCCGGCACCGTGGCCATGCCGTGGTCGGAGACCACGATCAGATTGGTGCGATCCAGTTGCCCGCGCCGGGCCAGCCCGTCGAGCAGATGGCCGATCGCCGCATCGACCTGTTCGACCGCGCGCGCGTACTGCGCCGATTGCGGGCCGAAGTCGTGGCCGGCCTCGTCGACCTGCTCGAAATACAGGGTCAGCAGCTGCGGATGCGGCGCGTCGCGGTCGTCTAGCCAGCCCAGCGCCTGGTCGACCCGCGCGTTCGGCGCGATGTGTTCGTCGAAGGCCTGGTGGCGGCTCGGGCGCACGCCCTGGATCGCCGCCTCGCTACCCGGCCAAGCCCAGGTGGCTGCGTGCAGGCCGGCCTTCTCGGCGCCGACCCAGATCGGTTCGCCGCCCCACCAGCGGCCGTTGCCGACCGCGTCGCGGTCGCTGAGCCGGAACGTGCCCAGCGCCGGATCGGTCATGCTGTTGTGGACGATGCCATGGTGATCCGGACGCAGCCCGGTGACGAGGGTGTAGTGGTTCAGAAAGGTCAGCGACGGATACGACGGCGACATCCATTGCGCGCGCACGCCTTCGCGGACCAGCCGGCTCAGGTTCGGCGCGATGCCGCGATCGAGCATGTCCGCGCGCAGGCCGTCGATGGAGATCAGCAGCAGCAACGGCCGCTGCGCCGCGCTGGACGCGGCCTGCGGCGCGGTGCTGGAAGAAGAGGGCGTGGAGGCGCAGGCGCCGAGCAGCAGCGCCGCGCAGGCGCCTGCCAGTCGTAGGGCGATGGACGTCATCGGCGCATGATAAGGCGCGCCTGGTGACCTGACGAAGACATGGTGTGGCGCGCGGGGCGTTTCGTGGAGTTGGGTGCACGAGGCGCGCCCGTACCTTCATCCAGCCCTGCGGGCTACCTTCTCCAGAAAAGGGGGCCATGGTCCCGTTGGGAGAAGGGACCACGGCCCCTCTCCCCCCCCGGGAAAGGGGTTGGGGTGAGGATACGGCGCGAAGCGTCTCGCGGAGTTGGGACACCGCCGCTCAGTCGAACAACGCTGCCGGCGCGCCGTGCGCGGGGTCGGCGCCACGCCGCTCCAACGCCAGCAGCGCGGCCTTGGTCGGCAGGCCGCCGCCGAAGCCGGTCAGGGTGCCGTTGGCGCCGATCACGCGATGGCAGGGCAGCACGATCGGCAGCGGATTGCGGCCGTTGGCGGCGCCGACCGCACGCACCGCACGCGGCTGCTCGATATGCCGCGCCAGCTGCGCGTAGCTCCAGGTCGCGCCGAACGGAATCTGCGCCAGCGCCTGCCACACGCGGCACTGGAAGGCGGTGCCGCGCGGTGCCAGCGGCAGGTCGAAGTGGGTGCGTTCGCCGGCGAAATACGCCAGCAACTGCTCGCGCGCTGCGCGCACCGGCGCCGCGTCGCGGATCCAGGCGGCACGGCCGCGCGCGTCGTAGCGGTTCTCCTGGAACAGGATGTGGCGTAAGCCGTCGTCGCCGACGGCCACGCTCAATTCGCCGATCGGGGTGGCGAAGGCGTCGTAGTACAGGCGTTGCTCAGTCATTGGGGACTCTCTTCGGGTGGGTCGCCGGCCAGATGCCACAGGTGCAGCACGGCATAGGCGCGCCATGGCCGCCAGGCCTGCGCGCGGGCGTCGGTGGCGCGTTCGCTCAGGCGCGCGCCGTCGGCGCCGAGCATGCGTTGCAGGACCAGGTCGCCGGCCGGGAACGCATCGGGTTGGCCGAGCGCGCGCAGCGCGATGTAGTGCGCGGTCCAGGCGCCGATGCCGGGCAGGGCGGTGGCGCGCTCGACGAACTCGGACAGGCGCTGACCGGAGCGGAACTGCAGGCGGCCGTCGGCCACCGCCGCGGCCAGCGCGCGGAGCGTGGCGGCGCGCGAGCGCGGCAGGCCGATCGCCTCCAGCGGCGCCTCCAGCAGATCCTGCGGCGCCGGGAATGCGCGGTCCATGCCGGGCGGTTGGCCCGGTCGATACGCGCCGTGGCGCTCGACCAGACGCGCGGCCAGGGTCGCTGCGCCGGCCACGCTGACCTGCTGGCCCAGCACCGCGCGCACCGCCACTTCGAAGCCGTCCCAGCCACCGGGCACGCGCAGTCCCGGGCGCCGCGCGATCGCGCGTGCCAAAAGCGGCTCGGCGCCGAGCGTGGCGTGCACCGCGCGCAGGTCGGCGTCCAGGTCGAAGATGCGGCGCACCCGCCGCACGATGTCGGGGATCGCGCGCGGATCGGCCGCGGCGATCTGCAGGCGCAGTTCGTGGCGCTGCGGGTCGGCTTCGACGCGGATCTTGGTGGAGGCGTCGAGCGGGCCGAGCACGCGCTCGTAGCTGGCCTCGCCGATGCGCTCGATGCCGGGGATCGCGCGCTTGCGCAGGAACGCCAGCATCGCCGCGAAATCCAGCGGCGGGCGGTAGCCCAGGCGCAGCAGCAGGTCGCCGCCGGGCACCTCGGCGCGCTGTTTGCGGATCGCCGACGGCGGCATGCCGCAGCCCTCCAGGAACGCGGTGTTGAAGCGGCGCAGGCTGTTGAAGCCGGCCGCCAATGCCACCTGGGTGATCGGCAGCGCGGTCTCGGTCAACAATTGCTTGGCCAGCAGCAGGCGTCGCGTCGCATGCACCGCCGCCGGGGTGGCGCCGAGCTGGCCGACGAACACGCGCTGCAGCTGCCGCGCGCTGAGTCCGATCTCGGCGGCGAGCCGTTCGACGCTGGCGTCCTGTAGTGCGCCGTCGGCGATCAGCGCCAGTGCGCGTCGCACCGATTCCTCGCCCAGGTGCTGCTGCGCGTCTGGCGACAGCTCCGGCCGGCAGCGCAGGCACGGGCGGTAGCCGGCCGCCGCCGCGGCCGCGGCGCTGGGGTAGTAATGCACGTTGCTGCGCTTGGGTACCGGCGCCGGGCAGACCGGCCGGCAATAGATGCCGGTGCTGCGCACGGCGGTGAAGAACACCCCGTCGAAGCGCGCATCGCGGGCCAGGCGGGCGCGATCGTAGCGGGCGCGGTCGTCGAGGCTGAGTTGGGACATGGCGCCAGTCTAGTCCGCGCCGGCGCGGCGGACTCGCCATTTTCGGACATGGTTGCGGCAACCCCGGCGCGTCCGCTGGCGGTGCGCTGCCGACGGTTTAGGCGCAGTTGGGAAGCGCATGCACATCGGCACTAGACTAGCGCTGCGCATCGCCCATGCGCCGCCTCTCCGCTGCGGATTTCCCTGTCTTGTCTTTCCCCTGCAAAACCTGGTGGCTGTCGCTGTGCTGTGCGGGCCTGTTGTCGTGCCAGCCGGGCGCGCCGTCCGCCGGCAGGACCGTGGCCGACAGCCCGCCCGGCGATGGCGAGCACATGGTCTCGGTTGGGACGCCGCCGCCGCCCGCGCCGCCGCCTGCGGCCAAGCCGAAACCGGCCAACGACGCCGACACCGACCTGTGGGACGCGGCCGCGCTGGAGAACGGCGAGGCCTTCGTCAGCTGTGCCACCGACTACGCGGCCGCGGCCGGCGACGGCGAGGCGCTGGCCGGGCTGGACCGGCCGACCATCGAGGCGGCGCTGGCGCCATGCCGCGAGCGCGGCCTGCTGCGGGTGCGCTACGAAGGCAAGATCAACGCCGGTTTCGCCGCGATGGTGCAGCGCCTGGCCGAGGTCGCCGCGCACGCCGGTATTGGCAAGCGCGTGCTGGACCTGGATTCCAGCGGCGGCCAGGTCGAGGCGGCGATCCGCGCCGGCGATGCGATCGGCGAGTCCGGCTGGACCATCTGGGTACGCGAGGGTTCGATCTGCCACAGCGCCTGCGTGTTCGTGCTCGCGGCCGGCGACAACCGGCTGATCTCCGGCAAGGTCGGCATCCACCGCATGATGCGGATCAGCTCCACGGCGACCTCGCGCGGCGAACTCAACCGCGAGCTGCAGGAGGTCTACGGCAACGTCAAGGACTACCTGGAGCGCAACGGCGTGGCGGTGGCGGTGGCCGACCTGATGATGACCGTACCCAATCGCAGCCTGCGCCTGCTCAGCAACGACGAACTCAAGCAATACGGGCTGGACGGCACCAACGCGGTGCAGGACGACCTGGAGCGGATCAAGCAGCTGCGCAAGTGCGGCGACGACTTCGTGCGGCGCAAGGACGCGTTCCTGATCGCGTTCGACCACGAGTGCAAGGCCAAGGGCGTGGACCTGGAGACGCTGACCGCCTGCGGCCAGGCGCTGAAGCAGCGCTTCGGCTTCCCCGACCAGGCCTGCCCGGCGGAAAGCCCGCTGTCGGAAATCGACGTGGCCACGCTGCCGCTGGCCTCGCCCGGCGCCTGAACGCCGGCTGCGCGCTGCGCCCGGCGTTCACGTGCCAGGCACCGGGGCGGCGCTAGCGTCCGCGCCATTCACTTCGGGAGCAGGCGCATGGCGATCGGAACCAGGCTGATGGTGCGGCTGTACCTGCCGCCGGCGTTGCTGGTGCTGGGCGGCTTCCTGGTCGCCGAACTGTTGCTGCACTTCGCCAGCGGCACGCATGCGCAGATCATCGCGCGGATGGCCTCGCTGCTGAGCCTGGCCGGGCTGCTGGGCGGCACCGCCTGGGCCTTGGGGGTCAGCTGGCATGCCTGGCACCGGCAGCGCTACGCGGTGCCGGTGGCCGCGGCCGCGCCGGGCGAGGAGCCGTGAGCAGCGCTGCGCAGGCGCGCATGGCCGGCGTAGACTGCGGCCCCCGCCGTCACCGCGCTGCCTGAGCGATGCCCATGCCGTTGTTCCTTCGCCTGTTGCTTGCGTTGCTCGCCGCTGCCGCGTTCGCGGCAGTGGCGCAGACCGCACCGACCGCACCGACGCAGAGCGTCCCTGCGCCGTCAGCGCCGGCTCAGCCTGTGGCGCCCAAGCCCGCCGCCGCCAAGCCCGCCGCGGCCAGGCATGCCGATCCTGCCGCGCCGGGGCCGCTGTCCAAGCAGGACGCGCAGATGGCGCAGGCCGGCTTGCGCGCCGCGCAGCTGGTCGATGCCGGCCGCAGCGGCGAGCTGTGGGATGGCGCATCGGCGGTGGCCAAAAAGGCGGTCGCGCGCGAGGCGTTCGTGCGCCAGGTCGATGCCGACCGTGCACGCCTGGGCGCGCTGCTCGGCCGCGGCGTCGCCAGCGTGGCGCGGGTGCAGTACACGGCGGGGTCGCAGGTGCCGCCGGGGGTCTACGTCAACGTCAGTTTCCCCAGCCGGTTCGCCAACGCGCCGCAGCCGGTGCGCGAACTGGTCTCGCTGCGCCTGGACGAGGACAAGACCTGGCGCCTGGTCGGTTACCACGTCGGTCCGCCGACCTGACGCGCGCACGCGTCGCGCCCTAGACCAATCACAAGGGCCGCCCTAAGGCGGCCCATCCAAGGGGAGCGCGCAGCGCCCCCGCCAGCCGCTTTGAGCGGCTCATACATCTAAAGCCCCGGGCTTTGCCGTGGGATACTTACCTCCTGCATACGGTGACAGTGCCATTGCAATGTCCTATACAGCCGCCCGGTAAGTTCACACCGCCGTTACTGCCGCCACCACCACCACCACCACCACCTTCGCCACCGCCGCCGTTACTGCTAGTGGTCCTTGGTACCGCTTTATTGCCGAGCCAATCGTTGTTATTGGTGTTCATATGGGTGACACATGCATTCGCATTGCATACTACGATCTTATCGCCTACATTAACATGTGATGGAAAAAATTTGTTCTCCATTTCCGGAACTTTGTTCTTAATATAATCCTTGGTATTGGAATCAGCCATCGGGGTGTCGACCTTACATGTTGAGCGGGCATGTGGCCCATACATCTTGGACTCATCGGCGTAAGCATAAATTCCTGCTAGCCCCAATGCGATAAATCCTGCCGATAAAAAATTTCCTTTTAATCGCTCCGTTCGACATAATTTCATTCCTAGTTTGCGCAGCAGGATTGATATATCGCGTTTGCTCTATTGGTTGCCGCCTGCTGCTGATCGACTCTCACTGAGCTTTGATAACGTTTCATATTTCCGCTTGAAACGGAATTCGGGTATGCTCTCTGAGCGGCCAGATAATATGCGTAGGCGGTCGCTTTATCTTCTTTTGCGAGTATTCCGTTTTCATGAGCGTCAGCCAGTCTTATGATTGCATCAATGCTACCCTTGGATGCAGCATTTTCGAGAAAACCCATGGCGTTGGTTTTCCATTTAATTACTTTATCGGGATTTTTGATGAAAGTGTCTGAGGGCCCAATGGCTGAGTTGGTATCTATGGAATACAGAATCATTGCCTCAATAGAGCCCTGTTGCGCAGCTGTGATGAGCCATTCCCCCTGCATGATCTCGTTATTTCCAACTAAACTTGAGCATTCATCAAGTCTCCGCTCGTAATCTCTCAGGAAATTTTTACCGGCACCAGCTTCCTGCATGGCATTGAAGCTGTTTAGATCATCTGTGGAATACGCGCCTTTACAGTCGAGAACTGCCAGGTAGATATTGAACGTGGCGAGAGCGTTCCCTTTTTTGGACGAATCCAATAGGGAGTTGACGTAATCCAGAGCATTCCCATGGGGTCGAAAGTCACCAGTCCGAGTTATGACAAACGCCTTTGGCCCTACCATGTGAGTGAACTTCGCTGGCACCTTATCCGTGGTTGTAAGTGCATTTAAAGTATTTCCTGATTAGCCCTGACCTTCAGCTGCCTGTCGCAGGATCTGCGCCGCGCTGGGTGGATGCTGCTGTCACCTGAAGCCAACGAGGTGGCCTGATGAGCATCAATGCCGTGCAGTTCCAAGCTGGATTGTCGATGTCTGAGTTCTTCGCGTCCTACGGCACCCAGGCCAAGTGCTATCGCGCGCTCTACAAGTGGCGCTGGCCGCAGGGATTTCGCTGCCCATCCTGTGCTGGACGGGCGCGGTCGCGTTTCAAGCGGGGTGCTGCGATCTACTACCAATGCAGCGCGTGCCGGCATCAGACCAGCCTGATCGCTGGCACGATGTTCGAAGGCACCAAACTGCCGCTGCGCACCTGGATGCTGGCGTTGCACCTGCTGACCTCGACCAACACCAACATGGCCGCGCTGGAGTTGATGCGGCATCTGGGCGTCAACTACAAGACGGCCTGGCGGATGAAACACAAGATCATGCAGGTTATGGCCGAGCGCGAATCCATGCGGAAACTGGCGGGTTTCGTGCAGATCGACGATGCCTATCTCGGCGGCGAGCGTAACGGTGGCAAGGCCGGACGCGGATCAGAGAACAAACAAGCGTTCCTGATTGCGGTGCAGACCGATGCCACCTTCACCGCGCCGCGCTTTGTGGTGATCGAGCCGGTGCGCAGCTTCGATAACACCTCGCTGCAGGACTGGATTGCCCGTCGCTTGGCGCCCGAATGCGAGGTCTACACCGATGGGCTGGCCTGCTTGCGCCGGCTAGAAGACGCCGGCCACGCGCACACCACGCTGGACACTGGCGGTGGTCGTGCCGCGACCGAAACGGCCGGTGCACGTTGGCTCAACGTGGTGCTGGGCAATCTCAAACGCGCCATCAGTGGCGTGTATCACGCCATCGCGCAAGGCAAATACGCAAGGCGTTACCTGGGAGAAGCGGCCTATCGTTTTAATCGTCGATTCCGCTTGCGCGAGATGCTGCCACGACTTGCCACGGCCATGATGCAATCCACACCATGCCCAGAGCCGGTTTTACGTGCAGCGAGCAATTTTCATGGCTGAGAGTCGGGGCTAATCAGGAAGTATTTTGACTTTTGAATGCTGGTGACTCAGGTCGATCGCTGGCTGCAGTGCTGTCAATCACATTGCTATTATTCTTGGATTTAAAATAATAGAAAAATAGCGCGATTATAAAGGCGGCGCCAAGCAAAATAACAACGATGGTGAGCTGCTTTTTCTTCATAACCATGACTTCCATGTTTATTTTGCGAAGAATATCGAAATGTGTTTTACATGGCAATAGCTTGATAAACCATGCCCGAGACCTCTCCCGAGGCTTCTCGCTCTAGACCAATCGCGAGAGTCCCCCGGCTTTGCCGTGTGATACTTGCCTTTCCGCAACTGCCCGAGGCTCCGATGACGATCGAAATCCGCATGCTGGCCTGGGCGATCCTGCTCGGGATCGTGCAGTTGCTGCTGGCCGCCGCGTTCATCACCGCGCAGCGCGGGCTGAAGTGGAATGCCGGCGCACGCGACGCGCCGCAGGCGCCGCCCGCCGGCGTTGCCGGGCGCCTGGAGCGCGCGCTGCGCAATTTCCTGGAGACCTTCCCGATGTTCGCCGCCGCGGCGCTGGCGGTGGTGGCGATGGGCAAGGGCAGTGCGCATACCGCACTGGCCGCGCAGCTGTATTTCTGGGCACGGCTGGCCTATGTGCCGTTGTACGCGGCCGGCGTGCCCTATCTGCGCAGCCTGGTGTGGGCGGTGTCGCTGTGGTCGATCCTGCAGTTGGTGTGGGCATTGTTCTGAAGCCGCGCCCGCGGCCTTGCGCGCCGTGCGGGGCGCGGCCGCAGCGGGGGCCTGACCCATTGCGCTGCGACCGTTTGCCGCAGCGCTGATCCAGATCAATGCCGCCTCGCGCCGCGGGTTTATGCTGGCCGCGTCTACTACCGGAAGCGCCGCCATGCATGTGGATATCGCCATCGTCGGTGCCGGCCCGGTGGGCCTGTGCCTGGCGCGTTCGCTGGCCGGCAGCGGGCTGTCGCTGGCGCTGATCGAACCGCAGCCGCGCGCGGCCCTTGCCGCGGCCGCCTTCGACGGCCGCGAGATCGCGTTGACCCACGCCTCGCGCACCCTGCTGGAACAGCTCGACCTGTGGTCGCGGATCGATCCGGATGCGATCGCGCCGCTGCGCGATGCGCGGGTGATGAACGGCTCCTCGCCGTTCGCGCTGACCTTCGCCACCCGTCAGGACCGCCACGGCGACCTGGGCTGGCTAGTGCCCAACCACCTGATCCGTCGCGCCGCGTTCGCGGCGGTGCAGGCGCAACCGGGACTGCGCCTGCTCGACGGCGTGTCGGTGCAGGCGCTGCGTTGCGACGACACGCAGGCGCAGCTGACCCTGTCCAATGGCCAGGCGCTGAGCGCGCGCCTGGTGGTGGCGGCCGACAGCCGTTTCTCCAGCACCCGGCGCATGTGCGGCATCGGCGCGCAGATGCGCGATTTCGGCCGCAGCATGCTGGTGTGCCGGGTGCGTCACGAGCGCCCGCACCACCACACCGCCTGGGAGTGGTTCGGTTACGGCCAGACCCTGGCGCTGCTGCCGCTGCACGGCAACCAGGCCTCGACGGTGTTGACGCTGCCGCCGCAGCGCGCGCAGGCGCTGCTGGAAATGGACGCCGCCGCACTGGGCGCGGAGATCGGCGCCCGCTTCGAACACCGGCTCGGCGCGATGACGCCGAGCGTGCGGCCGCAGGTGTATCCGCTGGTCGCGGTGTACGCGCAGCGCTTCGTCGGCAAGCGCTACGCGCTGATCGGCGACGCCGCGGTGGGCATGCATCCGGTGACCGCGCACGGGTTCAACTTCGGCCTGCAGAGCCAGGCGCGGCTGGCGCGTGCGCTGCATGCGGCAGCGGCGCAGGGCCGCGACATCGCCGCGCCGGCCTTGCTGGCCGGCTACGAACGCAGCCACCGCCTGGCCACGCGCCCGCTGTACGAGGCGACCAATGCGATCGCCGCGTTGTACACCGACGACCGCCTGCCGGCGCGCGCGCTGCGCAACGTGGCGCTGCGCGTGGCCGACCGGGTGGCGCCGTTCAAGCGCGCGATCGCCGCGCACCTGACCCAGCGCGGTGCGGCGCATGCGCGCTGAGGCGCGCACGCGCGGGATGCCGGGGAGGCCTGTGCCGTTGCTCGGCGAGTCACAGCGAAAGCCGAGCAACCAGGCTACCGCACACCGGTTCTGTTGCGAAGTTGCACCCTGTAGGAGCGGCTTCAGCCGCGACCGGGCGTTACCAGGAAAGTTCCGGTCGCGGCTGAAGCCGCTCCTAAAAAAGCCAGCGCCACCTGGTATTGGTGCCATGGCCTGAAGATCGGCAGGCGGATGCCGGCTGTCCTATTCGCTTGGCGAAGCAATTGTGGGAGCGACTGAAGTCGCTCCCGCAAAAAAATCGTTGCCCGGCACAGATGCCAGAAAGCGCCTGGCGTTGTGGCGCGCCGCCGAGGCGGCGTTCATCCGCCCCGGCAATGAACGGGGCGAGGCCGCGTTGCACATCGCCCGCGCGTTGCGCCGCTTCGATCCGGGCGATGGCCCAGGCGCAGCCGGTGTGGCGCAGATGCAGTCGCCGCGCCGGCTATCCAGTGCGTGCAGGCGCAGGAAGACGACGCCGCTGCCTTCGGCATGTCCGCCGCGGATGGAGTGCGACAGGCACAACGGCCGCGCCGCCTGCGCTCATGCCTTGCCGATCACCCGGATCTGCACGTCGTGCAGCGCGACCACCTGGCCCGCGTGGATCTTGCAGGCCTTGCGCAGCTCGACTTCGCCGTCCACGCGCACCTGGCCTTCGCTGATGACGGTCTTGGCCGCGCCGCCGCTGTCGCATACGCCGGTCAGTTTCAACAGGTGCTTGAGTTCGACGTAGTCGCTTTCTAATTGGAGATCGATGGTCTGCATGGGGGACGCTGTTCGGAAATCGGCGCTCATTGTCGGTCATTCGCGGGCGAAACGCTCGGACTTCGCGCCGCCACGCGCGGCGATGGACAAACCCGGCCCGCATCGCGGTGCAGCGGCGGCCGCACTCAGTCGTGGCCGAAGCGCTCGGCCTCCTCGAGCAGGCGGCTGGCCTGGCGCAAGCTGCAGCCACCGAGCAGGTCGTCGACGATCCGCGTCAGCCGCGGCCGGCCGGGGCGGCGCGACCAGCGGTACAGCCAGACGCTGGTGGCGATGCCGGCCACCCCCACGCCGAGTCCGGTCCACACCAGGCCGGCCGCCCGCGCCTGCAGATCGATGCCGGCCAGCGCGCCAAGCAGCATCAGCAGCGGCACCCACAGCAGCCACCACGACAGCCCGCACACCACAGCGCTGCGCACGTAGCAGCGGCGGGTATGCGCGATCTGGCGCTGGATCTTCAGCACCGGCGCGCTGTAGTCCAGATGCAGCAGACTGCCCAGGACGATGCCGGCCATCGCCACGGCGATCACGCCATAGGCATGCACCGGCCACCCCGGCGGCGATCAGCGGCGCCGGCAGCGCGCCGCCCCGGCTCCACAGCAGGCCGGTCAGGGCGATGCAGCCCAGGCTGGACGGCAGTTGCAGCAGTTGACCCCACAACAGCGGGCGCAGGCTGCCGCGCACGCGCCGATCGAGCATATGCTGCAGGTGCAGGTCGTCGTGGCGCTGCAGGCGCCGCTCCAGCGCCTGCCATGCGTGTTTCAGTTCGTCGGGATGCATGGTGGGTTCCTGTGTAGGGGGTTTTAGAGTTCGTCGCGTAGGCGTTGCTTGAGGCGGCCGATCCTGGTGGAGACGTTGCTTTCGCCGATGCCCAGGATCTTGGCGATCTCGCGCTGCGGACGCTCGTCCAGGTACAGCAGCGCCCGCGCCCGCGCCCGCTCCGGCGCCGGCGCCGGCGCCGGCAGCTGCGCGATGAAGCGGCACAGCGCCTGCACCTGGCGTTCGCGCTCCGGGTCGGCGGCGTGCGGGTCGGCGATGTCCAGGTCCTGCAGCGGCAGGGTCTGGCGGTGCGCGCGGCTGCGCCCGCGCAACGCGCCGATCGCCACGTTCAGCGCGATCCGGTACAGCCAGGTGGAGAACGGCCGCTGCCGGTCGTAGCGCGGGAACGCCGCCAGGCCTGCGCGGCGATCTCCTGGATCAGGTCGGCACGGTCGTCCGGGTGCCGGCAATAGCTGCCGGCCACTTTCGCGGCGATGCCGCGGTGCGCCTGGAACAGCATGGCGCAGTCGGCCGGTGACGGTGCGGCGGGGTTGGGAGCGTCGGGCATGGAGCGGGTCGCGCAAAGATCTGCAAAGTGATTCGCGGCACGCCGAGGTTTCTCACGCCTGAACGGCCTCGTTCACCCTGTTTAGACATGTGGCCCGCCAAGGCGCACAATGCGCCTCTTTGCGCCTGCCGGCTCGCTGCGGCGCCTCCGGAGTCTCCCATGTCCCAAGATACCCCCGCGCCGCTGCTGTTCGCAGATCTCGGCCTCTCGCCTGCTGTGATGAAGGCCGTTGCCGATGTCGGCTACGAGTCGCCGTCGCCGATCCAGGCCGCCACCATTCCCGCGCTGCTGACCGGCCGCGACCTGCTCGGCCAGGCCCAGACCGGCACCGGCAAGACCGCCGCGTTCGCGCTGCCGATCCTGTCGCGGCTGGACTTCAACCAGCGCAAGCCGCAGGCGCTGGTGCTGGCGCCGACCCGCGAGCTGGCGATCCAGGTCGCCGAGGCGTTCCATCGCTACGCCGGCGCGATCCCCGGCTTCCAGGTGCTGCCGGTGTACGGCGGCCAGCCCTACGTGCAGCAGCTGTCGGCGCTCAAGCGCGGCGTGCACGTGGTGGTGGGCACCCCGGGGCGGGTCATCGACCACCTGGAGCGCGGCACCCTGGACCTGTCGGAGCTGAAGACGCTGGTGCTCGACGAGGCCGACGAGATGCTGCGCATGGGCTTCATCGACGACGTCGAGGCGGTGCTGAAGAAGCTGCCGGCCTCGCGCCAGGTGGCGCTGTTCTCGGCGACCATGCCGACCGCGATCAAGCGCATCGCGCAGACCTATCTGAACGATCCGGCCGAAGTCATCATCGCCTCCAAGACCACCACGTCGGCGAATGTCCGCCAGCGTTACTGGGCGGTCAGCGGCCTGCACAAGCTCGATGCATTGACCCGCATCCTGGAAGTGGAGCCGTTCGACGCGATGATCGTGTTCGCGCGCACCAAGGCCGCCACCGACGAGCTGGCGCAGAAGCTGCAGGCGCGCGGCCTGGCCGCCGCGGCGATCAACGGCGACATCCAGCAGTCGCAGCGCGAGCGGGTGATCCAGCAGCTCAAGGACGGCAAGCTCGACATCCTGGTCGCCACCGACGTGGCCGCGCGCGGCCTGGACGTGGAGCGGATCAGCCACGTGCTGAACTACGACATCCCGTACGACACCGAAAGCTATGTGCACCGCATCGGCCGCACCGGCCGCGCCGGCCGCAGCGGCGAGGCGATCCTGTTCGTCAGCCCGCGCGAGAAAGGCATGCTGCGCGCGATCGAGCGCGCCACCCGGCAGCCGATCGAAGAGATGCAGCTGCCGAGCGTGGACGCGGTCAACGACCAGCGCGTGACCCGCTTCATGGAGAAGATCAGCGAGACCATCGCCAGCGGCGGCATCGACACCTACCGCGATCTGCTGCAGCGTTTCGAGACCGAGAAGAACGTGCCGATGGTCGAGGTGGCCGCGGCGCTGGCGCGCCTGCTGCAGGGCGACACGCCGCTGCTGCTGGCGCCGGAGCGGGCGCGTCCGCCGCAGGGCGAGCGCTTCGAGCGGCCCACTGCCGAGCGCCGCGAGCGCGGCGAGCGCACGGAGCGTCCCAAGTTCGAGCCCAAGTTCGACCGCGAAGCGCACCCGCCGCGCCGCGACGAAGGCGAGCGCGCACCGCGTGTGCCGCGTCCCGCGCCGGCCGGACACGGCCCCGACTTCGACTACCAGCGCGACGTCGGCAGCTTCGAGGCGCCGCGCCGCGACAAGGCGCCCAAGGCGCCGCGCGGCGAGCCGGAAGTGGGCATGGAGACCTACCGCATCGAGGTCGGCCATCAGCACGGGGTCAAGCCGGCCAACATCGTCGGCGCGATCGCCAACGAGGCCGGCCTGGAGAGTAAATACATCGGCCGCATCGACATCCACGACGACCATTCGGTGCTGGACCTGCCGGCGGACATGCCGAACGAGCTGCTGACCCACCTGAAGAAGGTCTGGGTGTCCGGCCAGCAACTGCAGATGCGCAAGCTCGACGCCGCCGCCGCCGGTGCCAGCGCACCGTTCAAGCCGAAGTTCGCGCGTGCAGCCGGCAAGCCCGGCGGGCGGCCGAACGCGGCCGGTCCGCGCCCGGCCGGCGCCACCACGCGCATGGCCGACAAGGCCGGCGATCGCCCGCCGCGCAAGGGTCCGCCCAAGCGCTGAGCGGCTGCAGCGGGGAGCGTTGGTCTCCCCGCTCACCTGGCCGCACGCAGCGGCGGCACGCAGCCGCCGCCGTCGTAGCCCTATCGTGGCCGCCGCCAGCGAATCGCCGGCTTTGCCGAGTCCCCAGTCCCGAGTCCCGGCCCATGACCACCCGCCTCAACAAGCACATCGCCGAAACCGGCTATTGTTCGCGCCGCGAGGCCGACCGGCTGATCGCCGCGCGTCGCGTGACCGTCAACGGTCGGCCCGGCGGGGTCGGCGCGGTGGTGGGCGAGGGCGACGAGGTGCAGGTCGATGGCCAGCCGCTGCGCGCACGCGCCAAGCAGAAATCCGGCCGCCGCCATGTCTATATCGCGCTGAACAAGCCGGCCGGGGTGACCTGCACCACCGAGAGCGAGGTCAAGGGCAACATCGTCGATTTCGTCGGCCACGAGCAGCGCATCTTTCCGATCGGGCGCCTGGACAAGGAGTCGGAGGGCCTGATCCTGATGACCAGCAACGGCGACATCGTCAATGAGATCCTGCGCGCCGAGAACCGCCACCAGAAGGAATACCTGGTAGCGGTGAACAAGCCGGTCAGCGACGAATTCCTGCGCGGCATGGCGCGCGGGGTGCGCGTGCACAACGAGACCACGCTGCCGTGCCGCACCGCGCGCATCGCCAAGTTCGGTTTCCGTATCGTGCTCGAGCAGGGCCTGAACCGGCAGATCCGGCTGATGGCCGCTGCGTTTGACTACCGCGTCACCCAGCTGCGCCGCGTGCGCATCGACAACGTCAAGCTCGGCGCGTTGAAGCCGGGGCAGTGGCGCAACCTCACCGAGCAGGAGCTGCGCGGCCTGCTACCGCAACGTCAGGACTGGTGACGTCGGCCGCGGCGCGGCTTTTCACTGGCATTTGTGCCGGAATTGGAGATACTCCGCGGCGCATCCCGCTGCCCGGCCGCCCGCTCCCGTGATCAAGCCACGCAAGCCCGACAACGAAGCCGAACGTCTGCGCGCCTTGCATGCGCTGCAGATCCTGGACACCGAGCCGGAGGCCGCTTACGACGACCTGGTCGGCATCGCCGCCAGTCTGTGCAACACGCCGTCGGCGCTGATCTCGCTGGTCGACGAAGAGCGGCAGTGGTTGAAGTCGCAGCGCAACGTCACCCTGCTCAGCACCTCGCGCGACGACTCGTTCTGCGGCCATACCATCCTCGCGCCGCAGGACGTGCTGGTGGTTGCCGACGCGGCCGCGGATCCGCGGTTCGCGTTCAATCCGCTGGTCACCGAAGTCGGCGTGCGCTTCTATGCAGGTGCGCCGCTGTTGAACAGCGAGGGGTTGGCGGTGGGCGCGCTGTGCGTGCTCGACCGCCGCCCGCGCACGCTGGAGCCGGAGCAGGTGGTGGCGCTGCAGGCGCTGTCGCGGCAGGTGATGCAGTTGATCGAGCTGCGCCGCACCAGCCATGCGCTGGCGCAGCAGCTGCGCGAACGCGACCGCTACGAGCAGCAGCTGGCCGGGTACCAGGCATCGCTGGAGTCGCTCAACGCCGATCTGCTCGAGCAATTGCGCACCGATCCGTTGACCGGGCTGCTCAACCGCCGCGCCTTCGTCACCGCGCTGATGGTCAATGCGCAGGCGGCGCAGTTCAGCCCCGCGCCGCTCAGCGTTGCCTTGCTGGACCTGGACTATTTCAAGCACATCAACGACCTGCACGGGCACGAGAAAGGCGACGCGGTCCTGCTGGCGCTGGCCGAGATGCTGCGCGCGCAGGCGCCGCCGGGCAGCTTGGTCGCGCGTTACGGCGGCGAGGAATTCGCGATCCTGCTGCCGGGGCTGGACGCGCGCCAGGCCATGCACGAATGCGAGACGCTGCGCCAGGAAACCGCCCTGCTGCAGCTGGGCGTGGCGCTGACCGCCAGCGTCGGCGTGGCCGCCTTGCAGCCGGGCGAGAGCGCAGATCAGGTGCTCAAGCGCGCCGATCTGGCGCTGTACCGGGCCAAGCGCGCCGGCCGCGATTGCGTCTCGTTGGCGGAGTGAACCGCGCCGCCGGCGCGCTCACTCCAGCGCGTTCTTCGCTTCGCAGGTCGCCAGCAGTTCCGGGTGCCGCACCCGCCTGACGTGGGTCAGCAGCGGATGCAGGAACACCGCGCCCAGGATCACCGTCACGCCCAGGTAGAACAGCGCGGTGAGTTGTTTCTGCTCGTCCAGCAGAAGGATCGCGAACACGATCGCGTAGACCGGCTCCAGGTTGGTCACCAGTTGCACCGCATAGGCGCTGAGCCGGCGCAGCGCGACCAGCGCCAGGGCGAACGGCAGCAGCGTGCACAGCAGCGCCAGGGCCAGCAACAGCGCGGTGTCGTGCAGGCTCGGCAGCACCAGCAGCGGGCCGCTCAGCGCCGGCAGCACGAACGGCAGCAGCGGCGCCAGCACGGTCAGGGTCATGGTGCCGGCGCCCAGTTCCACCGCGGTCACGGTCAGTGGGTCGGCGTGATCGACCAGGCGCTTGTTGAGCGAACCGAACGCGGCGACGAACAGCGCCGACACCGCGCCCACCACGACCCCGGCGCGCATCCCGTCGGGTACCCCGCCGACCACCAGCGCCACACCCGGCAGCACCGCCAGGCCGAACACCAGTTCGCTGGGGCGGAACGGGCGCTTGGCCACCCACGGTTCGATCACCGCGGTGAACACCGGCGCCAGCGCGATGCACGTTGCTGCCACCGAGGCGTTGGCCAGCTTGATCGCGCCATAGAAGGTCAGCCAGTGCAGGCCGACCAGGGCGCCGACCACGGTGTAGCCGAGCAGCAGTTGCGGGGTCAGTGCGGCCAATCCGCGCCATACCCGCGGCAGCAGCGCCAGCGCCGCCACCACCATCAGCATCCGCCACCACACCAGCGGCAGCGCCGGCAGCGTGATCAGCTTGCCCAGGATCGCGGTGATGCCCCACAGCAGCACGCAGAAGTGGATTTGTAGCTGGGCTTTGCTGGTGGGGTGCAGGGACATGGTGCCTATTGTCGCGTAAACCGGCGACGCGGCGGACCGCGTGTTCGCCGGGGATTCCGCAGTCGTGTCGCCAGCCGCGCGTCCCCAGCTGCGCGTCAGTTGCCGGGCGGGCTGCGCTTGGCGTGCGCACGCGCGTGCAGGGCGGTCAGTAGCGGCACTAGCAGCGAGGTCACGATCACCGAGGTCGCCACCAGCGCGGTGGCGGCCGGGGCCGCCGCACGGAACTGCGGCGCCATCGCCGCGATCAGCGCCGGCGTCGCCACCGCGGCGCCGGCAGTGCTGGAGGCGGCGATGCCGGCACTGCCGCTACCGCCGCCGAGCAGCCGATCGGCGAACAGCAACGGGATCCCGGTGACCACCACGACCAGCAGACCGAGCAGCACGCCGGGCACCCCGGCACTGGCGATCACGTGCAGATCCAGCGTATTGCCCAAGGCGAAGGCGAAGAACGGGATCAGCGCCGGCACCGCCGCAGCGAACAGCGCGCGCAGCTGCGGATCCAGGTTGCCGAGCGCGAAGCCCACCAACAGGGGCAGCACCGCACCGAGAAACAGGCGCGGTTCGAACACGGCGACGCCGGCGCTGCCGAGGATGACCATCGTCATCAACGGCCCCGATTCCAACGACATCAGCACCACCGCGCCGGCTTCGCCGGGCTTGCCGTACTGCTGCATGAGCGAGGCGAACAGCCCGCCGTTGGTCATGTCCATCGCCGCGACCAGGGCCAGCACCGAGATGCCTTTCCAGCAGCCTTCCGCGATCCCCGCCGGCGGCAGCACCCGCGCCGCGAGCACCGCCACCAGCCAGGCCACGCCGAGCTTGGTCAGCAGCAGCACGCCCGACTGGCGCAGGATGCGGCCGCTGGCACGCAGCTGGATCGAGGCGCCCATGCACAGGAACCACACCGCCAGGATCGGCACCACGCCACCGATCAGGCCCTGGCTGAACGAGCCGAGGAAGGCGCCGGCCTGCGGCCATGCGCTATGGCAGGCGGCGCCGAGGAACAACGGCACCAACATCATGCCGCCTGGAACGCGTTCGAGCGTTTGCTTGATCTGCATCGGGGTTGGACGTCCTCTTGAAAAAAAGTCGCATCCGACGCCGGCATGCGCCGCTGTCGTTCTGCGCCCCTGCTTTTACTGCAACTGCATGGCGCGATGGGTGTCGCGGCGCCGCGCCGTCTGTGCTGGGTTCAGTTGCGTGTCGCAGCGGCACTGTGCCGTCGGTCGCTTTTGCCCGCAGTCGCTGGCGCCGCTGCCGTTCGCTCAGCGCGTGCCGAGTTCGGCCAGCAGCGCCATCGCCGCGGCCAGCTTGCGCATGCCGGTGATGCGCTTGGGCGCCTTGGCCGAGAACAGGAAATCGTCCGGCACCGCGTCGCGCCAGCGCGCATAGGTGTCCGGTTTCTGCGTGCCGTAGTAGGTGCCGTTGATCTCGATGCTGCTGACATGGCGGCTGGCGTATTCCAGCTCGCGGCGCTGCACCAGCCCTTGCGGGTAGAACAGGCCGCCACGCCACGGCACATAGGTCCAGCCGCCGATGCCGACGCGGATGCCGTCCGGCGCGGCCGGGGCGGAGTCGAAGAGATCTGTCATGGCATACACGCCGGCGCGGACAGGGGAGGCGCAGTGTGCCGCAGTCCGCGCCGTTGCCGCATGCATGGCCGCTGCCGCATGCGTCGCGCTACCATCCAGGCAACGCCGACTGCCCCGACCGACCATGACCTGGACCACGCCCGATCTGTGCGACGCCCATCCCGAGGTGCAGGTCGCCGAACCGCTGTTCCGCAGTTACGGCGGCCACGCCGCGTTCTGCGGCGCGATCGTCACCGTCAGCTGCTTCGAGGACAACGCGCGGGTGCGCGAACTTGCGGCCACCCCCGGTGCCGGCCGCGTCATCGTCGTCGACGGGCAGGGCTCGCTGCGCCGCTCCCTGCTCGGCGACCAGATCGCCGAGAACGCGGTGCGCAACGGTTGGGCCGGGCTGTTGCTGCATGGCTGCGTGCGCGACGTGGAGGCCTTGGCGGCGTTGCCGCTGGGCGTGCAGGCGCTGGCCGCGTGCCCGCGCAAGACCGAAAGACGCGGCCTCGGCGAGGTCGATGTGCCGCTGCGGTTCGCCGGGGTGGCGTTCCTGCCCGGGCACTGGCTGTACGCTGATCGCAACGGGGTGCTGGTCGCCGCGCAGGCGTTGCTCCCGGCGTGAGCGTGCCGGCGCCTGTTCCTTTCCCTGCTGGAGATACCGATTTGAAGACCCTGTCGATGGGCTGCCTGTTGTTGGCGATGACCGCCACCGCGCAGGCGCAGGCGCCCGCTCCGGTGGACGCCGCAGTGCCGCCTGCGCTGCAGGATCTGGATGCGCGGGTGGAGCGGGTGCGCAAGCAGTTCGACGTGCCCGGCATCGCCATCGCCATCGTCAAGGACGGGCAGGTGGTGCTGGAGCGCGGCTACGGCGTGCGCGAACTGGGCAAGCCCGAGCCGGTGGACGCGCAGACCCTGTTCGCGATCGCCTCCAACACCAAGGCGTTCACCGCCGCGGCGCTGTCGATCCTGGCCGACGAGGGCAAGCTGAAACTCGACGACCGGGTGATCGAGCACCTGCCGTGGTTCCAGATGGCCGATCCCTACGTGACCCGCGAGATGCGCGTGCGCGACCTGCTCAGCCACCGCAGCGGACTGAGCCTGGGCGCCGGCGACCTGCTGTTCTGGCCGGCCACCAGCTACAGCAACGAGGAAGTGGTACGGCGCCTGGCGCAGGTGCCGCTGAAGGGCGGTTTCCGCGACCACTATGCCTACGACAATATTCTCTACGCGGTGGCGCAGCGGCTGATCGAGCAGGTCTCCGGGCAGTCCTACGCCGAGTTCGTGCGCCAGCGCATCTTCGTGCCGGTGGGCATGAGCGGTGCGCGCATCAACAGCGATTACCTGCAGCCGGGCGATCACGCGGCGGTGGGCCATGCCAAGTTCGACTTCCGCGAGCTGCACCCGGTGCCGCCGCTGACCTGGTCGAACAATGCAGGCGCCGGCGGCATCTACGCCAGCGTGCACGACATGGCCAAATGGATGCAGGTGCAGCTCGACGGCGGCCGCCTGCCATCGGCCGATGGCCAGGAGCGGCGTCTGTTCAGCGCGCAGCGGCAGCAGGAGATGTGGCAGATGATCACCCCGATCGCCATCGCCGAGCCGAGCGTGCCGCAACTGTTGCCGGCCAGGCCGAACTTCGCCGGCTATGGCGAGGGCTGGAGCCTGAGCGACTACCGCGGGCACAAGCTGGTCTGGCACACCGGCGGCTGGCCGGGCATGGTGTCGCGGCTGACCCTGCTGCCGGAACAGCAACTGGGCGTGATCGTGCTGACCAACCAGGAAGTGGGCGCGGCGTTCAACGCGCTGACCCTGCAGGTGCTCGACGCCTACCTGGGCGCGCCGCCGACCGACTGGACCGCCGCCTATGCCGCTGCGGTGGCCAAGGCCGACGCGACGGCCGACGAGGACTGGAGCAAGCACCAGGCTGCGCGCGATGCCAGCTCCAAACCGTCGCTGCCGCTGGCAGCTTACGCAGGCACGTATCGCGATCCGTGGTACGGCGAGGTGGCGATCGTGCAGCGCGGCAAGCAACTGGAACTGCGCTTCAGCAAGACCGCGCAGCTGGTCGGCACGTTGCAGCACTGGCAGCACGACACCTTCATCGTGCGCTGGCGCGACCGTTCGCTCAATGCCGATGCCTTCGTCAACTTCGCGCTGACCCCGGACGGCAAGGTGCGCGAGGTGCGCATGGAAGCGATCTCGCCGCTGACCGATTTCAGCTTCGATTTCCAGGACCTGCTGCTGACCCCGACGACTGCCGCATCGTGAGCGCGGCCATGCCGATGCTCTCGCACGTGCATCTCGGGGTGAACGACTTCCCGGCCGCGTTCGCGTTCTACGCGCCGTTGCTGCAGGCGCTGGGGCTGCAACTGAAGTTCCGCGATGACGTGCGCGGCTGGGCCGGCTGGACCGCGCCGCACGCGCCGCGGCCGCTGCTGCTGATCGGCCGTGCCTTCGACGGCCAGCCGGCGGCGCCGGGCAACGGCCAGATGCTCGCATTGCAGGCGCCGAACCGGGCGCTGGTGGATCGCTGCCACGCGCTGGCGCTGGCCCAGGGAGGGCACTGCGAAGGCCCGCCCGCGCTGCGCGCGCACTACCATCCGGACTATTACGGCGCGTATTTCCGCGACCTGGACGGCAATAAGCTAGGCGTGTGCTGCCACCGCGCGGAATGAGCGCGATGGTTGTTGCGATGCTGTCGGCCGCTGTCCTGGTTTAGGTGCATCGCATCGGAAACAAGCACCGATCGCCAGGCCAGTTGGTTATAGGAGCGGCTTCAGCCGCGACATCGAAGCCGCGTGGTATCCGGCTTCGGCAGCAGTCGGGACTGAAGTCCCTTCCACAAGAAGCCGGGTCGGCTATGCGGATGGTCTTGGACATGTGCAGCTTGTTGTAGGAGCGGCTTCAGCCGCGACCTCGAAGCCGGAAGGCCTCTGCCTTCAGCTTCGTCGCCAGCCCGGTCGCCACGCAACGCCGCCATCCGTTCGACGGCGTGTTCGACTGGGCGCGGCAGCAGTTGCACACCGGCATCGGCGCTGCGGACCTGGCGCGGGCCGCGGCGATGAGCGAACGCAATTGCTACCGCCGTTTCAAGGCGGCGATCGGCACCACCCCGGCACACTGGCTGCAGCAGGGGCGCGTGCGTGCGGCGAAAGCCTTGCTCGAGGAAGGGCGGCTGGATCTGCAACGGGTCGCCGCGGCCTGCGGCTTCGCGACGCTGGAGGCGTTCCGGGCCGCGTTCCGGCGCCATGTGGGCGTGGCGCCATCGGTTTACCGCAGCGGCTTCGGGCCGTTCGCCTGAGACGAAACGCGTGCGTGCGCCGCGGCACCCGGCGCGAACGCACATGGCGAGGACACCGGCATCGGCTACGCTGCGCGTCTTGCAGAAGGATGGCCCGCAATGTTCCGCTGGTTCGAGTCGCTGATTCCCGTGTTCCCCGCCATCGATCCGCGTACGCCGCCACGCGGGGTGTGGCGCTTCTATGCGTTCTACCTGCGCCCGGTGTGGCCGGTGTTCGCCGCCACGCTGGTGGCCGGACTGCTGCTGGCGCTGGTCGAGGTGGCGATGTTCGACTTCCTCGCCCGCATCGTCGATCTGGTCGCCGGGGCGCCGGGGCTGGATTTCTTCGTGCGCCACCGCGACGAACTGCTGTGGATGGCGGCCATCACCCTGATCGCGCGGCCGCTGCTGACCGGGCTGCACAACCTGCTGGTCAATCAGGCGATCATGCCCGGGCTGAGCAACCGCACGCGCTGGCTGATGCACAACTACGTGGTGCGGCAGAGCCTGGGCTTTTTCCAGAACGACTTCGCCGGGCGCATCGCCAACCGGGTCATGCAGACCGGCACCTCGCTGCGCGAATCGGCGGTGCAGATGGTCGATGCGCTGTGGTACATCCTGGTCTATACCGGCACCGCGCTGTACGTGTTCGCGCAGGACGACGTGCGCCTGATGGCGCCGTTGCTGGTCTGGCTGGTCGTCTACGCGGCGCTGATGGCGTACTTCGTGCCGCGCATGCAGCAGCGCGCGTGGATCGCCGCAGAGGCGCGCTCCAAGGCGATGGGCCGGATCGTCGACGGCTACACCAATATCGCCACGCTGAAGCTGTTCGCGCATGCCAAGCGCGAGGAGGCCTATGTGCGCGAGTCGATCCAGGAGCTGGTGGTCAAGCACCGCGGGCAGACCCGGATGACCACCGCCATGGACCTGTCGATCGCGGTGTTGAACGGCTTGCTGATCGTCGGCACCTGCGCGTTGGCGCTGTGGCTGTGGAGCCAGGGCCGGATCAGCGTCGGCGCGATCACCCTGGCCACCGGGCTGGTGATCCGCATCCACAACATGTCCGGCTGGATCATGTGGGTGGTCAACGGCATCTTCGAAGACATCGGTGCGGTGCAGGATGGCATGGAGAGCGTGGCCCAGCCGATCCAGGTGCAGGACTGCACCGATGCGCAGGCGCTGCAGGTCAGCCGCGGCGAGGTGCGTTTCGAGCACATCCATTTCCACTACGGCAAGCGCGGCGGGGTGATCGCCGGGCTCGACCTGCAGGTGCGCGCGGGCGAGAAGATCGGCCTGGTCGGGCCGTCCGGCGCCGGCAAATCGACCCTGGTCAACGTGTTGCTGCGGCTGTACGACCTGGAGCGCGGGCGCATCCTGATCGACGGCCAGGACATCGCCACGGTGACCCAGGCAAGCCTGCGCGGGCAGATCGGCCTGGTCACCCAGGACACCTCGCTGCTGCATCGCTCGATCCGCGACAACCTGCTGTACGGCCGTCCCGACGCCAGCGAGGCGCAGCTGCAGGAAGCGGTGCGCAAGGCGCGCGCCGACGGCTTCATCGACGCGTTGCGCGACGGCGAAGGCCGCAGCGGCTACGACGCGCATGTCGGCGAACGCGGGGTCAAGCTGTCCGGCGGCCAGCGCCAGCGCATCGCCATCGCCCGGGTACTGCTGAAAGACGCGCCGATCCTGGTGCTGGACGAGGCCACCTCGGCGCTGGATTCGGAAGTGGAGGCGGCGATCCAGGACGGCCTGGACGAACTGATGGCGGGCAAGACGGTGATCGCGATCGCGCACCGGCTCTCGACCATCGCACGCATGGACCGGCTGGTGGTCATGGACCAGGGCGCGATCGTCGAAACCGGCACCCACGCCGAACTGGTCGCGCACGGCGGCCTATACGCACGGCTGTGGGCGCGGCAGACCGGCGGATTCGTCGGAGCGCGCTAGCGAGCGGCGTCAGCGCATTCGCGCTGTCGCCCCACGGTTCGCTACGCAAACCGCGGGCCCCGGCTCATCACCTTCCAGATCCCCCGCGCCTATCGGCGCGCGCCCCTTGACGCAAGGGGGGCTTTTCTCCAGTTGGATCACGTGAACGAATCAGGTGCGAGATAGCGCTTTTACGAATCCCCAATCCCGAATCCCCAATCCCGGCCTCTCACTGGATCGGCTCGTCCAGCATCAGCTCACGCACGAAGCGCACCGGCGGCGCGCCGTAGGACAGCACCTGGTCGTGGTAGGCCTTCAGGTCGAAGCTGTCGCCGAGCTTGGCCTGCATCGCCTTGCGCAGGTCCAGGTGTTCCTGCACGCCGACGAAGTAGGTCGGCAGCTGCGCCGAGCTCAGCTGCGCGCGCACCCACTTGCCCTCCGCTTCGCTCTGCTGCTGGAAGGTGTCGTGCACCATCAGCCGCATGGCCTGTTCCTTGCTCCAGTGGTCCACGTGCACGCCCTGGTCCAGCAGCGCGTTGGCCAGGGTGCGCAGGTAGAACTTCAGTTGCATCAGATGGAACAGCGGATCGTTGTCCAGGTAGCCCTGCTCCTGCATCATCCGCTCGGTGTACACCGCCCAGCCTTCGGCGAACGTGCCCGAACGCAGCACGCCGCGCAGGGTCGAGGGAAACTTGGCCGAGTGCCAGCCTTCCACGTAGTGGCCGGGCACGCCTTCGTGGATGCTCAGCAGGTGGATCATGCGGCCGTTGTATTCGCGCAGGAACGACTCGGCCTGCTGCGCGCTCCAGTCGTCGGGAATCGGCGACACCGCGTAGAAGGTCTTCAGGTTCTTGTCCAGCGGGCCGGGCGAGTCGCAGTACGCCACCGCCACGCCGCGCTGGAACTCAGGCATCAGGATGATGTCCACCGATGCGTCGGGCAGGGTCAGCAGGTCCTTGGCGCGGACGAATTCGGTGGAGGCCGCCAGCGACGCCTTGGCGTCCTCGACCACCTTGTCGCGCGCCGGATGCTGCGCATACGCCAGTTCCAGCGCCGCCTCGATCGCGGCCTGCTGCTGCGCGTCGCTCGGCGCATCGACCAGCGCCGGCGCGTTCGGGCGGTCCTTCAGCACGGTGCGGGCGATGCCGTACATCTCCTCGCGCACGCGCTTGAGTTCGGCCTCGGCGCGCTGCTTGATCTCGGCGCGCGACAGCGAGGAATTGAGCGCGAATTTCAGCTTCTGATCGTATTTCTCCGCGCCGATGCGGAAATCGCCCTTGGCGTTGGGCACCAGGGTCTTGTCCAGCCAGGTCTGCTGTTCGGCCACCGCCTTCTTCAGCCCGTCGATCGCCGCCTGCAGGCGCTGCGCGTCGGCATCCGGCAGTTCCTTGGCGTGCGGCGCGATGAAGGTATCGACGATGCTGAGGATGCCCTGGTTCTGCTTGGCCACGGTCTGCGCGTTGATCTGCGGGACCCGCGCCGGGTCCAGGTTCGCGCGCGCCTGCGCGAACAGCGCCGGGATCTTCTCCATGCGCGCGGTGGCGGATTTCAGCCGCTCCGGCAGCGGCGCGAATTCGCGCGCCATCAGTCCGTAGATCGCGCCGCCGGCCAGGCCGTTGTAGACCTGCGGATCCCAGGCCCAGCTCTGCGATACCTCGCTGTTCCAGATGTCCGATTGCAGCTGGTTGCGCAGGATCGCCGCATCCACCTGGTTCTCGCGCGAGAGTTTGGTCACCTGGAGCTTGTCCAGGTCGGCCAACACCTGCTTGCTTGCGTCCAGGCTCTTGTGCCGGCCGGTGGCGCTGAGGTCGTCCAGCTCGCTGTCGTAGCGGTGATCGCCGGTCTGGGTGGCGCCGACCGGGGACAGCTGCATCCAGGTGTCAACGGCACGCTTTGACAACGCGGCGAAGGCGGCGTCGGCGGCCGGGTCGGCAGCATCGGCTGTCGCGCCGGGCGTGGCGGCGGGCGCCACGCCCGGCGCGTCGGCGGGCTTCTTGCAGCCGGCGAGGGCGGCGAGCAGGGCAGCTGCGAGCAGGTGCTTGCGCATTGGGTTTCCTGTGGCGGTCGATTCCCAAGCATAGGCGGCCGCCGTGGCGCGCGCACCTGCCGTTGGATTACCCGGGTGCTTCATCCGCCTGTCGGCGCAGCTGGCCGAACTCGACACGCAATTGCTGGCCGCCGGCCAGGACGCGGCGCAGCAGCGTCGGCGCATCGAGACACAGCGCCTGACCCTGCGGTTCGCCGAGACCGGGTCGATCTTCGCCGCCGCCACCGCCTGGGCGATCCATGCGCTGGCGCGGTTCGTGGGCTCGGGATGGTGTTCTGGTGGCTAGTCGCGTGGCTGCGTCGACGGCGCAGGCGCGTTCAGCAAGCTGGCGCTCTCCAGGGTGTCACTTGTAGGAGCTTCAGCCGCGAAAGACTCTAATCAGTAGCGCCGGTCGCGGATGAAGCCGCTCCTTCAGTGCTTCGGTAGCCGAGAAAGAGAAGGCCCTAGCCTTCGTCCTGCTCGAACTCCACGATCACTTCCAGGTCGAAGGCCAGCGCTTCCACCGCTTCGCGCACCTTCAGCGCGGTGGCGGCGTTGCCTGCTTCGATCTCCACTTCATGGGTGCCCGGACCCTGGTCGTCGGGCAGTCCGGCGGAGCTGGAATCGTCGTCGTCCATCTGGTTCATCAGATCGTCGATTTCCTCGACATGCTCGATGCCTTCCAGGCTGCCGAGCAGGTTGATGATGGCGCGTGCGTCGTCTTCGCTGCCGGTGATGCGGATACGGAGCAGGGGCATGGGCCTTCCTATGGGGAATGAAAGGCAAGGCTAGGCAGACGCCGGCTAAGGCGAAGTGAAGTGATGACGGCTCAGCGCGCACGGCGCCGCGCTGCCCACTGCGGTGCGGTCACTGCGTCCGGCACCCGTATCGGACAGCATGGCGATGTCGGCGATGGCCCGCTCGCGCACCTCCGCGCGGAGACTGTCGCGGCTGAAGCTCCTACAAAAGCACGCGACCAGGCGAGCTGGCTCGCCCTCGGCGGCAATCCGAGCAGCTCCGCCGGCAGCGCCGACATCGGCGTGCGTTCGTCCAGCGCTTCGCGCTTGAGCCAGTGGATGAACTGGCTGACGGCCGGGCTGAGCGTGGCGCCGGCGGCGTTCGCCGGCGCCGCCGCCTCGCTGCTGTACGGGATCGGTTACAGCCTGGTGAAGCGCTATATGAGCGACCTGCCGCCGGCCGCGTCGGCCGCTTCCACCCTGGGCTGCAGCGCATTGCTGCTGGCGCCGCTGGCGTGGACGCATTGGCCGGCCGCACCGGTGCCGGCGCTGGCGTGGGCGTGGGCCTGCGCCTGCGCCGGCCTGGCCTTCCTGATGTACTACCGGCTGATCCAGCGCATCGGCACGGCGCGCGTGTCCACGGTGACCTATCTGGTGCCGGTGTTCGGCGCGCTGCTGTCCTGGTCGATCCTCGGCGAGCCGTTGACCTGGAGCATGCTGCTGGCCGGCGTGCTGATCCTGGGCAGCGTCGCCTTCAGCCAGCGCGCGGGTTGAAGGACCGACCGATGACTGCTTCCCTACCCGTATCGCAATTCGCCTACAAGGCCAGGGCCAACGCCGAGCTGCTGCAGGCGTTGGCGCAGATCGATGTGGACGCCTATCCTGCGCAACGGCAGCGCGCGATCCGGCTGTTGAACCACACCTACGTGGTGGACCGGATCTTCGCCGCGCATCTGAACGGCGGCACGCATGCGTTCACGGACAGCAACACGCCGCCGCCGCTTGGTGCATTGCACGCGGCCGTCGCCGAATCCGACCGGTGGTAGCCGGCTACGTCGCCCCGCTCGACGCGAGCGCATTGCAGCAGTCGCTCGCATTCCGCTTCACCGATGACGATTCCGGCTCATGATCCGCGAGGAAATGCGGTTCCACGTACTGGCGCATGGCGCCTATCACCGCGGCAACATCGCCATGCTGCTCAGCGAGTGCGGGGTGGAGCCGCCGCGCGAGTTGTTCACCCGCTTCCTGCACGCGCGTGACCCCGAGCGGCGCGGCGCCGGGCTAAGCGCCGGCGGTGCAGCAGTGCGCCGCCGGCTGGCGCGCGTGCTGGCGCATTACTGCGGCGGCGTGCGTACCGGCAGCGGCACGTTGCACAGGTCGATGTGTCCGGCCGGGCGCTTGTAGAAATCGTCCCTGCGGTTGCGCCTGGCTTCGGCCACGTCGCGGAAGGTCTGGGTGTCGGTGCGCAGCAGCTGCAGCGGAGTGCGCTCGGCCTCGGGCAGGTCGCTGGCGAGCTTGATCGCGCGGATCGGCGTGCGCTGTTCGGGCTTGGCGTAGAAGCCCATCGGGTCCGGTCCGCGCGGGATCACGCTGAGCAGTTCCATTCCCTTGACCACACGGCCGACCACGGTGATGTTGCGGTCCAGCTGCCGCGGCGATTGCCCGGTGACCACGTACAGTTCGGCGCCGATGCTGCTGTCCTCGTCGTTGTTGCGGCCGGCGCCGAGGGTGCCGTAGCAGTGCGCCAGCCACGCGGTGCCGTCCTTGGGATCGCGCGCCGCCGGAAAGCCGTCGACGAAGCCCACCTGCGGCGCCCAGCCGTCGCGGTCCGGCTGCGCCTGGAACGCCAGGCCCTTGGCGTCGCGCTGGAACTCGGCGGGCAGGTGGCGCTTGGCCGAACCCAGCGGCTTGGCCTTGTCCGCCTCCTCGCCGTCGGGATCGCCGAACTGCACCACGAAATTGTCCTGCGAACGGTAGATGCTCAGGCCGTCCCAGAAGTGCTCGTGGGCCAGGGTGCGGATATTGCCGACATGCTGTGGCGCGAACGCCGGCGCCAGTTCGATGACGACGCGGCCGGCGTCCAGGTCCAGATACAGGGTGTTGGCCGGATCCAGCGTGCGCCAGTCGCCGGGCTTGGACGCGTCCAGGATCTGCTGCGGACTGCGGTACGGCGCTGCCGGCGCGGCCGCCACTGCGCAGGCGGCGGACGACAGCAACGCGAGGGCGAGCAGGGTGGGGCGCAAGGGCATGGCGGCAGCCTGGAGGACGGTAGCGGATTCTTACCCAGCCACCGCCGTTGCGCCAATGCCGCCGTTGCGTTGTCTGCGTGCTGCGTGCCGTCGGTCTCAGCGCGCCGGTGCGCGTTGCGCGGCGTCCGGCGTCTCCTGCGCGGCGGCCACCGCGGACTGGTGTGCCGTCGCATTCAGGGCATTGAGCTGGCGCACGCTGTCCTGCAGCGGCGTGGCCGTGGCGACCTGCGCGTCCACGTAGGCGGTGCGTTTGTCCGCCGACATCGGGTCGCCCTGTACCGCGAACACGCGCCCGGCGTCGTTGCGCAGCACATGATCGACCCGGGTCAGGCCTTCGCGCCTGGCCGCCAACAGCAGGTGCGTGGCCAGTTGCGGATCGGCCGGCGTCAAGCGGGCGTCGATCATGCGCTGCATCGCATGGTCCGGATGCGCGGGGTCGCGCGGATCGGACGGCACGCTCGCCGGCGTTGTCCGCTTTGCGGCCGCGGCCTTCGCCGCGGTGCTGTCGATGCCGGCGTCGATCCGGGTCAGCGCAGCGCTGAGCGCGCCGTCGGCATCGGCGGCGACATGGAACAGGCGTTCGCTCAGGCCATGCGGGGAATTGCCGAGCGTGCGCGCCAGATCGAGCGCGAACGCCTCGTTGCTCATGCGGGCGTAGGCGCCGGCCTGCTCGCGATCGAACGGGCGCGCCTGCGCGGCCTGCGCGTACTGCTGGCGCAGCGCACCCATCTGCGCCTCTGAGAAATTCAGGGTCAGGTCCTGGCCGGCGGCGATGGCGTCGTCCGCGGCGTCCTTCCTGGCCAGCGCGGTATTGAGCAGTTGCGCCTGATTGGCGTCGACCTTGCCGAAGCCGAGCTGGTAGCGGCGCGCGGCGACGTATTCGCTGCCGGCGGCATCGAACTGGCGGGTCAGGGTAAGCGGCACATTGTCGGCGTACTGCAGCTTGCTGGTGACGGTGCTGCTGCCATCGGCTCGGGTGGCACGCACGTTCTCCCCGCTATTGCGCTGCCCAGCCAGGTCCAGGCTCAGCGGCCCCAGGCCGAGTTTGGCGCGGGTCTGCGAACTGATGCGCAGGGTGTCGATCCGCTGCACGTCGCTGACCCCGGGCGCCTGCGCGGGCAACTGGCCGCTGCCGAGAAAATCGCGGTAGGCGGCCTGCGCCTGCCGGTCGCGCAGGTCGAAGGTCGCGGTGTGCATGCTGGCCTGGCCCAACGCGTCCTGGCGGCCGAGCATGGCCTGCGCGACCGGGGTCTTCAGCCCGAGCATGTCGATGCGTTCGATCGCCGCGGTCGGTCCTGTCGCCACCCGCACGCGGTACGGGTCCAGACGCTGCGCGGTGTAGCTCACGCCTGCCGCATCGGTGTGTTCGCTGATGCTGGCGAAGCTGCGGAACGCGGTCTCCAGCGAGGTCCGAACGAAGGCCTGGCCGTCGAGCCTGACGCTGCCGTCGACCGGGATGGTGAGCGGATCGAACGGATTGACTGCACGCGCGGCCTCGGCGCTGGCGTCGCCGGGCAGGGTGACGTTGTAGCGCGCGCGCTCGCCGAGCTGGCTGGTGCTGCTGAGGCTGGCGTCGTTGCGGCCGATGCTGGCGGCGTCGAGCTGCTGGCCCTGGCGGAATTCCATCTCCAGGCCGAACTCGGTTTTGTCGTCGGCGCTGCGCCGGCTGGCGCCCACGCTCTGGGTGGAGACGAGCTGGTGCGCGAGCGGCCCGTTGCGTCCCAGCGGCTGGGACTGCGTGTGCTCCACGCTGACGCTGCCATCTGCCGGATTCCATTTCAACGCACCGGCGCTGCCGCTGCCGGCAGCGCTGGCGAAGATGGGGTCGGTGGCCTTGGCGGCGGGCGTCGTCGAACTCATGCATTCCTCCTGGATGGCGCCTGCCGGCGCGAGCGGCGTGGAGGATAGCCAGGCCGATGTTGCCGATGCGTCAGGCGTTCGTTATGCCCACTATGACTGCCTGCACATTCGCTATACCCAACGCAACACATGCCGCTGTCGCTGGTCACCGGCATCTTCCACTTCTGCTGCTGTGGAGTGCGCTGGGGATATCTGCTGCTGTTCGCCCCGCTGCACCTGGCGTGTGCGGTCGGCAAGCTGCACGACATGCTGGCCAAGCACCTGTTGGTGCACAGTGCGGCGCAATGACTGTGACGCCCGCGGCCGGCGGCCGCAGGCGCAGTGCGCTCAGCCGGCTTTGCGGCTGCCGCGGCGCTTGAGCGGGGTGACGTTGCCACTCGGCGCCTGCGCGGTGGCGAATGCGTTGGCGGCGATGAACGCGCGCACCTGCGGATAGACGATGTCGCGCCAGCGGCGGCCGCTGAAGATGCCGTAATGGCCGGCGCCTTCCACTTCCAGATGCTGGCGGCGGTGCGCGGCGATGCCGGTGCACAGGTCCTGCACGGCAGCGGTCTGGCCCAGGCCGGAGATGTCGTCCAGTTCGCCTTCGATGCTGAGCAGCGCGGTGTCGCGGATCGCCGCCGGATCCACGCGTTCGCCGCCGATCACCCATTCCCCGCGCGGCAGCAGGAACTCCTGAAACACCACCCGGATCGTGTCCAGGTAGTAGGTCGCCGGCATATCCAGCACCGCGTTGTATTCGTCGTAGAAGCGGCGGTGCGCCGCGGCATCCTGCAGGTCGCCCTTGACCAGGTCGGCGTAGAAATCCCAGTGCGACATGAAGTGCCGGCTGGGGTTCATCGCCAGGAACCCGGTGTGCTGCAGGAAGCCCGGATACACCGCGCGGCCATGCCCCGGATACGCCTGCGGCACGGCGTGGATGAGGTTGTGCTCGAACCACGACAGCGGATTGCGCGTGGCCAGGTTGTTGACCTGGGTGGGACTGCGGCGCGCATCGATCGGCCCGCCCATCATCACCAGCGAGCGCGGCGTGGCTTCGCCGCGCCCGGCCATCAGCGACACCGCTGCCAGCACCGGCACGGTCGGCTGGCACACGCTGATCACGTGCAGCGTGTCGGCGCCGATGTGGCGGATGAAGTCCTGCACGTAGTTGACGTAGTCGTCCAGGCCGAAATCGCCGTCGCGCTGCGGCACCATGCGCGCGTCGATCCAGTCGGTGACGTAGACCTTGTGGTCGCGCAGCAGGGTGCGCACGGTATCGCGCAGCAGCGTGGCGTGGTGCCCGGACAGCGGCGCCACCACCAGCACGGCGGGCTGCTGCTTGAGTCCGGCCACGACCTTGGCGTCGTCGCTGAAACGCTTGAAGCGCAGCAGGCGGCAGAACGGCTTGCGCAGCACTTCCTGCTCGACGATCGGCAGCGGGTGGCCGTCGACCTCGACGTGGTCCAGCGCCCAGGCCGGCTTCTCGTAGTCCTTGCCGAGCCGGTGCAGCAGTTCGTTGCTGGCGGCCAGGCGCTCGGCGCCCGGGAGCGTGGCCCACAGGCTATTGGCGTCGGAGAAGATCTTGGCGTTGGCCGCGGCCTGGTGGACCCAGGGGGCGAGCAGGTTGCGGGTCAGTTCGTGCCACTGGTAGAGCATGCCGGTGTTTCCATCCTGAGCGTATGCTGCCGTGCAGCATATCCTATCCGGGCTGGTTGCACCTTAATGGGGCACCAGACCAATCGTTTCCAGCGCCGCTGCATCCCCCGCCAGCGCTGGCGATAGCCAGCAATGACTGCCGACCGGGCGTAGCCCGAGTGCACCAAAGTGGCGCCGGTACCAGCGCGCCTGACGCGGCTGGAAACCGGCATGGTCGCCGTCGAAGGCGTCCTCCATGGCGAAGGTTTCCAGGAACGCGACCCCGCCGCACAGTTCGGCCAGGCCCGGCAGGCCCTGGCGCAATTCGCGGCTGGGCACGTAGTGCAGCACGTCCGCACACACCAGCAGGTCCACCGGCGCGCACGGCCGCAGCCAGGCGAAATCGCCGAACCGCGCCGGGCGCAGGTCGCGCTGGCGGCCGTAGCGCGCGATCGCGTAGTCGCTGCTGTCGAAGCCCAGGTAGCGCAGCTTCGGTCGCAGCTTCAGCAGCGGCGCGCGCCAGGCGCCTTCGCCGCAGCCGATGTCGAGCACGCTGCGGATCGGCCGTTCCAGGTAGTACTCGGCCTGGGCGACGGCGAGCGCGACCTTGCGCGCCAGGCGCGCGTTGCCACCGATAGCGTCGCGGCGATACCAGCGCTGGAAATAGTCGGCGTCGTACTGTTTGTCCATGTGCGGTCGTGGTCCGTGCGGGCGCGATGCGAATCGGCGAAAATGGCGTGACATCCTACGCCAGCGACCCGGAGCCAGCGCATGCACCTCTATCTGTGGATCAAGTCCCTGCACCTGCTGTTCGTAGTCGCATGGATGGCGGCGGTGTTCTACCTGCCGCGGATCCTGGTCAACATCGCCGAGAGCGCAGGGCAACCGGAGGTGCAGGCGCGGCTGCTGCTGATGGGGCGGCGCCTGTACCGCTTCGGCCACATGATGTTCGGCCTGGCCTTGCTGCTGGGGCTGACGCTGTGGCTGGGCTACAAGGTGTTGCCGGATTTCCCGACCATGGTCGCGCCCGGCCACAGCGGCTGGCTGCACGCCAAGCTGGGGTTGGTGGCGCTGATGCTTGGCTATTACATCTTCAGCGGACACTGGCTCAAGGGCGTGGGCCAAGCGCGCGTGCTGCCGTCCGCGCGCGCGCTGCGACTGTTCAACGAACTGCCGGTGCTGGCGCTACTTGTGGTGATCTGGCTGGTGTTGGCGAAGCCGTTCTAAGTGCGCGGGACCCGGGACTCGGAATATGCTGCTGGCTGATCCGGTGATGGCGTGGCTGGGTAACTGCAGCGTTTTGTGCGACGGACGCTGTGGAGCTTGCGGGAATGCGCGTTGCGGCTGATGGCGCATGCGGCCGAAGCCGCTTGCACCGCCGTTGGGGCGCAATGCGCTAGGTGCTGGTGCTGTCCAGTCGCTTGCGTTCGCTGCGGGCCAGGTCGATCCACTGGCGTTGGTCGCGCTGGTAGTAGCGCGGGGCCAGGCTGGAGCGCTTCAGCACTTCCTTGAACACGTCGCCAGCGCGCTGCGATTGGCCCGCGCGCTGCAGCAGTTGCGCGTAGCGCACGCGCGCTTCTTCGCCGGGGTAGTCGTCGGCGAGCGCGGCGTATTCCTCCAGCGCCGCGTCGGTCTGGCCCAGTGCTTCGGTGGCGCGCGCGTACAGCAGGTGGCCGTCGTGCGAGCGGAACTGCGGGTTGGCGGCGATCAGCCGGTCCAGCGTGGCTTTCACTGCGGCCGGCTGCTCCAGGCCGAACTGCGCCCTGGCCAGTCCCAGCAGCAGCCCCGGGTCGTCGCGGTGGATGCCGCGCAAGCCGCTCTCGAACACCTCGGCGGCCTGTGCGTATTCGCCGTTGCCCAGGTGCACCTCGGCCAGTTGCCGACGGTTGTCCACGGTGTCGGCCAGTTCCAGGCGATTGCCGGCGGTGCGCTTGTCGCGGTTCGGGTCGAGGGTGGCGCCGACCTTGCGCAGGTGGCGGCGCGCGCGCGGATCGTTGCGCCATTGCGGCAGCAGTTCGGCGATCACGTAGATCAGGATCCCCAGATACGAAAAGATCAGCAGGATGAAGATCCAGTACAGCGGCCGGCCGCTGCGCACCACGTGCACGCAGCAGGCCAGCTGCAAGGCCAGCGACAGCAGGACGATGGGACTCATGGACAACGCTTCCTTGTGTTGTTGCGATCAGGCCGCTTCGTACGCCCCGTAGCCGCGCAGGCGCTCGTAGCGCTTCTGCAGCAACTGCTCGACCGGCAGTTGTTCCAGCGCGTCCAGTTCGTTGAGCAGCACCGCCTTCAGGCGCCTGGCCATCTGCGTGGGATTGCGGTGCGCGCCGCCGATCGGCTCGCGCACCACCTTGTCGACCAGGCCCAGCGCGGACAGGCGCTTGGCGGTCAGGCCCAGTTGCTCGGCGGCATCCTTGGCCTTGGCGGCGTCCTTCCACAGGATCGAGGCGCAGCCTTCCGGCGAGATCACCGAATAGGTGCCGTATTCCAGCATCAGCGTGCGGTCGCCGACGCCGATCGCCAGCGCACCGCCGGAGCCGCCTTCGCCGATCACGGTGCAGATCACCGGCACCTTCAGTTCGGCCATCTCCAGCAGGTTGCGCGCAATCGCCTCGCTCTGGCCGCGCTCTTCGGCGCCGATGCCAGGGTAGGCGCCGGGGGTGTCGATGAAGGTCAGCAGCGGCAGCTTGAAGCGCTCGGCCAGCTTCATCAGCCGCAGCGCCTTGCGATAGCCCTCCGGGCGCGGCATGCCGAAGTTGCGCGAGACCTTGCTCTTGGTGTCGCGGCCCTTCTGGTGGCCGATGATGACCACCGGGCGCCCGTCGATGCGGCCCAGGCCGCCGACGATGGCCTTGTCGTCGGCAAACGCGCGATCGCCGGCCAGTTCCTGAAATTCGTCGCAGAACACCTCGATGTAGTCCAGCGTGTACGGACGCTGCGGATGCCGCGCCAGCTGCGAGATCTGCCACGACGACAGGTCACGGAAGATCTGCGCGGTGCGCACCCGCAGCTTGTCCTGCAGCGCGCGCACCTCGGTGTCGACGTTGACCGCCGGGCCGGTGCTGGCATTGCGCAGTTCCTGGATCTTGGCTTCCAGATCGGCGATGGGTTGCTCGAAGTCGAGGTAGTTCGGATTCATTGGAGGCCGTCGTGAACGTAAGGGGCGCAGTTTAGCCGAACCGATGCGGTTGGCCCGTACGGGGGAGTAGTGAAGATCGGGACTCAGGAGCGGGGACCCGGAAAGTCCAAGGCAACGGCCCTTAGCTCTTCCGGGTCCCCGGTCCCGGCTTCATGCCCACGGCGGGCTGTACTTCACCTTCACCGTGCGCACGCCCGGATCGGCGCGCAGGGTGTCCAGCAGCTGCGGGTCCACGCGGACCGAGTGGCTGCCGTTGAGGTCGAGCATGCCGGCCACGGCGCCCTGTTCGGACTGCAGCAGCAGGTCCAGGCGCAGCGGCGTCTTGCCGGGGCGGTGGCGCGCCAGCAGCGCGTCGATGCGCGGCCAGGTACTGCGCTGGCGCAGATCCAGGCGCAGCGACAGGCGCTGCGCGTGGTGGCTGCAGATCTGTTCGTAGTCCCAGCACTGGCGGATGCGCATCGCATAGCCGCCGTTGAATTCGTCCTCGCGCACGCCGCCCTTGACGATCAGGATGCGGTCGCGGGTGAGCAGGTGGCCGAACTCGGCGATGGCGTCGGTGAACGCGCTGCATTCGACCCGGCCGCGACCGTCCTCGAGTTGCACGAACACCTGGCTGTCGCCCTTGCGCCGCACCCCGACCACTTGACCGGCGAGGATCGCGCTGGTTTCCGGGCGCCAGGCGCGTTTCTCGCCGTCGCCGCCGCCGCCGCGTCCGCCGCCGGATTGCGCGCAGATCTTTTCCAGCGCGCTCAGGTCGCAGCCGATTAGCTCGCGCATTTCCTCGCGGTAGGGGTCGAACGGGTGGCCACTGAGGTAGAAGCCCAGCGTCTCGCGCTCGCCGGTCAGCAGCTGGCCCAGCGGCCATTCCTTGCTTTCCGGCAGCTCCAGGCGCAGCGCCGGGGCGTTGGTGTCGGCGCCGCCGAACAGCGAGTTCTGCCCGGAGGCGCGCTCGCGCGCCATCTGCTCGGTGGCCTTCATCACCTCCGGCAGCTGCAGCATCAGCGTGGCGCGGTTGCTGCCCAGCCCGTCCATCGCGCCGGCGTTGATCAGCGCTTCCAGGGTGCGCTTGTTGAGCTTGGCCGATTCCACGCGCGTGCAGAAATCCAGCAGCGAGACGTAGTCGCCACCGCGCTCGCGTTCGGCCACGATCGCCTCGCAGGCGCCGCGGCCCACGCCCTTGATCGCGCCCAGGCCGTACTGGATGGTGTCCGGGGTGGCCGCGGCGAACATGTAGGCCGAGGCGTTGAGCCGCGGCGGCAGCACGGTCAGGCCGAGGTTGCGCACCTCGTCGAGGAAGCCGACCACCTTGTCGGTGTTGTCCATGTCCGAGGACAGCGTCGCGGCCATGAACTCGGCCGGGTAGTGCCGTTTCAGCCACGCGGTCTGGTAGCTGACCAGCGCGTAGGCGGCGGCGTGCGACTTGTTGAAGCCGTAGCCGGCGAACTTCTCCATCAGGTCGAAGATTTCGTCGGCCTTGGCCTGCCCGACGCCGCCCTTGGCCGCGCCCTCGCGGAAGATCTCGCGGTGCTTGGCCATCTCCGCCGGCACCTTTTTGCCCATCGCGCGGCGCAACAGGTCGGCGCCGCCCAGCGAGTAGGCGCCGACGATCTGCGCCATCTGCATCACCTGCTCCTGGTACACCATGATGCCGTAGGTGTCCTTCAGGATCGCTTCGGTGCGAGGATCGGGGTAAATGATCTCCTGCTGGCCGTGCTTGCGCGCGTTGAAGTCCGGGATCAGGTCCATCGGGCCGGGGCGGTACAGCGACACCAGCGCGATCAGATCTTCGAAGCGATCGGGCTTGGCGTCCTTGAGCAGCCGGCGCATGCCCGAGGATTCGAACTGGAACACCGCGCCGGTGTTGCCCGAGGCGAAGATGCCCCTGTAGGTGGCCGTGTCGTCGAGCGGGATCGCGGTGATGTCCACCGGCGGGATACCGGCGCGCGCATGGCGCACGTTGATCGCCTTCACCGCCCAGTCGATGATGGTCAGCGTGCGCAGGCCGAGGAAGTCGAACTTGACCAGGCCGACCTGCTCGACGTCGTCCTTGTCGAACTGGGTGACCGGGTTCTTGCCGAGATTGTCGACGTCGTGTTCGGCGAACAGCGGGCAGAAGTCGGACAGCGGCGTCGGCGCGATGACCACGCCGCCGGCGTGCTTGCCGGCATTGCGGGTGAGGTCTTCCAGCTGCCGCGCCAGGTCCATCAGGTCGCGGACGTCGTCCTCGCTCTGGTAGCGCTGGATCAGCTCCGGCGAGGCCATCTCGCTGTCCTTGCCTTCGCCCATCGCGTCCCTCAGCGTGATGCCGAGGATGTTGGGGATCAGCTTGGCCACGCCGTCGACCAGGCCGTACGGGAAGCCGAGCACGCGGCCGCAGTCGCGCACCACCGCCTTGGCCGCCATGGTGCCGTAGGTGATGATCTGGCTGACCCGGTCGCGCCCGTACTTGCGCGCGACGTAGTCGATGACCTCGTCGCGGCGGTCCATGCAGAAGTCGATGTCGAAGTCGGGCATCGACACGCGTTCGGGATTGAGGAAACGCTCGAACAGCAGGTTGTACGGCAGCGGATCCAGGTCGGTGATCTGCAGCGCCCAGGCCACCAGCGAGCCGGCGCCGGAGCCGCGGCCGGGGCCGATCGGGATGCCCTGGTTCTTGCCCCACTGGATGAAGTCGGCCACGATCAGGAAGTAGCCGGGAAAGCCCATCTCGATGATCGTGTCGAGCTCGAACTCGAGCCGTTCGACGTAGTCCTGGCGGGTCTTGCCCGGCGCCAGCGGATGCTTCTCCAGGCGTGCGGCCAGGCCATCGCGCGACTGGCTGCGGATCCAGCTGTCCAGGGTCTCGTTGTCGGGCACCGGATAGGCGGGCAGGAAGTAGGTGCCCAGCTGCATCTCGATGTTGCAGCGCTGCGCCAGCGCCAGCGTGTTGTCGATCGCGTCGGGAATGTCGGCGAACAGCGCGGCCATTTCCTCCGAAGATTTCAGGTATTGCTGGTCGCTGTAGTCGCGCGGGCGTTTGGGGTCGTCGAGCACGCGACCGGAGGAAATGCACACCCGCGCCTCGTGCGCGGCGAAATCGCTGGCGTACAGGAAGCGCACGTCGTTGCTGGCCACCACCGGCAAGCCGCGGGTGCCAGCGGCATGCAGCGCGAACTGGTTGAACGCTTCCTCGCCGTCGCGGCCGGTGCGGGTCAGTTCCAGGTGCAGGCCGTCGCCGAAGATGCGCTGCCAGTCGGCCAGCTGCTGCTCGGCCAGGTCGTGGCGGCCTTCGCTGGCCAGGCGTCCGGCCAGGCTGTTGCGCCCGGCCAGCGCGAACAGATTGTCGCTGCCGGTCTGCAACCATTCCGGGCGGATCGCTACGCCGCCTTCGTTGCGCTGGCCTTCCAGCCAAGCGCGGGTCAGCAGCCGCGACAGGCTCAGGTAGCCGTCGCGGTTGCGGCACAGCACGGTCAGCCGCCACGGCGTTTCGCCGGCGCTGTCGGCGATCAACAGGTCGGCGCCGGCGATCGGCTTGATGCCCACACCTTCGGCAGCCTTGTAGAACTTGACCAGCGCGAACAGGTTATTCAGGTCGGTGACCGCGAGCGCGGGCAACTCCAGCTCGACCGCGCGGCTGAGCAGGTTGGCCTGCTTGGCTTTCTTGGGGTCGGCCTGATCCGGTTTCTCAGGCACACGGATGGTCGAATCCGCCAGCGAGAACTCGGTGTGGACGTGCAGATGAGCGAAGCGGGAAGTGGACATGCGGAACCAGAACGATGCCCGGGCAGGTTAGCGGCGGGGGCGGGGGCGGGCAAGGCTTGACAAGCTCGGGACCGGGGACCGAGGACCAGGGGTGGGGGGCGCAGAGAGCGGAACGCTTCGCGCTTTAGATCGCGCCAGGAAATCTTGCGATCTGCTGCTGTTCCGGGTCCCCGGTCCCTGGTCCCCGGTCCCGGCTCGCCGCCCGCACCGGCGCGAAGCTGCGCCGATGCTGCGGGCACGGGCCGTGCGCGGCCAGCGCGGCCAGGTGCGCCGGGGTGGCGTAGCCCTTGTGCAGGTCGAAGCCGTAGTGCGGATGCTGTTCGTGCAGGCGCTGCATGATGCGGTCGCGGGTGACCTTGGCCACGATCGAGGCGGCCATGATCGCGCGGTCCAGGCCGTCGCCGCCGATCAGCGCCTCGGCGGCGCAGGGCAGGCCCTTGGGCACCCGGTTGCCGTCGATGCGCGCGAACCCGGCCACGTGCGCCACGCCCTCGACCGCACGGCGCATGCCCAGCATGGTGGCTTGGTAGATGTTCAGCCGGTCGATCTCCTCGGCCTCGATCAGCACCACCTGCCAGGCCAGCGCACGCTCGACGATGCGCGCGTACAGCGTCTCGCGGCGCGCGGCGGTCAACTGCTTGGAATCGTCCAGGCCGTTGATGCGGGGGCGCGCCGGATCGAACACCACCGCGGCCACCGCCACCGGCCCGGCCAGCGGGCCACGGCCGGCTTCGTCGACGCCGGCGTAGAGCCGGGACCGGGGACCGGGGACCGGGGACCCGGGAAAGAGCGTCAGTGCGAGATCTGTGGTTTTCATGGAATCCGCTGTTCCCGGTCCCCGGTCCCCGGTCCCTGGTCCCGCCGCACTCCAACCAACTCCAGTACCGCATCGGCCGCCCGCGCCGACGCATCCTGGCGCAGCAACTGGTGCAGGCGCGCGTATTCGGGCTGCAGCGCGGCTACTGCCTGCGGTTCGCGCAGCCAGTGCAGCAGCGCGGCGGCGAGCGCGTCGGGGGTGCAGGCGTCCTGCATCAGTTCCGGCGCCAGGTCGCGGCCGGCGAGAATGTTGGGCAGCGCGTAGCGGTCGACCTTGAGCAGGCCCAGCGTCTTGACGATGCGGTAGGTCAGCGGCGCGACCTTGTAGCCGACCACCATCGGCCGCTTCACCAGCATCGCTTCCAGCGTGGCGGTGCCCGAGGCCAGCAGCACCACGTCGGCGGCGAGCAGGGCGGTGCGGGCCTGGCCGTCGAGCAGATGCGAATACACCACCGGCAACGCAGAGCGCGACAGCTGCTCGGCCAGCAATGCCTTGCACGCGGGGTTGGCCGCCGGCACCACCACGTGCGCGCCCGGCAGCTGTTGCAATACCTCCCAGGCGGCGGCGAAGAAGGTGTCGCCGAGCCGGCCGATCTCGCCCAGGCGGCTGCCCGGCAGCACCGCCAGCACGGTCGCGCCGGCCGGCAGGCCGAGATCGGCGCGCGCCGCATCGCGGTCGCCATGCAGGGCGATCGCGTCGGCCATCGGGTGGCCGACGAAGCGCGCGTCCACGCCGTGCCTGGCGTAGATCGGCGGCTCCATCGGGAACAGGCACAGCACCAAGTCGGCGCTGGCGCCGATCTTGGCCGCGCGCCGCTCGCGCCAGGCCCATACCGACGGGCTCACGTAATGCACGGTGCGGATGCCGCGCTGCTTGAGCCAGCGCTCCACGCCGAGGTTGAAGTCGGGCGCGTCGATGCCGACGAACACGTCCGGGCGCCAGTCCAGCAGGCGCTGGCACAGCGCGCGCCGCAGTTGCAGCAGCCGCGGCAGATGCCGCAGCACCTCCATCAGGCCCATCACCGCCAGTTCGCTGGCATCGAACCAGGTCTGGCAGCCGGCGTTGCGCATCGCGTCGCCGCCGATGCCGGCGAATTCTGCATCCGGGTAGCGCGCGCGCAACGCCTCGATCAGCCCGGCGCCAAGCTGGTCGCCGGAGGCTTCGCCGGCGATCAGGGCGATGCGGATGGAGCGGGGACCACAGACCGGGGACCGGGGACCGGCAACGCCCAGTACATCGGTTCCTCGCTTTTCCCTGGTCCCTGGTCCCCGGTCCCCGGTCCCGGCACTCATCGCAACAACGGCCGCTCGCTGGCTTCGATGAATTCCAGCATCGCGCGCACGTCCTCGCTGCTTTCGGCCAGCACCGCCAGTTGCTGCTTGGCCTCGGCCAGCGGCAGGCCGGCCACGTACAGCGCGCGGTAGGCGCGCTTGATCGCGGCCAGGCGCTCGGTGTCGAACCCGCGGCGCTTGAGGCCTTCGCTGTTGATGCCGCGCGGGCGCCCCAGCGAGTTGCCGCCGACCATGGTGAACGGCGGCACGTCGCCATTGATCAGCGCGCCCATGCCGAGGAAGGCGTGATCGCCGATGCGGCAGAACTGGTGCGCGCCGGCGAAGCCGCTGATGATCACGTGGTCGCCGACTTCGACATGCCCAGCCAGGGTGGTATTGTTGGAGAACACGCAATGGTCGCCGACCACGCAATCGTGGGCGACGTGGGTGTAGGCCAGGAACCAGTTGTCGCTGCCGATGCGGGTGATGCCGCCGCCATTGCCGGTGCCGCGGCTGACGGTGACGAACTCGCGGATCACGTTGCGGTCGCCCATCACCAGTTCGGTGCGCTCGCCGGCGAATTTCTTGTCCTGCGGATCGCCGCCGAGCGCGACGTGGCCGACCAGGTGGTTGCCGCAGCCGATCCGGGTTGGGCCGATGATGCTGCAATGCGAACCGATCACGCTGCCTGCGCCGATGTCGACTTCGGCGCCGATCAGGCTGAAGGCGCCGACGCGCACACCCGCCGCCAGCGTCGCCGACGGGTCGATCACCGCGGTGGGATGGATGAGAGGAGCGTTGTCGCTCATTGCAGCTCTCCTGCGTGGCTCATTCGTTGGTGCCGGCGCACAGTACCTCGGCGCAGGCGACGACCTTGCCGTCGACCTTGGCTTCGCCGTAGTACACGGCCATGTTGCGGATCACCCGCTTGATTTCCACGTGCAGCTCCAGCACATCGCCGGGCACGACCTGGCTGCTGAAGCGGGCCTTGTCGACCTTGACCATGTAGAACAGCTTGGACTGCGCATCGCGGCCCATCGCGAGCTGGGTCAGCACGCCGCCGGCCTGCGCCAGCGCCTCGATGATCAGCACGCCTGGCATGATCGGCTTGCCGGGGAAATGGCCCAGGAAGAACGGCTCGTTCACGCTGACGTTCTTGTGCGCCACGATCTTGCGGTTTTCGAAGTCGAGCGACACCACCTTGTCCACCAGCAGGAACGGATAGCGGTGCGGGATCAACTTCTGGATCTGCTGGATGTCCGGCAGGGTCTGGTCGTGGCTCATTGCGTCTCCTTGCGGACAGACAGGATGCGACGGGCCAGGGCATCGAGCTGCTTGAAGCGCGCGGCGTTTTTGCGCCACGTGCGGTTGTCGGTCAACGGGGTGCCGGACGAGTATTCGCCCGGCGCATGAATGGAATTGCGGACCACCGACTTGCCGGTGATCACCACCTTGTCGCAGATTTCCAGGTGGCCGACCACGCCGACCGCGCCGCCCAGCATGCAGTAGCGGCCGATCCTGGCGCTGCCGGCGATGCCGGTGCAGCCGGCGATCGCGCTGTGTGCGCCGATGTGCACGTTGTGCGCGACCTGCACCAGATTGTCCAGGCGCACGTCCTCTTCGAGCGTGGTGTCTTCCAGCGCGCCGCGATCGACGCAGGCGTTGGCGCCGATCTCGCAATCGTCGCCGATCGTCACGCCGCCGAGCTGCGGCACCTTGATCCAGTGGCCGGCGTCCATCGCCAGGCCGAAGCCGTCGGCGCCGAGCACCGCGCCGGGATGGATGCGCACGCGCTTGCCCAGGCGCACGCGGGTGACCAGGGTGACCCGGGCGATCAGTTCGCAGCCGTCGCCGACCTGGCAATCGTCGCCGATCACGCAGCCCGGACCGATCACGCAGCCGTCGCCGATCACGCTGCGCGCGCCGATGCTGACGAAGGCCCCGATATGCGCGCCGGCGGCGATCTGCGCGCTAGAGTCGATGCTGGCGCTGGGATGGATGCCGGGCGGCCGCGCTGGCGCCACGTCGAACAGCGCGGCGATCTTGGCGAAGGCGACGTAAGGATCGCGCGCGATCAGCGCAGTGCCGGGCGCCGCTTCGGCATCGTCTGAGCGCAGCACCACCACCGCCGCGGCGCTGTCGGCCAGCTGCGCACGGTAGCGCGGATTGGCCAGGAAACTGAGCTGGCCGGGACCGGCATGCGCCAGCGTGGCAACGCCATGCACGGCAACGCCACCGTCGCCATGCAGCTGCAAGCCGAAGCGCTCGGCGATCTCGTGTGCGGTATGGGAAGGAGTATTCACTCGCGGATTCTACCGTGTGCCACCGGCACGGTCATGCTGCGCCTGTGCGGCAGGCAGCGCAGGCCCCACCTACCCACCAGCCAGGCTGCGATCAATCAACTGGAGAAAAGCCCCTGACTGGCCCACAACGCGATTACTCATCTGGACAAGATCCCGGATCAGATCGCAGTCAACCGGCTGGAGCAAAGCCCCCTTTTGTAAAGGGGGCGCGCCGACAGGCGCGGGGATTTGGCGAGCTAAGCCCGGGGCCCAGGTTCCCGCTACGCGGCAGCCTGGGGCCGCCAGGGCAACGCCCTGGCGGCGGGTGGGCAGTTCCTCAGAACTGCCCACCAAACGTGAACTGCAGGCGCTCGATCTCGTCGTTGTCTTCCTTCTTCAACGGGATCGCGTAGCTGATCGAGATCGGGCCGACCGGTGCGCGCCACAGCAGCGCCACGCCAGTGGAAGCGCGCAGTTCGTTGGTCTTGTAGTTGTCCACGCCGTTGAACACGTTGCCGACGTCGACGAACGCGGAGATGCGTGCCGAGGGGCTGTCGAACAGCTTCGGGAAGTACATTTCCGCCGAACCCACGGTCTTGAACGAGCCGCCCAGCGGCTGTCCTCGTCTGTAGGACTGCGTGGCCTCCGAACGCGGGCCGAGGGTGTTGTCCTCGAAACCGCGCACCGAGTTGGTGCCGCCGGCGTAGAAGTTCTCGTAGAACGGCAGGCCCGCGGCGGTGAGCGTGCGGGTGGTGCCGTCGGGGTTGGTGATGGTGCGGCTGACGTCGCTGCCGTAGCTGTCGCCGTAGCCGAATTCGGCGCGGGTATTGAGCACCAGCGACGGAATCAGCGTCCAGTACTTGGAGATCTGGTAGTTCAGCTTCCAGTATTCGACGGTGGAGCCGGGCAGGGTGGCTTCCAGGCCGACGCGCTGGTACATGCCGCGGGTCGGCATGAAGTAGTCGTTGCGGGTATCGCGCGCCCAGCCCAGCTCGCTGCGCCAGGCGTGGAAGGTGCGCTGGCCGATCGCATCGATGTAGTCGATGATCGCCCGCGGGGTGTAGTTGGGGTAGGTGGTGATCTGGTTGCTGTCGATGCCGAACATCAGCGAGACGGTGTCGTTCTCGGTGATCGGCACGCCGAAGATCACCTGCGCCGCGCCGTTCTTGCTGTTGTACTGGGCGGTGCCGAAGTCGGAGTAGTCGAGCTTGCGCCAGGACACGTTGTAGCCCAGCGACACGCCGTCGTCGGTGAAGAACGGATTGGTGTAGGAGAACGCGTAGCGCTCCTGGTAGCTGCTGCGCGAGGCGTCCACCGAGACGCGGTTGCCGCCGCCCAGGAAGTTGTTCTGCGACAGCTGCACCGAGGTGGTCACGCCGTAGGTCTGCGAATAGCCCAGGCCGAAGGTGAAGCTGCCCGAGGTGGTTTCCTTGACGCTGTAGACCACGTCGACCTTGTCGTTGCTGCCCGGCACCGGCGGCGTTTCCACGTTCACCGATTCGAAATAGCCCAGGCGCTGCAGGCGGACCTTGGAACGGTCGATCGCGGCCTGCGAATACCAGCTGTTCTCGAACTGGCGCATCTCGCGGCGCAACACTTCGTCGGAGGTGCGGGTATTGCCCTTGAACACGATGCGTCGCACCGACACGCGCGGGCCCGGCACCACCTGCAGGTTGATCGCGACGGTGCGCTTCTCGCGGTCGGTGGTGGGGATCGGGTTGACCTTGGCGAAGGCGTAGCCGATGTTGCTGAGGGTGTTGGTGATCGCGTCGGAGCTGAGCTCCAGCAGCGCGCGCGAGAAGGTGTCGCCCGGCTTCGGAATCACCAGCTTCTCGACCTCTTCCTGCGGCAGCACGGTATCGCCGGTGACCTTGATGTCGGAGATTTTGTACTGCTCGCCTTCGGTGATGCCGGCGGTCAGGTACATGTCGCGCTTGTCGGGGCTGATCGCCACCTGGGTGGAATCGACGCTGAAATCGACATAGCCGCGGTCCAGGTACCAGGAGTTGAGCTTTTCCAGGTCGCCGGACAGTTTTTCCTTGGAGTACTGGTCGTCGCGGCGGTACCACGATAGCCAGTTGTGCTCGCGCGATTCCCAGCTGTCGAGAATGTCCTTGGTGGCGAACTTCTCGGTGCCGATCAGGTTGACGTGCTGGATCTTGGCGGCCTTGCCTTCCTTGATCGCGATCGCCACATCGACCCGGTTGCGGTCCAGCGGGCTCACCGTCGGGGTGATCTCGACGTTGTACTTGCCGCGGTTGTTGTACTGGCGGGTCAGTTCCTGGGTCACCCGGTCCAGGCTCAGCCGGTCGAAGGTGCCGCCCTCGCTCAGGCCGATGTCGGACAGGCCCTTGAGCAGTTCTTCGCTCTTGATGTCCTTGTTGCCGGTGACGGTCAGCTTGTTGATCGCCGGGCGTTCCTTGACCGTGACCACCAGGATGTTGCCCTGGCGATCGACCTGCACGTCCTCGAAGAAGCCGGTGCGGTACAGCGCGCGGATCGCCTCGCCGACCTTGGCCTCGTCCACCGTGTCGCCGCGTTCCACCGGCAGATAGGTGAACACGGTGCCGGAGGAGATGCGTTGCAGCCCGTCGACGCGGATGTCGCTGGCGGTGAAGGGCTCCGTCGCCTGGGCCAGGACCGGCAAGCTGAAGCTGGCGGCGAGGGCGAGGGCTAGCAGGCGGCGAGTGGGAAATCGCGTCATGTCACGTCCGGTAGAGGTCGATATCGTTGTTGCATGGGCGCCGGCGTAAGACGACGACAGCGGGGGCGAGTGGATCAGCATCGGGTTCATCGCAAGACCTGGCCGAAGATGTCGTTGTAGAACGCCAACCCCATCAGCCCAGCCAGCATCGTCAGGCCGACGACCTGCCCCGTGGCCATGGCTCGCTCGCTCAGCGGGCTACCCTTGACCAACTCAATAAGGTAATACAGCAAGTGCCCGCCGTCCAAGATTGGAATCGGCAGCAGGTTCATGATCGCCAGGCTCAGCGACAGCAGCGCCAGGAAATACAGGAATACGTCCGGCCCCTGCTTGGCCGAGCCGTTGGCCACCTTGGCGATGCTGATCGGCCCGGACACGTTCTTCATCGAGGCATGGCCGGTCAGCATGCGCCGGATCAGCCCCAGCGTATCCCCGGCCAGCTTGCCGGTCTCGCGGAACGCGACCGGGATCGCCGCCAGCGGGCCGTATTGCAGCCTGGCGTCGAACGCCGGCGGTGGGCGGTCCTGTTGGCCGAGGTCCACGCCCAGCGACAGGCCCTTCAGCCGCGGATCCTTGCTCGGGGTAAGGCGCACGTCCAGCGCCAGCCGCTCGCCATTGCGCTCGACCTCGATCAGGCCGCTGCCGCCGTTCCTGGCCAAGGCCCGCACCTGCGGGGCGACCTGGTCGGCGCTGACCACCGCGGCGCCATCCACCGCCAGGATGCGGTCGTCGGGGCGCAGCACGCCGTCGGCAGCCGAGCCCGGGCTCACCTTGGCCACGATCGCCGGTTGCAGGGCGAAGCGCCAGGTGAGGCCGGCCAGGCGCGGTACCTGCTGCTCGTCGAAGTCGGCAGGCAGCTGCGACAGGCGCAGCGTGTGCACGCGGATGGCGCCGTCGCGGCTGTCCTCGGTCTGGATGCGCACATCGGCGCGGTCCATCGCCGCCACGGTCAGCTGCATGCTGGCATCGCTCCAGCTGGACACTTCGCGCGTGCCGATGCGCACGATGCGCTCGCCCGGCTGCAGCCCGGCCTGCAGCGCCAGGCCGTCGGCCCGGCCGACGACCGCGGCGTAATCCTGCTTGCCGATCACGAACATCGCCCACAGCAGCGCCACGCACAGCAACAGGTTGGCGACCGGGCCGGCGGCGACGATGGCGATGCGCTGCCACACGTGCTTGTTGTTGAAGGCTTGGTCGCGCTCGGCCGGGGCCACCTCGCCCTCGCGCTCGTCGAGCATCTTCACGTAGCCACCCAGCGGAATCGCGGCGATCGCGAACTCGGTGCCATGGCGGTCGTAGTACGACCACAGCGGCTTGCCGAAGCCCACCGAGAAGCGCAGTACCTTGACCCCGCAGCGGCGCGCGACCCAGAAATGGCCGTACTCATGGAAGGTCACCAGCACGCCCAGGCTGACGATCATCCACCAGACGGACCCGATGAAATCACCCATGCGCGTGGCTCATAGGGGTGTGCGTGTCAGACATGGGCAGGCTGGCGGGCAATGGCGAGTTCGGTGATCTTGCGCGATTGCGCATCCGCCGCCAGCAGCGCGTCCAGGCAGTCGGCCGCGCCTGCAGGCAGCACGGTCAGGGCGTTCTCGACCAGCGCAGGAATCGATAGGAAACCGATACGGCCCTGAAGAAAGGCTGAAACAGCGACTTCGTTGGCCGCATTCAGGATCGCCGGGGCGCTGCCGCCGGCCTGCATCGCGCGCCAGGCCAGGCCCAGGCAGGGGAAGGCATCAAGGTCCGCCGGCTCGAATTCCAGGCGGCCATGCGCCAGCAGGTCCAGCCCGGCGACCCCGGATTCGATCCGCTGCGGCCAGCCCAGGCCCACCGCCAGGGTGGTGCGCATGTCCGGCAACCCCATCTGCGCCAAGGTGGAACCGTCGATGAACTCGACCAGCGAGTGGACCAGGCTCTGTGGGTGCACCAGCACCTCGATGCGCGCCGGCGGCAGCGCGAACAGGTGATGCGCCTCGATCACTTCCAGGCCCTTGTTCATCAAGGTCGCCGAATCGACCGAAATCTTCGGCCCCATCGACCACTTCGGGTGCGCCACCGCCTGCGCCGGGGTCACGCCCTGCAGCCGGTTGCGGTCCCAGCCGCGGAACGGGCCGCCGGAGGCGGTCAGCAGCACCCGCCGCACCTCGGCGCCGGCCTGGCGCGAGCGCAGGCACTGGAAGATCGCGTTGTGTTCGCTGTCGATCGGGATGATCTCGGCCCCGGCGGCGGCGGCGGCGGCGGTGACCAGCTCGCCGGCCAGCACCAGCGATTCCTTGTTGGCAAGCAGCAGGCGCTTGCCAGCGCGGGCCGCGGCCAGGGTTGAGGCCAGACCGGCGGCGCCGACGATGGCGGCGACCACGCTGTCGCAGGCGTCGCTGGCCACCAGCTGGTCCAGTGCGGCGGCGCCGGCATGCGCTTCGGTGCGCAGCCCGGCGGCACGCAGGCCGTCGCGCAGCGCCGGGTACAGGCCCGGGTCGGCGATCACTGCGTGCGCCGGCCGGTGCGTGGCGCACAGCGCCAGCAGCGCGGCGACGTTGCCGCCGGCGGCCAGCACGCTAGCGCGCAACCGCTGCGGATGGCGCGCAATCACGTCAAGCGCCGAAGCGCCGATTGAGCCAGTGGCGCCGAGCACGGCGATGTGGCGGACGGCATCGGCCATATTCAGAAACCGAAGATGTCCTTGCCCAGCGCGAAGATCGGCAGCGCCGCCAGCACGCCGTCGATGCGGTCCAGCACGCCGCCGTGGCCGGGGATCACGTGGCCCGAGTCCTTGGCCCCGACGTGGCGCTTGAGCAGGCTCTCGAACAGGTCGCCGACCACCGAGGCCAACACGCTGACCGCGGCCACGATCAACAGGCCGGGCAGCTGCGGCAGGGTGACCCCGGCCAGCCAGCCGAAGCCGGCGGCGCAGACCAGGCCGGCCAGCAGCCCGCCGAGCAGGCCTTCCACGGTCTTGTTGGGACTGATCCGCGGCGCCAGCTTGTGCTTGCCGAACTGGCGCCCGGCGAAATAGGCGCCGGAATCGGCGGCCCACACCGTGACCAGCGCGGTCAGCAGCCAGCGGTGTCCGTTCGGTTCGCTGGCATGGATCAGGCCCAGCGCGGCCCAGGCCGGGACGATCGCCAGGGTGGCGGCAGCCAGCTTGAACACCCGCGCATAGGTGGCGTGATCGGAGCCGAACTGGAAGAAGCGCAGCCACAGCAGCGCCACGCACCACCAGCCGACGCCGGCCAGGGTGGTCAGCTGGAACAGCACCAGCGAACCGGCCGAGGCCCACACCAGCAGCACCATCAGCAGCAGGTTCAGCACCAGCAGGATGGTGCGCGGCAAGGTGTCGTCGACCTCGGCCAGCTTCAGCCATTCCCACAGGCCGACCAGGAAGATCAGCGCGGCCAGCGCCGCCAACCATTGCGTCGGCAGCAGCAAGATGGCGCAAATGGCCAGCGGGGCCATGATCAGCGCGGCGATGACGCGGGTACGGGTCATGCGGATGTGTTCTCCGTCGCCGGGGCGACTTGCGCGCTGGTCAGGCCGAAACGCCGCTCGCGGCTGGCGTAGTCGTCCAGGGCTTGTTGCAGCACCTCGGCGCCGAACTCGGGCCACAGGGTCTCGGTGAACCACAGTTCGGTGTAGGCCAGCTGCCAGAGCAGGAAATTGCTGATGCGCACGTCGCCGCCGGTGCGGATGAACAGGTCCGGCGGAGGCAGGTCGGACAGCGCCATGCGCGCCGACAGCAGCTCCTCGTCGATCTGCTCGGGGCGCAGGCGCCCAGCCGCCACGTCTTCGGCCAACGCCCGTGCGGCCTGGGCGATGTCCTGGCGGCCGCCGTAGCTGGCCGCGATCGACAGGTGCAGGGCGTGGTTGTGCTGGGTGCCGGCTTCGGCCTGGGCCATGCGCTGGCGCAGCGACGGCGCGAAGCGCGAGCGGTCGCCGATGAAGCGCACGCGCACGCCGCGCCGCTGCAGTTCCTCGACCTCGCGGTCCAGCGCGTGCAGGAACAGCTTCATCAGCGCGTCCACTTCTTCCTGCGGCCGGCCCCAGTTCTCGCTGGAGAAGGCGAACAGGGTTAGCGCGGGGATGCCGCGCTCCAGGCAGAAGTCGATGGTGCGGTTGACCGCGCGCGCGCCGGCGCGGTGGCCGATCACGCGCGGCCGCCGGCGCCGCTGCGCCCAGCGGCCGTTGCCATCCATGATGATGGCGATGTGGTGGGGCAGGGACATGGAAGAGGGGTCCGAAGGCATGGCCGCGAGGCGCAGGCTCAGACCGCCATCAGTTCCTGTTCCTTGCCCTTGACCACGTCGTCGACGTCCTTGATCGCCTTGTCGGTCAGCTTCTGGATGTCGTCCTCGGCGGCGCGGGCCTCGTCCTCGGTGACATTCTTGTCTTTCAGCAGATCCTTGATCTGCTGGTTGGCGTCGCGGCGGATGTTGCGGATCGCGACCTTGCTGTCCTCGCCTTCGCCATGCACGACCTTGGATAGCTCGCGGCGGCGCTCTTCGGTCAGCGCCGGCAGGTTGAGGCGGATGGTGGTGCCGGAGGTGTTCGGGGTCAGGCCCAGGTCCGAGGCCAGGATCGCCTTCTCCACCGCGCTGACCATCTGCTTTTCCCACGGGCTGATGGTCAACGAGCGGGCATCGGCCACAGCGACGCTGGCGACCTGGCTCAGCGGCATTTCCGAGCCGTAGTAATTGACCTTCAGGTGTTCGACCAGGGCAGTCGAAGCGCGGCCGGTACGCACTTTGATGAGCGTATGGCGCAGCGCATCGATGCTCTTGGCCATGCGGGTCTGTGCGTCTTGTTTGATTTCGTTGAGCATCGCCGGTGTCCGTGCTGAATCTGAATCGGGCGATTATAGCCGGGAACGGTGGGGCGGGACCGGGGACCAGGGACCGGGGACCCGGAAAGGCACGTCCACGGAATCGGAAGCTGCGCTGGCAGGCGGCGGTCAGGCGCTTTTGCTTTTGCTCTTGCCTGGTCCTTTACACGGCTCTTCGTACAACTCAACGCAACCTTCCGACCTAAGTAATGCGCTTTTCCGGGTCCCTGGTTCCCGGTCCCCGGTCCCCGGTCCCGGCTCTTCAGCTGCGCCCCTTCACCAGCGTCCCGATCTCCGCGCCATGCAGGATCCTCAGCAGTTCACCGGGCTGGCCCATGTTGAAGATACGCAGCGGCAAGTCGCTGTCGCGGGCCAGGGCGAAGGCGGCGGTGTCCATCACTTCCAGGTTGCGCGCGATCACTTCGTCGTAGGTCAGGCTGTCGAAGCGCACCGCGTCGGCGTGCTTCTTCGGGTCCTTGTCGTATACGCCATCGACCTTGGTTGCCTTCAGCAACAGGTCGGCGCCGATCTCGATCGCGCGCAGCGCCGCGCCGGAGTCGGTGGTGAAGAACGGATTGCCGGTGCCGGCGGCGAAGATCGCGATGCGGCCCTTTTCCAGGTGGCGGATCGCGCGGCGGCGGATGAAGTCCTCGCACACGTCGTTGATCTTGATCGCGCTCATCACCCGCACCTTGGCGCCGAGCTTCTCCAGCGCGTCCTGCATCGCCAGTGCGTTGATGACCGTGGCCAGCATGCCCATGTGGTCGCCGGTGACCCGGTCCATGCCGCCGGCGGCCAGGCCGGCGCCGCGGAAGATGTTGCCGCCGCCGATCACCAGTGCCACCTGCGCGCCGGCGTGCTGCGCTTCGATCACTTCATGCGCGAGGCGGTTGATGACCTTGGGGTCGATGCCGTAATCCCCATCCCCCATCAGCGCTTCGCCGGAAAGTTTCAACAGGATACGGCGATAGGCGAGCTGGGACATGGTGACCTCTTGGGGGGACGGGCAAACCACGCGATTCTAGCCGAAGCGCGGCGCGGAATCTGCCGCGCGCATGCGTGCGTGCAATGTCCCGGTTCAGGCCAGGGTGTCGCCGAACGAGCGCGCGGTGACCCGGTTGCGGCCGCTGTGTTTGGAGCTGTAGAGCATGTCGTCGGCGGCCTGCAGCAGCTCCTGCGCGGTGCCGAAGCGCTCGCGCCCGCCCTGGGTGGCGACGCCGGCGGAGAAGCTGATGTGCAGCGGCCCGCTCTTCAGTTCGACCATCGGCCGCTGCACGATGTCGAGCAGGATGCGCTGGATCACGCTCAGCGCGGCCTCCTCGCTGGTGTTGGGCAGCAGCACCAGGAACTCATCGCCGCCGAAGCGCGCCATGGTGTCGCTGCTGCGCAACAGCGGCTGCAACGCCTGCGCGAACGCGCGCAGCACCTGGTCGCCGATCAGGTGGCCGTGGGCGTCGTTGATCTTCTTGAAGTCGTCCAGGTCGATGAAGGCGATCGACAGCGGCCAGTCGTGGCGGCTGGTCAGGTCGAACTGCTGGCTAAGCAGGATGTCCAGCTGGTGCCGGTTGTACACGCCGGTCAGCGCGTCGCGGCTGGCCTGCTCGGCCAGGCGGCGCGCGCGGTGCTCCGATTCGTCGGCCTGCTGGCGGGCGTGGGTGGCTTCCTGGATCTGGCGCAGGTTGCGCAGCACCATCAGCTCGCGGGCATGGCTGATGATCGCGTCGACCCGCTCCGGCTGCGCGATGCGCACGTCGAAGATCGGCGCGATCACCGGCAGGGCTTCAGCCATGCCGGCGATCACCTCGTCGAAGCGGCGGCTGTCCAGTTGCAGTTCGCGATACGCGCGCTCCATCGCCTGGCAGCGCGCGGCATCGGTGTCGGCGCTCAGCCAGATGTCGGCGACGCTGCCGGACAACAGCACGCACCTGCCGAACGTGTCTTGCGCCGGATCCGTGCCGGCACCGCGGCCGATGCTGCGTTGCAGGTAGCCGGGCAGCTTCCACTTCTGCGCCAGCCAGGCGCCGACCTCGGCGTGGTCGCAGCCCAGCCGCTCGCGCTCCAGCGCCAGCACGGTCTCGCCGTCGCTGGCGCCGGCCTCGCGCAGCAGCGGCGCGTAATCGTCGTGGCAGACGTGCAGCAGGGCCAGCGCGCCCATGTCCTGCAGCAGTCCGGCCAGCATCAGTTCCTCGTGCTTGCGCATGCCCATGGCCTGGCCGAGCAGGCGGCTGGCCAGTGCCGACAGCACGCTGCGCCGCCAGATGCGTTCCTGCAGGTCGCTGGAGACGGTGTCGCTGCCCAGGCTCTGCACCATCGAAAAGCCCAGCGCTAGGCTCAGCGCGGCGTTGAGCCCGAGCATGGTCAGCGCCTGGCCGAGGTTGTCGATGCGGCGCCGGCTGGCGTACAGCGGCGAATTGGCGATGCGCAGCATGCGCGCGCTCAGCGCCATGTCCATCGCGATGGTATCGGCAGTGGTGGCCAGATCGACGTCCGGATCCTGGGCCAAGTCGATGATGCGCAGTGCGATCCCGGGCGGCGAGGGCAGGTTGCGGGAGTGAGCCAGGATGGCTTCGAGTTCAGGGCGCATGCGGTTCCGCGTGGGATGTGATGAGGACGGCAACACTGCGTCTCAACGCGTGCAGCGTATCACCGGCAAAAAAAAAGCCGCGGCCAGGCGCGGCTTTTTCCCGGGCGGGCCGGACTCAGGCCAGGCCGGCCTGCTTCATCACTTCGGCGGCGTAGTCTTCCACCACCTTCTCGATGCCTTCGCCCACCGCCAGGCGCTGGAAACCGATCACGTCGGCGCCGGCGGCCTTGACCGCCTGCTCCACGCTCTGGTCGGTGTTGAGCACGTAGGGCTGGCCGTACAGGGTAACTTCGTTGACGATCTTGGCGATCTTGCCGCTGATGATCTTCTCCAGGATGTCGGCCGGCTTGGCCTTGTCCTTTTCCGACATCTTGGCCAGCTCGATCTCCTTTTCCTTGGCGACGAACTCGGCCGGGACATCGGTGGCCTTCACGTGCGGCGGGTTCATCGCCGCGATGTGCATGGCGATGCCGCGGGCCAGCTCGATGTCGCCGCCCTTGACCTCGACCAGCACGCCGATGCGGCCGCCGTGCACGTAGGCGGCGACGTTGTTGGCGCTGTCGATGCGCACCAGACGGCGCACCTGCACGTTCTCGCCGACCTTGGCGATGACCGCGGCGCGGGCTTCCTCGACGGTCTCGCCGGCGGGCAGCTTGGCGCTTTTCAGCGCCTCGGCGTCGGCGGCGCCGGCGCTGAGTGCGGCCTGGGCCACGGCTTCGGTGAAGGCCAGGAAGTTGTTGTCCTTGGCGACGAAATCGGTTTCCGAGTTGATCTCGACCAGCACGGCCTTGCCGCCGTCCTGGGCCATCGCGATGCGGCCTTCGGCGGCGACGCGGTCGGCTTTCTTGTCGGCCTTGGCCAGGCCCGACTTGCGCAGCCACTCGGCGGCGTTGTCGATATGGCCGGCGTTCTCGGTGAGCGCTTTCTTGCATTCCATCATGCCGGCGCCGGTGCGCTCGCGCAGTTCCTTGACCAGGGAAGCAGTGATTTCCACGGGGTGACCTCACAAAAGGTGGGAAAGGGCCAGCTTGCGGCCGGCCGGTATTCTGGGAAACGGGCGCTTGCGGCGCCCGCGGACCCGGGCGCGCAGCGCGCGCCGGGTGGCGACTGCGCATGCTCGCGCAATCGCATGGCGCGCCGGTTACTCGGCGGCGGGAGCGGCTTCTTCGGCCTTCTTGCCGTTCTTGCGCGGGCCGCGGCCCTTGTCGTCGCCGGCTTCGCTGAACTCTTCCTCACGTACGCTGGCGGCGTTCGGCGCGGCGGCCTTGCCTTCCAGCACGGCGTCGGCGGCGGCGCGCGCATACAGCTGCACGGCACGGATGGCGTCGTCGTTGCCCGGGATGGCGTAGTCCACAAGTTCCGGGTTGTAGTTGGTGTCGACCACCGCGACCACCGGGATGCCGAGCTTTTTGGCTTCCTTGATGGCGATGTCTTCATGGCCGATGTCGATGACGAACAGCGCGTCGGGCAGGCGGTTCATTTCCTTGATGCCGCCCAGCGAGGCCAGCAGCTTTTCGCGCTCGCGGCGCAGGGCCAGGACTTCGTGCTTGACCAGCTTGTCGAAGGTGCCGTCGGTTTCGGCCGCTTCCAGTTCCTTCAGGCGCGCTACCGATTGCTTGACGGTGCGGAAGTTGGTCAGCGTACCGCCCAGCCAGCGCTGGGTCATGAACGGCTGGCCGCAACGTTCGGCTTCTTCCTTGACCGAGTCGCGGGCGCTGCGCTTGGTGCCCAGGAACAGGATGGTGCCGCGCTTTTGCGCGACGCTGGAGATGAAGTTCATCGCGTCGTTGAACAGCGGAACCGTCTTCTCGAGGTTGATGATGTGGATCTTGCCGCGCGCGCCGAAAATGTACTGGGCCATCTTGGGGTGCCAGTAACGGCACTGGTGGCCGAAGTGGACGCCGGCTTCCAGCATCTGACGCATGGTGACTTGGGGCATTGCTAGTGACTCCTGTTGGGGAACCGGCCATGCGCGGGCGGTGTAAGTGGAGTCCGCGCATGGACATGCAGGCCCTTACGAGGCGTGCACGACGATTCCGGGGTTGGGCCTCCCTGCAGCCTTACGTGACCGAACTCCTCGCGGAGCACCCCGGCACGGGCGATGGCAGCAGGTGTGGATTCGCCGGTGCGTCCGGCGTGGACGGTGTGCTGGCCCGGAGGGCGCAACGCAGCCGCAGAACTATAACGAGCCGCGGCCTTCGGCGCAAATGCGGGCAGGCCGGGTCATTCGGCCTGCAATGGCTGCAGCTCGGCCTGGTTGTCGAGGCGGGCGGCGAAATGGCCGCCGCGCGCGGCCCCGACCTCGGCCGGGAGCTGCCAGCGCTTCTGTTCCCCGGCCAACACATAGCCGGCCAGATTGCTGAACAGAGTCAGCTGGCGGCCGTCGGCGCTGATGAAGCTCAGATCGATCAGTCGCGCGTGCGCCTTGCCGCGGTTGCGCACCTGCAACTCATGGCCGTAGGCACCCGCGACCAGGCTGACGCTCAGCGCGGCGGCCGGCGCGGCACCGGGCGGCACCAGGAACACGGGCGTGGAGTAACGCAGCAGCAGGCGCGGGTCGGCAGGGCTGTTGTCCGGGGCCGGGCGTTCTTCCAGCACCAGGCGGTAGGCGAGCTCGCTGTCGGTCGCGGCTGGACCGATGCGCACCACCCGCAGCAGTTGCCGCCCCTGCGCAGGGATGTCGATCAGGCGCGGGCTGACCTGGACCTCGTCGGTCGGCTGCAACTGCTCCATGCCTTCGGCCTGGTGCCAGCGATAGAGCTGCGCCTGCGCCTGCCAGGGCCGGTCCTGGGTATTGTTCAGCCAGATCTCGGCTGTCTGCGCGCCGGGCGGCATCTGCACGATGGTCGGGCTGATGCGCACGCCAGCGGCCGCGGCCAGGCTCGGCAACAGCGCCAGCAACAGGCCGGCGATGCGTCCGCGATGGCGGCCGCCCACTTAGAACGCGACCGTGGCGTAGCGCGCATCCTGGCGCTGCACTCCACTGGCCAAGCTCAGGCTCAGCGCCAGCGCACCGGCGTTGGGCGAGGCGGCGCCGTCGATGCTGACCTGGTAGGGCAGCGGACGGCTGCAGGCCACCTGCGCGGCGGCCGCGCCTGGCTGGCTGCGTCCGGCGGTGTCGATCTCGCAGCTACCCAGCAGGCGGATGCCGACCCGGAACGCCGTGTTTTCGTTCGCACCGGGAATCTGCGCCGCCGCGCTCGCGCAGACGGCACAAAAACTGGCGAGCAGCAGCGATTGCATGAACGGCCTGGCGGTCATGGTGGCATTCCAAGGAGGACGCGACAGATAACGGCGTCCGGCGAGGCAACTTTACCGCGTCCGCGTCCGCGTTTAGCCCTCAGTAGGTAACCGTCACCTTGACCACGTCGCTGTAGCTGCCCGGGGGCGGGGTCTGCCCGGCCGGCACTCGGCCGTACAGGGTCAGCGACTGCGTATTGCCGGTGCCGGTGCCAGTCTGGGTGTCGCTGTTCAGGGTGCTGCCCCACCGTTGGCTGCGTGCCGCGTCGCGGTACAGCTCGTAGGTCAGGTACTGGCCGGCGGCGTTGCGCATGCGCCGGATGTTGCCGCTGGCGTTCTGCCCGTTGTCCAGGCCGACCTGCCAGGCGGTGCGCCGGCGGCAGTCCATGCTCAGCGCGGTGGTGTAGTTCAGCGCGGTATCGACAAGGCCGGACTGGCTGCCGAAGTCCAGGTCGGCGATGCTGGCGATGGTGCAGACCGGCGCCGCGGTGACCGAACTCACGAACGGGAACTGCGCCGCGGTGGCGCCGCCGGTGCCGCCGGTGGTGCAGGAGGCGGGCATGCTCGGTGGGGTGCCGATCAGCGGTTCGGAGTAGCGGTACTGCAGGTTGGTGAATGCCCCGCTGAAGTTGTTCTGGTACAGCCCGGTGGCGATGCCGCTCTGCAGCGGGACGCGCCCATAAATGGTGTAGGTGGCGCTGCCGCTGCCGCCAGTCAGCAGCGACGAATAGGTCAGGTCCACCTGCAGCGGGGTGGAGGCGTTCAGCGCGCTGCCCCAGATCAGGCTGCGCGCGCTGTCGCGGTACATCTGGAAGCCGAGGCTGTCGTTGAGCGGGTTGAGCATGCGCCGCGGCGCGATGCCCAGGCCGCCGCCCTGCGCGCCCTCGCCGATGTTCAGGCACATGCGCACGTAGATCGTGCCCAGGATGCTGAGCGCGCCGGTCTGGCAGGTGACTGTGATCTGCGCGTTGCTGTCGGTGGCGGCGCTGGTGGAGAGGGTGCCGAAGTCCAGCGCGGTGGTCGCCGCCGTGCAGGTGGTGGCGGCGCTGGCGCGCAGCGGCGCCAGCAGCGCCAGCAGGGCGGCGCAGCCCCATGCGGCGCGGCTCATGGCGCCAGCTCCGCGTTGCAGCGCAGCGGTCCCAGGCGGGCCGGGCGCTGCTGCGGTGTGTACTCGATGCGCATCTGGCACCGGCCTGCGGTCATCTCCACCTGCAGGTCGTTGCGGCCGGTCTTCAGGCCTTCCAGGTAGGCCTCGCCGTCGTAGCCGACCACCGCGTCGATCCCGGGACCTCGTACCCGGCTGCCGACCGGCAGCGGCTGATCCTGCGCATCGTGCAACTGCACCAGCACGCCGTTGCTGGTGCGGATTGGGAAGTCCACCACCACGCCGCTGCGGTCGCGCGGCACCACGATCTGGTCGATGCGCTCCGGGCGCATCTGCGGCGGCAACTGCATCGGATCGATCGACACCTGGTTGTGCTGCCAGCCCATCAGCGGGGTGACCATCAGGAAGCCGCGCGCGTCGGTGACGCCGATCGGGCGGTTTTCCAGCAGCACCGGCACGCCGGCGACGCCGCCGGTGGAGACCAGGGCGAAGGCCTGGTCGAGATCGCGGCCGGGGAACCAGCCGCCGCCGATCCGGGCCACGCCGCCGGAGGCCTCGGCATAGCCGTAGGTCTGGCCGCCGTAGCTGGCCAGGCCGGCGGCATAGCGCGCGTTCTCGCCGCGCCAGGTGGCCTCGGCCAGGCCGCCGGCGCTGTCCTCGCCGCTGCGCGCCTGCAGCCGCCAGCCGCTGCCGCCGTCGGCGGCGGCCGAACGGCTGAGGTCGGCGGCGGTGCTGAGACGGTCGCCGACCCGCTGCAGGGCGATGCTCGCCTGGCGCGCGCCGCTGAGCGAGATCGACCAGCCCAGGTACATGCTGCGGTCGCTGGCCTGGTCCAGATTCTGGTTGACGCTGAGATTGAGCGAGGACTGCCACGGCAGCGCCCGGGTCCAGAACAGGCTGGCGTAGCGCAGGTCGCCGCTGTCCGGGTAGGCCAGGCGCACATAGCTCAGCGCCACGTTGCCGATCTGCTCCCAGCTGACCCCGGCCAGCGCGCGTTCGCTGATCCGCGGCGGCGGCGCGCCGTACTGCGAGGCCACGTCGCGATAGCCGGGCTGCGCGCGCTGGGTGTCCATGGAGACGTTGAAGCGGCCGTTGTTCCAGCGGTAGCTGAGCGCGTACTGGTGGCCGCTGCGGCCATCGCCCTGGCTGTGCGCCAGCGAGGCGCCGACCACGCCGGCCCGCGGCAGCAGCCAGATGCCGCCGGCACCGGCGTTGCGCACCCCGGCGCCGGCCTCGGCGTGCGCCTCGGCGGTGAAGCGGGCGCTGATGCCGCGGCGCCAGCTGGCGCTGGCGACGGTGTCGCCGGCATAGTCGAAGGCCTCGCTGCCGTAGCCCTCGCGGACCCGGCCCAGCGCCAGCGACCAGTCGTCCAGGCCGTCGGCCAGCAGGTCCTGGGTGGCGTAGAACGGAAATTCGACCGAACGGCTGCGGCCATAGGCGTCGGTGATGACCAATTGCGCGTTGCCGGCGCCGTCCACGCCGGGCGCGGCGGACAGCTGGAACGGCCCGGCCGGCAGCTCCGAGCCGTACTGGCGGATGCCGTTGACGTACAGGTCCACGCTTGAGGGCACGGTTACTTCACCGAGGAATTCCGGCAGCGGGGTGGTCACGCGGTACGGCTGCAGGCCGAAATCGCGGCCCACGCGTATCCCGCCCAGACGCAGTGTGCGGCTCCAGCTGGTGCTGCTGCTCAGCGTGTCGCCGACCACTACGCTGGTCATGCTCTCGGGCAGCGACCACCACCACTGCGTGTCCAGGCGGATCGCCTGGCTGCGCCAGTCGCGCTGCGGCTCGCGGTACAGGCGGCCGACGAAGGATTGGCGGAACATGCCGCGGCCGAGCACGCCGTCGCCCAGGCCGAAGGCGCGCAGTTCGCCGCTCGCGGTGAGATTGCTGGCGCTGCCCTGGCGGCTGGCGTACAGGTCGTAGTCCAGCAACGCGCCGGGCGAACTGGTCGCCGGCAGCGCCGGGCCGCCGTCCTGCGCGTCGATCCGGGTCAGCGGCACGTCGAGTAGCGCCACCGGCGCATCGATCGCCAACTGCTGCAGGCCGGCGTCGTAGCGGTAGCGCACCCCGTCCAGGCTCTCCAGCGCGATCTTGGGGTTGGCATCGGCATCGATGCGCAGGCCGATCTGGCGCAGCGTGGCGGCATCGGCCTGCATGCGTTCGCCGTCGCGCTGGAAGCGGAACAGTCCTGGCTTGCGGGTCTCGTTGAGGGTGACTTCCAAGTACAGCGTTTCCTGTTCCACCGGTGGGCCGCTTGGCTGGGCGGCGGCAAGTTGTGCGGCGCTCGCCCACAGCGCCAGCAGCAGCTCAAGGAGCCTTTGCTTCCAGCGCAAGCGATTGAGCAATGGGTTCACCGTTGATCGTTGCCTTGAACGTGCCTTCGGCACGCGCGAGCGCAAGCGGGAGCGGCCAGCGCTTGTGTTGGCCGGGTAGCACGTAGCCGGCCAGGCCGTCGGCAATCGCGGCACGGGTGCCGTCGCTGGCGACGAAATGCAGGTCCACCAGTTGCGCGTGTTCGCTGCCGTTGTTGACGATTTCCAGGGCCGGCGCGCTGGCGTCGCGTATCAGCCGCGCCTGCAGCGCAGGCGTGGCGGCGGCCGCCGGCTTGACGAAGATCGGCACCGAGTAGCGCAGCACGAACTGCAGGCCGGATGCGCTGGCCGTGGCGTCGGGCGACGGCAGTTCGTCGACCAGCACCCGATAGGTGTCCTCGGTGCTCCTGGGCGCAGCGTCCAGGCGGATGATGCGCACCAGTTGCCGCGAGTGCGGCGCCAGTTCCAGCATCGGCGGGCTGATCGCGATCCGGTCGCTGGGGTCGAGCCGGTCCTCGCCGTCCTGCTGACGCCAGCGGAACACGCGTACCTGCGCCTGCAGCGGCTTGTCGCCGCTGTTGCTCAGCCACAGGCCTTGCGCCGACTCCTCCGCGGTCAGCTGCACGGAGGTCGGCGCGACCTGCAGACTGGCGGCCTGCGCCGCCAGCATCGCCGCCAGCCACAGGGCCAGGGCGATCGGCGAACGCAGCGCGAAGTAGGGTCGCGGGGACATGGAACGCTCCGGTTACCAGGTGACAGTGGCGGTGACGACGTCGCTATAGGAACCGGCAGGATAATTGGTGCTGGCGACCTGGCCGTAGACGACCAGGGGTTGTACCGCACCATTGCCTGTGCCGGCCTGGGTGTCGCTGCCGATGGTCGAGCCCCAGTTCTGGGTGCGCGCCGAGTTGCGGTACAGGGCGTACGGCACGCGCGCGGTGTTGCCCGCATCGGCGCTGCCCATGGTGCGCGCGGTCACCGTCGCGCCGGAGCCGCTGCCGGCGTTGAGCGCGATGTTGTACGGCGTGCCCGAGGTGCAGCGCACGTTCAAGGTGCCGGTGCTGTTGATCGAAGTCTGGGTTGAGTTGACGCTGCCGAAATCGACGTCGGTCGGTGCGGTCTGGATGTCGCAGACGCTGGTGATCACGATCTTGACGTTGAAGGTGCGCGAGTCGGTCTGGGCGGATGCCACGCCGGTTCCGGCGGCCAGCAACACGGCGATGGCGAGTGCACTGTGGAGAGTTTGCATGGGGTGAGGCTCTTCGGAATGACGGAGTCCGTCGGTGCCGAACCCAATGCAAAGTGCGGGCCAATCTGCAGTGTTCTGGATGGGCATCTAAATTTCGAAAGTGATGGGTTCAGCGCTTATCCCGGTTGTCATTTGTGAAGGCGGCGGAATCCCGGCCCGGCGCCGAAAAACCGTCAGTGCGAAGCGGCGCGTTCAGGAAGGCCGCGAATGAGCGATAATGGCGGGCATGACCGTCAATCTGAAAACTCCGCAGGACATCGAGAAGATGCGCATCGCCGGCCGCCTGGCCGCCGAGGTGCTCGACATCGTCGGGCCGCATGTGAAGCCCGGCGCGACCACCGCCGAGCTGGACCGCATCTGCCACGACCACATCGTCAACGTGCAGCAGGCGGTGCCGGCCAACGTCGGCTACCGCGGCTACCCGAAGACGGTCTGCAGCTCGGTGAACAACGTGATCTGCCACGGCATCCCCAGCGACAGCAAGGTCCTGAAGGATGGCGACATCGTCAACATCGACGTCACCGTGATCAAGGACGGCTGGCACGGCGACACCAGCCGCATGTACTACGTCGGCACGCCGTCGGTGATGGCGCGGCGGCTGGTCGAGGCGACCTACGAGGCGATGTGGCGCGGCATCCGCGCGGTGCGGCCGGGCGCCACGCTCGGCGACGTCGGCCACGCGATTCAGCAGTACGCCGAAGGCGAGCGTTTCAGCGTGGTGCGCGAGTACTGCGGCCACGGCATCGGCAAGGTCTACCACGACGAGCCGCAGGTGCTGCACTACGGCCGGCCCGGCGAAGGCCTGCTGCTGAAGCCGGGCATGACCTTCACCATCGAGCCGATGATCAACGAAGGCTCGCGCTATACCCGCGTGCTGCCGGACGGCTGGACCGTGGTGACCAAAGACCGCAAGCTGTCGGCACAGTGGGAGCACATGATCGCGGTCACCGAGGACGGCGTGGAAGTGCTGACCCTGTCGCCCGGCGGCCTCGGCGAGCCGTGAGCCTGCTGCCGGCCGGTAGCGATGCGGGCATGCCCGACGCGGCCGCCGACGATGCCGAGTGGGCCGCCGCGGCGCGGCACTTGCTGGCCCAGGCCGACGCGCGGCTGTGCAAGCGCTTCGACCAGGGCGACGACATCGACCGCTTGCTGGCGCTGCGCGCGCGCGCGCTGGACCAACTGATCAAGCATGCCTGGAACCGCTGCCTGCCGCGCGATGCCGGGCTGGCGCTGTACGCGGTCGGCGGCTATGGCCGCGGCGAGCTGTTCCCGCGCTCGGACATCGACCTGCTGGTGCTCGGCGAATCCGAGCGCCAACGCGCGCACGAACAGGCGCTGGCGCGGCTGTTCGCGCTGCTCTGGCATGCCGGCGTGCCGGTCAGCCACGCGGTGCGCTCGGCCGCGCAGTGCACCACCGCCTGCGCCGACCAGACCGTGCTGACCGCCTTGATCGAGGCACGCCCGCTGTTTGCCGACGCCGCCGCCAAGGCGGCGCTGGCCGCGGCGATCGCGCCGCAGCAGGTGTGGCCGCCGCGCGCATTCTTCCTGTCCAAGCGCGAGGAACTGCAGGCCCGCCACCAGCGTTTCGGCGACACCGCCGACAACCTGGAGCCGGACATCAAGGACGGGCCGGGTGGCCTGCGCGACCTGCACACGCTGGGCTGGATGGCCCTGCGCGCGTTCGGCGTGCGCGACCTGGAGCCGCTGGTCGGGCTCGGCCATGTCGGCAGCGACGAGGCCGCGGCGCTGCGCCGCGAGCGCCGCGAGCTGGCGCGCTTGCGCTACGGGCTGCACCTGGTCGCCAATCGCCCGGAGGAGCGCCTGCGCTTCGACTACCAGAAGACTCTGGCGCAGCGGCTGGGCTTCTCCGACAACGCCGAGAGCCTGGGCGTGGAGAAGATGATGCAGCGCTTCTACCGCAGCGCTGCGATCGTGCGCCGGCTCAGCGACCGCCTGCTGCAGCGCTTCGAGGAGCAGTTCGACGGCGAGGCGCAGCCGCAGCCGCTGGGCACCGGCTTCTCGCTGCGCCGCGGCTACCTGGCCGCCGATGCCGAAGCCTGGCCGCAGGCCGATCCGGTGCAGGTGTTCGCGCTGTTCGCGACATGGGCCGCGCATGGCGAGGTCCGCGGGCTGCATTCGCTGACCGCGCGCGCGCTGGCCGAGGCGCTGCCGCAACTGCCCGCCTACGACGGCGCCGGCGCGCTGGCGCGCGAGCGCTTCCTGGCCCTGTTGCGCGGCCCGCGCGCGGTGCAAACGCTGACCCGGATGGCGCGGCTGGGCGTGCTGGGTCAGTGGATCCCGGCGTTCGCGCAGGTGTCCGGGCGCATGCAGTTCGACCTGTTCCATGTGTACACCGTGGACCAGCACACGCTGATGGTGCTGAAGAACATCGCGGTGTTCGCCAGCGCCCGCGCCGACGATCGTTTCTCGATCGCGCACGAGGTGTGGCCGCGGCTGCGCAAGCCGGAGTTGCTGCTGCTGGCCGGGCTGTTCCACGACATCGCCAAGGGCCGCGGCGGCGACCATTCCGAACTCGGCGCGGTGGATGCGCGCGCGTTCTGCGCCGGCCACGGCCTCAGCGCGGCCGATACCGACCTGGTGGTGTGGCTGGTCGAGCAGCACCTGCGCATGTCGGTGACCGCGCAGAAGCAGGACATCTCCGATGCCGACGTGATCCACCGCTTCGCCACCCTGGTCGGCGACCGCGAGCGCCTGGACTATCTGTACCTGTTGACCTGCGCCGACATCGCCGGTACCAGCCCCAAGCTGTGGAACGCGTGGAAGGACCGGTTGCTGGCCGACCTGTACTTCGCCGCGCGGCGCGCGCTGCGCGACGGCCTGGAGCATCCGCGGCCGGTCGCCGAGCGGGTGCAGGAGGCGCGCGAGGCCACGCGCGCGCTGATGCACATCCAGGGCCACGACGATGCGGTCATCGACCGCCAGTTCGCCGGCATGCCGGACGAGAGCTTCCTGCGCTTCCGACCAGAACAGCTCGCCTGGCAGGCGGGTTCGCTGATGGAAGTGGAGCTGGGCGGCACCCTGGTCAAGGTGCGCCCGGTGACCCCCGACGACGACGCGTTGGAAGTATTCGTCTACTCGCCCGACCGCGACGGCCTGTTCGCCGCGATCGTGATGACCCTGGACCGGCGCGGCTACGGCATCCACCGCGCGCGCGTGCTCGACGCCCCGCACGAGGCGATCTTCGATACCTTCGAGGTGATGCCGGCCGACGCCTTCGCCAGCGGCGACACCGCGCAGCTGGAGGCGGCATTGCGCGAGGCGCTGTCCGGCGACCTAACCCGGCTGCGCCCGGCGCGGCGCGTGGTGCCGCGCCAGCTGCGCCATTTCCGCTTCGCCCCGCGCATCGAATTCCGCGAGAGCGTGGACGGCCGCCGCACCCGCCTGAGCCTGGTCGCGCCGGACCGGCCGGGGCTGCTGTCGAACGTGGCGCAGGTACTGCGCCGCCAGCAGCTGCGCGTGCACGATGCGCGCATCGCCACCTTCGGCGAACGCGCCGAGGACGTGTTCCAGATCACCGACGAGCACAATCTGCCGTTGCCCGATTCCTCCCGCCAGGCGCTGCACGCCGCACTGCAGGCCTGTCTGGATCCCGATACCCCGCCTGGAGAATCCCGCTGATGGCCACCAAGAAGCCTGCCGCCGCCAAGAAGCCTGCTGCCAAGACCGCCGCGAAGAAGGTCGCAGCCAAGAAGGTCGCAGCCAAGAAGGCGGCCGCCGCCGCGGCGTCCAAGCCCAGCGCCGCGCCGAAATCGCCGGCCATGACCGTGCGCGCCAAGCCCGCCGCCGTCCCCAGTACCGACGAACTGAAGTTCACCATCGACAGCGCCTTCGAGCGCCGCGCCGCGCTGACCCTGGACGAGATCGAAGGCTCGACCCGGCCGGTGGTCAAGCGCGTTATCGACGGCCTGGAAGCGGGCGAGTTCCGCGTCGCCGAGCCCGACGGGCATGGCGGCTGGAAGGTCAACGAATGGCTGAAGAAGGCGGTGCTGCTGTACTTCCGGGTCAACGAAATGGCGGTGGTCGAGGCGCAGCCGGCGCCGTTCTGGGACAAGGTCGAATCGCGCTTCGCCGGCTACCACGAGGCCGACTTCCGCAAGGCCGGCGTGCGCGTGGTGCCGGGTGCGATCGCGCGGCGCGGCAGCTACTTCGGCAAGGACGTGGTGCTGATGCCGAGTTTCACCAACATCGGCGCGCATGTGGGCGAGGGCAGCATGGTCGATACCTGGGCCACGGTCGGTTCGTGCGCGCAGATCGGCAAGCACTGCCACCTGTCCGGCGGCGCCGGCATCGGCGGCGTGCTCGAGCCGTTGCAGGCCGGCCCGACCATCATCGAGGACCACTGCTTCGTCGGCGCGCGTTCGGAAGTGGTGGAAGGCGTGGTGGTCGGCCACCACAGCGTGATCGGCATGGGCGTGTTCATCGGCCAGAGCACGCGCATCTACAACCGCGCCACCGGCGAGATTTCCTACGGCTACGTGCCGCCGTACAGCGTGGTGGTGTCCGGGCAGCTGCCGTCCAAGGACGGCTCGCATTCGCTGTACTGCGCGGTGATCGTCAAGCAGGTCGATGCCAAGACCCGCAGCAAGACCAGCGTCAACGACCTGCTGCGTGGCCTGGCCGATTGACGCATTTCCTTGTCCCACCGGGACCATGGCCCCCTTTTCGGGGGAAGGTGGCGCGCAGCGCCGGATGAGGGTACGTGCGTAGCGACGCGATGTGTGGCGCAAGTCGGTGTGCGACCTGCGTTCACCGCAGCGATGCTTCGCCGGTACCCTCACCCAACCCCTCTCCCAACGGGAGAGGGGCTTTATTCGCTTGATGGGACATTCCGATGACCACGCTGTACGGATTGAAGAACTGCGATACCTGCAAGAAGGCGACGAAGTGGCTGGACCGCTTCGGCGTGGCCTATGCGTTCGTCGATTACCGCGAACACAAGCCGAGCCCGGAGACCCTGGTCGAATGGGCCGGCAAGGCCGGCGGTTTCGATACGCTGGTCAACAAGTCCTCGACCACCTGGCGGCAGTTGCCCGACAACAAGAAGACGCCCGGCTCCGAGGCCGAATGGAAACTGTTGCTGCGCGAATACCCGCAACTGATCCGGCGGCCGGTGCTCATGACCGACGACGGCCAGCTCAGCCAGGGTTTCTCGGACAACGGCTTCAAGCAGCGCTTCGGCGTGGGCTGAGCCGGTGGCGCCGCTGTTCGCTCCCGGCACGAGCGGCTTCAGTCGCGACCGTATCGCCCGGGAGTTCATCGAAACCCGGATCAAGCGCCGTTGCCGGCATGCCTGGCCCCCTCCGTTCCTGTCGCGGCTGCAGCCGCCCCTACCGTGATTCCCCACCATGTCCGACGTTGTTGACCTCACCTGTGAACTGATCGCCCGCCCGTCGGTGACGCCCGACGACGCCGGCTGCCAGGCGCTGATCGCGCAGCGGCTGGCGCGTGCCGGTTTCGCCATCGAACGGCTGCGCTTCGGCGACGTCGACAACCTGTGGGCCACGCATGGCAGAGGCGCGCCGGTGCTGGCGCTGCTCGGCCATACCGACGTGGTACCGCCTGGGCCGCGCGAGGCCTGGGCCAGCGATCCGTTCGTGCCGCAGATCCGCGACGGCATGCTGTACGGCCGCGGCGCCGCCGACATGAAGAGCGGGGTGGCCGCGTTCGTGGTCGCCGCCGAACAGTTCGCCGCCGCGCATCCGGACCATCCCGGCACGCTGGCGCTGCTGCTGACCTCCGACGAGGAAGGCGACGCGCTGGACGGCGTGCGCAAGGTCGCCGAGAGCTTCCGCGCGCGCGGCGAACGCATCGACTGGTGCATCACCGGCGAACCGTCCTCCACCGAACGGCTCGGCGACCTGCTGCGGGTCGGCCGCCGCGGCAGCCTGTCGGCCACGCTCGCGGTGCAGGGCGTGCAGGGCCACGTGGCGTATCCGCACAAGGCGCGCAACCCGATCCACCTGGCCGCACCGGCCCTGGCGGAGCTGGTCGCGCGGCATTGGGACGACGGTTACGAGAGTTTCCCGCCGACCAGCCTGCAGATCTCCAACCTGCACGCCGGCACCGGCGCCAACAATGTGATTCCCGGCGAGCTGCAGGTGGCCTTCAACCTGCGTTACAACCCGCACTGGGACGCGCCGCGGCTGGAAGCGGAGATCGCCGCGCTGCTCGACCGCCACGGCCTGGACTACACGCTGCGCTGGCACCGCAGCGGCGAGCCGTTCTACACCCCGGAAGGGCGCCTGCGCAGCGTCGCGCGCGCGGTGCTGGGGGACTTCGCCGGCGCGGCGCCGGAAGAGAGCACCGGCGGCGGCACCTCCGACGCGCGCTTCATCGCGCCGCTCGGCGCGCAGTGCATCGAGGTCGGTCCGGTCAACGCCAGCATCCACCAGGTGGACGAGCACGTGCGCGTCGCCGACCTGGAGGCGCTGCCAGGGTTGTATCTGGCATTGCTGGAGCGGCTGTTGCAGTGAACCCTTGGGGCGGCCGCGCCGCCCGCCTGCGTTTGGCCGCGCCTATTCCTTGGCCATCGGCGTCGGCGTCAAGGTGGTCGCACGGCCGCCCTGGATCGCCGTTACGCGCTGCTCCGCATCGCGCACCTGCGCCCGATCGGCGAGCAGGGTATAGGTCAGTTCAAAGTCTGCATGCTGTCCTGGCTGCAACTGCTTCACCCGGCCCTGCGCGCGTTCGACCGTCACCGGGTACGCATAGCTGGTGCCAGGTTCGATTCCGGTGACGTATCCCTTTTTTTCGGTATCGGTGTTTTTCCACAAGGTCAGCACCGGCAACTGCTGGGTGTCGAAGGCGATGGACACGCCCTTGTCGCCGGCACGATTGACCAAGGCGGCCAAGGTCTTGCCGGCGCTGTCCGCATAGGGGGCGATGTTGAACACCTGCTCGTCGAAGCCGCGGGTCGGCCCCTGGTAGCGTTGCCATGCGTCCAGGCCGGCCTTGGCATAGTCGTTGAACGGGGACACCTCCCGCGCCGGCGCCAGCAGGCGTGCGCCTTGTTCGAGAATCGGCCGCCCGAAGTTGCTGTGGTAGATGATCTGGTAGTCCTGGGCATAGTCGCCGGCGTTGCTCAGCACGTCGTGGATGGTGAACGCATTGCTGCCCGGGACGTAGCGCAATTCGGTCCAGGTTTCGAGTTGCGACTTCTTGAAGCTGCGCTCCTTGAGCAGCCCGCGCACGCTGATCGCATACGGCGCGTGCTCGTCGATGTCCACGATCACCTTGGAGGCGGGCGTATTGCCGGCGCGGCCATGCAGGGTATACAGCATGCCTTGCGCGGTGACCGGATGGCCGGTCCATTCATAGCCGCAACGCACCAGCATCTCGTTGAAGCCTTCCAGCCAGCCGAGGCCGTTGCGGCTTTCCAGGGTGATGCTATTCGGATTGACCACCTCGTCCACCGGGGAGTCCCAGCCCAGGCGTACGCCCTTGCCGGTGACGTGCAGCAGGCCCATGCCGCGGGTCGGGCTCAGCACGATGACCAGGCCGTCCTCGCTGCGGATGGTGATGATCTTGCTGCCTTCCTGACGGCCGCCGTGCAGCACGCTCTGTTCGATGCTGAAGTTGTGCTCATGGATTCCCAGCGCCTGGCTGTCGATGCGCCAGTCGCCTTGCGCCTGGTTGGCTTGCGTGTCGGTCAACACGATGCTGCGTGCCGCCGCCGTGGTGGGCAGCAGCAGCGCCGCTGCCCAGATCAGACATGTTTTCATCTATTGACTACTCTGGAGTTGCGGCCGGGGCATGGAACGCGACGGTCCTTGGCCACGGCGTGATAGGGCAAGCAGGCGCGACGTTGCGAACGCGCCTTGCCGGTTGCCGCAAAACGGCGTGCGCGAGTCTAGCAAGCGCAGTGCCGCCAGTTGCTGCGAACCCCATGCGCTCGCTGCATTGGCTACGGCATGCACCGCGCGTCGGCGCTGCTCCTGCCTCGGTCGCCGCTGTGCAGCCGGGCGGGCGTTCATCGTTGCCCTTGAAACAGTTGCGCCATTGCGCCGGCCGGGTTACGTTCGCCGCATGATCTCAATCTCAGCCCCCAGCCCGATCATCGCCAACGGCCGCAATAATGCGCTGGCGAATAATCGTGCGCGGCCGATGCGGGTCTGCGACTAGGCGCTACCGAAACACCACGCCAGTCTCCAGAAAACCCGCATCGGCCGATGCGGGTTTTTTTATGCGTGAAATCTTTCGCCGCAGCGCGGTGCCGGCCGGCAACCGCTGCAGACCATCGCCGCAACGACCTGCTACCCCCACACACCATCCAGGAGCTTTTCCATGTGTTCGATCTTCGGCATCTTCGGCCTGCAACCCGGCGACGACCTGCAGGCGCTGCGCAGGCAGGCGCTGGACTGCTCGCAGCGGCAGCGCCATCGCGGTCCGGACTGGAGCGGCGTGTATGTCGACGACGGCGCGATCCTGGTGCATGAGCGTCTGGCCATCGTCGATCCGGCCGGCGGCTCGCAGCCGTTGCTGTCCGAAGACGGGCAACTGGCGCTGGCGGTCAACGGCGAGATCTACAACCACCGCGAACTGAAGACGCAGCTGACCCAGCCGTATACGTTCCAGACCGGCTCGGATTGCGAGGTGATCAATGCGCTGTACCGCGAGCAGACGCCGGCCGCGCTGCTCGACCGGCTCAACGGCATCTTCGCCTTCGCCCTGTGGGACAAGGCCGCCGGGCGCGTGCTGATCGCGCGCGACCCGATGGGCGTGTGCCCGCTATACTGGGGCCACGACACGCACGGCCGGCTGCGCGTGGCCTCGGAGATGAAGTCGCTGGTCGACAGCTGTGCCGACGTCGCCCAGTTCCCGCCGGGCCATTACTACGACAGCGCCAGCGGCGAACTGCAGCAGTACTACCGCAAACCGTGGCGCGACTACGCCGCGGTGCAGGGCGTGCAGGTGAGCAAGCAAGAGCTGCGCGAGGCGTTCGAGCGCGCCGTGCACCGCCAGCTGATGACCGACGTGCCGTACGGCGTGCTGCTGTCCGGCGGCCTGGATTCGTCGCTGGTGGCGGCGGTGGCGGCGCGTTTCGCGCGCAAGCGCATCGAGGACAACGACGAGGCCGAGGCCTGGTGGCCGCGCCTGCATTCGTTCGCGATCGGCCTGAAGGGCTCGCCCGACCTGGCCGCTGCGGCGATCGCCGCGCAGTCGCTGGGCACCGTGCACCACGGCTTCGAATACACCTTCGAGGAAGGCCTGGACGCGTTGCCGGACGTGATTCGGCACATCGAGACCTACGACGTCACCACCATCCGCGCCTCCACGCCGATGTTCCTGCTGGCGCGGCGGATCAAGGCGATGGGGGTGAAGATGGTGCTGTCCGGCGAGGGCAGCGACGAGATCTTCGGCGGCTATCTGTATTTTCACAAGGCGCCGAACGCGCGCGAATTCCACGAGGAACTGATCCGCAAGCTCGACGCGCTGTACAACTACGATTGCCTGCGCGCCAACAAGTCGATGATGGCCTGGGGCGTGGAGCCGCGGGTGCCGTTCCTGGACGTGGAGTTCCTGGACGTGGCGATGCGCATGGACGCGCAGTACAAGATGATCGACAAGACCAGCAGTGGCGCGATCCGCATGGAAAAAGGCGTGCTGCGCGAGGCGTTCGAAGGCTATCTGCCCGATTCGATTTTGTGGCGGCAGAAGGAGCAATTCAGCGACGGCGTCGGCTACGGCTGGATCGATGGGTTGAAGGCGCATGCCGAGACGCAGGTCAGCGACCGCGAATTGGCCGCGGCCGACAAGCGTTTCCCGGTCAACCCGCCGCTGACCAAGGAAGCCTATTACTACCGCACGCTGTTCGAGCGTGCGTTTCCCACGCCGGCCGCGGCCGAAACCGTCCCCGGCGGCAAATCGATCGCCTGCTCCTCGCCGGCGGCGATCGCCTGGGATGCGAGCTTCGCCAACGCCGCCGACCCGTCGGGGCGTGCGGTGGCCGGGGTGCACGAGCAAGCCTTGGCTTCGTGAGCCGGCGCGTCCCGCCGGCAATGGCCGGTGGGATCGGGACCAGGGACCGGGGACCCGGAAATGCCCGATAACGCGATCTGAAGCTCTACCGGCTTCCGTTCTTCCGGTCCCCGGTCCCGCGTCCCGTCACCTATTCGAAACGCATGCAGCGCCCGTAATGGTCCGGCTGGATGTCCACGCCGGAGGCGTCGGCCTGGTTGTTCTTGTGCCACAGGTTCTGGCGGAAGTCCGGACCGCTGCAGTTGGCGGCGCGGTCCACGCCGATCGTGTAGGTGTAGGGGTTGCCCTGGAAGGTGTTGTTCTCGAAGGTGTTGTCCTGGCTCATGCTGTTGTCCCAGCACAGGATCTCCGGGGTACGCTGGCGGATTGAGCAGGCCAGGTAGATGCCGGAGCCCTTGTTGCCGGTGAATTGGTTGCCGACGAACAGGTTGCGCCGCGCATCGGCCAGGTACACGCCCTGGCTGCCGTTGCGCTCCAGTCGGTTGTTGCGGATCTCGCTGTCTTCCAGGTGCTCGGTGGTGATGCCGGCGGCGACGTTGTCGTGGATGTAGTTGTCGATCAGCTTGACCTTGGACGTGCGGTTGAACGACACCCCATCCCAGGTCGCGCCGGAGACGTCGTTGCGCTCGATCAGCAGGTCGCGGCTGTCGTATTCGCTGAGCAGGCAGGCGCTGCGGCACTTGCTCACGCGCAGCCTGGACAGGCGGATGTTCTGGCCGGCGCGCACCACCACCAGGCTGTTGCTCAGATACGGGCGCTCGGGCATGAATTCCTTGTCGGCACCGCCGCCGACGATCTGCAACTGCTCGACCACGACATCGCGGATCGGCCGCTGCGGGCGCTCGTTCTGGTAGTCGCCGACCACGATGACCGGCTGCTGCACGCCGTCCTGCATGCGCAGCACGGTGGCGTCGCCCTGGCCGCGCAGGCGCAGGCCGTCGCGCTGCAGCGACAGCAGCTTGGTCACGTGGAAATCGCCGGCGGTCAGGCACACCGTGGCCGGCTTGCCGTCGTTGGGCACGCGATCGACCGCGGCTTGCAGGTCGTCGCCTGGTTCGGCGCGCACGCTGCAGTCGGTGGCGGCGGGTGCGGCGGCCGTGGCGCAGCCGCTGGTCAGACAGGTGGCGAGCGGCAACAACAGGGCGAGCAGGGGACGGGAATTCATTGGGGGACAGGCTCCGCTTGGGGGAGAGACAGGCGCGGCGATCGGCCGCAGGCGCCGCGCAGCTGGCGACATGGCGTGCAGTTGCCGTGTGCGGGTGGCGCGGCAATCGCCGATTATCGCGCAGGTGGCCGTAAGCTGAGCGTGTAGCGGGCCGGGCCGGGCAGGAACGGCGAGGCGCGGCCTTGCACCCAGTCGTCGTGGCCGGCCCCCCAGAACGGCGACAGCGGATGCTCGCTCTGGCCGCCGGGCATGTGCGCGATGCCGTCGGCCTCGTGGCCGGGCGCGACCACCATGCGCTCGGAGGCGCCGAAGTCCGGACGCTGCACCCGCGGCATGTCGTTGTCGCCGGGCAAGGCCTCGGTCGGCATGCACAACCAGCGCCGCAGCACTCCCGGCAGCGAGCGCGCCAGCGGATGGCAGACCGCGGCGATGTTCTGCTCGCCCCAATGGCGCTGCGGCAACGGCGCGTCCTGGCCGGGTTGGTCGCGCACTTCGGTGGCGGCGTCTTCCAGCAAGGCCTGCCAGCTGGCGTAGCGGCGCGGCAGCAGATGCGGCGGCTGCTGTTGCAGCATCGGCCAGGCCACCGCTTCCAGCTGCGGCAACGGCGGCATGGCGTAATCGGTTCCGAGCGCGGCGCGGGCCGGCGCGATCAGGCCGTCGCGGATCCGGCTCAGCAGCGCCAGGCGCCAGGCGCGTACCAGCCGGTAACTCGCCGAATCGGTACTGGCGCGGCCTTCCCAGTGCTTGCTGGCCTGCGCCAGCGCGTGCAACGCCGGCGTGGCGGCGCCGGCGTCGCGTTGCTGCAGCAACGTCCACCAGCGTTGCAGCAGTACCGCGCGGTCGTCGAGCTGGATCGCCAGCAACTGGCGTTCGTCCAGTTGCGGATGCAGGTGCAGGTCGTCGCGGATCTGTTGCGCGCGCGCGCCCAGCGCGTAGCCGCCGTCGCCGAGCAGTGCCAGCTCCTCGCCGCCGACCATCCGCGCATTGGCGCTCCACAGTTGCCCATCGGCCGGATCGATGCGTTGCGGCGAATGCGCGCTGGAGACCGGCCACGGCGCGCAGCGCTGCGCTGGCGGCACCGCCGCGCTGACGTCGAGGACCAATGCGTCGCTGGCGCAGTTGGGTCCGCGCAGCGGCAGCGCGCCGAGCACGCGCCAGCCGATATGTCCGGCGCTGTCGGCCAGCAGCATGTTCTGCGCCGGCGTGGCGATGCGCTGCGCGCTGGCGAAGGCGCTGGCGAGGGAATCGGCACGTGCCAGGTCGGCCAGGCCCAGGTTCAGCGCGCCGGGCAACTGCGCCACCCAGCGTTGCGCCAGTGCGCTGCCGTCCGGCTCGTGTTGCAGGATCGGGCCGTACGCGGTGTCTTCCACGTCCAGCGCGACATCCAGGCCGCCAGCCACCTTGATCCGCTCGCGGTGGTGGACGACCGCGGTGCAGCCGGGCTGCGGCGTGGCCGCGCACGGCGTCAAGCGGTACCAGTCGCTGGTGTCGGCGTAGCTGTTGGTGAAGCCCCAGGCGACGTGGCCGTTGCTGCCGACGATCACCGCCGGCAGGCCAGGCAAGGAAAAACCGGTGATGTCCACGCGGCCGCCGGGCGCCTGCGCGTCGGCGTAGCGCAGCCGCACCCGGAACCACAGGCTGGGCGCGCCCAGCTGCAGATGCATGTCGTTGGCGACGATGGCGCGGCCGTCGGCACTGCGGCTGCCAGCGATGGCCCAGTTGTTGCTGCCGGCTGCGACGTGGTCCGCGGTGCTGGCGTCGCGCGGGGCATCGGGCAGCGTGCGCAGATTGACCTGGCTGGCGTCGGGCAGCGTGGCGTCGCCGCGCGCCGCGGCGTCCAGCGCCGCGTCCCAACTGCTGCCGTCGTGGCGCAGCAGTGCGAACAGCGGCGCCGGCAGGTGCTGTTGCAGGCGGTACAGCGACAGTTCGCGGTCGAGCTGGCGGCCTTGCAGGTCGAAATACATCGCGTCGCCGGCCAGCACCGAGTCCACCGCTTGCCAGTCGCGCGGCGCCTTGACCAGCAGCAGGTAGGGCCACGGCCGCACCCGCAGCGCGTGCAGGCCGTTGTTGACGCCGGCGCTGTAGGCCTGCAGCGCCGCGGCATGGCTGCCGCCGAAGCTGGCCAACTGTGCGGCGGCGCGCGCGCGCAGGCGGTGCATGCGCCGCTGCTTGTCCACCCCGAGCGTGGCCTTGCCGACCAGCTCCGACAGTTCGCCTGCCGCGGCGCGGCGCATCAGGTCCATCTGGAAGTAGCGTTCCTGCGCATGCACGTAGCCGAGCGCGCGCATCGCATCGGCCTCGTTGCCGGCGTCGATGGTGACCGTGCCCAGCGCGTCGCGCTGGATCTGCACCGGCGCCGCCAGCCCGTCCAGATCGGCCTTGCCGTCGAGCGTGGCCAGACTGCCGCGCAGCAGCAGCCACATCGCCAGCGCCAGGCCGATCGCCAGCGCCGCCAGCCACAGCATCCTTCGTTTCCACTTGCTCTGCATACAAGCATCTCCGCCGGCCAATCCTCGATTCTAGATGCGACTGCGTGTCGTTCTTGCGTACATCCGGCTTGCGCTCGCGTGGGGTTGGGGCGTGGTCAGCTTCGCCCGCGCCGCTGCGCCGATGGAATCGGGATGCTAATGATTCCGATTGGAACGCGGGCCGCGCGGCTCGGGCACTATGGCGGCCTTAGCTGACACGGAGCCTGCCCCATGAAGGGACATCCTGAAGTTGTGCAATGCCTGATCGAGTTGCTGCGCGGCGAACTCGCCGCACGCGACCAGTATTTCATCCACTCGCGGCGCTATGAGGATCAGGGCCTGCAGGCGCTGTACACGCGTATCAACCACGAGATGGAAGAAGAGACCGAGCACGCCGACGCGCTGCTGCGGCGCATCCTGTTCCTGGAAGGCGACCCGGACATGCGCCCGCATGCGTTCGAACCCGGGCGCACGGTCGAAGAGATGCTGGAAAAAGACCTGAAGGTCGAATACGAAGTGCGCGCGAACCTGGCCGCCGGCATGAAACTGTGCGAGCAGCACGGCGACTACGTAAGCCGCGACATCCTGCTCAAGCAGCTGCAGGACACCGAAGAAGACCACGCCTGGTGGCTGGAGCAGCAGCTGGGCCTGATCAAGCGCCTGGGCATGGCGCTGTATCAGACTTCGAAGATCGGTGGGAGTGGGGTGTAACGCCAACGGGGACCAGGGACCCGGAAGAGCAAGGCGTTTGAGCAGCGCGAAGTTTGCTCATGCAGAGAATCCGCCACGCATGGCCGATCAGTGCTTTGCCGGGTCCCTGGTCCCGGCTTCTCCTCACTCCACCGCCAGATCATCCACCTTCTGCCACCCGCGCGGCAGTAGTCCGCCGCGGCTGGCGCGCACGCCGAGGTAGGCGTCCAGGTCCTTGAACGACAGCGACATGGTGCGCTGCCCGCTTTTCACCAGCAGCGTGTTGCCCGCCGCGACCGCGGCGATCGCCACCACCCGCTCGGTGCCGAGCTTGGCCTTGGGGATGTCGATGATCTTGTTGCCCTTGCCCTTGTCCAACTCGGGCAGGTCGGCGATCGGGAACGCCAGCAGATGGCCGGCGCTGGTCACCGCGACGATGCGGTCGGTGCCGGCGTTGCTCACCGAGGCCGGCGGCAGCACCTTGGCGTTCGGGGTCAGGTTGAGCATCGCCTTGCCGGCCTTGTTGCGGCTGGTCAGGTTCTCGAAACGGGTGACGAAGCCGTAGCCGTGCGAGGACGCCAGCACCAGCCGGCTGTCGTTCTCGCCGCTGGCCATGGCCTGGAACGAGGCGCCGGACGCGGGAGAGAAACGCCCGGTCAGCGGCTCGCCGTTGCCGCGCGCCGAGGGCAGCGAATGCGCCAGCGTGGAGTAGGCGCGGCCTTCCGAATCCAGGAACGCAACCTGCTGCGTGCTGCGCCCGCGCACCGCGGCCAATAGGCTGTCGCCGTCGCGGTAGGACAGGCCGGCCGGGTCCACGTCGTGGCCCTTGGCCGCGCGGATCCAGCCTTTTTCCGACATCACGATGGTCATCGGCTCGCTCGGCACCAGCTCGGTCTCGTCGATCGCCTGCGCCGCGCCGCGCTGTACCAGCGGCGAGCGCCGCGCGTCGCCGAATTTCTTTGCGTCGGCGACCAGCTCGTCCTTGATCATCTTCTTCAGCCTGGTCTTGCTGGCCAGCACCGCCAGCAGCTGTTCGCGCTCCTTGGCCAGCGCGTCCTGCTCGCCGCGGATCTTCATCTCCTCCAGTCGCGCCAGCTGGCGCAGGCGGGTTTCCAGGATGTAGTCGGCCTGGTCCTCGCTGAGCGCGAAGCGTGCGATCAGCGCCGGCTTGGGCTCGTCCTCGCTGCGGATGATGCGGATCACTTCGTCCAGGTTGAGGAATGCGACCAGCAGGCCTTCCAACAGGTGCAGGCGGCGCTCGACCTTCTCCAGGCGATGGTTGAGCCGGCGCACCACGGTGTCGCTGCGGAAGCGCAGCCATTCCTCCAGCAGGGTCTTGAGGTTCTTGACCTGCGGGCGGCCATCCAGGCCGATCACGTTGAGGTTGACCCGGTAGCTGCGCTCCAGGTCGGTGGTCACGAACAGGTGGCCCATCAGTTGCTCGGCGTCGACCCGGTTGGAGCGCGGCACCAGCACCACCCGCACCGGATTGGCGTGGTCGGACTCGTCGCGGATGTCTTCCAGCCACGGCAGCTTCTTGGCGCGCATCTGCTGCGCGATCTGCTCGATCACCTTCGACGGCGACACCTGGTAGGGCAGCGCGGTGATCACGATGTTGGCGTGTTCCTTCTGGAACGTGGCGCGCGCACGCACGCTGCCGTGGCCGGTCTCGTAGATCGCGCGCAGGTCGGCGGCGGGGGTGATGATCTCGGCGGTGGTCGGGTAATCCGGGCCGCGCACGTGTTCGCACAGGTCGGCGACGCTGGCGTTGGGATCGTCGAGCAGGCGGATCAGCGCGCTGACGATCTCGTTGAGGTTGTGCGGCGGCACGTCGGTGGCCATGCCCACGGCGATGCCGGTGGTGCCGTTGAGCAGCAGGTGCGGCAGCCGCGCAGGCATCCAGGTCGGCTCGTCCATGGTGCCGTCGAAGTTCGGCGACCAGTCCACCGTGCCCTGGCCGAGCTCGCCGAGCAGCACTTCGGCGATCGGGGTCAGCTTGGATTCGGTGTAGCGCATCGCCGCGAACGACTTCGGGTCGTCGGTGGAGCCGAAGTTGCCCTGGCCCTCGATCAGCGGGTAGCGGTAGGAGAACGGCTGCGCCATCAGCACCAGCGCCTCGTAGCAGGCGCTGTCGCCATGCGGGTGGTACTTGCCGATCACGTCGCCGACGGTGCGCGCGGACTTCTTCGGCTTGGCCCCGGCATTCAGGCCCAGCTCGCTCATCGCGTAGATGATGCGCCGCTGTACCGGTTTCAGGCCGTCGCCGAGGAACGGCAGGGCGCGGTCCAGCACCACGTACATGGAGTAGTCGAGGTAGGCGCGTTCGGCGTATTCGCGCAGCGGCAGCTGTTCAAAACCATGGAAGGCGGGGCGGGCGAGATCGGTCATGCGCGGGGAATACCTGTAGGGGAACGCGGCGGCGGACGCCGCAGGTCAGCCGGTCGATTATCCGGATGCGGCCGGCGATGCCAAGCCGCGCGTAATGCCGCCCGCTGGCGAAGCTGAGCCCGGTCTGCTCGCGCAAATGCCGGCTCAAGCTGCGCGGCGACAGCTCCGCCCACTGTGCCCACTGCGCCGGGAAGCGGCCATCGGCAAAGGTGGGGGCTAGCAATTGCGCGGTGATCCGCGGCAGGCGCTCGCTGTGGATCGGCGCTCGAGCGGCGCCTGGCGCAGTGCGTTCAGCAGCATCGCGCAGATCTCCGCTGTTGGTCCGCGTTCAGGGAACGTGGCTGCACGCCAGCGTTGCACGGCTGCAACACAGCATTTACTTATTTTTGCGATATTTTCTTGACATATATTTCCAAATGAAAATAATTGACGTCCATGAACTGCGCTCCCTCCCATCCCGGTCCGCCGTCGTTCGGCCTGCTGCTGCGGCAGGTCCGAGACGGGCTGATGCGCCGCCTGGACGATTCCATGGCCGAACTCGAGCTCGGCCTGGGCTTCAGCCACTACATCGGCATGAAGGCGCTGGCATACATGTCGCCATGCACCGCCAACGAGTTGGCCCAGGCCATCGACCAGAACCCCAGCGCGGTTACCCGCCTGCTGGACAAGCTCCAGGACCTGGGCTGGGTGCGCCGTGAAGCGCATGCGCAGGACCGCCGCGCGCTGCAGATCGTGTTGACCGACGAGGGCCGCGCGCTGTGGAAGCAACTCAAGCAACGCGGCGACGACGCCATCTCCAGCGCCTTGCGCGATCTCTCCGCCGACGAGCGCGACCACCTCACGTCCTTGTTGACGCGCGTCCGCGACTCCCTCAATTCGCCATGACTCCGCTTATGAACCTCTCCGCTTCGTCCCATCGCCTGCGCCCGTTCGCGGCCGCGGCCCTCACCCTGGCGCTGGCCGCCTGCGCCAGCAGCCGTGGCCTGGAACCGCAGGGCCGCCGGCTCGACGCCGACCGGCAACTGCAGGCCGGCAAGACCCTGGCCGCCGGCCAGCTGGCGCCGGCTGCCTGGCCGCAGCAGGACTGGTGGAAGGCGCTGGGCGACCCGCAGCTCGACGCGCTGATCGCCGAGGCGCTGCAGGGCACGCCGAACCTGGACGCGGCCGACGCGCGGCTGCGCCTGGCCCAGGCCCAGGCCGGTGCGGCCAATGCCGACCGCGGCGCCAAGCTGTCGCTGTCGGCCGGCTATACGGGCCTGCAGTTGCCCAAGGGGCTGGCCGGCGACGAGATCGGCGGCAAGTACATCCATGCCGAGCAGGCGGTGATGGATTTCAGCTACGGCTTCGACCTGTGGGGCGGCAAGCGCGCTGCCTGGGAAGCGGCGGTGGACCAGGCGCATGCGGCGCAGGTCGATGCCCAGGCAGCGCGCCTGGATCTGTCGGCCGGTGTGGCTCGCGCCTACATGCAGCTCGGCTACGCCTGGCGCCTGTACGACCTGGCTGGCGAAGAACTGGCGCGCTCGGACAACAGCCTGAAGCTGGTGCGGCAGCGCCGCGACGCCGGCATCGACAGCAACCTGCAACTGCGCCAGGCCGAAGCGCGAGTACCGGCGGCACGCCAGCAGCAACAGGCCGCGCAGCAGCAGATCGACGCGGCGCGGACCGCGTTGGCGGCCTTGCTGGGCCGCGGCCCGGATCGCGGCCTGCAGATCGAGCGGCCGCGGCGGCTGGATCCCGGCGTGGTGCAACTGCCGTCGGTGCTGCCCAGCGACCTGCTCGGGCGCCGCCCCGACGTGGTCGCCGCGCGCTGGCGGGTCGAGGCCGCCTCGCAACGTATCGGCGCGGACAAGGCGCAGTTCTATCCGAGCATCAACCTGCTCGCGCTGGGCGGCGTGGCCGCGGCCAATGCCGCCGACCTGTTCAAGGGCGATGCCTTGCTCGGCGTGTTCGCGCCGAGCGTGAGCCTGCCGTTGTTCGACAGCGGACGCCTGCGCAGCCAGCTGGCCGAGCGCGACGCGCACTACGATCTCGCGGTGGCCAGCTACAACCAGGCGCTGGTGGCGGCGCTGCGCGAGGTCGCCGACCAGGTCAGCGCGGCGCGTTCGCTGGCGCAGCAGGCGCAGCAGCAGGCACAGGCGGTCAGCACCGCGCAGGCCGCCTTCGACCTGGCGCAGCAGCGCTACCGCGCCGGTATCGGCAACTACCTGGACGTGTTGAGCGTGCAGCAACAGTTGCTCGAGGCGCAGCAGCGCCTGGCCTCGCTGCAGTCCAACCAGATCCTGGTCTCGGTGCGCCTGAACCAGGCGCTGGGCGGCGGCTACGAAGCCACTCCCGCCGCCGACGCGCCGTCGACCTCTTCCGCTTCCACGCATTCCTGAGACCGCTGCAATGAACCAGACAACGACTCCCGATTCCCCCAGCCGGCGCGGCCAGCTGTTGCGCGGCCTGGCCGTGCTGGTGGTGCTGGTGCTGATCGCGCTGGCGATCTGGTACTTCGTCTCCGGCCGCTGGCACGAAGACACCGACGACGCCTACGTGCAGGGCAACCTGGTGCAGATCACGCCGATGGTGGCCGGCACCGTGGTCAGCATCGGCGCCGACGACGGCATGCGCGTGGAGCGCGGCCAGTTGCTGATCAAGCTCGACCCGGCCGACACCCAGGTCGCGCTGCAGCAGGCCGAGGCCAATCTGGCGCGCACCGTGCGCCAGGTGCGCGGCCTGTTCCGCAGCGTCGAAGGCGCGCAGGCCGAACTGTCGGCGCAGCAGGTGACCCTGCAGCGCGCCCGTGCCGACGTCGCCCGGCGCAGCAGCCTGGTCGCCACCGGGGCGATTTCCAGCGAGGAACTGGCGCATGCGCGCGACCAGCTGGCCGCCGCCGAGGCCGCGGTCAGCGGTTCGCGCGAGACGGTGGAGCGCAACCGCGCGCTGATCGACGACAACGGCGTGGCCAGCCAGCCCGACGTGCAGGCCGCTGCCGCGCAGGTGCGTCAGGCGTTCCTCAACAACGCCCGCAGCGCGATCGTCGCGCCGGTCTCCGGCTACGTCGCGCGACGTTCGGTGCAGGTCGGGCAGCGCGTGCAGCCCGGCACCGCGCTGATGGCGGTGGTGCCGCTGGAGCAGGTGTGGGTGGAAGCCAACTTCAAGGAAACCCAGCTCAAGCACATGCGCCTGGGCCAGCCGGTAGAACTGCAGTCGGACCTGTACGGCGGTGCGGTGCGCTACCGAGGCACGGTGCAGAGTCTGGGCCTGGGCACCGGCAGCGCGTTCTCGCTGCTGCCGGCGCAGAACGCCAGCGGCAACTGGATCAAGATCGTGCAGCGCGTGCCGGTACGCATCGCCATCGATGCCGAGCAACTGGCGCAGAATCCGCTGCGCATCGGTCTGTCGATGAAGGTGGACGTGAACCTGCACCAGCAGGGCGGCGGCGTACTGCCGAGCAAGTTCGCCACCGGCACGCTGCTGGACACCGACGTCTATGCGCAGCAGCTGGGCCAGGCCGACGCGACCATCGCGCAGATCATCCACGCCAACCTGCCCGACGCCGCCAAGGCGAACTGAGTCCGGCCATGTCCAACCAAGCTGCCACTCCTGCCGCGCCCGGCCTTCCAGGCGCACCGGCCGCCGCGTTCCGCCCGCCCAGCGTGGCGTTGTGCACGGTGGGCCTGGCGATGGCCTCGTTCATGCAGGTGCTCGACACCACCATCGCCAACGTCTCGCTGCCGACCATCGCCGGCAACCTCGGCGCCAGTTCGCAGCAGGCGACCTGGGTCATCACCTCGTTCGCGGTCAGCAACGCGATCGCGCTGCCGCTGACCGGCTTCCTGAGCCGTCGCTTCGGCGAGACCAAGCTGTTCGTGTGGGCCACGCTGGCGTTCACCATCGCCTCGCTGTTGTGCGGCCTGGCGCAGAGCATGGGCATGCTGGTGGTATCGCGCGCGGTCCAGGGCTTCGTGTGCGGGCCGATGTACCCGATCACGCAGAGCCTGCTGGTGTCGATCTACCCGCGCGAGAAACGCGGCCAGGCCCTGGCGCTGCTGGCGATGATCACCGTGGTCGCGCCGATCGCCGGCCCGATCCTGGGCGGCTGGATCACCGACAACTACAGCTGGGAATGGATCTTCCTGATCAATGTGCCGCTGGGCATCATCGCCGCGATCGTGGTCGGCTCGCAGCTGCGCGAGCGTCCGGAACCGACCGAGCGCCCGCGCATGGACTACGTCGGCCTGATCACCCTGATCATCGGCGTCGGCTGCCTGCAGCTGGTGCTTGACCTGGGCAACGACGAGGACTGGTTCAGTTCGAACAAGATCGTGGTGCTGGCCGCGATCTCGGCGGTAGCGCTGGCGGTGTTCCTGATCTGGGAACTGACCGAAAAGGATCCGATCGTCAACCTGCGCCTGTTCCGCCACCGCAACTTCCGCGCCGGCACGCTGGCGCTGATCGTGGCTTACGCCGCGTTCTTCAGCGTGTCGCTGCTGATCCCGCAGTGGCTGCAGCGCGACATGGGCTATACCGCGATCTGGGCCGGCCTGGCCACCGCGCCGATCGGCATCCTGCCGGTGCTGATGACCCCGTTCGTCGGCAAGTACGCCTCGCGCTTCGACCTGCGCATGCTCGCCAGCATCGCCTTCATCTTCATGGCGGTGACCAGCTTCATGCGCTCGGACTTCAGCCTGCGGGTCGATTTCGCCCACGTGGCCGGGGTGCAGTTGCTGATGGGCGTGGGCGTGGCGCTGTTCTTCATGCCGGTGCTGCAGATCCTGCTGTCGGACCTGGACGGGCGCGAGATCGCGGCCGGTTCCGGCCTGGCCACGTTCCTGCGCACGCTGGGCGGCAGCTTCGCCGCCTCGCTGACCACCTACCTGTGGGTCAAGCGCACGCAGCTGCACCACGCGCACCTCACCGAGCATATCTCGGCCTATACGCCGGGCATGCAGGAGCAGGTGCAGGCGATGGGGCGGGGCGACCTGCAGACCGGAGCGGCCTTCCTCAACAACACCATCAACCACCAGGCCTCGCAGATGGGCTTCAACGACATCTTCTACCTGCTGGGCTGGACCTTCCTGGCGATCATCTTCTTCCTGTGGCTGGCCAAGCCGCCGTTCGCGGGCGGCGGCGGCGCGGCTGCCGCCGCCGGGCACTGAGTCCGGGCCGCCGGCAACGATGAAACCCCGCCTGATGCGGGGTTTCGTTTGTGCGCCACGCTTGCCGCCGCAGCGCGCGGCGGACCAGAATGCGGCTTCCTCGCAGCCATTGGCAGGTTCGGACATGTAGCGTCTTCTGCGTGCCTTGTGCGCTCGCTCGGACCGCTCGCGGCCGCGCCGCGCTGCTGCACGCGCCTGGCCGCTTGCGGCGCTGCTGCTGCTGTGCCTGGGCGCCCTCGCCAGCGCTGCGGCGCAGGCCGACGCGGGCGTGGCCGCGACCACCCCAACCGATCGCCTGCACGAAGCTTGGTGGGCGCAGCGCCACCAGCAGGTGCTGGCGCAGGCGCGCGCGCATGCGGACACGCCGCTGCTGCTGATCGGCGACTCGATCACCCACAACTACGACAAGGCGAACGCGCCGGACCAGGATTTCCAGCCGACCTGGCAGACCTTCTACGGCAGCCGCGGCGCGCTCAACCTGGGGTTCAGCGGCGATGCCACCGAGCATGTGCTCTGGCGCCTGCAGCGCGGTGAGGTGGACGGCCTGCAGCCCAAGGTGGCGGTGCTGCTGTTCGGCAGCAACAACACCGGGTACGAGCAGCACAGCGCCGCCGACACCGTGCTCGGCATCGACGCGGTGGTGGCGACCCTGGAACAACGCCTGCCGACCACGCGCATCCTGCTGCTCGGGCTGCTGCCCAGCGCAGGCTCGGCGCAGGCTCGGCGCAGAAGAACGCGCGCGACGCCGAGGTCAATCACGCGCTGGCGGTGCGCTACGGCGACAATCCGCGTGTCGCCTACCTCGACATCGGCGCGGTCTTCCGCAAGGACGGCGCGCTCGACCAGAGCCTGTTCTACGACCCGCGGCTGCCTCCCCCGGCAACGCCCTGCATCCGGACACGCGCGGCCAGCGGCGCATGGCCGAGGCGATCGAGCCGACCCTGGCGCGCCTGCTCGGCGAGCCGCCGCGGGTACCGCTGGCGGCGATGACCGCAGTCAATCCCGCGCTGATTCCGGTGCCGTGGCTGGAGCAGGATTCCTACGACTGGTACGCGCGCCACCACGCGGCGCTGGACGCGGCGCGTGCAGCCGGAGGTGGTGATGCTCGGCGATTTGATCACCCACTTCTGGGGCGGGCCGCCGCAGGCCACCCGGATCGGCGGCGCGCAGGCCTGGCAGCGTCCCTTCGGCGCGCGCAAGGTGCTGAACCTGGGGTTCGGCTGGGACCGCACCCAGAACGTGCTGTGGCGGCTGCGCCAGGGCGAAGTGGATGGATTGGCGCCGCGCTGGGTGGTGATCAATATCGGCACCAACAATCTCAGCGGCACCGAGCACGCCCGCGCCAGCACGCCGCAGGAAGCTGCCGCCGACGCGCCGCTGCGCGCGCCGATCGTGCAGACCAACCGCCTGCTGGCCGCGCGCTTCGGCCACGATCCTGCGGTGCGCTGGCTGGACATCGGCGCGCGCTTCCTGCAGCCCGACGGCGGCCTGCCGCAGGCGCTGATGCCCGACAGTACCCATCCCAGCGAGGACGGCTACCGGATCTGGGGCGACGCGCTGCGCGAGATCGGCGTTGGCGGTTGAAACCGGCCTGGCCAAGCTGGCCCTGTAGGAGTGGCTTCAGCCGCGACAGGATCTCGCCGGTAACGCAAGGTCGCGGCTGAAGCTGCTCCTATAGGGGAGAGGGGGCGGCAGCGCGCTCAGCCCTTGTCCGGCTTGAGCAGTTCCAGCACCGCTTCGCGGCGTCGCGCCGGCAGGTTGCGGTAACGGGTCAGCAGCGCCTGTTCGTGGGTGTCGTGCGCCTGCAGTGCGTAATCGGCCGGCATGTCCTGCAGGCGTGCGCTGCCCTGGCCGCAGATCAGCTCGTCCAGCGAGCGCTTGAGCGTGCCGCGCAGGTTGGGCAGCAGGCGGAAGCTGGGGGTTTCGCGATCGTTCTCCCATGCCGATACCGACGACTTGGTCACGCCCAGCGCGAAACCCAATTGTTCCTGGGTGAGCCCGGCGGCTTTCCTGGCCTCGCGCAATCGGTCGCCGAAGCTTTTCATCGCGATGGGCCTTGCAGATACAGGGCCTACCAAGATATGGAGCATCCGTAACCTTGTCGTACAGTAATGCTTGACTCTAGGTGTTCTGAGATTCGATACTTTGGCGGTGCGGGCCACGTCGACACGTGAGGACACGCACGCCGGACAAGGACGACCGAGGAGTGCATGGTGTTTGGCCCAGTTTTCATCGCCGTCGCCGCGACGGCGCAGTGCAGCGCAGCGCCATTGCGCCTGGCGGCCGCAGCGGTGGCTGGCGATCGCTGCACGGCTGCAGCACAGGGTGGGGCATGGCCACCTACGAAGTGAAACTCAGGCGCGTGGCGCAGCTGGAGCCGACGCTGTACGTGCTGGTCCACGCCGCCAATGCGTATCTGGCCGCGCGCGCCGCCGAGCGCCACAATCCGGGCTATCGGGCGTACATGGTGGCGGTGTGGGTGGACGGCGTGCGCGTGGACATCGGCGCGTTCCGGCCGCCGGATCGCTAGGTGAGCGAACGCGGGAAGCGCGTACGAGGGCATGCGCTATGCGGTCCTTCTGCGGCACGGCTGCAGCGCAGTGATTTTCGCCACATGGCCGCGCGCAGCGCTTGCGGCGAAGCTGCAGCACGGCTCCCTGCGGTAACGCGATCGATGCGCACGTCCTTCAGACATAGGCTGCCGCCGAAAACGAAAAATCCGCTTTCGCGGGTTTGCTAGTGGCGCTACAGGCTTGCGCGGGAAGTTCTTAGCGGCGGATGTGTGTGGTGCCCAGGAGAGGACTCGAACCTCCACGGTTTTACCCGCTAGTACCTGAAACTAGTGCGTCTACCAATTCCGCCACCTGGGCAATGCAGGCGCGAAATTCTGCTGGCGCCGCAAGATGCTGTCAAGCGTGCTTTTGTGCGGCTGGGGCGGCTGTTCCCGGCGCCCAGGCAGCGTTGGTCTGCCGGTTGCGGCGAGTGTTGTCGAGGGGGCGAACCAGCGAGGATTGCGGCGGGTTGCGTGGCAGGCATTGCCTGCACAACATCGGCATCGATTTCTTTCCCGCAAAAACGCCAGGCAAAAAAAATCCCGCCGAAGCGGGTTTTTTTCTGCTTGCTGTATCTGGTGCCCAGGAGAGGACTCGAACCTCCACGAAGTTGCCCCCGCTAGCACCTGAAGCTAGTGCGTCTACCAATTCCGCCACCTGGGCGATACAGTCCGAGAATTCTGTCGGTTGCGCGTGCCGCTGTCAAGCGGCGTGTTGCATGCGCGCTTCGGCGGCGCGTGCGTCGTGGCTACAGCGCAGGCACCGCCCGCCGGCGCATCAGCTGGCGGTAAAGTGCAGGCCCTGGTTGATCGCGCAGCGGTAGCCGAGCGTGGTGCCGTTCTGCTGGTAGCCGGGCAGGGCGAACACGGCCATGCTGAAGTCGACGCTGCTGTCCGGGTGCACCTGGTAGCGCAGGAACTGCTGGATCGGCTTGCCGTCGCGGCCCACGGTGAGGTGCTCGTCGGCGAAGGACAGGGTGCCGTCGGCAATCACCCGGTAGGCACCGATGCGCAGGCCGCCGCGGGTCTGGGTCGGCGTGGCGCCGCCGGTAGTGGGCGTGCACTGGCTCAGGTCGATCGCGACCGCGACCGAGGCGCCGCTGTCCAGCGCGCGTTCGATCTCGGCGAGCGAATCCAGTGGCGTGGCGGCGCCGGCAGGATGGGCGAAGGCGAGCGGCGTGGCGGCGAGCAGCGAGGCGGCGAGCAGCGACAGGGGCAGGGACTTCATGCGGAGCTCCGGAGCGTGGGAGAAAGAGGGGCGGTTCGCCGCACGCACGCTAGTCCTTTGCGTTGCGCGGTCAACCGACAAAATCGCGTTTTCCAGGCTGCGTCACAGCATTTGTTCGAATCAGTTCCGCTCGCTCTGGTGTAGTTTGCGCGTCGTGTCCGGATTCACATAAAAGATGCGGTTTTTTGTCGAATCTGCAGCGCCTGCGCAGATCGATCCGCCAGGGGTGTCAACTCGCGATCCGGCATCGCGATGCGTTGCAGGTTGCGCCGTGGCCGAGCCATGCAGCAGCAGGCGCGTCGCCTTGGCTGGCGTGCCAGCGATCTGCGCGCCGCGGAATGCGCGCTTTGCCGGGCGGCGCGTGCGCCGCCGGACGCCGCGTTGTCTGGAGGCATTGACAAGGGCGCGCGCTACCCGCAGAATTCGCGGCCTTCAGCGCCCAGATGGCGGAATTGGTAGACGCACTAGCTTCAGGTGCTAGCGGGGGCAACTTCGTGGAGGTTCGAGTCCTCTTCTGGGCACCATATGCAAGACGCGGGAGCGCTGAACTCCCGCAACGACCGGCCCGCTGACGCGGGCCTCGTCGTTTCTGGGAACCGCCCGCCGCACCTTGCGCTCGCCAGGTTGCCTGTGTTGACGGCCCAGCGAGTACCATGGGCGGATGACCAATCGAAAAACCAAGTCCGGCAAGCCCGGCAAATCCGCATCCCACGACATGCCCGCCAGCAAGGCCGACGCCCCGGTGGCTCCGCCTCCGCCGAAGAAATCCAAGATGCCGTCGTGGATGCCCAGCCTCCCCAGTTTCCTGCGGCGCAGCCCCAAGCCGCCGTTGCAGCCGCTGCCTGCGCCCGAGCCGGTGGCCGCAGCGTCCTCGCGCAAGAAGCCGGCTGCTGCGGTGGCCGACCCGTTCGCCGCCCGCGAGGCCGAGCGCTATGCCGAGCCGATCGCCAGCCGCGAGGCGATCCTGCAGTTGCTGGACCGCTGCGACGGCCCGCAGACGCTGGAAGAGCTGGCCGGGCAACTCGGCCTGACCGAACCTTCGCGCATGGAGGCGTTGAGCAAGCGCCTGGGTGCGATGCTGCGCGAGGCGCAGCTGGTGCAGAACCGCCGCGGCGGCTACGCGCCGGTGCAGCAGACCAACCTGATCCCCGGCGTGGTGATCGCCAATCCCGACGGCTTCGGCTTCCTGCGTCCGGACGAGGGCGGTGACGACCTGTTCCTGCCGCCCTACGAAATGCGCAAGGTGTTGCATGGCGACCGCGCGCTGGCCAACGTTACCGGCATCGACCGCCGCGGCCGCCGCGAAGGCAGCATCGCGCGCGTGCTCGAGCGCGGCCTGAGCCGGCTGATCGGCCGCTTCAGCATGGAGGGCGGCATCGCCTATGTGGTGCCGGACGACAAGCGCATCCAGCGCAACATCCAGATCCCGACCGATGCGATTGGCGAGGCGCGCGACGGCCAGCTGGTGGTGTGCGAACTGACCTCCACCCCGGACGGACGGCGCCCGCCGATCGGCAAGATCATCGCGGTGCTCGGCGACAAGCTGACCCCGTCGCTGGTGGTGGAAACCGCGATCCATGGCCGCGAGCTGCCCTACGAATTCCCGCAGGCGGTGCTCGACGAAGCCGCGGCGGTGCCGCTGACGGTGGAGCCGGCGGCGATCAAGGGGCGCGTGGACCTGCGGCAGACGCCGCTGGTGACCATCGACGGCGCCGACGCCAAGGACTTCGACGACGCGGTGTTCTGCGAACCGAACGCGGACGGCTTCCGCCTGGTGGTCGCTATCGCCGACGTTTCGCATTACGTGCGCCCGGGCACGCCGCTGGACGTGGAAGCGATCCGCCGCGCGACCTCGGTGTACTTCCCCGGCTTCGTGGTGCCGATGCTGCCGGAGACGCTGTCCAACGGCATCTGCTCGCTCAATCCCAAGGTCGACCGCATGTGCTTCGTCTGCGACATGCAGATCGATCGCCAGGGCGAGGTGGCCGGCGCGCGCTTCTACGAGGCGGTGATGAATTCGCACGCGCGGCTCACCTACGACCAGGTGTGGCAGGCGGTGGGCGAGAAGGACGAGCAGGTGCGCAAGGAGGTGGCCGCGGTGCTGCCGCAGATCGAGCGCCTGTACCAGCTGTTCCAGGTGCTGGCCAAGACGCGCTCGCGCCGCGGCGCGATCGAGTTCGAGACCTCGGAAGTGCGTTTCGTGCTCGACAACACCGGCGAGGTGACCCAGGCCGGCATGCTGGTGCGCAACGACGCGCACAAGCTGATCGAGGAATGCATGATCGCCGCCAACGTGGCCGCGGCGCGCCACCTGCTGGAGGCGCGCATTCCGGCGCCGTACCGCGTGCACGAGCGGCCGCCGGAGTCCAAGTACGCCGACCTGCTGGAGTTCCTGAAGGAATTCAAGTTGAGCCTGCCGCCGTGGAGCAAGGTGGTGCCGGGCGACTACACCAAGCTGCTGAAGAAGGTGCGCGAGCGCCCGGACGCGGCGTTGCTGGAGTCGGTGCTGCTGCGCAGCCAGAGCATGGCGGTGTATTCGCCGGACAACGCCGGCCACTTCGGCCTGGCGCTGGAGGCGTACGCGCACTTCACCTCGCCGATCCGCCGCTATCCTGACCTGCTGGTGCACCGCGCGATCAAGTACGCGCTGACCCGCGGCGCGCCGGACAAGTACCTGTATTCGCCGCGCGAGATGGCGGCGCTGGCGCTGCAATGCTCCGAGCGCGAACGCCGTGCCGACGAGGCCGAGCGCGAGGTCGACGAGCGCTACCGCGCGGCGTGGATGGAAAAGCATGTCGGCGGCCAGTTCGACGGCGTGGTCAGCGGTGTCACCAGCTTCGGCCTGTTCGTAGAGCTGGACCAGTCCAAGGTCAATGGCCTGATCCACGTGACCCAGCTGCCGCAGGACTATTACCAGTTCGACGCGGTGCGTAAGACCCTGTCCGGCGAGCGCCGCGGCATGCAGTTCCGGCTCGGCGACCGGGTCCGCATCCTGGTGCTCAAGGCCAGCATGGAAGAGCGCAAGATCGACTTCCGCCTGGTGGTGGAAGGCGAGCCGATGACCGATATGCCGCCGCCGCCGGAACGTGGGCAGCAGCCGGCCAAGCGCAAGAAAAAGAAGTACTGACGGTGCGGCGTCGCGGCGGGCCGCCTGGGGGCCGCCGCGATCGTTCGCACCCTGCGCGCAGCGCACGGGGCGCGGCCCGCGCACTGCGGTTCGCAGCGGAGAGCCGACATGGAGCATGACCACCACAGCGGCGGTTGCCAGTGCGGCGCGGTGCGTTTCCGCGTGCGCGGGCGGCTCGACGACGCCTCGATCTGCCATTGCCGGATGTGCCAGAAGGCGTTCGGCGCCTATTACGCGCCGCTGGTGTCCACGCGCGGTGCGCAACTGCTGTGGACGCGCGGGGCGCTGAAGTATTTCCAATCATCCAATCTGGTGCGGCGCGGCTTCTGCGCCGACTGCGGCACGCCGCTGACCTACGAGGCGCCGGACGGCGTCGCTGTGGCCGCCGGGGCGTTCGACGACCCGGCGGCGCTGCCGCCGCGGATCCAGTACGGGCTGGAAGCCAGGCTGCCGTTCGTGGACGGCCTGCACCGGTTACCGGCGATCCGCACCGAGGCCGATCTGGACGCGGCGCCGTTCCTGGCGCAACTGGTCTCGCGCCAGCATCCGGACCACGATACCGAGCGCTGGCCGGCCTGAGCCGGTCCTGTTGCGCCGGCGATGTGACGCGAGCGCTGGCAACGCCTACCATTCCCGCTTTCCTTATCTCGCAGCCCCCGCCTCATGAGCAAGCAGAACCAGTGGATCGTCGGCGTCAACGCCGTGGCCTCGTCGATCGAGAACGATGCCGACAACGTGCGCGAAGTGCTGATCGAGGCGGGCAGCAAGAACCCGCGGCTGGTGGAGATCGAGGAGAACGCGCGGCGCAAAGGCATCGAGGTGCGGCGGGTCAATACCCAGGCGCTGGACGGCGTCGGCGGCTCGGTGCGCCACCAGGGCGTGGCTGCGCGCTACGCGGCGGCGCGCACCTGGGGCGAGAACGAACTAGAAGGCCTGGTCGCCGCCGCCGAAGGTCGCGCGCTGCTGCTGGTGCTCGACGGCGTGCAGGATCCGCATAACCTCGGCGCCTGCCTGCGCAGTGCCGCGGCGGCTGGCGCCACTGCGGTGGTGATCCCCAAGGACAAGTCGGCGCCGGTCAACGCCACCGTGCGCAAGACCTCGGCCGGCGCCGCCGACCGTATCCCGATCGTGGCGGTGACCAACCTGGCGCGCTGCCTGCGCGACCTGCAGAAGCAGGGCGTGTGGATCTACGGCCTGGTCGGCGAAGCCGAGACCTCCCTGTATGCGCAGGACCTGCGCGGCAACGTGGCGTTGGTGCTGGGCGGCGAATCCGACGGCCTACGTCGGCTCACCCGCGAGCATTGCGACGGCCTGGTCAAGATCCCGATGCCGGGCGACATCGAGAGCCTCAACGTGTCGGTGGCCACCGGCGTGACCCTGTTCGAGGCGGTGCGCCAGCGCATGGGCTGAGGGGCATGCGTTCTGCTTCGCTCTAATTTCCGGAGCAACCAACCCAAACAGCCGGCATCATGGCTACGCCGTCGCCACATGAGGCGCCCTCAGCCGATCTGCGGCGCCGGCCAGGCGTTGGCGATCTTGCAGAACAGGCGCGCGGTCTGCTCGGTGTCGTAGACCGCGCTGTGCGCATCGGCGGCGTTCCAGTCGAAACCGGCGGCCTGCACGGCGCGGGCCAGCACGGTCTGGCCGTAGGCGATGCCGGCCAGGGTCACGGTGTCGAACACGCTGAAGGGGTGGAACGGGTTGCGCTTGTGGCCGCAGCGGGCCACGGTGGCGTTGAGGAAGTTCAGGTCGAAGTGGGCGTTGTGGCCGACCAGGATCGCGCGCTGGCAGCCGTACTTCTTCACCGCCGCGCGCACCGGCGCGAACACGTGGTCCAGCGCTTCGCGTTCGGGCTTGGCGAAGCGGAACGGGTGGTCGAGGATGATGCCGGTGACTTCCAGCGACTTGGGGTCGATGGCGGTGCCGGGCGCCGGCACCACATGCGCGCTGGCGGTGGTGCCGGGGTACAGCTGGCCGGTAGCGTCCATCTCGATCGGGACCACGGCGATCTCCAGCAGCGCATGCCGGTTCCAGTCGAAGCCGCCGGTCTCCACGTCCACCACCACCGGCAGATAGCCGCGGAAACGCCGCGACATCGGGGTGGCCGCAAGGGGCTGGGACGGGTTATCGACGTGATCATTCATCCGCCAAGGGTAGCAGAGCGCGGCTAAATGCCCGCCGCTGCGGCGCTTGCGCAAGCCCGGCGAAGGCAAATCGACGAAGCAACAGCGGCGCCGCACGGCGGCAACGCGGATTGCCGCAGATCGACCGGGCGACAGTCCATTCGCCCAGTTGCAGTCGGCGCCGTGGTTTGCGCGCGACGCCGCTCGCTACAGGCATCACCGGTAACGCCCGTCGCGACTGCAGTCGCTCCCACACATGGCATCAGCGGCGAACCGAAATGCCAATGGGTTTGGCACTCGCGCGACGCGCCTCAGGCCGGCGGGCGGGTGCCGAGCACGCTGCCCTGTTCGCGCAGGCGCTCAAGCAACGCCGCGCCGTCGTGCAGCAGCACAGCCGGGTCCTGGCCGTGTTCGGCGGCCAGGCGCAGCAGTAGGGCGCGCCCGCTGTGCTCGCCGTCGCGCAGCCGCTCGATCACGGCATGGGCTAACGGCGCCAGTTCGGCGAAGCGCGCCTGGCCGTCGGCATCGCGCCGCGCCAGCAGGCAGGTCGGCTGTGCCGGCGCCTCGCGCGGTTGCCAGGCCGGGCCGATGCGTTGCACCGGCCAGCGATAGCGCAGCAGGCGCAGCCAGGGCGAGAGCTGCGGAACGCCGGCGAGCAGGTCGCCGTGCGGGTCGTGCGGCGGCAGCGGCGCGTCGTCGATCTGCACCTCCAGCTCGACCGTCTCGTAGTGCGCCAGTTCCGCCAGCCACGGCCGTTGCGCATCCGCCGCGCGCTGCTGCAGGAAGCGCACGAACTCGCCGCCCACGCGCGGGAACAGGGGGGTGCGGGCGCGGTGTTCGGCGCAGAACGCGTGCAGCAGGGCCTGCCATGCGTCCGCGTCGAGGGTGGTGCGCAGCACCGGGAAATGCGCGGCGAGCAGGTGCGCGATGTTGTCGAAGAACAGTGCGCGGTATACCGCCAGCCGCCGCGGTTCGATGTCCGCCGGCGGCGCATGCCGCTGCGGATCGCGCAGGTGCAGGGCCAGCGCGAACTGCTGCGCGTGCAGCGACTCAGCCATGCGCCAACGGTGCCGCCTGCGTCGCCATGGCCCGCGCCTGCGCCTCGCGGATGCGTTGGACCTCGTGCAGCAGGTCGGATAGCGGCGGCAAGTGGCTGTCGCGCTCCAGCAGGGTCGGGCGCACGCCATGCAGGCGATAGGCGGCGTCGAGCAGATCCCACACCTCGGCCGCCACGGCCGCGCCATGGGTGTCGATCTTCAGCGCGCTGGGGGCGTCGTCGCGATGCCCGGCGATGTGGTACGAGGCGATGCGCGCGCTCGGCATCGCGGCGAGGAAGGCGAGGGCGTCGTAACCGTGGTTGGCGGCGTTGACGCAGACGTTGTTGACGTCCAGCAGCAGGTCGCAGTCGGCTTCGGCCAGCACCGCGGCGACGAACGCGGCTTCGCTCAGCGCCTGGCCGGGTGCGGCGTAGTAGGACACGTTCTCCACCGCGATGCGCCGGCCCAGCGCGTCCTGCGCCTGGGCGATGCGCGCGCCGACGTGGCGCACCGCCTCGTCGGTGAACGGCAGCGGCAGCAGTTCGTAGAGCTGGCCGTCGTCGGCGCTGTAGCTGAGGTGTTCGCTGTACAGCGCGACCTTGTGCCGATCCAGGAACTGCCGGGTCTGCCGCAGCAGCACCGCATCCAGCGGCGCCATGCCGCCCAGCGACAGCGACAGGCCATGGCAGCTCAGTGGATGGCGCGCGGCCAGCGTGTCCAGCATCGCGCCGAGGCGGCCGCCGACGCCGATCCAGTTGTCCGGCGCGCACTCCAGGAAATCGAACGCGGCCGGCGCTGCCTGCAGCAACTCCGGCAGCAGGCCACGGCGCAGGCCGAGTCCGGCGCTCGCCGCGGCCTGCCCGCGCGGCGCGGCATCAGCTGCCGCCACCGCACTTGCCTTCGCCGCACTTGCCTTCGGCCATCGCCTTGTCGTCGTGCTTGGCTGCGGCGGCGGCTGACTTGTCCGGCTTGGCCGCCGCGGCGTCCTGCGCATGCGCCGCGCCGCTGGTCTCCGTGGCCTTGCCGGCGCCTGCGGCATTGGCAGGCATTGATTTGGACTTGGGCTGCGCCGGCAGCGTGCTCGCTGCCTTGTCGACGCTCGGCGGCGCCGCGGCCTGTGCGCCGAGCGCATAGCCCTGGGCCAGTTCGGTCATCGCCAGTGCGGAGGCGGACAGGCTCAGGCCGCCGAGCAGGACGGCGCCGGCGAGAGCGGTGGACGAACGCGATGGGATGGACATGCGGACTCTCCAGGTAGGCGGAACAGGGCGCCGGCGTCGCCACGCCGACTGTGTTCGCCAAGCGTACCCGCTGGCGAACACGGCCGCATGCGGCGCTACGCCGTCGTCTACGAAAAGGCCCCGCCGAAGCGGGGCCAGCTGTGCGTCGCGGTCGATGGGGGTGGCCACGGATCGACCGCATCCATCAGGTGTCCATGCCGCGTGAGCCGGCGCTCATATACCGGAGGTGGTGCTGGTCTCGTCGCGTTTGTCGCGCGGCGGCAGCGGCTGGTCGCCGTGTACCAGGAACCACACGTTCTCGGCGATGTTGGTGGCGTGGTCGCCGATCCGTTCCAGGTTCTTGGCCATGAACAGCAGGTGCGTGCACGGGGTGATGTTGCGCGGGTCTTCCATCATGTAGGTCAGCAGTTCGCGGAACAGCGCGGTGTACTGCGCGTCCAGCAGTGCATCGCTCTGGCGCACCCGCAGCGCCGCGTCGGCGTCGTTGCTGCGGTAAGCGGTCAGCGCTTCGCGCACCTGCTGCGCGGCCAGCTTGCCGAGCTGGCGCAGGCCCAGCGTCTGCGGCATCGGCGGCGAAGTGTTCAGCGCGATCGAGCGCTTGGCCACGTTCGCGGCGTAGTCGCCGATGCGCTCGATGTCGGCCGGGATGCGCAGGCCGGCGAGGATCTCGCGCAGGTCGCGGGCCATCGGTCCGCGCAGCGCCAGCCGCATCACATCGCTGCTGATCGAATGCTCCAGCGCGTCGATCGCCTCGTCGTTGACGACGATGCGCAGTGCGGCGTTGTCGTCGCGGCGCTCGACCACGTCCAGGGCCGCTTCCAGCTGCGCCACCGCGGTCTCGCCCATGCGTACGATCTCGGCGACAAGGCGCTGCTGTTCTTCGTCGTAGCTCTTCACGATGTGCTCGTTCGGCTGCGTGTTCATGTCGTAAGTCCCATGGATTCGTGAGTGTCGCCGCAGCCGTCCTGGCGGCGCGGGACTGGCATCGAAGCGTCTCAGCCGAAGCGACCGGTGATGTAGTCTTCGGTCTGCTGCTTGCTGGGCTGCGAGAAGATGATCTCGGTGCGGTCGTGTTCGATCAGGTCGCCCAGGTACATGAAGGCGGTGTAGTCGGACACGCGCGCGGCCTGCTGCATGTTGTGGGTGACGATAACGATGGTGTAGTCGGTCTTCAACTCTTCGACCAGCTGCTCGATGCGGCTGGTGGAGATCGGGTCCAGCGCCGAGGTCGGCTCGTCGAGCAGCAGCACGTCCGGGCGCAAGGCCACCGCGCGGGCGATGCACAGGCGCTGCTGCTGGCCGCCGGACAGGCCCAGCGCGCTCTGCCCGAGCTTGTCCTTGACCTCGTCCCACAGCGCGCCCTGGCGCAGCGCGTGCTCGACGCGATTGGTCATGTCCGCCTTGGACAGCTTCTCGTGGTGGCGGATGCCGTAGGCGACGTTCTCGAAGATGGTCATCGGGAACGGCACCGGCTTCTGGAACACCATTCCGACCTTGCTGCGCAGGCGGTTCATCGGGTACTTCGGCGACAGGATGTTCTCACCGTCCAGCAGCACCTCGCCGCGCGCCTCCAGCTTCGGATACAGCGCATAGATGCGGTTGAAGATGCGCAGCAGGGTCGACTTGCCGCAGCCGGACGGGCCGATCAACGCGGTGACGCGCTTTTCCGGCACCTCGATGTTGATGCCCTTCAGCGCGTGGTACTTGTCGTAATAGAAGTCCAGGCCGCGTGCGGCCACCTTGACCGGCGATGGCGCCAGCGCGGTGTGTCCGGCAGGCATGGCGATGCGGTGCATCGGTGCGGTGTTGTGCTGATCGTTCATGGCCGGTTCCATAGGGGACTCAATCGGTGGAAGTCTTGTAGCGGCGCAGCAGGCCGCGCGCGCCGAGGCTGACCAGCAGCACGAACACGGTGAGTACCAGCGCGCCGGACCAGGCCAGCTGCTGCCAACTCGGGTAGGGGCTGCCGGCGAAGGAGTTCATCACTACCGGCACGCTCGCCATCGGCTGCATCACGTTGTTGTTCCAGTACTGGTTGCCGAATGCGGTGAACAGCAGCGGCGCGGTCTCGCCGCTGATCCGCGCCAGCGCCAGCAGCACGCCGGTGACGATGCCGGCCGAGGCGCTGCGGTACAGCACCTGTACCGTTACCTTCCACTGCGGAATGCCGAGCGACAGCGCCGCTTCGCGCATCTGCGACGGCACCAGGCGCAGCATTTCGTCGGTGGTGCGCACCACCACCGGCAGCACGATGAAGGCCAGCGACAGCGCGCCGGCCATCGCCGAGAAACGCCCACCGGTCTGCATCACGTACAGCGTGTACACGAACAGGCCGAGCACGATCGACGGCGCCGACAGCAGGATGTCGTTGACGAAGCGCACCACCTGGCCGGTTTTGCGCGCGTTGCCGTATTCGGCCAGCCAGGTGCCGGCGGCCACGCCCAGCGGGGTGCCGATCAGCAGCGCCAGGCCGCACATCACCGCGCTGCCGAAGAATGCGTTGGCCAGCCCGCCTTCTTCGCCCGGCGGCGGGGTCATGCGGGTGAACAGGTCGATGTTGATGCCGGCGATGCCCTTGGACAGCAGGGTCCACAGGATCCAGCCCAGGAACGCCAGCCCGAACAGCGCGGTGAGGCAGGACAGCAGCAGCGCGAACACGTTGACCACGCGGCGGCGGTTGTACAGGCGGTCGGCGATGTCGGCGGCCATCAGTTGCCCTCCCGGCGCGACAGCTGCTGCAGCATCAGGCGGGCGATCGCCAGCACCACGAAGGTCACGATGAACAGCACGAAGCCCAGCAGCAGCAGCGCCGAGCGATAGGTTTCGGTGGCCTCGCCGAAGTCGTTGGCGATCAGCGCGGCGATGGTGGTGCCCGGTTCCAGCAGCGACGGTGACAGCCGCACCGTATTTCCGACCACGAACGCCACCGCCATGGTCTCGCCGAGCGCGCGGCCAAGGCCCAGGAAGATGCCGCCGATCACCGCCGAACGGGTGTAGGGCAGCACGATGTCCCAGCTCACTTCCCACTTGGTCGAACCCAGCGCGTAGGCCGATTCCTTAAGGCGCGTCGGCACGGTCAGGAACACTTCGCGCATCACCGAGGAGATGAACGGAATCACCATGATCGCCAGCACGAAGCCGGCGGTGAGCAGGCCGATGCCCAACGGCGGGCCCTGGAACATCGGCCCGATCACCGGCAGCGTGCCGAGGTGGTCGTTGAGCCAGGGGGTGCCATATTCGGTCATCACCGGTACCAGCACGAACAGGCCCCACATGCCGTAGATGATCGACGGGATGCCGGCCAGCAGCTCGATGGCGGTGCCGATCGGGCCGCGCAGCCAGCGCGGCGACACTTCTGTGAGGAAGAACGCGATGCCGTAGCTCACCGGGACCGCGATCAGCATCGCGATCAGCGCGGTGACCAGGGTGCCGTAGATCGGCGCCAGCGCGCCGTACTTGTTCTCGACCGGGTTCCATTCGCTGGAGTAGAAGAAGCTCAGGCCCTGCATCTGCAGCGCATGGCGTCCGCCCCACAGCATCGACAGCGCCGCGCTGGCCAGGGCGATGAGAACCAAGACGACGGTGGCGGTGAGCGTCCAGCGGAACAGACGGTCGGCACGGGCGTCGCGCAGGTCGCGTCCGCCGGGCGCCGATATCGCTTCGGGAATGACAGTGGCGTTCATGGGCTCGGTGTTTGCCGGAGCGCGCGGTGGCGCGGTCCGGTCGTTGCCGCGGCGGGAGTGGCCGCACGCGGTGGGTGGCTGCGTCGCTCCCGGGCAAGCGGGAACCCGAAAGTCCGGAATACGTGGTGCCGATCTGGCGCCCGCTGCCGCCTGCAGCGGCGCCGGGCGCGATTCGCCCGCGCGGCGCGTACCGCGTCCGCGCGCCTGCTTCCGCCGGCGAGGGCGGAAACGCGCTTGCGCTTACTTGAACTCTTTGGTCCAGTACGCCTCGATCTGCTGCACCAATTCCGGCGGCAGCGGCACGTAGTGCAGTTCGTTGGCCTGCGGCTGGCCCTTCTCGAACGCCCACTTGAAGAACGCCAGGGTCGCCTTGCTGCGCGCCGCATCCTTCGGCTGCTTGTGCATCAGCATGAAGTTGGTGGCGGTGATCGGCCACGCCTGCGCGCCGGCGGCGTTGGTGATGACCAGGTTGAAGTCCTTGGCGTTGGCCCAGTCGGCCGACGCGGCCGCCGCGGCGAAGCTGTCGGCGTTGGGCTGCACCCAGTTGCCGGCCGCATTCTGCAGCGAGGCGTACGGCATCTTGTTCTGCAGCGCGTAGGCCAGTTCGACGTAGCCGATCGAGCCCTTGATCTGCTGCACGTACGAGGCCACGCCTTCGTTGCCCTTGCCGCCGACGCCGCCCGGCCACTGCACCGAGGTGCCTTCGCCGACCTTGCTCTTCCACTCCGGGCTGACCTTGGACAGGTAGTTGGTGAAGTTGAAGCTGGTGCCCGAGCCGTCGGAGCGGTGCACCAGGTTGATCTTGGTGCTGGGCAGGGTGGTGCCGGGGTTCAGCGCGACGATCGCCGGATCGTTCCAGGTGGTGACCTTGCCGAGGAAGATGTCGGCCAGCACCGCGCCGGTGAGCTTCAGCTTGCCCGCTTCCATGCCGTCCATGTTGACCACCGGCACAACCCCCCAATCGCCGAGGGGAACTGGCCGAGGCCGGCGGCTGCCAGCTCGGTGCTGTCCAGCGGCTTGTCGGAGGAGCCGAAATCGACCGTGCCGGCCTTGATCTGGGCGATGCCGCCGCCGGAGCCGATCGACTGGTAGTTGATCTTGTTGCCGGTGGCGGTGTGGTAGTCGGCCGACCACTTGGACACCAGCGGATAGATGAAGGACGCGCCGGCGCCGGAGATCTCCGCGGCGGTCTTGGCGCCATCGGCCGGAGCGGCTGCGGGCGCACCACCTGCCGCATCGGCGGCACCCTGCGGCTTGTCGCCATTGCCCGGCTGGCAGGCAGTGACGGCGAAGGCGAGGGCCAGGGACAGAACGGCAAAGCGTGCCGGCTGCAGTTTCATGGGGTCACTCCGTAGCGAAGAGGGCCGGAAGCTCCGGCGGATGCTCGCTATGAAATGATGTTTTTGTTACAGCCTCATGACGCGGCTACCCGTGCGTGAAATTGGTCAAGGAAAACAACCGCTTCGCTCCGCTCTCCCGCGCGCGAGCGGCGGGGGGTGAGGGGAAGGGCGAAGCCGCGCGCAGTTGCGTGGAATCGCTGCGCTGGTGCTCGCGTCCTGGGTATCTGCGCGGCTCTTGTACGTCTGCCACATCCGGCACCGCTTCGCGCTCCTGCATGTCCTACGGTATCAGGCTGCTTCGCGTCCTCACCAGGCATCGCTTCCCGCCTACCCTCATCCGCCCTGCGGGCACCTTCCCCCGAAAAGGGGGCATGGTCCCGCTGGGAGAAGGAATAAAAAACGCGGCCCCCGTGAGGGGGCCGCGTCGGGTAACGATCGGCGGACAGAGAGAACGCCGATCAATACTTCAGGTTGGCACTCCAGTAAGCGTCGATCTGCTTGACCAGCGCGTCCGGCAGCGGCACGTAGTCCAACTGCTTGGCCTGGGCGTCGCCGTTGGCGTAGACCCACTTGAAGAAGTCCTTGGTGGCCTTGGCGCTGGCCTGGTTCTTCGGCTGTTTGTGGACCAGGATGAAGTTGGTCGCGGTGATCGGCCAAGAAGCTTCGCCCGGGGCGTTGGTCATCACCAGGTAGAAGTCCTTGGCGTCGGCCCAGTCGGCGCTGGCGGCAGCGGCGGCGAAGCTCTCGTCGCTGGGCTGCACGAACTTGCCGGCGGCGTTCTTCATCGCGGTGTAGGCCATCTTGTTCTGCAGCGCATACGACAGCTCGACGTAGCCGATGCCGCCCTTGATCTGCTTGACGTAGGCGGCGACGCCTTCGTTGCCCTTGCCGCCGATGCCGACTGGCCACTGGACCGCAGTGCCTTCGCCGACCTTGCTCTTCCAGTCCGGGTTGACCTTGGACAGGTAGTTGGTGAAGTTGAAGCTGGTGCCCGAACCGTCGGAGCGGTGCACCACGGTGATCTTGGCGTCGGGCAGCTTCGCGCCCGGGTTCAGGGCGACGATCGCCGGGTCGTTCCAGGTCTTGACCTTGCCCAGGAAGATGTCGGCCAGGGTCTTGCCGTCCAGCTTCAGCGCGCCCGGGGCGATGCCTTGCACGTTGACCACCGGCACCACGCCGCCGATCACCGACGGGAACTGGGCCAGGCCGGACGCGGCCAGCTCGTCCGGCTTGAGCGGCGCATCGGACGAACCGAAGTCGACCGTGGCCGCCTTGATCTGGGCGATACCGCCGCCGGAACCGATCGACTGATAGTTGACCTTCTTGCCGGTGGCGGTGTTGTAGTCGGCCGACCACTTGGACATGACCGGATAGATGAACGAGGCGCCCGCGCCGGTGACATCGGCGGCGTTGGCGGCGAACACGAACGACGCGGCGACGGCGGCAGCCGCGACGCGGGATTTGAGCGAGAGGATCACGGAGGAAGCTCCTGAAGGGGGGATGCGGGGCACCGCATGCGGGCATTACATAACCGTTCGATGACGGTGCCGGGGCTAGTACATGACGGAAACATGACGCTGCGGTGGAGCATGGCGCCGCTGCAGCGCACGGCTTGCGCCGCGCATTGCATCGGGCCGCGGCGATTACCAGTAGAACTGCGCGCGCGCTTCGAGGATGTTCGGCTTGTCGCTGACGTTGCCGCGGGTGGTGCTGCTGTACTTGCTGCTGTCCACCATCACGTAGTTCAGCGCCAGCTTGAAGTTGGAACGCCAGTACCAGTTGGCGCCGACCGTCCAGGTGCTCATCTTGCCGCCGAGTACGCCGTCGATCAGTGGTGCGCCGACCGGACGCGCGACCAGGTCGCCGTCGTTCAGATCGATGCTGTCGTAGCGCAGGCCCAGCTGCCACATGCCGCTGGCCGGCTCGTTCGGCAGCGGGGTGGTCGGCACGCCGGCCTTGTAGCCCCAGGTCTCGCCGGTGATGTTCCACACGCCGCTCAGGTACCAGCCGTCGCTGCTGTAGTTGTCGCTGGACCCATAGCGCTCGACCTTGGCGTTGTAGTACTCGCCCTGGGTCTTGAACGGGCCGCTGACCCACATCGCTTCGCCGCCGATCACGCCGATGCGGTCGCTGTTGGTCAGGTTGCCGCTGTCGACCAGACGCACCGAGGCCAGGTCGGCGTCCGGACGTGCGCGCAGGCGCAACGTGTCGGCGTCGGTGTCGTAGTTCACGTAGCTCAGGCCGAAGTGCAGGATGTTGCCCGACGCGTTGATCGGCGCGAAGGTGCCGCGCGCGCCGTAGCCGCTGCCGTGCGCCATGTTGCGGGTCAGCTCGCGACCGAACACGCTGCCGACCACGCTCCAGTTATTGTCGCCGTAGCCGACCGCGCCACCGAGGCGACGCGACACCGCGTAGGTGTTGGTGACCGAGGCTTTGGAGATGAAGTCGTTGTTCTTGGTGCTGGACAGTTCTTCCAGGCTGTTGGGCTGCTTGTACTGGCCGATCTGCAGGAAGTTGTTGGCGTTGCCGCCGAACTTGTACTTGATGTTGTTGTCCAGGAACTTGCCGGTGCTGCGCACGGTGGTGCCATTGTTGGCCGACTCGCGCAGGACGCTGGCGTCGTAGCCCAGGACCCACTCGTAGTTGCCCGGCCCCTTGCCCTTGGCGACCAGCTCGGCGCGGCGGATGCCGAACTCGGCGTTCTTGCCGTTGTTGCCGGTGGTGCCGTTGAGATCCTGGACGTCGTTGTCGTACCAGTTGCCGTCGGCCTGGACCAGGCCTTCGAAGGAGACTTCCGAACCGCCGATGACGTCGATGGCGATTTCTGCGTGCGCGGCAGGCGCGAACACGGCGGTGAGCACGGCTGCCGAGAGGAGGGTGCGAGACAGTTTCATGGGTTGCCTGGGCGGTTGGAAGATGCGCGCAGGCTAATATGTAAAGATTGCGTAAATGTGACACTTGACGTACATCGACCGCGCACGCCAATGCACGCCATCGCGTCGTCTGCGCCATTGGACGCGCCACATGTTGCGATTCGATGGCGCGCAGATGAAACGGCGCATGGCGATTGTCGCGAACAACGGCCATCACAAAGCGGGGTATCGTCTCGCTATCGCACCATCGATCGTTCTTTTTGTGCGTTGCACCACTTGTCGGTGCCGAAAACGGTGCGTAGCGTGGAGCCATGAACTCGCATGCCCGCAATCGGATGCCGACGCTCGCCGTACTGCTGCTGATCGCGCTGCTGGCGCTGATCCCGGTGTTGCGCCCGGCAGCGGCAACCCTGGTGGCTGCGGTGAACGACAGCGGCCTGATGGCAGCGCCGGAATTGCCGGCGGCGCACGCGCAGGCCGAATCGCGCGACATCGCCGATCCGCTCGACGACTACGACAGCGCAGTCGTGCTGCCGGCGCCCTGGCGGCAGGCGCGCTTGACGACGACCGGTTGGCCCGCACCAGCCGCCTGGCGCGGCGCGGGTACCCACCCGCAGCCGCGGTTGCGCCCTCCCAGCGCCTGAGCCGCTGAATCCGGACTCGCCTGGCCCACGGCCGCGGCGAGCTCGATCACCCCGATCACCGTTCCGGCATCGTCCACCCCCCCAGCGGCCATGTGATGACGCGCTGCCGACGGCGCGGTCGCCGCGTTCCATGCCCGTTCCCCCGTTCTGCGGCATCCGCCGCGGCGACGCCTTTCCCTTTTCTCTTTTTCCTTTGTTCCGAGGTATTCCCATGGACAGTCTTCTCGATGGTTTCCGCCACTTCCGCAAAGAGGTCTACCCGCGCCAGCGCGGCCTGTTCCGGCAACTGGCCGGCGGTCAGACCCCGCATACGCTGTTCATCACCTGCGCCGATTCGCGGGTGATGCCGGAACTGATGTTCGCCGCGCAGCCCGGCGAACTGTTCGTCTACCGCAACATCGGCAATGTGGTGCCGCCGTACTCGCAGCACGTCAGCGGCGTGGTCGCGGCGATCGAGTACGCGGTGGCGGTGCTGCAGGTGAAGCACATCGTGGTCTGCGGCCACACCGACTGCGGCGCGATGAAGGCGGTGCTCAATCCCGATTCGCTGCGCGAGGTGCCGAACGTGGCCGCGTGGCTCAAGCACACCGACAGCGCGCGCCAGGTCGCCGCGCAGCACGATCATGCCGGGTACCCCGAGGACGCGCTGCACTGCCTGACCGAGGAGAACGTGGTGTCGCAGCTGGACCACCTGCGCACCCAGCCGGTGGTGGCGGCGCGGCTGGCACGCGGCGCGCTGCGGATCCATGGCTGGATCTATGACATCGCCCAAGGCGATATCCGCGCCTTCGACACCGAGCAGGGGCGTTTCCTGCCGCTGCTGCCGGAAGAGGGCAAGCGTGCTCCCGAAGCCACCCCGCGGCCGCGCCTGGTGCCGGTCCTGCGCAACGTCGCGGTCTGAAGGAGTCGAACATGCGAACCATGACAGAACCCTCCCGCGCCGGTGCGTCCGCGCTCATCGGCTATCTGCGCAACGGCGTGTTCGGCCGCGATCTGCTGGCATCGGTAGTGGTGTTCCTGGTCGCGCTGCCGCTGTGCATGGGCATCGCTATCGCCTCGGGCATGCCGCCGGCCGCCGGCCTGATCACCGGCATCGTCGGCGGCCTGGTGGTCGGCATGATCGCCGGCTCGCCGCTGCAGGTCAGCGGCCCGGCCGCCGGCCTGGCCGTGCTGGTGTTCGAACTCGTCCGTCAGCATGGCGTGGCCGCGTTGGGGCCGGTGATCCTGCTGGCTGGCGCGATTCAATTGATCGCCGGGCTGTGCCGGGCCGGGGTGTGGTTCCGCATGACCTCGCCGGCGGTGGTCGCCGGCATGTTGTCGGGCATCGGCATCCTGATCGTCGCCTCGCAAGCGCACGTGCTGATGGATGCGGCACCGAAGGCGCAGGGCCTGGGGAACTTCGCCGCATTGCCGGCGACGCTATGGCGCGCGCTGGATGCGGGCGTGGGCCGCGCCGCGCTGCTGGTCGGGCTCGGCACCATCGCGATCATGCTGGCCTGGGAGCGGCTGCGACCGCAGCGGCTGCGCTTCATACCGGGTGCGTTGCTGGCGGTGGTGGCGATGACCGCGCTGGTGCAACTGCAGGGCATGGACGTGCGCAAGATCGACGTGCCGGCCAACCTGTTCTCGGCGATCCAGACGCCGACCCTGGCCGAGATGCTCGGTGTGTTCGACGTGACGCTGCTGCTGTCGGCCTTCACCTTCGCCTTCATCGCCAGCGCCGAGACTTTGCTGTCGGCCGCCGCGTTGGACCGCATGCACGATGGCCCGCGCACCGACTACGACCGCGAACTGGCCGCGCAGGGCGTGGGCAACATGCTGTGTGGTTTTCTCGGCGCGTTGCCGATGACCGGGGTGATCGTGCGCAGCGCGGCCAACGTGCAGGCCGGTGCCGCCACGCGCATGTCCACTATCCTGCACGCCGGCTGGTTGCTGGTATTCGCGCTGCTGCTGCCGTGGCTGCTGCGGATGACCCCGGTGGCGTGCCTGGCCGGCATCCTGGTCTATACCGGGCTGAAGATGGTCAAGCTCGGGCAAGTGCGCGACCTGGCCGTTTACGGCCGCGGCACCGCCGCGATCTACCTGGCGACCACCTTCGCCATCGTCGCCACCGACCTGCTCACCGGCGTGTTGATCGGCTTTGCGTTGTCGCTGCTGCGGCTGGCGTTGCAGCAGTCGCGGCTGAAGGTCGGCGTGCATGCGCACGAGGACGGCGCCGGCAGCGCGGCGGCGGGTACCGGCAAGCTGCGCCTGTCGCTGGAGGGCTCGGCCACCTTCCTGCGCGTGCCGACCATGGCGCGGACCCTGGAGCGGCTGCCGCCTAACACCGAACTGCACCTGGATGTGGCGCGGCTGCACCACGTCGACCATGCCTGCCTGGAACTGCTGCGCGACTGGAGCCGCAACGCCGCCGCCCGCGGCTGCTCGCTGGTGGTGGACTGGAAGGAACTGGACCGGCGCGTGGAGGGACGGCGCGCGGCGTAGCGTGCCGCGTTGTTCTGATGCGCATCCACAGCAATCGTGCAGCACCGGCTTCGGTCGCGACGCGCGCAGCGGCGGGCCGTCCGGCTTCGGACGTTATCGCGGCTGAAGCGGCTCCTACAGTGCACCTATCCGGCTATACGCGGGCCGTTGTAGAAGCGGCTTCAGCCGCGGCCTGATTCCAGCGAAGCCGCATTTTTTCTGCACTGCTGTGTCGCCGCTGACGCCGCTGACGCCGCTGACGCCGCTGCTACAGCGCATTCGATCGACGATCCGATGGCTGAGACGTTCGAGCAGCTTCACTCCGGCGTCTTGTCCTCGAACCGGCACAGGTCGCGGATCACGCAGCGCGGGCACTCCGGCTTGCGCGCCTTGCACACGTAGCGGCCGTGCAGGATCAACCAGTGGTGCGCATCGTGCATGAACTGCGCCGGCACCCGCTTGAGCAGGCCGTCTTCGACCGCGCGCACGTCCTTGCCCGGGGCCAGGCCGGTGCGGTTGGCGACGCGGAAGATATGCGTGTCCACGGCGATGGTCGGCTCGCCAAAGGCCGTGTTGAGCACCACGTTGGCGGTCTTGCGGCCGACTCCGGGCAAGGCTTCCAGCGCGGCACGCTCGCGCGGCACCTGGCCGGCGTGTTGCTCGACCAGGATGCGGCAGGTGGCGATCACGTTCTTGGCCTTGGCGTTGAACAGGCCGATGGTGGAGATGTAGCGCTTCAGCCCATCCTCGCCCAGCGCCAGGATCGCTGCCGGCGTGTTCGCCACCGGATAAAGACGACGCGTGGCCTTGTTGACCCCGACATCGGTGGCCTGCGCCGACAGGATCACCGCGATCAGCAGCTCGAACGGCGTGCTGTAGTCCAGTTCGGTGGTCGGCGTGGGATTGAGTTCGGACAGGCGCCAGAACAGTTCGTGGATCTCGGCCTTGCGCAAGGTGGGGCCGCGCCGCGGCGCGGCGACCGCTGCGCTCATTGCGCACCCCGTGCGGCCGCCTTGGCCTTGGCCCGGGCCAGGATCGCCGCCGCGGCCGGCGGCAGCGACGGCACCGCGGCGGCGACGGCCGCTGGCGGCGCGCGCCGCGCCTGGCGTGCGGCGGCGCGGCGTGCCAGGCGTGCGCTGCGCACGCGATAGCGTTCGCGCGCAGCCCAGGCCTCGCGCAGGCGCTGTTGCGCCGCCAGCAGCTGCGCGCGCAGTTGCGGATGCGCCGGATCGAGCCGGTCGTCGTCGGCGGCGCCGACGTAGGCCATCAGGCCGCCGTCAATGGCCGCGTCGAGATCGTCGTCGAGCACCCAGCGCAGCAATTGCAGCGGCGATGCGGGGGAGGGCAGGTCGGACATCGGCGTGCGCGGCTCAGCGATTGCGGAACAGCGGCGGGCGCCGCTCCAGGAACGCACGCGTGCCTTCGCGCATGTCCTCGCTGGAGAACAGCAGGCCGAACTGCGCGGTCTCGTATTCGAGTCCTTGTTCGATCGCCGATTCGGCGCCCACCTGGATCGCATCGAGGATGCCGCGCAGCGCCAGCGGCGCGGCGGCGGTCAATTGCTGCGCCAGCTGCAGCGTGGCCTCGCGCAGCTCGGCCGCAGGCACCACGCGGTTGACCAGTCCCAGTTGCAGCGCGCGCGCCGCATCGATCGGGGTGCCGAGCAGGCATAGTTCCAGTGCCGCGGCGCGGCCGGCCAGGCGCACCAGGCGCTGGGTGCCGCCGAAGCCGGGGATCAGCCCGAGGGTGATCTCCGGCTGGCCGAGCCGGGCGCCGTCGGCGGCGATGCGCAGATGGCAGGCCATGGCCAGTTCCAGCCCGCCGCCGAGCGCGAACCCGTTGACCATCGCCAGCACCGGCTTGGACAGCCGCTCGATACGGCGCATCAGACGCTGGCCCAGCTGCGAGAAGTCGCGGCCCTGAACCGGTGTGAGTTCGTTCATTTCGGCGATGTCGGCGCCGGCCACGAAGGCCTTCTCGCCGGCGCCAGTCAGTACCACCACGCGGATCGCGGGGTCGGCGTCGGCCTCGGCGAAGGCTGCGTCCAGCGCCTGTAATGTTTGCCGATTCAACGCGTTGAGCTTGTCAGCGCGGTTCACGGTGACGATGCGGATCGCATCCTGGGTCGCGGTGACGACCGGCGTGCCGGACATGGCCATTCCTAAAGATGTAAAAAAATAAAGGGAACTCCGGCGGCGCAGGTTTGTCAGAGTTGCGTCGTCGGTAGCGGATATGCGCTGCGGCGGCTATCCTAACGCGTCATCTCAGGCGGCACAGGCCGCCCTGTGCCACCACCCTGGAGAATTGTTTGATGAAGTTGCGTTCTATTGCGGTCGCCGTGGCGGCCCTAGCCCTGAGCGGCAATGCGTTCGCCCAGGACACCTCGTCCGAGAAGGGCAAGCTGAGCTATTACTTCGGTTACGACTACGGCAATAACCTTGCCGAACTGTCCGGCCGCGGCGAGCAGCTCGATATCAATGCGGTGGTGAAGGGCTTGCAGGATGCCTACGCCAAGAAGCAGCCGGCGGTCGCCGCCGACCAGCTGAAGCCGGCCGTCGAAGCGTTCCAGAAGCGTGAGCAGGCCCGTGCCCAGCAGGCCAAGGCCGACTACGAGAAGGCCGCTGCCGAGAACAAGACCAAGAGCGAGCAGTTCATCGCGCAGAACAAGGCCAAGGCCGGCGTGCAGACGCTGCCCAGCGGCGTGCAGTACCGCGTGATCGAAGCCGGCAAGGGCGCCAAGCCGACTCAGGCCAGCACCGTGCAGCTGGAAGTGGCCGGTCCGTACGCGTTCGGCCAGCGCCCGGCGCAGGCGCGTCCGGCGCAGCAGATCCCGTCGATCAAGGTCAGCGAAGTCGAGATGCAGGCCATGCGCGACACGCTGCTGCAGATGCCGGCCGGTTCCAAGTGGGAAGTGACCCTGCCGCCGGACAAGGCCTATGGCGCCGACCCGCGCACGCCGTTCCCGCCGAACGTGGCGGTGCAGTTCGAGATCAAGCTGATCAGCGTCAAGTAAGCGCGCTGCGCAGTCCATCACGATTGCGCCGGCGGCAACGCCGGCGCAATTTTTTTTGCGGTAGGGAAAGTGCCGTTTCCGGCGAATCGCGCTAGTCTGAGCAAGTGTCGAATCCGATGGATCCCGTCCCCCATGCACTGCTCACGCCCTGCATCGGCATCTGCGCCCTCGATGCGCAGGGCTACTGCGCGGGCTGCCTGCGCAGCGGCGACGAGATCGCGCGTTGGCGCGGCATGAGCGACGCCGAGCGCCAGCGCTACATGCAGGAGATATTGCCGCAGCGCGGCTGGTCCCCTACGCCAGGCCAGCGCCTGGCAGAGCGCACGCGCCTGCTGCGCGCGCTGCATCCGCTGCAGCTGCCGCCCAGCGGCCCCGGCTGGAATCATCACGAACTGCACGATCTGCTGCCCGATGGCGCACCGGCCGAGGCGGCGGTGCTGGTCGGGCTGTCGCCGCGCGCCGACGGCACCCACGTGCTGCTCACCCGCCGTACCGACAGCCTGCGCCACCACGGTGGCCAGGTCAGTTTTCCCGGCGGCCGCATCGAAGCCGACGACGCCGATGCGGTGGCCGCGGCGATCCGCGAAAGCGAAGAAGAAATCGCGTTGTCCGCAACGCAGGTGGAAGCGCTGGGCTATCTCGATCCGTTCGTGACCATCAGCGGTTTCCGGGTGATGCCGGTGGTGGCCGCGCTCGATCCGGCGTTCGTGCCGCAGCCGCATCCCGGCGAAGTGGCCGAAGTGTTCGAAGTGCCGCTCGCCTATCTGATGGCGCCGGACAACCTGCGCAGTATCGAGACCGACTATCGCGGGCGGCCGCGGGTGGTGCTGGAATACGGCTGGCCGGGGCAGCGAATCTGGGGCGCGACCGCGGCGATCCTGCTCAACCTGCGCCGACGACTGGAGCAAACCGCATGAGCGAACCGTCACCGGACTGGCAACGGCTGGTCGATGCGCCGACGCTGGCCGCTGCGCTCGGCCACCCTGAGCTACGCATCGTGGATGCGCGTTTCGCTGCCGCCGCGCTTGCCGATCCGCAGGCCGCGCAGCTCGCGCGCCAGGCCTACATGCAGTCGCATCTGCCCGGCGCGGTGTACGCCGATTTAAATACCGATCTGTCCGACCTCGGCCGCCGCGGCCTGGGCCGGCATCCGTTGCCAGAGGCCGATGCGTTCGCGCAGACGCTGGGGCGCTGGGGCATCGCGCCGCACACACAGGTGGTGGTCTACGACGCCGGCGACGGTAGCATGGCCGCGGCGCGGCTATGGTGGATGCTGGGCTTGCTCGGGCATCGCCGCGTCGCCGTGCTCGACGGCGGCCTGGCCGAATGGCGCCGGCTCGGCCTGCCGGAAACCGATGCCGCCGCAACGCCGTCGCCGCTGCCGCCGTACCCGCAACGCTTCGATGCCGGCCGTATCGCCGCTGCCGAGGAAATCGCCGCGCGCCTGCACGAGGCGCCGGGCTGGTTGCTGGATGCGCGCGCCGCCGAGCGCTTCCGCGGCGAAGTCGAACCGATCGATCCGATCGCCGGGCACGTGCCCGGCGCGATCAACCGACCGCTGGGCCAGAACCTGCGCGATGGGCGCTTGCGCCCGCCGCAGGAATTGCGCGCCGAACTGGAGCCGTTGCTGCACGGGCGCGATCCGCGCGAGGTGGTGCTGATGTGCGGATCGGGTGTGACCGCCTGCCATCTGCTGTTGGCGCTGGAGCATGCCGGCCTGCACGGTGCGCGCCTGTATGCCGGATCGTGGAGCGGCTGGATCGCCGATCCGGCGAGGCCGCGTGCCAGCGGCTAGCCGCTGTGGCAGGCGCGCCGGTGGGGCAGCGACGTAGTGTGGTGTGGAGGAGGCACGGGTGGCAAGTATGGGGGCTGAGGCGATGCGCTGGCGTGGAATGTGGATGCTGACGGTGGTGCTGAGCCTGGCCGCTTGCGGCGAACGTCCGCGCACGGCCGGCGCCGACGCCTCGCCGCGCTCGCAAGCCGACGCGCACTACCGGATGGCGGTGGAGCAGCGCCGCGCGCAGCGGGTGGCGCTGCTGCGCGCACCGGGCGGCTGGCTCAGCTATACCGGCTCCGGCCGCCTGCGCAGCGGCGTGCACCAAGTGGGCAGCGCCGCAGACAACGAGGTGCAACTGCCGGCCGGTCCGGCGCACCTGGGCAGCTTGCGCATCGATGCCGATGCCAGCGTAGCGTTCGAGGCCGCCGCGGACGCCGTGCCGACGGTGCGCGGGCAGCCGTTCCGTGCCGGTCGCCTCGACACCGATGCGGCGCACGGCGCCGAGACGCGGCTAGCGCTGGGCGAGCAGGAGTTCTACGTGGTGCGCACCGGCAAGCTGTTCGGTTGGCGCTTCCGCGATCCGCATGCGGCCGCGCGCAGCAGCTTCCGCGGCATCGACTATTTTCCGATCGATCCGCGTTGGCGGGTGGTCGCCGACTGGCATCCGGCGCCGATGCCGCGTGCGCTCGTGCTGCTCACTTCGATCGGCACGCCGCAGCCGCTGGTGCTGGCGGGCAGCGCCGAATTCACACTCGGCGGCCGCCGCTACCGGCTGCAGGCACTGCGCGGCGACGATGGCAAGCGGCTGTTCTTCCCGTTCACCGACCGCACCAGCGGCCGCGAGAGCTATGGCGGCGCGCGCTATCTGTTCGTCGAGCCGGCGCAGGGCGGGCGCATCGTGCTGGACTTCAACCTGGCGCAGAACCCGCCCTGCGCGTTCACTGCGCACGTGGTGTGCCCGCTGGCGCCGTTCGGCAATCGCCTGGAGCAGGCGGTGACCGCGGGCGAGAAGAACTATCTCGGTCTACGCTGAGCCTGCGGCGCCGTGCCGGCAATGTGCGGCGGCGTGGCAGCTGCTGTCGTTGTAGGAGCAACTTCAGCCGCGATAACGTCCGAAACCGGAAGGCCCGCCGCTGCGCTCGTCGCGGCTGAAGTCGCACAAGGATTCCACCGGCGCCGTGGAGTTGCGAGGCCGCTTGTGGGAGGGACTTCAGTCCCGACTGCGTGCCAAGTCGGAAAAATCCACCACTTCGCTCGTCGCGGCTGAAGCTGCTCCACAGGGAGCGGTGTCAGCGCTCGGAAGGCGCATACGGCGTCAGCGCCACCGCCTCCAGCACCTGCGGCCACGGAAAACGCGGGCCGGGATCGAGCTTGCGCTGCACCTGTAGCGCCGGATCGTCGCTGGCGGTCTCGCGGCTGCGGTCCAGCGCGTCGTGGCCGGCGATGTGGCGCAGCTGCGGCAGCTGGGCCTGCAACTGTTGCAGCAGCGCGATCAGCGCCTGGATCTGCGCAGACGGGTAGCTTTCATGCATCGCCTGGTGACGCGAATCCAGCCAATGCGGATAGCGCCCGCGGTTGACCAGTTCGATGCCCAGCGACTGCGGGTTGTAGCCGCGTACGTGGTGCGCCACCCGCTGCAGCGGCACGTACTGGTGCACGCTGCCGTCGCGGTCGATGTAGAAGTGGCCGCTGTTGCCGGTGCCGGACGCATACAGCACGCGTTCGCCGTAGGCGCGCGCGCTGGCCAGGTCGGGCAGTTCGGTGCAATGGATCACGGCCAGGTCGATCGCGTCCACGGAGCGCGCCTGCAGCCGTTCCACGTAGGGCAGGGGAGCATCGTGGATGGGCGACGGCGGGATCTGCGGCATGCGCGGATGCTAGCATTCGCCGATCGCTCTGAATCCCGCCGATGACTCTGAATCCCGATAGCCCGCTGGCGACGCTGCTCGCCACGTTGCCGCGCGCCGGACGCGTGGACTGGATAGGTCTGCGCCCGGCGCGCGACGTGCCGATGCTCGAAGTGGCGCAGGCGGTGGCGCATGCCGATGGCGGCCTGTTCGGCGATCGCTACGCCGGCCGCAACGGCAGGCGCGGGCTGACCCTGATCCAGGCCGAACACCTGCCGGCGATCGCCGCGTTGGCCGGCCATGCGCAGTTGGCGCCGGCGACCTTGCGGCGCAATCTGGTCGTCTCCGGCATTCCGCTGATCGCGTTGAAAGGGCGTCGCTTCCGCATCGGTGAGGTCGAGCTGGAAGGCATCGCGCCGTGCGATCCGTGCTCGCGCATGGAGGACGCACTGGGTCCCGGCGGCTACAACGCGATGCGCGGCCATGGCGGCCTGTGCGCGCGGATCGTGCACGGCGGCACGCTGCGGCTCGGCGATGCGGTGATGGCGCTGTGAGCCGCGGCCACTGCGTCCTCGCGCACGGGTTCGAGAGCGGTCCGGACGCGATCAAGGTCACGGCGCTGGCCGAGGTCGCGCAGCGCCTGGGCTGGAGCCACGAGCGTCCGGATTTCACCGATTTGGACGCGCGCCGCGAGGTTAGCCAGCTCGGCGACGTGCCGGCACGGCTGCAGCGCCTGCTGGGGTTGGCGCAGGCCGCCGCGCAGCGCGGACCGGTGGTGCTGGCCGGGTCCAGCCTGGGCGCGTACATCGCCGCTCAGGTGTCGCTACACGTGCCGGTGCGCGGCCTGTTCCTGATGGTGCCGCCGACGAAGATGGGCTGGATGCCGGCGCTGGACGCGGCGCCGGTGCCGATCTCCATCGTGCACGCCTGGCACGACGAACTGATTCCCGCCGCCGAGGTGATCGCCTGGGCGCAGGCGCGCGCGGCGCGGCTGCTGCTGGTCGACGACATGCACCGGCTTGGCGGCCACGTCGAAGCGTCGGCGCGCGCGTTCGCCGAACTGTTGGAAACGCTGTGAGCGGCGCGCCCTGCGCAGCAGGCCGCTGCATCAACCGGAGCCCCCGATGGAACTGAACATCCGCGCCGAAACCCAAGCCGACCACGCCGCGATCGAGGCGCTGACCATGGTCGCGTTCTTCCGCGTCGCGCATAGCCGCCACGACGAGCAGCAGATCATCGAACGGCTGCGCGCGGACGGCGCGCTGACCCTGTCGCTGGTGCTCGAGCACGACGGCTACATCGTCGGCCATGTGGCGGTGTCGCCGCTGCAACTGTCCGACGGCAGCCGCGGCTGGTACGCGCTGGGGCCGCTGTCGGTGGGGCCGGGCCACCAGCGCCAGGGACTGGGCACACGGCTGGTGCGCGAGGCCCTGGCGCAGTTGCAGGCGCTGGGCGCGGCCGGTTGCGTGGTGCTCGGCGAGCCGGCGTTCTATGCGCGCTTCGGCTTCGCACCGGAACCGGGACTGGTGCTGCCCGGCGTGCCGGCCGGGTACTTCCAGGCGATCGGTTTCGGCGACCGGCTGCCGCCGGTGGCCGAGGCCGAGTACCACGACGCGTTCCTGGCCGGCGGCTGAGCGCTGCCGCCGCGACCTGAACGCGCGCCGCGCTGCAGCACGGCTGCTGCAGTATCCGGGCGCGCTGCTGGTGATCTCGCACGATGCCGCCTTCCTCGACAGCCTGCGCCTGGACACGCGCTTGCAGGCCGACCCCGAGCGCTGGCGGCTGGCGCCGTGGTGAGCGCGCGCCGCGCGTGGACCGCGCCCCGGGCTGGTAATGGCGGGCGCGATGGCCGACCATTCGCGTCTTCCCGTCCGTTGCCGCCGCCCGCCCGCCGTGGGCCGCGCTGCCGCGATACGCGCGGGGCGGGCCTGGCGCCCGCCCGCGCATCCCTCCTTCTTCGTGTGGTCCGCATTCCCGTGAAATTCTTCGTCTCCTGCGCCAAGGGCCTGGAATACCTGCTCGTCGACGAGTTGCTCGCGCTCGGCGTTGCCAAAGCCACCGCTACCGTGTCCGGGGTCAATAGCGAGGGTGAACTGCGCGATGCGCAGCGTGCGGTGCTGTGGTCGCGCCTGGCCAGCCGCGTGCTGTGGCCGCTGGATGAGTTCGATTGCCCCGACGAGACCGCGCTGTATGCCGGCGTGGCGGCATTGCCGTGGCGCGCGCACCTGACCTCGCAGCACACCCTGGCGGTGGACGCGCACGTGTCCGGTACCGCGATCACGCATGCGCGCTACGCCGCGCAGCGGGTCAAGGACGCGGTGGTGGATACGCTGCGCGGCGAAGGCCTGGAGCGGCCGTCGGTGGACGTGGAGGATCCGGATCTGCGCCTGAACCTGTCGCTGCGCAAGGGCCGCGCCACGCTGTCGGTGGACCTGGGCGGCGGCTCGCTGCACCGGCGCGGCTGGCGCCAGGTGCAGAACGCCGCGCCGCTGAAGGAGAACCTGGCCGCGGCGGTACTGTTGCGCGGGCAATGGCCGCAGCTGTATGCGCAGGGCGGCGGTCTGCTGGATCCGATGTGCGGCAGCGGCACGCTGCTGATCGAAGGCGCGCTGATGGCCGCCGACGTCGCCCCTGGCCTGCTGCGCGGCGATCTCGCCGCCGCGCGCCGTGGCGACGCCGGCCCGTTGGAATTCAGTGCCGCACCGAGCCGCTGGCTGGGCTTCGACCAGGAGGCCTGGCGCATCCTGCTGGCCGAGGCACGGCAGCGCGAAGCGGCCGGCCGCGCCGCACTGCAGCCGGTGATCCACGGCAGCGACATCGATCCGCATGCGATCCGCGCCGCGCGCGAGAACGCGCAGGCGGCCGGGGTCGCCGCGGCGATCGTGTTCGAGGTGCGCGATGTCGCCGACCTGCGCACGCCGGCGCAGGCGCTGGGCACGGTGGTGTGCAATCCGCCCTACGACGAACGCCTGGCCGCCGACACCGCGCTGTACCGGCGCCTGGGCGAGGCGCTCAAGCGCGCGGTGCCGCAGTGGCGCGCCAGCCTGCTGTGCGGCAATGCCGACTTGGCCTATGCCAGCGGCCTGCGCGCGGCCAAGAAATACCAGATGTTCAATGGCGCGCTGGAATGCCCGTTGATCGTCTGCGACCCGATCGCGGTGGCGCCGCGCGCGCCGGCCGAGGCGCCGCGCGCGCTCAGCGACGGCGCACAGATGGTCGCCAACCGGCTGCGCAAGAATCTGCGCAAGTTCAAGAGCTGGCGCGCGCGCGAACGGGTCAGCTGCTTCCGCGCCTACGACGCCGACCTGCCCGAGTACGCGGCGGCGATCGACGTGTACCAGGAAGACGGCGGCCAGGCGCGCACCTACCTGCACGTGCAGGAATACGCCGCACCCGAAGAAATCCCCGACGCCGACGTGCGCCGCCGCCGTAACGAGCTGCTGGCCGCCGCGCGCGAGGTATTCGAGGTGCCGGCCGAGCGGGTGGCGCTGAAGTCGCGCGAGCGCGGCAAGGGCGGCAGCAAGTACGGTCGTTTCGAGCAGCGCGGCGAGTTCCTGGTGGTGCGCGAACACGACGCATTGTTGCGGGTGAACCTGTTCGATTATCTGGATACCGGCCTGTTCCTGGATCACCGCCCGCTGCGTGGGGCGATGGCGCAGCAGGCGCGCGGCAAGCGCTTCCTCAACCTGTTCTGCTACACCGGCGTGGCCAGCGTGCAGGCGGCGGTGGCCGGCGCCGATTCCACCACCAGCGTGGACCTGTCCGGCACCTACCTGCAGTGGTGCGCCGACAATCTGGGCTTCAACGGCAAGGGTGGCGCCCAGCACCGGCTGGTGCAGGCCGACGTGTTGACCTGGTTGGAAGCGGAGAAGAACCGCTACGACGTGATCTTCTGCGACCCGCCGACCTTCTCCAACTCCGCGCGCGCCGAGGATTTCGATCTGCAGCGCGAGCACGTGCGGCTGCTGCGCGCGGCGGTGGCGCGGCTGATGCCGGAGGGCGTGCTGTACTTTTCCAACAACTTCCGCCGCTTCAAGCTGGACGCGGACGCGCTGGCCGAATTCGCGCTGTGCGAGGAGATCACCGCGCAGACCATCGCCGCGGATTTCGAGCGCAATCCGCGCATCCATCGCGCCTGGCGGTTGCAGCGGCGCTGAGGGTGGGTCGCCAGAGCGTTTTCGTCTTTCAGGTTGCGGTTGTAGAGCGGCTTCAGTCGCGATAACGTCCGAAGCCGAAAGGCCGGCCGCTGCGCTCGTCGCACCGAAGCCGCTCCCACAAGGACCCCACCGGCGCCGCGGAGCTGCGAGGCCGCTTGTGGGAGGGACTTCAGTCCCGACTGCATGCTAGCCCGGAAAATTCACCACTTCACTCAGTGGTGCGGACAGCGGGCGTGAGGCTCAGCCCTCGCTCAGTCGCGCCGCTTCATCCGTGCTGGCGCGCTGCGGTACGTCGCCGCGCGGCCCGCGTTCGCTCCAGTCGTCGTCCTTGCCGGTGACGAAGATGATCGGGATCGCCGCGGTGCGCGTTTCTTTTTTCAGGCTGCGGGCGATGGTGTAGCCGTCCAGGTCGGGCAGGTCGACGTCGAGCAGGATCAGCGCCGGGCGATGCTTGACCACCGCGTGTAGCGCCTCGGCGCCGTTCTTGGCGAAGGCCAGCGTGTAGTTCTCGGGCAGGATCTGGCGGATCAGCGCCAGGTTGCTGGCTTCTTCGTCTACGCACAGGATGGGGGACTGGACCATCGTCGTTCCTTGTCGTGTGCACCCAACGTCAGCTGGATTGGACCGGCGCTGCGAATGCTATTGACTTGCATCGGCCTGCCAGCGACTGACTTTCGCCTCGGCCTCGCGGAAGGAAAAACTCTCGACCAACTGCGTCAGCTCGGTGGCCATCGCCACCGGCAGCGCTGGCGTTAGGCCGTGCAGTACGCGCTCGACGCGGTCCGGGTCGTCGCTGTCCAGGGCCTGCAGCAGGTGCTGCAACTGCTGCTGCAGCGGCTTCGCGGAGGCGGCGCCGTCGCCGGCAAGGGGCGCGTCCCGCAGGGCCTGCGCCGCCTCGGCCGCGGCCACGAAGCGCTGGATCGCCGCGGCCGTCGCCTGCATTGCCGTGTCCAACGCGGCGATCGCGGCGTCGGCCTGTGCCGGTGCGTCGTGGAGCCGTTCCTCCAGCGCGGCGCTGGCTGCGACCAGCGCCGGCAGCGCCAGCGAGCCGGCCGAGCCGCGCAGCTTGTGCACGTAGGAGATCGCCGCCGCCGGCGCCTGCGGATCCAGCAACGCCTGCAGCGTCGCCGCCGGATCCGGGGTGTCCTGCAGCAATTTCAGCAGGTAGCGCTGGTAAGGCGCACGTTCGCTCCACAGGCGCTGCGCCTGCACGGCGTCGAGCAGGTGCGGATCCGGATTGGGCCAGACCTCGGCCGTGGCGGCCGGCAGCGGCTCCAACGCCGGCGGTAGCCGCAGCGGCAGGAACTGGCGGATGATCGCGATCAGTTGCTCGACCTGGAACGGTTTGGCGATGAAGCCGTTCATGCCGCTGGCCAGTGCCAGCTCCTGTTGCTGGCGGTAGGCGCCGGCTGTCAGTGCGATCACCGGCAGGCCGGCCAGGCGGGTGTCTTCGCGCAGCAGGCGGGTGGCCTCGTAGCCGTCCAGGGTCGGCATCTGCACGTCCATCAGCACCAGCTGGAAGCGGCTGGGATCGCGCCGCAGCCGTTGCAGCGCCTGCTCGCCGTCGTGGGCCAGTTCCACCAGCGCGCCTTCGCCTTCGAGGATGCGCTGCGCGACCTCGCAATTGATCTCGCTGTCGTCCACCACCAGCAGCCGCGCGCCGGCCAGGCGTGGGGTGCCGTCGCCGCTGAGCAAGGGCGCAGGGCCGTCGCCGCGGCGCAGTGCCAGCAGGGTGGCGATGGTGCGGTACAGCGCCGAGGCGGTGACCGGCTTGGTCATCACCGCGTCCACGTCGCTGGGCGCGTGGTGCTGCTCTTCCAGCAGGCGGCGCTCGTAGGCGGTGACCATGACGATGATCGGCTGCCGGTCCGCCGCCGATTGCGCGCGGATGCGCTGCGCCACGCGCAGCCCGTCCAGGTCGGGCATGCGCCAGTCGAGCAGGATCACGTCGAAGCCCTCGCGTTCCGTGCCAGCCGCGGCGATCGCGTCGGTGCCGTTGGCCACCGCTTCCACCTGCCAGCCGAAGCCGCTGGCGATGCTGCTCAGGTTGCTGCGTACCAGGTCGTGGTCGTCGGCGATCAGCACCCGCCGCGCCTCCGGATGCTCCGCCTCGGCGGCCGGCGCCGGCAGCACCGGGAAGCTGATCGCGAAATAGAAATCGCTGCCTCGGCCTGGCGTGCTCTGCACTTCCAGCTGGCCGCCCATCAGTTCCACCAGGCGCCGGCTGATGGTCAGGCCCAGGCCGCTGCCGCCGTAGCGGCGGCTGGTGGAGGTGTCGGCCTGCAGGAACGGCGAGAAGATCAGGCTCTGCTTGTCGCGGGCGATGCCGATGCCGGTGTCGCGCACCGAGAAGAACAGCTTGATCTTGCCCGCTTCGCCGCTGGGGAAGCTGCGCACCGACAACGCCACTTCGCCCTGTTCGGTGAACTTGATGGCGTTGCCGACCAGGTTGATCAGCACCTGGTTCAGGCGCAGCGCATCGCCGCGCAGCCAGCGGCAGCCGGCCGGCAGCGGTTCGACGATCATCTCCACCGGCTTGGCGCTGATCGCCGAGGTCATCAGCGCGGCGATGTTCTCCAGCAGCTGGTTCAGGTCGAACGGTTCCGATTCCAGGTCGATGCGCCCGGATTCGATCTTGGAGAAGTCGAGGATGTCGTTGATGATCTCCAGCAGCGTGCGTGCCGAGGCGTCGCTCTTCTGGATCATGTCCTTGGCCGCCTGCGGCAGCTCGCTGTGCTGCAGCAGGTACAGCATGCCCAGGATCGCGTTCATCGGCGTGCGGATCTCGTGGCTCATGTTGGCCAGGAAATCGCTCTTGGACTGGTTGGCGGTCTCCGCCGCGTCGATCGCCAGGCGCAATTCGCGCTCGCGGCGCTTCTGCTCGGTCAGATCGACGGCGATGCCGAGATAGCCGATCACCTGGTCGTTTTCGTCGCGCAGCGTGCTCAGCGTCAGCAGCACCGGGAACGGACGGCCGTCCTTGCTGACGTAGGTCCATTCGCGGGTGTCGCTGCGCCCCAGCGTGGACAGCGCGGCCACCGATTCGAATGCCGGCGCCACCGCCATGCCCGATTGCGCGGCCATGCGTTCGGCGCGGCTGGCCAGCTGCTCCGGATCCAGGAACAGGCCGGTGGCCTTGCGCCCGATCATCTCGTGCGCGGGATAGCCGAGCATGGTTTCAGCGGCAGGGTTGAACAGGGTGATGGTGCCGTCCGGATCGGTGGCCACGATCGCGTAGCCGGCGTTGGCCAGGATCGCGCGCTGCAGCGCCGAATAGGTGACCAGTTCGCTGGTGCGCTGCGCCACCTGCTGTTCCAGCGTCGCGTTGAGTTCCAGTACCCGCGCCTCGGCACGTACCCGCTCGGACACGTCGTGCAGCAGGTGCGACTGGCCGACGATGTCGCCGTCGTTGTCCACGATCGGCGAGGCGCTGGCCAGCACGCTGAGCATATGGCCGTCGCGATGCCGCAGCTTGCGCAGCTGTGTGCCGTTGCCGCTGGCGTCGCGCACCTGCGCGCCGAGCAGCGCCTGCAGAGGCTGGCCGATGGCCTGCGCAGCGGCGTAACCGAAGATGCGTTCGGCGGCCGGATTCCAGTGGGTAATGCGGCCATGCACATCTTCGGCGACGATCGCCTCGCTGGAACTGCCGACCAGCGCGGCCAGCTGGCTCTGCTCGCGCAGGATCAGGTCGCGACGGTGGCGGCCGGTCAGGTACAGGTACAGCAGCGCGGCGAGCAGCGCCGAAATGCCCCCGGCCAGGCCGCCGGCCAGCAGCGGCGAGGTCTGGTTGAGCGAGCGCACGAAGCTCGGCGTCGCCTGCGCGCTGAGCAGCCAGCGGCGGCCGTAGACCGGCAGGCTGCGTTCTGCGTGCAACTGCGCTGCCGGCGCCTGCGCGTCGGCGCCGCCGCCGCGATAGAACGGCTGGGTGCCGTTCTCGCTGTCGGCCAGGGTCAGTTGCAATTCGTGGGCGTGGTTGGGCGAGACCGCCAGCACCTCGTCGATGTTCAACGGCGCATAGGCCCAGCCGGTGGTGGCCTGCCAGCGCTGCTCCGGGGTCCGCAGCGGCAGGCCTTCGCGGTAGACCGGCAGCAGCAACAGGAAGCCACTGTTGCCGACCCCGGGACGCTGTACCAGGCGGATCGGCGCGGTAATGGTCGGCTGACCCGAGCGTGCCGCGGCGAGTGCCGCCGCGCGTCGCGCGGGCTCGGAGGCGATGTCGAAGCCTTGCGCAGGATTGTTGAGCCGCAGCGGCTGGATATACAGGATCACGAAGCGTTCGCCTTCGTGCGGCGCAAACTGCTGGATCTGCAGCGACGGCGCGCCGTCGCTGCGCGCGTGCTGCAGGAAAGCGGCTTCGTCGGCCTGGGTCACCCGGCGGATATAGCCGAAGCCGCGCACCCCGGGAAATTCGCGCTGGTATTCGCGCGAGTTGCTGTAGCGCTCGAAGCGTTCCCGGCTGATGTGGTCGCCGCCAGCGGCGATGACGGCGCCGCGCGCGCCGCGCAAGCCGTGTTCGTAGACGTTGAGGCGTTGCTGCAACTCGCCGGTGACGTGGGTGGTCAGTTGCTGGAAGCGGTCGCGGGCCTGCTGGCGATTACGCTCGTGCAGGCTGCGTGCGAGCAGCGCCGCTGCCAGCAACCCGAGCAGCAGCATCGCCAGGGCGGCGCCCAGCGCCAAGCGCGCAGGGCCGGCAGCGAGTGTCCAGTGGTTCTTCGGCATGAACCCTTTCCTTTTGCGAACGCTGGCGATGCGCAGGCATCGGCGTCCCATCGGTCTGTACGGGATGGCATTGACGATGAAAGCGGCAGCCCTGCAGGCGCCTTGCGACTCACGCTAGCGCGATCATCGCTGCCTTGCCAGCACTAGCGACGCACAGCAGGGATGCTCATCTAAAACCATTCATGGAATCAGCGTGACGGCTGCGTGCAGCGCCACTCCGATCAGGCCGCCGACCAGGGTGCCGTTGAAACGGATGTACTGCAGGTCGCGGCCGACGCTCAGCTCCAGCTGCTCCACAAGGTGACGTTCGTCCCAGCCTTTCACGGTCTGCGCGATGTGCTCGGTGACGCCGCTGCGCAGACGCTGGGTCAGCTTCTCCGCGCCGCCGAGCAGGTGCTGGTTGAGCGCGTCGCGCAAGGCCCGGTCCTGGGACAGGGACTCCCCGAGCGCGCCCAGCGAGCGTTGCAGATGCTGCACCAGTACACCATCGCTGCGCGACAGGTCCTCGCGCAGGCTGGCGTGGATCTGCTCCCACAGGCCTTGCACGTAGTCCTGCACGCCGGGATGCTCGATCAGCCGCTGCTTCATCGCCTGCAGCTTGTCGGCGGTGGCCGGGTCGTTGCGCAGGCGCTGCACGTAGCCGCCGAGCCAGCGCTCGTAGTCCTGGCGCAGCGGGTGCTGCGGCTGCGACAGCACGTCCTGCAGTTCGTCCAGCAGCGCATGCGCCAGACGTTCGGCCAGGGTGTCGGCGATGCCTTCCACCGGCTTGACCCATTCTACCGTGCCGACCAGCTTGGGCCATTCGCGGCGCGCGTACTTGACGATCATCGCCGACACGCGCTGCTTCACCGTCGCATCGTCCAGATGCCGGCCGAGCCGGGTCAGCGCTTCGTCGAGCAGGGCCTGGTGGCGGCCATCGGCGGTGAGCAGGTCGAGGATCTCGCCGGCGGTCGCGGCCGCGTTCCATTCGTGCAGGCGCGCCACCACGAAGCCGTGGATGCGGCGCCGCACCGCGGCCTCGTCGAGCAGGTCCAGTGCCTGCAGCGCCCAGCCGCGGGCCAGCTCGGCCAGCTTGCCGGCCTGTGCCGGTTCGGCCAGCCACTGGCCCAGCCGCTTGGCCGGATCGAACGCGCTGAGCTTGGCCAGCAGCGCCGTCGGTTCCAGGAAATGGTCGCGCACGAACAGCGCCAGGCTGTCGGCGATGCGCGCCTTGCCGTGCGGGATGATCGCGGTGTGCGGGATCGGCAGCCCCAGCGGATGGCGGAACAGCGCCACCACCGCGAACCAGTCGGCCAGCGCGCCGACCGTGGCCGCCTCGCAGAACGCGCCGATCCAGGCCCAGGCGCCATGCATGCCCATGACGTGGCTGAGCAGGAAGCCGGCCAGCATCGCCAGCAGCAACAGCGCCGCCAGCAGCTTCATGCGCCGTAGCTGCGCACGGCGCGGATCGGGCGGCATCGATGGGGAAGAAACGCTCATGCCATCCAGTGTACGCAGCGCCGGGTTAGGTGGATTTCATTGTGTGGGCAGGGCTGGGCGCGTGTCGCGTGGCAAGTGCCTGCGAACGATGGCTTGTGTTGTCATCGATGTGCGTGGCGTCTCAGTGGAACGCGGGCGGCGTCCCTGTGGGAGGGACTTCAGTCCCGACGCGGCGTTGCTGCAAAAACCGGGAGATGGAAGTCCCTGCTGCATGTGCTGCGCATCGGACCGATGCGTGGCGGGCCGATGCCGGATCACTCCTGCAACTGCGCGCGCAATGCCGCCACTTCCTCGCGCAGCGTCCGATTCTCGGCGTCGAGCTCGGCCACGCGCTGGCGCAGTGCGGCCAGTTCGTTGCCGCCTTGCGCTGCATCGGCATCGCCCTTCGGTCCGGGGGGCGGGATTTCGCGCGGCTTGCGCCTGGACGCGCGGGCGCGCTTGGCCGCCTGCTTGAGTTCGTCCTTGCCGGCGATGGCCGCGGCGCGCTGCTCGTCCTCGGGCAGGCTGGCCACTGCGGCGGCGGCGTTGATCGAGATCGCACCGGACTTCACCGCTTCCACCACTTCGGCGGTGGCCTGCTTCTGGATCTTCTCGATCTGCAGCACCTGGCTGTTGCTGAGCCGCGCGGCGCGCGCCAGGTCGGCACGGCTCAGCGGCGCCGGCATCGCCTGGACGCTCGCGCCGTCTGCGCCGGCCGACGCATCGGCCCAGGGCGCTGCATCGTCATGCGCATCGGTTGCTGCGGCATCGGCGCCGTCGGCGGATTGCGCGGGCGGCGCGGCGGCACGGCTGCCGCGCTCGGCCAGAATCTCGCGCTTGCGCAGCGCCAGCACGCCGCGCTGGAAATCGGACACGCTGCGCCGGCCCAGGTGCTGGTCGATCATCCACAGGTGCACGTCCTGCAGCGACTGGAAGCGGGTGTTCTGCACGGTCTGGAACGGCAGTCCGTGTTTCTGGCAGATGCCGTAGCGGTTGTGCCCGTCGACCAGGATCTCGCCCCACAGCACCAACGCATCGCGGCAGCCTTCGGCGAGCAGGCTGCGCTCCAGCGCCGCGTACTCGTCGGCGGTGAGCGGATCGATGTAGGCCTTGAGGTCTTCTTTGACGACGATGTTCATCGGGGGCAGGGCGTTGCGTTGCGGCGGGGGCGGCATTGTAGAGGGTGGGCTTGGGGGACGGGACCAGGGACCAGGGACGAGGGACGAGGGACGAGGGAAAGCGCGTTCCACGCGGACGATGGCCCTGGCGTGGTTTGCTGTTCCGAGTCCCGCCAGCAAGCGTACCGACGCTTTTCCGGGTCCCCGGTCCCTGGTCCCCGGTCCCGAACAGCGCCTCAGCCGACCACCACCTCGCTGATCTGCATCACTGGGGTCAGGTCGGTGTAATTCTTGATGTCGCCGAGGATTTCTGCAGCGTGCGGGCCGAAGCCGGCCTGGAACGCTTCCACCGAGTCGCTGAAGATGTGGCACATGCCGACATAGGTCGGGTCGCTGCCGGGGGCGCCGCCAGACAGGCCCTTGTCCACGGTGTAACGCTTGCAGGCCGCGCCCATGCGCGCCTGCAGCAGCGGCATGTGCGTGTCGCGGTAGTAGGCGTGGTCGAAACGGGCGCCGGGCGTATACGGGTACATCACGCTGACCTTGATCATGGAGCGACTCCTGTGGTTGCGGCGGTCGGGTCGGGGGCGCGCAAGGCTACACCGCCGCGGCGCGCGCCCGTGCTGCATTGCGGCGCTGCGCGGCTCAGCGCATCGTAGGCATCGCGAACTCGGCATCGCGCGCCGCCGCCGGCCAGCGCGCGGTGACGGTCTTGAGCCGGGTGTAGAAGCGTACGCCGTCGGGGCCGTGCACGTGCAGCGGGCCGAACAGCGAGCGCTTCCAGCCGCCGAAGCTGTGGAACGCCATCGGCACCGGGATCGGCACGTTGATCCCGACCATGCCGGCCTGCACGCGCCGGGCGAAGGCGCGCGCGGCGCCGCCGTCGCGGGTGAACACCGCCGCGCCGTTGCCGTAGTCGTGCGCGTCGATCAGCTGCAGCGCGGCTTCGGCGTCGGCCACGCGCAGCACGCACAGCACCGGGCCGAAGATTTCCTCACGGTAGATGCGCATGTCGGCGCGGACGTGGTCGAACAGGCTGCCGCCGAGGAAGAAGCCACCCGCCTGCGCCGCCGGCTGCGCGGCGCGGCCATCCACCACCAGCGTGGCGCCGTCGGCCACGCCGCTGTCGATGTAGCCGCGCACGCGCGCGCGGTGCGCGGCGCTGATCAGTGGGCCCATGTCCGGCTCGTCGGCGCCGGCGCCGAGGGTCAGCGCGGCAACGCGCGGGGCCAGTTTGGCGACCAGCGCATCGGCCAGCGCATCGCCCACGCACACCGCCACCGAGATCGCCATGCAGCGTTCGCCGGCCGAGCCGTAGCCGGCGCCGAGCAGGGCGGACACGACGTCGTCCAGGTCGGCGTCGGGCAGCACCACCAGGTGGTTCTTGGCCCCGCCCAGCGCCTGCACGCGTTTGCCCAGCGCACCGCCGCGCGCATACAGCTCGGCGGCGACCGGCGTGGAGCCGACGAAACTCAGCGCCTGCACCTGCGGGTGCGCCAGCAGCGCGTCCACCGCCGGCTTGGCACCGTGCACGACGTTGAATACGCCGTCCGGCAGGCCGGCCTCGTGCAGCCAGTCGGCCAGCAGCAGCGAGGCCGACGGAGCGTGCTCGGAGGGTTTGAGCACGAAGCTGTTGCCGCAGGCCAGCGCCACCGGCAGCATCCACAACGGCACCATCGCCGGGAAGTTGAACGGCGTGACGCCGGCGACCACGCCCAGCGGCGCGTACTCGCTCCAGGCGTCCACGCCGCGGCCGACATCGACCGAATGCTCGCCCTTGAGCAGGTGCGGGATGCCGCAGGCGAACTCCACCACCTCCAGGCCACGGGTGACCTCGCCGCGGGCATCGGACACCACCTTGCCGTGCTCGGCGCTGATGCAGCGGGCCAGGGTATCGGCATGCCGTTCGAGCAGCTCGCGGAAGCGGAACAGCACCCGCGCGCGCTGCAGCGGCGGGGTCGCCGCCCAGGCCGGGAACACCTGCGCCGCGGCGGCCACCGCCATCTCGACCGCATGCGCATCGCCCAGCGGCACGCGCCGCGCCACCGCGCCGCTGGCCGGGTCGAACACTTCGGCGTAGTCGCTGCTGCGGAAATCGACGCGGCGGCCGCCGATGCAGTGAGACAGGGATTCGGTCATAGTCGGTGCTCCTGGAAGGAAACGCTCAGCCCAGTGCGTCCAGCGGCCGCACGAACTCCGCGCCCAGCGCCTGCGCCACTGCGCGGTGGGTGAGCTTGCCGGCGTGCACGTTGAGGCCGTTGCGCAGGTTCTGGTCGTCGCGCAGCGCCTGCAGGCCGTGCTCGGCCAGCTGCAGCACGAACGGCAAGGTGGCGTTGGTCAGGGCGAAGGTGGAGGTGCGCGCCACGCCGCCGGGCATGTTGGCCACGCAGTAGTGGACGATGCCGTCCACTTCGTAGGTCGGCTGCTGGTGGGTGGTGGCGCGGCTGGTCTCGAAGCAGCCGCCCTGGTCGATCGCCACGTCCACCAGCACCGAGCCCGGCCGCAGCAGCGCCAACTGCGCGCGCGACACCAGCTTGGGCGCGGCGGCGCCGGGGATCAGTACCGCGCCGATCACCAGGTCGGTGTGCGGCAGGCAGCGCTCGATCGCATCGCGGGTGGAATACAGCGTGGTCAGCTGATGGCCGTACAGTTCGTCCAGGTACTTGAGCCGTTCCAGCGAACGGTCCAGCACCGTCACCCGCGCGTGCAGGCCCATCGCCATGCGCGCGGCGTTGATGCCGACCACGCCGCCGCCGATCACCAGCACTTCGGCCGGCTTGACCCCGGGCACGCCGCCGAGCAGCACACCGCAGCCGCCCTGCGCCTTTTCCAGCGCATGCGCGCCGGCCTGGATCGCCATGCGCCCGGCCACCTCGCTCATCGGTGCCAGCAGCGGCAGCCCGCCATGGCCGTCGGTGACGGTCTCGTAGGCGATCGCGGTGCAGCCGGAATGCAGCAGTGCGTTGGCCTGCGTCGGGTCCGGCGCCAGGTGCAGGTAGGTGAACAGCAGTTGCCCCGGGCGTAACAGTGCGCATTCGTCCGGCTGCGGTTCCTTGACCTTGACGATCATCTCGGCCTGCGCGAACACGCTGGCCGCGTCGTCGGCCAGGCGCGCGCCGGCGCGTTCGTAGTCGGCGTCGGTCAGGCCGATGGCCTGGCCGCCGTCGCGCTGCACCAGCACCTGGTGGCCGTGCAGCACCAGTTCGCGGACCCCGGCCGGGGTCAGCCCGATCCGGTATTCGTGGTTCTTGATCTCTTTCGGGACGCCGACCAGCATGAGCGGTTCTCCAGGCATGCGGCGCGCGTGGGGAGCGCGGAGCGGGTTGAGGTGGGGGGCGGGGATCAGGGTGTGGTGCTGATCATGTCGGCGAGCACCGAGAAGATGCGCTCGATGTGCTCGCGCTCCACGATCAGCGGCGGCGACAGCGCGATGGTGTCGCCGGTGACGCGGATCAGCAGGTCCGCCTCGTGGAAGCAGCGCTCGAAGATCTCGTAGGCGCGCGCGCCGGGCGCGCCGTGCCGCGGCGCCAGTTCGATCGCGCCGATCAGGCCGAAGTTGCGGATATCGATTACGTGCGGCAAGTCCTTCAGCGCGTGGATCGCCTGCTGCCAGTCCTCGCCCAGCGCGATGGCCTGTTCGAACAGCTGTTCTTCGGCATAGGTGTCCAGCGTCGCCAGCGCCGCGGCGCAGGCCAGCGGGTGGCCGGAATAGGTATAGCCGTGGAACAGGTCGATGGCGCCGGCCGGGCCGTGCGCGAAGGCATCGTGGATGGCGCGCGAGACGAACACCGCGCCCATCGGCACGCAGCCGTTGGTCAGCCCCTTGGCGGTCGTCATCAGGTCCGGGGTGACGCCGAAGCGCTGCGCGGCGAAGGCCTTGCCGACGCGGCCGAAGCCGGTGATCACCTCGTCGAAGATCAGCACGATGCCGTGCTTGTCGCATAGCTGGCGGATGCGCTGCAGATAGCCATGCGGCGGCAGCACCACCCCGGCCGAGCCGGAGATCGGTTCGATGATCACCGCGGCGATGGTGGAGGCGTCGTGCAGCGTGACCAGCCGCTCCAGATCTTCGGCCAGCTCCACACCATGCTCGGGCAGTCCCTGCGAGAACGCGTTGCGCTCGATGTCCAGGGTATGCCGCAGATGGTCCACACCGGGCAGCAGCGGGCCGAACCACTTGCGGTTGTTGGGCAGCCCGCCGACCGAGATGCCGCCGAAGCCGACCCCGTGATAGCCCTTCTCGCGGCCGAGGAAGCGGGTGCGCTGGCCCTCGCCGCGCGCGCGGTGGTAAGCCAGCGCGATCTTCATCGCGGTGTCCACCGATTCGGAGCCGGAGTTGGTATAGAACACGTGGTCCAGGCCCGGCGGGGCGAGTTCGACCAGGCGTTCGGCGAGCACGAACGGCAGCGGCGAACCCATCTGGAAGCTCGGTGCGAAATCCAGCGTAGCGATCTGCCGGGACACCGCCTCGACGATGCGCGGCCGCGCGTGTCCGGCATTGCAGCACCACAACCCGGCGGTGCCGTCGAGGATCCGGCGCCCGTCCACGCTGCGGTAGTACATGCCCTCGGCCGAGGCCAGCAGCCGCGGCCGTGCCTTGAACTGGCGGTTGGCGGTGAACGGCATCCAGAACGCGTCCATGTTCTCGGGCGCCTGCGTGGCGTGGGCCGCATAGTGATCGGCCAGCGCCTGGGAAGAGGAGGGCGGCTCGGGGCGCATCACAGGCTCCACGCGAAAGGGGTGTTGAAAAAACTTTACACCAACCGGGCCTGCGGTGGCGGGGGCAACGCCCGCGTTGCGCCGCTGGCGCGTCCGGGTGGCCGCGCCGTCGGCGTTGCGATGCGCGATCAGGCGGAAATGGCGCCGCCGCGCACCGGTCCAGGCGGCGCCGCCGACCCTGGCACACGGCGCCCGGCAAATTGACCGCGCGGACCGGCTGTGTAAAGTATCCGGCAACATCTTCAAGGCTGTCCTCATCACGCGATGGATATCGGCGCCCGCCTGCACCGGGTTCGTACCGCCCACCGGCTGAGCCAGCGCGAGCTGGCCAAGCGGGTGGGCGTGACCAACAGCACCATCTCGCTGATCGAGCAGAACAAGGTCAGCCCGTCGGTGAGTTCGCTGAAGAAGGTGCTGGACGGCATCCCGATCTCGCTGGCCGATTTCTTCACCCAGGACCTGCAGCTCGGGCCGGCCGATGCGCCGTTCTATGCCGCCGAGGAACTGCCTGACGTGGGGAGCGACGGCATCTACTACTACCTGGTCGGGCAACATCGCCCGCAGCGGCAGATGTGCATCCTGCGCGAAGTGATGCCCCCGGGCAGCGACACCGGCAGCGCGATGCTGGTGCACGAGGGCGAGGAAGGCGGGGTGGTGGTGGCCGGCGAGGTGGAGATCACCGTTGGCGCGCAGGTGCGGGTGCTGCGTGCCGGCGAGGGGTACTATTTCGAGAGCCGGGTGCCGCACCGGTTCCGCAACGTCGGCAGCGAGACGGTAGTGATCGTCAGCGCCAACACTCCGGCCACGTTCTGAGCGCAGCCTGCGCCGCGGCGCGCGCTCCCGCCTTGCCGCGACCGCACGCCGCGCAGATCCGTTCCTTCCTCCCGACCCGGAGCTTCCGATGAACGCACCACGCACCCGCGACGCATGGCAGGCGATGGCCGCCGCGCTGCACTTGCGCACCCAGGCCTTCATCGACGGCCGCTACGTCGACGCGGCCAGCGGCAAGACCTTCGATTGCATCAGCCCGATCGACGGCCGCGTACTCGGCCAGGTCGCCGCGGGCGAGGCCGAGGACATCGCCCGCGCGGTCGCCGCGGCGCGGCGCAGCTTCGATGCCGGGCACTGGTCGCAGGCCAGGCCGGCGCAGCGCAAAAAGACCCTCATCAAACTGGCACAGCTGGTCGAACAGCACGCCGACGAGCTGGCGCTGCTGGAATCGCTGGACATGGGCAAGCCGGTGCGCGACGCGCGCAGCGTGGACGTGGCGGCCACGGTGCGCTGCCTGGCCTGGACCGGCGAGGCGCTGGACAAGCTATACGGCGAGGTGGCGCCGACCGGGCAGGACGAACTGGGCCTGATTACCCGCGAACCGCTGGGCGTGGTCGGCGCGATCGTGCCGTGGAATTTTCCGCTGCTGATGGCCGCGTGGAAGATCGCCCCGGCGCTGGCGGCGGGTAATTCGGTGGTGCTCAAGCCCTCGGAGAAATCGCCGCTGAGCGTGCTGCGCCTGGCCGAACTGGTGGCCGAAGCCGGCATCCCCGACGGCGTGTTCAACGTGGTGCCGGGCTTCGGCAGGAGCGCTGGCGAGCCGCTGGCGCTGCACATGGATGTAGACGGGCTGGTGTTCACCGGGTCCACCGCGGTCGGCAAGCGCCTGCTGCAATGCGCCGGGCTGTCGAACATGAAACGCGCCTACATGGAATGCGGCGGCAAGAGCCCGAACCTGGTGTTCGCCGATGCGCCGGACCTGGAGCAGGCGGCGCAGGCCGCTGCCGGCGCGATCTTCTACAACCAGGGCGAGGTCTGCACCGCGGCCTCGCGATTGCTGGTGGAGCGCTCGATCAAGGACGAGTTCGTGGCCCGCGTGGTCGCCGCCGGGCGCACCATGCAGCCGCGGCATCCGTTCGACGACGATGCGGCGATGGGCGCGCTGGTGGATGAGGCGCAGACCCACCGCGTGCTCGATTACATCGCACGCGGCAACGAGGAAGGCGCGCGGGTGCTGCTCGGCGGCAAGCGCGTGGAAGTGGTCGCCGGCGGCTGCTACGTGGAGCCGACCATCTTCGACGAGGTCGGCCACGAACACACCATCGCCCGCGAGGAGATCTTCGGCCCGGTGCTGTCGGTGATTGCCTTCGACGACGAGGCGCACGCGCTGCGCATGGCCAACGACAGCGAGTACGGCCTGGCCGCGGGCGTGTGGACCCGCGACATCGGCCGCGCACACCGCGTGGCGCGCAAGCTGCGCGCCGGCAGCGTGTGGGTGAACTACTGGGACGGCGGCGACATGACCGCGCCGTTCGGCGGCTACAAGCAATCGGGCAACGGCCGCGACAAATCGTTACATGCCTTCGACAAGTACACCGAGATGAAGGCGACCTGGATCAATTTGGCGGTCTGAGCCGGGATTGGAGATTCGGGATGACCAGCCATTCGGCTGCGGAAAAGCGGGAATTCGCAAATGCGCCGCACCTGCGCTTTTTTGTGGGAGGGGCTTCAGCCCCGACGCCTTACCGGTAATGCGTCGGGGCTGAAGCCCCTCCTGCAGGAAGGCGGTTGCGCCGGAAGTCCAAATTGCTGCTGCTCTTTCGGCATGGCGATTTTTTCCGCAAATCGCTTGACAGCACTTTGACGGCGAACAACATTCCCGATCCCCAGCTCAGATCCGCTCCACCCGGCAGGCGAAACACCCCTGGCGCGCATTGTGCAGATGCAGGTAGCGCACGCGCGGATCGGCGAAGGCCTGCGCGATCGCCGCCGCGACCGTTTCGCCGGGATGCACGTCGGCGGCAAGCAGCATGTCGTCGGCAGCGTAGCCGCGCAGCGAGATCAAGCGCCTGCGGATCGCGTCGGGCACGTGGCCCGGTGCCACTGTCGCAGTCTGCACGTGGCGGCGCACGTAGATCGGCCCGGCGGCGCGGTATGGCGTGTCGGCCGGCTGGTGCAGGTAGTGCAGCAGCAACAGTTCCTCGCCGGGTTGCGCGTCTTCCAGGCTGATCCGGCACGGGAAGCCCGGTGTCTGGTCGGCGCGGACGCGGCGCGCGCCGTGCGCATGCAACTGTGTATCGTCGAGTGCGAACAGCGGTGCGAACGGCGCGGCGGGCAGGCCGATGCAGACGAAGCTGGACATGTGCGCTCCAAGAGAAGATCGAGCGCATAGCGTGCCCGCCGTTGCGGCGCCGCGCTGGCCGGATTCGGACGCGGCAAGCCGCCGCCGGGCGGGGCGAAAGACCCCGGACGGCGGCCGCAAGCGAGCACCTCGATCTGGCACGCTGCCGGTTGCAGCCGACGCCTTCGCTACGTCCGGCTCAGTTGCAGGGCGTGCGCGCCGGTTGCGCGCGGACTCAGTCCGGCGCGTACTCGGCAAAGGGGAGCGGATGCTTGGGGTCGGCGGCATCCACCTTGTCTGCGGTCTTCTTCAACGCATCGGCGCCCGGCGCCGGATCCGAGTTCAGCTGCCAGCTCTGGCGGATGCGCTTGTGGAACAGCCAGGTCTTGCGCTCGGGGTCGTAGCGGAAGGTGATGAAGTAGGTCCAGTGCTGGCCGCAGGAAACGCCGTTCTGCACGGTGAAATAGCGGCCCTTGGCCGCGAACGGATCGTCGCTGTCGGTGAACGGATCGCACTGGCCGCCGTCGTCGCGCTTGAGCACCACGTGGTCGTTGCGCGCGGCCAGCCGGTAGTGGCCGTCGGCCTGCTGCACGAAGATCAGCAGCGGCCGTGCCGGCGCCGGTTCGCGCTGGGCTTCGCCGCGTTGCTGCAGCGCCACCAGGTAGTCGGCGCGGCCGTCTCCGTCGAGATCGGTGCGCAGCTGTTGCAGCGGCAGGTAGCCGGCCGGCAGCTGGCGCAGCACGTCGGCGGGCAGGTCGGCGGCGCGTGCGCCATGCGTGGCGAGCAACAGGAAGCCGGCGGCGGCGACGCGAAGCGACATGGGCATTGGCATGGGAACGTTTCGGATGCGCAAGGGCGCAAAGCCTAACCGACCCTGCTCGCAAATGGCGCAATTGCGCTGTTGGCGTGCCGGTGTGCGTTGCCTTCCTCCTTGCGAATTTGCCAGAGCGTCCTGGTTCCGAACAGGCGTAGCCGGTAACAGCGTCGGGACTGAAGTCCCTCCCAGGCGCAGTACGGAAGCGTCATAGCGCAAGCGCCTCGGCGCCCGATTCCGAATCCCCAATCCCCAATCCCGCCTCACGCCTCACGCCTCACGCCAACCCGGCACACGCCTGCGCCAGCGCCTGCACCCCCTCGCAGTCGTGCGTGTCATAGCCGGGCAGCAGGCCGAGTTCGTGCTGGAAGCTATCGCTGCGCAGCGAATCCACGATCGGGGGGGGGGGGGGCAGGCGGCCGCTGTCCAGCGCCGCGCGACGGCACAGCAGGAAATAGCGCTCGCTGACGATCGGGATGAACGCCATGCCATAGCGCAGCGCCGGCGGTTCCAGGCCGAAGCCGGCATCGGCCAGACCGCTGGCGACGTAGGCGGCGACCGCGGCGTGGGTCAGTTCCTCCATGTCGGTGCCATGCAGGCCACGCAGCGGCAGGCTCTGCTGCGCCACCAGGCATTCCAGCAACAGGCGCGTGCCCGAGCGGAGCTGGCGATGGATGAAGCGCACGTCGGCGCGCAGCAGCGGCTGTCCCAACAGGCGCCGGGCCTCGCGCAGCGTGCCTCATGCATAGCGGTAGGACAGCCCGGTCTGAGGGCAGGCCGCGGCCATCGAGCCGGTGTCGCGGATCGCCAGCAGCAGTTCCGCCAGCCGCGGCGGCAGGCGCTGTCCATCCTCGGTGCGCAGTTCCCACTGCGCCTGGATCGTCACCTTGTATACGCAGGTTGCGGCTCGCAATAAGCTTTCTACGGTCGATTATTAGACCATCCGACGCTCGGCGCCATCGTGCTTTCGTACTACGCTCGCCACGCGCTGTGGTGCCTGCAATATGCGCTTCATCACATAAAAGCCGATGCACTGCGAGGGGAACCCAATGAGCAACTCGAACGGCGCGGCGATTGCCGCGCACATGGCCCAGGCCGGCGTGTTGTCGAAGGAACGTATCGTCGCCGGGCCGGGCTTCAATCGCTGGCTGGTGCCGCCGGCGGCGCTGGCGATCCATCTGTGCATCGGCATGGCATACGGCTTCAGCGTGTTCTGGCTGCCGCTGTCCAGGGCGCTGGGCATCACCGAGGCGGTGGCGTGTCCGGCCGACATGGGGTTCTTCGCGCGCATCGTGTCGGCCAGCTGCGACTGGAAAATCAGCGAACTGCAATGGATGTACACGCTGTTCTTCGTGCTGCTGGGTTGCTCGGCGGCGCTGTGGGGCGGCTGGCTGGAGCGCGCCGGGCCGCGCAAGGCCGGCGTGGTCTCGGCGCTGTGCTGGTGCGGCGGGTTGGTGATCTCGGCACTGGGCATCCATCTGCACCAGATCTGGCTGCTGTGGCTGGGCTCGGGCGTGATCGGCGGCATCGGCCTGGGGCTGGGCTACATCTCGCCGGTGTCGACCCTGATCAAGTGGTTCCCGGACCGCCGCGGCATGGCCACCGGCATGGCGATCATGGGCTTCGGCGGCGGTGCGATGATCGGCAGCCCGCTGGCCGATGCGCTGATGCGCCATTTCGCCGGCCCGGCCTCGGTGGGGGTGATGGAAACCTTCCTGGTGATGGCCGCGCTGTATTTCGTGTTCATGATGGCCGGCGCGTTCGGCTACCGGGTGCCGCCGAGCGGTTGGACGCCGGCCGGCTGGACCGCGCCGGCGGCCAGCGCCAACGCGATGATCACCGCCCACCACGTGCACGTGAGCAAGGTCTGGGGCATCCCGCAGTTCTGGCTGCTGTGGGGAGTGCTGTGCCTGAACGTGTCGGCCGGCATCGGCGTGATCGGCATGGCCTCACCGATGTTGCAGGAAGTGTTCGGCGGCCGCCTGATCGGCGTGGATGCCGGCTTCGGCAGCCTGGACACCGCGCAGTTGGCGGCCATCGCCGCCATTGCCGCCGGCTTCACCGGCCTGCTCAGCCTGTTCAACATCGGCGGGCGTTTCTTCTGGGCCAGCACGTCCGACAAGCTCGGCCGCAAGAACACCTACAGCGTGTTCTTCGTGCTGGGCATCGCCCTGTACGCGGCCGCGCCGTGGGCCGGCAAGGTCGGCGGCAGCGCGCTGTTCGTCGGCATCTTCTGCGTGATCGTGTCGATGTACGGCGGCGGCTTCGCCACCATCCCGGCCTATCTGGCCGACCTGTTCGGCACGCAGATGGTCGGCGCGATCCATGGCCGCCTGCTGACCGCCTGGGCCACCGCTGGCGTCCTCGGCCCGGTGGTGGTGGGCTATATGCGCGAATACCAGCTGGGCCTGGGCGCGCCGCCGTCACAGGTGTACAACACCACCATGTACATCCTGGCCGGGATGCTGGTGCTGGGGCTGATCTGCAACCTGCTGGTGCGGCCGGTGGCAGCCAGGCACTTCATGACCGCGCAGGAGCTGGCCGCGGAGAAGCAGCTGGCGCACGAAAAGGTCGGCAGCAACGGCGGCGTGGCGCTGGATGCGGCGCAGCTGGCGCAGGTCGGCCATGGCGGCAACCTGCTGCTGGTGGCGCTGGCCTGGCTGGCGGTCGCGGTGCCGATGCTGTGGGGCATCTGGGTGACCTTGCAGAAGGCGTTCGTGCTGTTCCACTGATTCGCGGAGGCAAGCCACCATGGACTCGTGTGCGTCTTCCCGGCCCGGCGCCGTCGCGCGCGGCGTGCACCGCCATCGCGACGGGCGCACCGCGCTCACCCAGGATCTGGTGGCGTCGGAGGTGCCGGTGGCGTTCGCCTACAACGGCGCGCCGTTCGTGGTGATGATGGCGACCCCGGAAGACCTGCACGACTTCGCGTTGGGTTTTTCGCTCACCGAAGGCATTGTCGAGGAGCCGGCGCAGTTGCAGATCGTCAGCGTGGATACCTTCCTGGAAGGGGTGTCGCTGCAACTGCAGATTCCGCCCGCACATGCCGCGGCCCTGCAGGCGCGGCGCCGCAACCTGCAGGGCCGCAGCGGCTGCGGGGTATGCGGCAGCGAATCGATCGAGGCGGTGCTGCGCGCGCCGCGGCCGCTGCCGGCCGGCGTGGCCATCGCGCCGGCGGCGCTGGCGCGGGCATTGCGCGAGCTGCGCCAGCAGCAACCGCTCAACGCGATCACCGGCGCCACCCACGCCGCGGGATGGGCCGACGCCGACGGCGGCGTGCAGCTGGCGCGCGAGGACGTCGGCCGGCACAACGCGCTGGACAAGCTGATCGGCGCGCTGGCCAGCGCCGGCACGGATCCGGCCAGCGGCTTCGCCGTGGTCACCAGCCGCGCCAGCTACGAGATGGCGATGAAGGCCGCGCAGGCCGGCATCCCGCTGCTGGCGGCCATTTCCGCACCCACCGCGCTGGCGGTCGCGCTGGCCGACAGCGCCGGCCTGACCCTGATCGGGTTCGCCCGCGACCACGATTACGTCGTCTATAGCCATCCGCAGCGCCTGCACCAGGCCGAACACGCCGGAGAGCCCGCATGAGCAAGAAAACCATCCAACCCTATACGCAGCCGGCCGGCGGCTGGGGCGCGTTGCGCGCCGTCGCCACCCACCTGCTGCAGCAGGACGTGGCGGTGCAGGGGGCCAAGACCCTGTTGCACGCCAACCAGCCCGACGGCTTCGACTGCCCCGGCTGCGCCTGGCCCGACCGCGACCACACCTCGACCTTCGAGTTCTGCGAGAACGGCGCCAAGGCGGTGGCCGCAGAAGCCACCGCGCGCCGCGCCACCCCGGAGCTGTTCGCCCAGCACAGCGTCGCGCAGCTGGCCAAGTACAGCGACTTCTGGCTGGAAGGGCAGGGCCGGCTGACCCATCCGCTGCGCTACGACAGCGCCAGCGACCACTACGTGCCGGTGAACTGGGACGCCGCGTTCGCGCTGATCGCCAAGCACCTCAACGGCCTGGCCTCGCCGGACGAGGCGATCTTCTACACCTCCGGGCGCACCAGCAACGAGGCCGCGTTCCTGTACCAGCTGTTCGTGCGCGAGTTCGGCACCAACAACTTCCCCGATTGTTCGAACATGTGCCACGAGCCGTCGGGCACCGCGCTGAAGTCGCAGATCGGCGTGGGCAAGGGCACGGTGTCGTTGCACGATTTCGAACTGGCCGACGCGATCTTCATCTTCGGCCAGAACCCCGGCACCAACCATCCGCGCATGCTCGGCGAGCTGCGCCAGGCGGCCAAGCGCGGTGCGGCGATCGTATCGTTCAATCCGCTGCGCGAGCGCGGCCTGGAGAAGTTCGCCGATCCGCAGGACAAGCTGCAGATGCTGCACAACGGTTCGACGCGGATTTCGTCGGACTATTTCCAGCTGAAGATCGGCGGCGACCTGGCCGCGGTCAAGGGCATCATCAAGCACGTGCTGGAGTGCGATGCCGAAGCGGCACGGGAAGCGCGGCCGCGGCTACTGGATCTGCAGTTCATCACTCAGCACACCGCCAACTTCGACGCCTTCGCCGCGGAGGTGATCGCCGAGCCGTGGGCGACCATCGTCGAGGAATCCGGGCTGAGCGAGGCCGAGCTGCGCCACGCCGGCGAGATCTACCTGAAGTCGGAGCGGCTGATCGCGTGCTGGGGCATGGGCATCACCCAGCATAAGCATTCGGTGGCCACGATCCACATGATCGCCAACCTGCTGCTGCTACGCGGCCACCTGGGCCGCCCCGGCGCCGGCGCCTGCCCGGTGCGCGGCCACAGCAACGTGCAGGGCGACCGCACGATGATGATCTACGAGCAGCCGCCGGCGGCGTTCCTGGACCGGCTGCAGCAGGTGTTCGGTTTCGAGCCGCCGCGCGCGCCGGGCTTCGACACCGTCGGTGCGATCGAGGCCATGCTGGACGGGCGCGCCAGGACCTTCTTCGGCATGGGCGGCAACTTCGCCACCGCCACGCCCGACACCGAGGCTACGCACCGCGCGCTGCGCCGCTGCGACCTGACCGTGCACGTGACCACCAAGCTCAACCGCAGCCACCTGGTGCACGGCCGCGACGCGCTGATCCTGCCGTGCCTGGGCCGCACCGAGATCGACATCCAGGAAGGCGGGCCGCAGAGCGTCAGCGTCGAGGACTCGATGAGCATGGTGCACCTATCGGCCGGCATCAATGCGCCGGCGTCGGCGGAGCTGCTATCGGAACCTGCGATCGTCGCGCGCCTGGCCGAGGCCACGCTCGGCGCGCGCAGCGCGATCCACTGGCGTTGGCTGGTGGCCGACTACGACCGCATCCGCGAGCTGATCGCGCAGGTGTTCGAGGACTTCGCCGACTTCAATACGCGGGTGCGCATGCCTGGAGGCTTCCGCCTGTCCAACACCGCGCGCGACCGCGTGTGGGACACGCCGGAAGGCCGCGCGGTGTTCAAGGTGCACGCGGTGCCGACCGACAACCCGATCCACCGCGCGCGCCGCCAGCACCCGCAGCAGCCGGTGTTCACCCTGGCCACCACGCGCTCGCACGACCAGTACAACACCACCATCTACGGCCTGGACGACCGCTACCGCGGCGTGTTCGGCGAGCGCCGGGTGCTGTTCATCAACGCCGCCGACATCGCCGACCTGGGCCTGCAGGCCGGCGCCTGGGTGGACTTGGAAAGCCTCGGCGAAGACGGCGTGCAGCGCCATGCCCGGCGTTTCCTGCTGGTCGAGTACAACATCCCGCGCGGCTGCCTGGCCGCCTATTACCCCGAGACCAATGGCCTGGTGCCGCTGTCCAGCTTCGCCGACGAGGCGCGCACGCCGACCTCCAAGTCGATCCCGGTGCTGGTGACCCCGCACCTGGCCGAGGCCGCCGACGCGGTGCCGCGCGACATCGGCGTGGCGCTTGTCCGCTGATCCGGCACTGACCTGGGCGCTGCTCGAAGCGCTGGCGCCCGAGCCGGAAGGCGTCGCCCTGGCGCGGTTGTGCAAGCGCCTGGGGGTGCGCATGAGCGTGCTTCTGCGCACGCTGGCCTGGCTGGGCGAAGCCACCCTTGACGGGCGTGCGGGGCCGGGCTGGATCCGGGTGGAGACGCACGGCGAACGCGAGGTGGCGGTGCTGACCGCGGCCGGGCGGGCGCACCTGGCGCGCTGAGCGCAAAACAACCGCCATTCGACGCGACATCGCAGCGCCTGCCCGTTGCGATTCCGCTGCCTCGCCGAGTGCCTCGCGATGCCCGCTCGACGCGAGCGAACGCATCTTCCGGGATATCTTGGCGACGCTCGCCAACGCAGCTGCGTGCGCATCCGTTGCCGCGTGGTGCAATGGCCTGGCATCGCCTTGGGCGCGTGACGTTCAGTCGCTTTTGGCGTGACGGCAATCCGTTTTTCCGGATAACGGATGATTCCGACGTTTCTTGCGAGAACTGCTGCGCGATAAAAAAGTCTATCAATTCTCGGTATGAATAAATGTAATTCCGATTATTTAAAAAAGGTTAGTGATCCAGTCCCTTTTTCATGAATTTGGCGCATGAAATTCTATTCGAGTCTCAATCCGTGAGATTGCCGGATTAGACGCTGCGAGTCGTTTCCACGAAGCAAGTCGGAGCGATCGATGTGGCGGCATGCCGTGGCCTTGCTTTTGTTGCATGTAAAGTTTGGTTTATACGGCTTGGATGCCTGTTTCGCGGAGACGCAGGAGGGGCATGGCCAGGCGCGTCTGGCGATGGCCCAGGCCGGCTTTTTTGCCGCCAGAACGGATGCGACGAAGCGCGGTTTCCCGGCGTGTGGCCTGGGAAATACTCCGGTTTTTCTTGTCGTATTTATAGTGAGGTAATGTGATGATTGTTGAAAAGATTTTGGCATTGCGTACGTGCGCCAATAACATGGCCGACCACTGCGGGTTGATCTGGCCGATGGCCGGTCCCGTGGAATGCAAATTCTGGAAACCGTCGGGACTGCACGAAAATGGTCTTACCGGCCTGTTGTGGGGCAAGGGAGTCGGAGCGCATCTGAGTGCGCACGCCGATGCGCGCTGGGTCGTGTGTGAAGTCGCCATCGACGAGATGCTGCAGTTGGCCGAAGAGGGGATGATCAAGTTCCCGCGCGCAACTGTGCTTTTCGTCGGGAATCGCAGCCAGGCGCTAGACTATATTGCAACCAACATGCAGCTCTACGGCGCCGCTCCACAGCCGGCGGCACCCGCTGCGCCGGCGTATGTCCACACCCCCGCAGCGGAGCCGTCCGCGCCGGCAACGCAGGCGACCTCTGCAACCCTGCCGACCCCAGCCACCCCTTCCACCCAGGCCACCCCTTCCACCCAGTCAACTCAGTCAACTCAGTCAACCGAGGCGACCCAGTCAACCGAGGCGACCCCGGTTGCCACGGTCGCCGCAGCGCCTCCTCCGGGACAGCAGCACGATGTGCTTGCGAGGAAGACCGAAACCGGTGTTTATGGCAGCACGCTCACAGGCGCCGACCAGAGCCGGCTCGTCGCAGGCTACGGCAGTACCGAAACCGCCGGCGATCACAGCGATCTGATCGCGGGCTATGGCAGCACCGGGACTGCCGGATCCGACAGCTCCATCCTGGCAGGGTATGGCAGCACGCAGACTGCCGCGGGTAGGAGCACGCTCACCGCCGGCTACGGCAGCACGCAGACGGCGCAGGAAGGCAGCCGTCTCACCTCCGGCTACGGCAGCACTGCGACCAGCGGTTCTGACAGCGCGGTGATTTCCGGCTACGGCAGCACGCAAACGGCCGGTAGCGAGAGTTCCTTGACCGCTGGCTACGGCAGCACGCAGACCGCGCGCAAGGGCAGCGACATCACCGCCGGCTATGGCAGTACCGGTACGGCCGGGTCGGACAGCGCGTTGATCGCCGGCTACGGCAGCACCCAGACCGCCGGCAGCGAGAGTTCCTTGACCGCAGGCTACGGCAGCACGCAGACCGCACGCAAGGGCAGCGACGTCACCGCCGGCTACGGCAGTACCGGCACGGCGGGTGCCGACAGCACCTTGATCGCGGGCTATGGCAGCACGCAGACCGCTGGCGGCGAAAGCTCTCTCACCGCCGGCTACGGCAGCACGCAGACGGCGCGGCAAGGCAGCGACATCACCGCCGGTTACGGCAGCACCGGCACCGCCGGTGCGGACAGTACGCTGATCGCCGGTTACGGCAGCACGCAAACCTCGGGCAGCGACAGCTCGCTGACGGCCGGTTATGGCAGCACGCAGACCGCGCGCAAGGGCAGCGACATCACTGCCGGCTACGGCAGCACCGGCACCGCCGGATCCGACAGTTCGTTGATCGCCGGCTACGGCAGCACGCAGACCGCCGGCAGTGAAAGTTCGCTGACGGCCGGCTACGGCAGCACACAGACCGCCCAGCAAGACAGCTCGCTCACCACCGGCTACGGCAGTACCTCGACGGCAGGTCACGACAGCTCGCTGATCGCCGGCTATGGCAGCACCCAGACCGCTGGCTACGACAGCACCCTGACCGCCGGCTACGGCAGTACGCAGACCGCACAGCAAGACAGTTCGCTCACCACCGGCTACGGCAGTACCTCCACCGCCGGTGCCGACAGTACGCTGATCGCCGGCTACGGCAGTACCCAGACGGCAGGCAGCGACAGTTCGCTGACGGCCGGTTACGGCAGCACACAGACCGCACGCGAAGGCAGCGATGTCACCGCCGGCTACGGCAGTACCGGCACGGCGGGTGCGGACAGCACGCTGATCGCGGGTTACGGCAGCACGCAAACCTCGGGCAGCGACAGTTCGCTGACGGCCGGTTATGGCAGTACGCAGACTGCGCGCAAGGGCAGCGACGTCACCGCCGGCTACGGCAGCACCGGCACCGCGGGCGCAGACAGCACCTTGATCGCGGGTTACGGCAGCACGCAAACCTCGGGCAGCGACAGTTCGCTGACGGCCGGTTATGGCAGTACGCAGACTGCGCGCAAGGGCAGCGACGTCACCGCCGGCTACGGCAGCACCGGCACCGCGGGCGCAGACAGCACCTTGATCGCCGGCTACGGCAGCACGCAAACCTCGGGTAGCGACAGTTCGCTGACGGCTGGTTACGGCAGTACGCAGACCGCGCGCAAGGGCAGCGACGTCACCGCCGGCTACGGCAGCACCGGCACCGCGGGCGCAGACAGCACCTTGATCGCCGGCTACGGCAGCACGCAAACCTCGGGCAGCGACAGTTCGCTGACGGCCGGTTATGGCAGTACGCAGACTGCGCGCAAGGGCAGCGACGTCACCGCCGGCTACGGCAGCACCGGCACCGCGGGCGCGGACAGCACCTTGATCGCCGGCTACGGCAGCACGCAGACGTCGGGTAGCGACAGTTCGCTGACCGCCGGTTATGGCAGTACGCAGACTGCGCGTAAGGGTAGCGACATTACCGCCGGCTACGGCAGCACCGGCACCGCGGGCGCGGACAGCACCTTGATCGCCGGCTACGGCAGCACGCAGACGTCGGGTAGCGACAGTTCGCTGACCGCCGGTTACGGCAGTACGCAGACCGCACGCAATGGCAGTGATGTCACCGCCGGCTACGGCAGTACCGGCACGGCGGGCGCGGACAGCACCTTGATCGCCGGCTACGGCAGCACGCAGACGTCGGGCAGCGACAGTTCGCTGACGGCCGGCTACGGCAGTACGCAGACCGCGCGCAAGGGCAGCGACATTACCGCCGGCTACGGCAGTACCGGCACCGCGGGTGCGGACAGCACCTTGATCGCGGGCTACGGCAGCACGCAGACGTCCGGCAGCGACAGCTCGCTGACGGCCGGTTACGGCAGCACGCAGACCGCACGCGAAGGCAGCGACGTCACCGCTGGTTACGGCAGTACCGGCACGGCGGGCGCGGACAGCACCCTGATCGCCGGCTACGGCAGCACGCAAACGGCGGGCAGCGACAGTTCGCTGACGGCCGGCTACGGCAGTACGCAGACCGCGCGCAAGGGCAGCGACATTACCGCCGGCTACGGCAGTACCGGCACCGCGGGTGCGGACAGCACCTTGATCGCGGGCTACGGCAGCACGCAGACGTCCGGCAGCGACAGTTCGCTGACCGCCGGTTACGGCAGCACGCAGACGGCACGGCAGGGCAGCGACATCACCGCCGGCTATGGCAGTACCGGGACTGCGGGCGCCGACAGTTCGTTGATCGCCGGCTATGGCAGCACGCAGACCGCCGGCTACGACAGCAACCTCACTGCCGGTTACGGCAGCACGCAGACTGCCCGCGAGGACAGCACACTCACTGCCGGCTACGGCAGTACGTCAACCGCCGGTCATGACAGCTCGCTGATCGCAGGCTATGGCAGTACCCAGACCGCTGGTTACAACAGCATCCTGACCACCGGCTATGGCAGCACCCAGACCGCACAGGAGAGCAGTTCTCTCACTGCCGGCTACGGCAGCACTTCCACGGCTGGCTACGACAGTACCTTGACCGCCGGCTATGGCAGTACCCAAACCGCCGGCTACAAAAGCACGCTGACCGCGGGTTATGGCAGCAATTCGACCGCCGGCCACGAGAGCTCGTTGATCGCCGGCTACGGCAGCACCCAGATCGCTGGATACGAGAGCACCTTGACCGCCGGCTACGGCAGTTCGCTGACTACGCAGCAGAACAGTTCGCTGACTGCCGGCTACGGCAGCACCGAGATCGCCGGCTATGCCAGTACGCTGATGGCCGGCTATGGCAGTTCCCAGACCGCCGGTTACGAGAGCACGCTGACCGCCGGCTATGGCAGCACCCAGATGGCCGAGCACAGCAGTTCGCTCACTGCCGGTTATGGAAGCACCGGCATCGCCGGGCAGGACAGTTCGCTGATCGCCGGCTACGGCAGCAGTCTGACCAGCGGGGTGCGCAGCTTTCTGACCGCCGGCTACGGCAGCAACATGATCGCCAGCTACGGAAGCTCGCTGATCGCCGGCCATGAGTGCACCCAGATCGCCGGCCACAAAAGCATGCTGATCGCGGGCAAGGGCAGTTTCCAGACCGCGGGGGCTCGCAGCACGCTCATTGGCGGTGCCGCCAGCGTGCAGACTGCCGGCGACCGCAGCAAGCTGATCGCGGGCGCCGACAGCACCCAGACCGCCGGCGACCGCAGCAAACTGTTGGCCGGACGCAACAGTTATCTCACCGCCGGCGACAGGAGCAAGCTCACCGCCGGGGACGACAGCACGTTGATGGCTGGCGATCGCAGCAAGCTGACCGCCGGCAAGAACAGCGTGCTGACTGCCGGCGCCAATAGCAGGCTTATCGGCAGTCTGGGGTCGACGCTGAGCGGCGGGGAGAATTCGACGCTCATTTTCCGCTGCTGGGACGGCGAGCGCTACACCAATGTCGTGGTCAGGACAGGTGAGCAGGGCGTGGAATCGGACATTCCCTATCAGGTCGACGACGAAGGAAATCTGGTCGGAAAAGCGGATGACGATTTGGTGCTGGATTACGACCCGGGCATGATTCTGGATGGGCAGTGCAGTCCCGGCACTGGAGAGGAACTGCGTGATGTCTGAGAGGCGCGGTGGCCGCGCGATCGGCGCTCGCCGCAGGACGCGGGGCGCATCGGTGACGATACGGGGGCGCCGATAGAATTCGGCTAGCGCGTTCCCGAGGCTTCTGGATGTGCTCGTGCGCGTCGCGCATGGGCACATTCCGCAGGCCGCTGCGGCCATGGTCGTGGCGTCGCTTGTGCGGCATCGCGCGTGTTGCATGGCTGGCGCCATATCGGTTGTGTTCCAGTGCCGGCAATCGAGATCCCACGCACGCAATGGCGCATGGGCGCTTTCGCGGGTGTGCAACTGTGCGAAGCATGCGCCACAAACGCGGTGCCGATCTGCCAGAATCGGACGGTTTCCTGCCGATCCCGAATCCATGACCGCTGCCGCGCTTCCCGCTTCGCCCATCAATTCGCCGCGCCGCGTGCTGCTGGCCAGCCTGGTCGGTACCGCTATCGAGTTCTTCGACTTCTACATCTACGCCACCGCCGCGGTGCTGGTGTTCCCGACCCTGTTCTTCCCGGCCGGCGACGCCGACGCGGCGCGGCTGCAGTCGCTGGCCACGTTCGCGGTGGCGTTCGTGGCGCGGCCGGTCGGCTCGGCGCTGTTCGGCCATTTCGGCGACCGCATCGGGCGCAAGGCGACGCTGGTGGCCGCGCTGCTGACCATGGGCCTGTCCACGGTGGTGATCGGGCTGCTGCCCGGCTATGCCAGCATCGGCATGTGGGCGCCGGCGCTGCTGACGCTGTGCCGCTTCGGCCAGGGCCTGGGCCTGGGCGGGGAATGGGGTGGTGCGGTGTTGCTGGCCACCGAGAATGCGCCGCCGGGCAAGCGCGCCTGGTACGGCATGTTCCCGCAACTGGGCGCGCCGCTGGGCTTCCTGCTGTCCTCCGGGATCTTCCTGCTGCTCGATGCGGTGCTCAACGAGGCGCAGTTCATGCGCTGGGGCTGGCGTATCCCGTTCGTGGCCAGTGCGCTGCTGGTGGTGACCGGCCTGTGGGTGCGCCTGCGCATTCACGAAACTCCGGATTTTCGCGAGGCGCTGGAGCGCAACGCGCGGGTGGCCCTGCCGATGTGGACGGTGCTGTCGCGGCATGCCGGCGCGCTGCTGCTCGGCACCTTTGGCGTGTTCGCGACCTTCATGCTGTTCTATCTGATCACCGTGTTCGCGCTGGGCTACGGCACCTCGGTGCTCGGCTACGGCCGCGAGCAGTTCCTGCTGCTACAGATGGTTGGCATTCTGTTCTTGGCCGCCGGCATTCCGCTGTCGGCGTATTGCGGCGACCGCTACGGCACGCATCGGGTGATGATCGCCGCTTCCCTCCTCATCATCCTGTTCGGGCTGGGCTTCGCGCCGCTGTTCGGCGCCGCGCATCCGTGGCAGCTGCTGGCGTTCCTGTCGCTGGGGTCGTTGTTCATGGGCCTGACCTACGGGCCCTGCGGCACCTTCCTGGCCGAGCTGTACCCGGTGCAGGTGCGTTACACCGGCGCCTCGCTGTCGTTCAATCTGGCCGGCATCATCGGTGCGGCACCAGCGCCGTACGCGGCCAGCTGGCTGGCCAAGCACTACGGCCTGCCATGGGTCGGCTACTACCTCAGTGCCGGCGCGGCGCTGAGCCTGCTGGCACTGCTGGCGATCGGCGCCAGGCGCCGCTGAGGCCGGCGCCGCCGCTCAGCGCGCGTGCTCCACCCGGTTGCGGCCGCCGGCCTTGGCCAGGTACAGGTGCTTGTCGGCTTCGGCCAGCAGCGGATGCAGCGCATCGCGCTGCGCGTCGCTGCGGCATACGCCGATGCTGATGGTGATGCGCAGTGTCTGCTCGCCCACTTGCACCTGCAGCGCATCGATGCGCTCGCGCAGGGTCTCGAAATAGGCGCTGGCCGCCGGCGCATCCAGGCCCGGCACCAGCATGCAGAATTCTTCGCCGCCGAAGCGCGCTACCAGGTCCTGCGGGCGCGCATGCGCGGCCACCGTCATCGCTACCGCGCGCAGCGCGTCGTCGCCTGCCTCGTGGCCCCAGCGGTCGTTGATGTGCTTGAAGTGGTCGATGTCGAGCATCGCCACGCTGACCGTGTCGTTGCGCGCCAGCCATTGCGGCAGCAGGCGCTCGCTCTGCTCCAGGAAATGCCGGCGGTTGGGCAGGCCGGTGAGGAAGTCGCGTGTGGCCAGGTCCTGCAGCGTGCCGATCAGTTCCAGCTGGTCCACGTTCTGGGACACGCGGCAGAAGAACTCTTCGCGCGAGAACGGCTTGCGCAGGAAATCGTTGGCGCCGTTCTTGAGGAAGCGCGGCACCAGCGACGGGTCGCCGTTGCCGGACAGGACGATCACCGCCAACTTGTCGCGGGCGCGGATCGCACGCAGCCGGCGGGTGAATTCCACCCCTTCCATCCCCGGCATTTCCTGGTTCACCACCGCCAGGCGGATCGCCGGGTTGGTCTCCACCGCCTTCAGCCCGGCGGCGCCGTCGGCTGCTTGCACCACCTGGTAGCCGTACATCGCCAGCAGGCTCGCGGCGTAGGCGCGCGCCGAGCGCGAATCGTCCACCACCAGCGCGGCGATGCTGCGATTGCGCGCCAGCCGCTGCACCAGCCAGGCCAGGTAATCGATGCTGCCTGGCGTGTTCTTCAGTACGAAGTCGATGATCTGCTGGGTCAGCACGCGCTTGCGCAGGCTGTCGTCGTAGACCCCGCTGACCACCACCGTGGGCAGGCCGCGGGCGACGAAGAAATCCACCACCGTGTCGCGGTCGCCGTCGGCCAGTACCAGCCCGGTCAAGGCCAGAAACCAGGAGCCGCCGTCGTCCAGCGCCTGCGCCGCTTCGGCCAGGGTCGAAACCACAGTGACCGGCAGTTCCACCCGCTGCTCGATCGCCTCGCGCAGCAGTTCGGTGAACGTGCGCGAATTTTCCACCAGCAGGATGCGCTGCTGGGCAGCCCCGCTTTCGCTGGCGATCGTGTAGGCCGGCAACGGTTGCAGCATGCGAGCCGCGCAAGGCGTCCTTGAGGAATAGACTTCAGGTAGCGGCCGCGGCGGCGGCAACTTTAGCCGGCGCCGCCTGCGCGCGGCGCACTCACCACAGCGCGTCGCGCAGCTTGTACCAGGACATCGCCGCCACCAGCAGCGGCGTGCGCAGCAGGCGCCCGCCGGGAAACGGCGCGTGCGGAATTCGGGCAAACAGGTCCAGGCGCTGCGCTTGCCCGGCGATGGCCGCGGCGATGACCTCGCCGGCCAGGCCCGTGGCGGCCACGCCATGGCCGGAGAAGCCCTGCGCGAAGTACACGTTCGGGGTCAGCCGGCCCCAGTGTGGGGCGCGGTTGCGGGTGATGTCCACATAGCCGCCCCACACGTAGTCCAGTTCGACCTGGCGCAGTTGCGGGAACACCTGGCGCATGCGTCGGGTCATGACTCGGCGCAGGCCCGGCGGCGGCAGCGACGAATAGCTGGCGCGGCCGCCGAACAGCAGGCGGTGGTCGCGGCTGAGGCGGAAATAGTCCAGCGCCCAGTTTACGTCGGCCACCGCCATGTCGTTGCCGATTAGTTCGCACGCCAGCGCCGCGCCCAGCGGCGCGCTGGCGCCGATGTAGGTGCCGACCGGCATGATCCGCGATTCCAGTTCCGGCGCGATGCCACGCAGCCAGGCGTTGCCGGCCAGCACCGCGAAATCGGCCTGGACCTCGCCGTGCGCCGTGCGCAGCATCGGCCGCGCGCCGCGCACCAGCGCGGTCACCGGCGAGTGCTCGTAGATGCGCACGCCGGCGGCCAGCGCCGCGCGCGCCAGACCGTGCGCGTACTCAAGCGGGTGCAGGTGGCCGCTGGCCGGGTCGTACATCGCGCCCAGGTAGCGCTCGCTGCGCAGGTGTTCGCGCAACTGCTCGCGGTCCCACCACTGCAGCGGATAGTCGTAGCGCTGCGCCATCTCGGCGATGCCGGCCTGCAACGCCCGCACCTGGCGCGGCTTGATCGCCACGTGCGCATGGCCGTCGCGCCAGTCGCAGGCGATGGCGTGGCGCTGGATGCGCTCGCGCAGCAGCCGCATGCCGTCGCGCGAGAAGTCGAACAGCAGCCGCGCCTCGGCGTGGCCGAGCAGCGTTTCCAGCGTGCGCTGCTCGCAGCCGTAACCGACGATGGCCTGGCCGCCGTTACGCCCGGACGCGCCCCAACCCACGCGCTGCGCCTCCACGATCGCGACCTGGTAGCCGGCCTCGGCCAGCGCCAGCGCCGCGCTCAGTCCGGTATAACCGGCGCCGAGGATGCACACGTCGGCCTGCACCTGGCCGCGCAGCGGCGGCTGCGGCGGGAAGGGCGTGGCGCTGGCGGTGTACCAGTTGTCGGGACCGGGGACCGGGGACCGGGGACCGGGGGGCTGGCCGGGCGCTGCAACGCATCGTGACGATCGGACATGGCGCTCAGGTTCTCGGCTCTTGGCTTTTCCGGGTCCCCGGTCCCGGCTCCACTCACACCGTGCGTAAGTACCATCGATAATCCAGATCACTCACCTGCGCATGGAAATCCAGCATCTCGCGGCGTTTCTGCTGGCCGTAGATGTGCCGGAAGCGGGCGCCGAACCGATCGGCGACGAAGTCGCTGGCGAGGAAGTCGGCGATCGCGCCGCGCCAGTCCGGATGGCGGATCCGGGTCTGTGCGTAGGCGTTGCCCTGCAACGGCGGGCCGGGGTCGAAGCCATGCTGCAGGCCGTGCTCGATGCCGGCCAGCACCGCTGCGGCGACCAGGTAGGGATTGGCGTCGGCACCGGCGATGCGGTGTTCGATGCGGGTGTTGGCCGGATCGCTGTGCGGCACCCGCATCGCCACGGTGCGGTTGTTGAAACCCCAGCTGTCGTTGAGCGGCACGAACGCATTGGGCACGAAGCGGCGGTAGCTGTTGGCGTGCGGGGCGAACAGCAGCAGGCAGTCGTCGGCGCTGCGCTGCAGCCCGCCGATGGCGTGGCGCAGCGCGTCGGCCGGCGCCTGCGCGGTGCCGGCGAAGACGTTGTCGCCGGCTTCGTCGAGCAGGCTCACGTGCAGGTGCAGGCCGCTGCCTGATTGCGCGGCGAACGGCTTGGCCATGAAGCTGGCGAGCAGCCCCTGCTGCTGCGCGATCGCCTTGATCGCGCGCTTGAGCATCAACGCGTCGTCGCAGGCGGCCAGCGCGTCGCCGCGGTGCTTGAGGTTGATCTCGAACTGGCCGGGCGCGTATTCGGCGACTGCGGTATCGGCGGGGATGCCCTGTGCGCGACAGGCCTGCGCGACCGCGTCGGTAAAGCCGCGCTGGTCGTCCAGCTCCTGCATGTAGTAGACCTGGGTGCTGTCGTTGCGAAGTCCGGTGTGCGCCTGCAGCGGCGGCTGCGGCCGGCCGTCGGCGTCGGCACGCGGATCGAACAGGTAGAACTCCAGCTCCACCGCGATCACCGGGGTCAGCCCGCGCGCGCGCAGCCGCGCCAGCACCCGCGCCAGCACCTCGCGCGGGGCGAATTCCAGCGGGCCGCCTGCGTCGTCGCGCATCGCCAGCAGCAGCTGCGCCGACGGCACTGGCGCCCATGGCACCGGCTGCAGTGTGCCGGGGATCGGGAAACACAGCCGGTCCTCGTCGCCGATGGCATAGCCCAGGCCGGTTTCCTCGACCGTATTGCCGGTGATGTCGGTGGCGATCAGCGACATCGGCAGGCAGACCCCGTCGCGATAGACCTTGTCCAGCGCGTCGCGGGTGATGCGCTTGCCGCGCAGCAGGCCATTGCTGTCCGGCAGCAGCAGGTCGATCTGTTCGCAGCCGGGGATGCGCTGCAGGGCCTGGGCGGCGTCCGGAGGCAGGGGCGGAGCGTCGTGGGTGCGGGGCATGATGACGGCCTGCGGGAGTGCGACGAGCTTAGCAGAGCCGGGTTCGCGTCAAGAATACTCAACAGGCGCCTGCGTTCGACGACGAAACGCGCGCCGCGCGCCGGGTCGGCCTGCCTGCCACTGCGTCCTGTAATAAAGCGCACGCTGTCTGCTGCGGGCATGGCCGGCAGGCGTGCGCCGGCCGCTTCGCACCGCTGCGGCGTGTTGTAAAAATAAAACGCCCGGGGTAAGTTGCGGCCACGCCACACGAGCTTTTCGCATGGCTGTCTCGCCTCTGGTCGGCCTGTCGACCGATCGTAAGCCCATCGGCCAGCATCCGTTCCTGGTCGCCGGGGAAAAGTATCTGCGGGCCGCGGTCGATGGTGCCGGGGTGACGCCGGTATTACTGCCGTCGCTGCAGCCGCCGGTCGCGGCGTGCGACTGGCTGGCACGCCTGGACGGCCTGTTGCTGACCGGTGCGGTCAGCAACATCGAGCCGTATCACTACGGCGACGAACCCAGCTGGCCGGGCAATCCGCACGATCCGGCACGCGATGCCACCACCCTTGACCTGATCCCGCAGGCGATTGCGCTTGGCCTGCCGATCCTTGCGATCTGCCGCGGTTTCCAGGAGGTCAACGTGGCCCTGGGCGGCACCCTGCACCAGAAGGTGCATGCGCTGCCCGGGCTGTCCGATCATCGCGAAGATCCCCAGGCGCCGCTGGACCAGCAGTACGCGCCGGTGCACGAGGTGACCCTGAGCGAGGGCGGCTGGCTGGCCGACATCGCCGGCAAGCAGCGGGTGCGGGTCAATTCGCTGCACGGGCAGGGCGTGGCGCAACTCGGCGGCGATCTCATCGTCGAGGCGCTGGCGTCGGACGGACTGATCGAAGCGTTTCGCGGCATCGGTCCGGGCTTCCTGCTAGGCGTACAGTGGCACCCGGAATGGCGCGTGCTCGACGACCCGTTCTATCTCGGCATCTTCCAGGCCTTCGGCGACGCCTGTCGCCATTACGCGGCTCGCCGCACGCACTGAATCGACATTCCCATGGCCAGCCGACCACGCTCCCGCAAGAACACCCCCGAACAGCAGGAAAGCTCGCTGCGCCGTTGGCTGAAGGACCGCCACATCACCGAGGTCGAGTGCCTGGTGCCGGACATCACCGGCAATGCGCGCGGCAAGATCATTCCCGCGGCCAAGTTCTCCCACGACTACGGCACGCGCCTGCCCGAGGGCATTTTCGCCACCACCGTCACCGGCGAGTATCCCGACGACTATTACGACCTGACCTCGCCGTCGGACTCGGACATGCAACTGCGCCCTGACCCGGACACGGTGCGGATGGTGCCGTGGGCCACCGACCCGACCGCGCAGGTGATCCACGACTGCTACACCAAGGACGGCCAGCCGCACGAGCTGGCGCCGCGCAACGTGTTGCGCGGGGTGCTGCAGGCGTATGCGGCGATCGGCTTCAAGCCGGTGGTGGCGCCGGAGCTGGAGTTCTTCCTGGTGCAGAAGAACACCGACCCGGACTTCCCGCTGCTGCCGCCGGCCGGGCGCTCGGGGCGGCCGGAGACCGCGCGGCAGTCGTACTCGATCGACGCGGTCAACGAGTTCGATCCGATCCTGGATCTGATGTACGACTATTGCGACGCGATGGAACTGGACGTGGACACCTTGATCCACGAATCCGGCGCGGCGCAGCTGGAGGTCAACTTCACCCATTCCGATGCGCTCTCGCGCGCCGATCAGGTGTTCCTGTTCAAGCGCACGATGCGCGAAGCGGCGATGCGCCACGGCGTCTACGCCACGTTCCTGGCCAAGCCGATGGAGAACGAGCCGGGCAGTGCGATGCACATCCACCAGAGCCTGGTCGACAAGCACGGCAAGAACGTGTTCAGCGGCCGCCGCGCGGGCGAGTACAGCCGCACCTTCGGGCATTACCTGGCCGGCCTGCAGAAGTACGTGCCGATGGCGATGGCGGTGCTGGCGCCGAACGTCAATTCCTACCGCCGGCTGATGTTCGGCGAGGTGTCGCCGAGCAACGTGCTGTGGGGCTTCGACAACCGTACCTGCGGGCTGCGGGTGCCGATCGACACGATCGAGAACATGCGTGTGGAGAGCCGCTTCGCGGGCTCCGACGCCAACCCGTATCTGGCGATGGCGGCGACGCTGGCCTGCGGGTTGCTGGGCATCCGCGAGAAGCTGGAGCCGACTGCGCCGATCAGCGGCAACGGCAAGGAGATGGGCTATCAGTTGCCGCGTTCGCTGGGCGAGGCGCTGGACGAGCTGGAGCGGTGTACGCCGTTGCAGGAAATGCTGGGGCCGCGTTTCGTGCGCGCCTATATTTCGGTCAAGCGCAAGGAGTATGAGACGTTCTTCCGGGTGATCAGTTCGTGGGAGCGGGAGTTCTTGTTGTTGAACGTGTAAGTCTGCCATCGCTGAAGATGGTGGGTCTTACAGGGCGAAGTCGCTAGCTGTTGCGTTTGCTGTTGCGTTTGCCGTTGCCGTTGCTTTTGATTTGTCGGGTTCCCTTCCGCAGCGGCGAACCAGGCGGTGAAAACCCGAAGGGCGGCGCACAGGGATGTGCGCCGCCCCTGCGGGGTTTTTCCCCGCCATGGCCGCCGCTGCGGAAGGGAACCCGGTAAGTCAAAAGCAACGGCAACGGCAACGGCCAAAGCAACGGCAAAGAGCCACTGCGAAAGCGAAAGCAGCAGCAACGGCCAAAACAACAGCGGCAGCAACAGGCACAGCAACCAGCATGGAGTGAACATGGATCGGATAGAGACGCGGGCCCTGCAGGAGCTGGATGCGGCGCATCACCTGCACCCGTTCAACGACAACGCCGCGTTGGCCGAAAAGGGCACGCGCATTTTGACCCGCGGCGACGGCGCCTACGTCTGGGATGCCGACGGCAACAAGCTGCTCGACGCCTTCGCCGGGCTGTGGTGCGTCAACCTCGGCTACGGGCGCAAGGAACTCGGCCAGGCCGCCGCGCGGCAGATGGAACAGCTGGCGTACTACAACAGCTTCTTCCAGTGCACCACCGAGCCGACCATCCGCCTCGCCGCCAAACTCGCCGAACTCACCCCCGGCGATCTCGACCATGCCTTCTTCACCAATTCCGGCTCCGAGGCCAACGACACCATCCTGCGCCTGGTGCGGCACTTCTGGGCGGTGCAGGACCAGCCGCAGAAGAACATCTTCATTGGCCGCCACGACGGCTACCACGGCACCACCATGGCCGGCGCCAGCCTCGGCGGGATGAAGGGGATGCACCGCCAGGGCGGGCTGCCGATCCCCGACATCCACCATATCGACCCGCCATACCCGTTCGGCGACGGCGGCGACCTGGACCCGGAGGCATACGGCCTGCTGGCCGCGCGCCGGCTCGAGGACAAGATCCTGGAACTGGGGCCGCAGCGCGTGGCCGCGTTCATCGGTGAGCCGATCATGGGCGCCATCGGCGTGTACATCCCGCCGCGCAGCTACTGGCCGGAGATCGAGCGCATCTGCCGCCGCTACGACGTGCTGCTGGTCGCCGACGAAGTGATCTGCGGTTTCGGCCGCACCGGCGAATGGTTCGGCGCGCAGCACTTCGGTTTCCAGCCGGACGTGATGACTATCGCCAAGGGCATCACCTCCGGCTATATCCCGCTCGGCGCGGCGATGTTCGGCAAGCGCGTGGCCACGGTGCTGAAGGAGCAGGGCGGCGAGCTGGCGCACGGTTGCACCTATTCGGGGCATCCGGTGTGCGCGGCGGTGGCGCTGGAGAACCTGCGCCTGCTGCAGGACGAGGGTATCGTCGAACGCGCGCGCCGCGAGATCGCGCCGTACCTGGCGCAGCGCTGGGCCGAACTGGGCGAGCACCGGCTGGTCGGGCAGGCGCGCATCGTCGGCATGATCGGCGCGCTGGAACTGGTGCCGGACAAGCCGCGTCGGCAGTATTTCCCCGACCGCGGCAAGGTCGGCGCGCTGTGCCGCGACCATGCGCTGCGCCGCGGCCTGATCCTGCGCGCGACCAACGATGCGATGCTGCTGTCGCCGCCGTTGATCCTGAGCCGCGCCCAGGTCGACGAGTTGTTCGACAAGGCCTGGCTGGCGCTGCAGGACACCGCGCAGGCGCTGGGCAAATAGCCCGGCGCTGGTTAGTCTGGATGGGTAGTCTCGCGTCGGCCGCGCGACGCCGCGGCATGTATCTTCCGATCTTCCCCATGGACCTGCGGAGACCTGCAATGAAGCTGCGACTGCTCACCCTTTCCCTCTCTGCGGCGCTGCTCGCCTCCTGCGGCGGTTCCGCTGGCGGCGAGGGCGGCAAGCCCGCGGCGGGCGAGGACCATGTCCTCAACGTGTACAACTATTCGGACTACATCGCCGAGAACACCGTGCCCACGTTCGAGAAGGCCAGCGGGGTCACTGTCACCTACGACGTGTTCGACAGCGACGAGATGGTCGAGACCAAGTTGCTGGCCGGCGGCAGCGGCTACGACGTGGTGGTGCCGACGCTGAACTTCTTCGGCCGGCAGATCCAGGCCGGGGTGTTCCTGCCGCTGGACAAGCGCCAGATCCCGAACCTGGCCAACCTGGATCCGGAAATCATGCGGCGCATCGCGCAGCAGGATCCGGGTAACAAGTACGGCGTGCCGTACATGGTCGGCACCACCGGCATCGGCTACAACGTGGACAAGGTCAAGGCCGCGTTCGGCAGCACCGACATCGCCAACAGCTGGGACCTGGTGTTCAAGCCGGAGAATATCGCCAAGCTCAAGGACTGCGGCGTCACCATCCTGGACACGCCGTCGGACCTGATCCCGATCGCGTTGCACTACCAGGGCGAGGATCCGCACACCACCGATACCGCCAAGATCCAGCAGGCCGCGGCGCTGATCAAACGCATCCGCCCGTACGTGCAGAACTTCCATTCCTCGCAATACGTGACCTCGCTGGCCAACGGCAGCACCTGCCTGGCGGTGGGCTGGTCGGGCGACATCATCCAGGCGCGCGACCGTGCCGAGGAAGCCAAGAACGGCGTGCACGTGGCCTATTCGATTCCCAGAGAAGGCGCGCCGCAGTGGTTCGACATGCTGGCGATCCCGAAGGATGCCAAGCATCCGCAGAACGCCTATAAGTTCATCAACTACCTGCTGACGCCGGAGGTGGCCGCGGCCAATAGCAACTTCATCCACTACGCCAATCCGGTGCCGAAAGCGACGCCGCTGGTGGATGCGGCGATCCGCAACGACCCGACCATCTACCCGCCGCCGGAGGTGGCGGCGAAGATGTTCACCTATTCGATCAACCCGCCCGAGGTCGACAAGCTGTACACCCGCCTGTGGACGGAGATCAAGACCGGCCGCTGAGCCGGTCGCGTCCGTGGTCCATGGCGCGGCGCTTCGGCGCGGCGCCTGCACGCAGTACGGCCGCGCCGCGCGCGGCCGCCTAAGGGGAGGACCACCGGGACGCGCGCCAGCGCCGCGTCCCGCCAACCGCTGCCCGCAGGGGCGGCATGGAGACGACGATGAAGCGGCGCGCGATAGCGGGGATGGTGGTGGTGCTGGGCCTGGCCGGCTGCGGCGGATCGGGCCAGGGGGATGGCGCGGCGGCGGCGGCCGGCGCCGGCGAAGCGAAGCAGTTGAACGTCTACAACTGGTCGGACTACATCGCCGAAGACACCGTGCCCGGCTTCGAGCGGCATAGCGGTGTCCACGTCACCTACGACGTGTTCGACAGCAATGAGGTGCTGGAAGCCAAGCTGCTGGCCGGCGGCAGCGGCTATGACGTGGTGGTGCCGTCGCTGAGTTTCCTCGGCCGGCAGATCCAGGCCGGCGTGTTCCTGCCGCTGGACAAGCGCAAGATCCCCAACCTGGCCAATCTGGACCCGGCGATGATGCAGCGCATCGCCCAGCAGGACCCGGGCAACAGCTACGCGGTGCCGTACCTGTGGGGCACCACCGGCATCGGCTACAACGTCGACAAGATCCAGGCCGCGTTCGGCAGCACCGACGTGGTCGCCAGTTGGGACCTGGTGTTCAAGCCGGAGAACCTGGCCAAGCTCAAGGGCTGCGGGGTGACCTTCCTCGACACCGCCTCGGAGATCGTGCCGACGGTGCTGCACTACCTGGGCGAAGACCCGAACAGCACCGACCCGAAGGTGATCGAGAAGGCGGCGGCCAAGCTCAAGGAAATCCGCCCCTACATCCAGAACTTCCATTCTTCGCAGTACATCGACGCGCTGGCCAAGGGCAGCACTTGCCTGGTGGTGGGCTGGTCCGGCGACATCTTGCAGGCGCGCGACCGTGCCGAGCAGGCCAAGAACGGCGTGCACATCGCCTATTCGATTCCGAAGGAAGGCGCGCTGCAGTTCTTCGACATGCTGGCCATTCCCAAGGACGCCAAGCATCCGGAGAACGCCTACCAGTTCATCAACTACCTGCTCACGCCGGAAGTGGCCGCGGCCAATACCAACTTCGTCAGCTATCCGAACGCGGTGCCCAAGTCGCTGCCGCTGATCGATGCGGCGATCAGCGGCGACCGCACCATCTACCCGCCGGCGCAAGTGCAGGCCAAGCTGTTCGCGCTGGCGGTGATGCCGCCGGAAGTGGACCGCCAGTACACGCGGCTGTGGACCGAACTGAAGACGGGGCGCTGAGCGGCATCGCAGCACGTGAGCCCCTCTCCCGTCGGGAGAGGGGTTGGGGTGAGGGTACGGCGCACGCGGCAAGCCTGAGCAACTCGCTGCACTCCTGAGCAACTCGCTGCACTCGATGCGCCTGACCGCACACCATCGGCCATGGCTGCGGTGGACAAGCATCGGATGAGGACGCCGCAGCAGGGCGCCTGAACGCCATCGCCAGCCGCATTCACGCAATCTGAACCCGCCGGTACAGAGACTTGTAAAGTTTGCCGTACGCCCCCGTCTGGTGGGCGCGTCGCCCGGCAGTGCATCGCTGTCCCTGCACCGTCAAGCGCACCGGCGAGGATGGTCCCCACACCCAGGAACCTGCGACTTTGAGCACCCACGACCCAGATCCCACGCAGACGCAACGGCAGGTCACTTCGGACGAAGCGCGTGGCGCGCCGGCCCAGGACGAGGCCAGGCAGCCCGACAAGCCGTCGTCGCTGAAGAATCCCAAGGTGAAATGGACGCTGCTGCTGATCGGCCTGGTCGTGCTGATCGCACTGGTGGCGTGGCTGGTCTATTACCTGACCACCGGCCGCTACCTGCAGGAAACCAACAATGCCTATCTGCAGGCCGATGCGGTGGCGGTGGCGCCGCGGGTCAACGGCTACGTGACCGGCGTATTTGTCGGCGACAACCAGACGGTCAAGGCCGGGCAGCCGCTTCTGCAAATCGACGCGCGCAGCTACCGCGCCACCCAGCAGCAGGCGCAGGCGGTGGTCGCGGTACGCCAGGCCGATATCGCCGCCGCCGAGGCCGGCCTGCAGGCGCAACGCGCGACCCTGTTGCAGGCGCGCACCCAGGTCACCGCGGCCGCGGCCAGCCTGCGCTTCGCCCAGGCCGAGGCCAAGCGCTTCGCGCCGCTGGCCGCGTCCGGCGCCGATACCCACGAGCACGACGAGAGCATCGTCCACGACCGCGACCGCGCGCAGGCCCAGTACGACGCGGCCAAGGCCCAGGTCGCCGCCGCCGAGAGCCAGGTGCAGGGCGCGGGCGCGCAGCTGGACCAGGCCCGCGCCGGGCTGCAGCAGGCGCAGGCCGAAGCCGACCAGGCGCAGGTGGCGATGGAGGACACGCGGCTGACCGCGCGCATCGACGGCCGCATCGGCGACAAGACCGTGCAGGTCGGCCAGTTCGTCGCCGCCGGCACCCGGCTGATGAGCGTGGTGCCGGTCGATGCGCTGTACCTCAGCGCCAATTTCAAGGAAACCCAGGTCGGGCTGATGCGGCCCGGGCAGCCGGCGCGGATCGAGGTCGATGCGCTGTCGGGCGTCGAACTGGACGGCGTGGTCGAAAGCATCGCGCCCGGCACCGGCTCGCAGTTCGCGCTGCTACCGCCGGAGAACGCCACCGGCAACTTCACCAAGGTGGTGCAGCGGGTGCCGGTGCGGATCCGGCTCAAGGCCGGCGCTGAGGCGCGTAAGGTGCTGGTGCCGGGCATGTCGGCGACGGTCACCGTGGATACGCGCGCGGCCAAGGACGCCAAGCACCAGGTCGAGCAAGAAGGCAAGCAGGACGAGGGCAGGCCGTGAACGAAGCCGCCGCTGCGCCGGCGGCGGTTGCCGGCGCACAGCAGAAGGCCGATGTCGGCGCGTGGCTGGCGGTGGCCGCCGGCACCATCGGCTCGTTCATGGCGACGCTGGATATCTCCATCGTCAACGCCGCCTTGCCGACCATCCAGGGCGAGGTCGGCGCCAGCGGCACCGAGGGCACCTGGATCTCCACCGCCTACCTGGTCGCCGAGATCGTGATGATCCCGCTGACTGGCTGGTTCGTGCGCACCCTGGGATTGCGCAACTTCCTGCTGATCTGCGCGCTGCTGTTCACCTTCTTCTCTGTGGTCTGCGGCCTGTCCAACAGCCTGTCGATGATGATCCTGGGCCGCATCGGCCAGGGCTTCGCCGGCGGCGCGCTGATCCCCACCGCGCTGACCATCGTCGCTACGCGCCTGCCGCCGGCGCAGCAGCCCATGGGTACCGCGCTGTTCGGCATGACCGTGATCCTGGGACCGGTGATCGGGCCGCTGCTCGGAGGCTGGCTGACCGAGAACGTCAGCTGGCACTACGCGTTCTTCATCAACGTGCCGATCTGCGCCGGGCTGGTGGCGCTGCTGCTGCTCGGCCTGCCGCACGAGCGCATGCGCCTGCGCGGGCTGCTCGACGCCGACTGGCTCGGCATCTTCGGGCTCACCGCCGGACTCGGCGCGCTGACCGTGGTGCTGGAGGAAGGCCAGCGCGAACGCTGGTTCGAGTCCTCCGAGATCGTGCTGTTGAGCCTGCTCTCGCTGCTCGGCTTGGTCGCCCTGGTCGCCTCGCAGTTCCTCAGCCGGCAGCCGGTGATCCGCCTGTCGATCCTGCTGCAGCGCAGTTTCGGCGCGGTGTTCGTGATCATGCTCGCGGTGGGCATGATCCTATTCGGGATCATGTACATGATCCCGCAATTCCTGGCCACGATCTCCGGCTACAACGCCGAGCAGGCCGGCTACGTGGTGCTGCTTTCCGGCGTGCCCACCGTGCTGCTGATGCCGTTGATGCCGAAGATGCTGATGCGCGTGGATGTGCGCATCCTGGTGATCGGTGGGCTCTGCTGCTTCGCCAGCGCCTGCTTCGTCGACATGAACCTCAGCGCCGATTCGGTCGGCATGCATTTCGTGATCGGCCAGTTGCTGCGGGGCTGTGGCCTGGCGCTGGCGATGATGTCGTTGAACCAGGCCGCCATCTCGTCGGTACCGCCGGAACTGGCCGGCGACGCCTCCGGGCTGTTCAACGCCGCACGCAACATGGGCGGCTCGATCGGCCTGGCGCTGATCTCCACCTTCCAGGAGCGGCGCATGGTGTTCCACATGCAGACGATCGGCAGCGGCACCAGCGCCAATTCGCCGCTGGCGCAGGATTACCTGCATGGCCTTGCGGCGCAGCTGCAGTCCGCTTCCGGCGCCGGCGCGGCGCTGCAGTCGGTGGCGCAGCTGGCGCGCATGGTGCAGCAGCAGGCGCTGGTGATGACCTACAACGACCTGTTCTGGATCTTCGGGGTGATCGTGGTGTGCACGATTCCGCTGGGGTTGCTGCTCAAACCGCTGCCCAAGGGCGGCGCTCCGCTTGCGATGCATTGAGGATTCCATGGCTCAGCGTTTTTCCCGTGTGCTCGTCCCCGCCGCGTTGCCGCTGCTGCTGTCGGCCTGCGTGCTCGGCCCGAATTACGTGAAGCCGCCGCCGGTGGCCGCGGCGGCGCAGGCGCAGCCGCAACTGCATCGCGCCGATGCGGTCGCCGCGGCGGCCGGCGTGGTGCCGGCCGCGCCGCCGCAGCGTTGGTGGGAGGCGCTGCAGGATCCGCAATTGAACGGTCTGGTCGAGCAGGCGTTGCAGAACAGCCCGAACCTGCGCGCCGCGCAGGCCAAGCTGCGCGCCTCGCGCGCGCTGGTGCAGCAGCGCCATGCCGAACAGCTGCCAAGCGTTGGCGCCAATGCCGCCTACCTCAACGCCAGGGCGCCGGACGCGCTGGCCGACGGCCTGGGCAGCGTCGCCGCCGGCAGCGGCCAGCCACTGTCCATCGATCCGCATGCGCAGCTGTACAACGTCGGCTTCGATGCGAGCTGGGAACTGGATTTCTTCGGCCGCCGCCGCCGCGCCAGCGAAGGCGCACTGGCCGATGCGCAGGCCGACGAGGCCGAGCTGGCCGACACCCAGGTGCAGCTGGCCGCGGAAGTGGGGCAGGCCTATCTGGGTTATCGCGGCACCCGCGAGCGCATGGCCATCGCCCAGCGCAACCTGGAAGCGGCGCGGCAGACCCTGCAATTGACCCGGCAGCGCCGCGAGCGCGGCGCCGACGCCGACCTGCAGGTGGAGCGCGCGCAGGCGCAGCTGCAGCAGCAGGAAGCGGTGTTGCCCGATCTGCAGGCACAGGCGAAGGAGGCGCTGGACCAACTGGCGCTGATGATCGGCCGCGAGCCGGGTGCGCTCGACGCCGCGCTGGCCGCCGACCGGCCGCTGCCGATGCTGCCGGCGGTGGTGCCGGTGGACGATGCGGGTGTCTTGATCCGCCGCCGCCCGGACGTGCGCCGCGCCGAACGCCAGCTGGCGTCTTCTTCGGCGCAGATCGGGCAGGCGCTGAGCGCGTACTTCCCGCAGGTGACCCTGCTCGGCAACATCGGCATGGCCGCGACCTCGCTGAGCGGCTTGGGCAGCGATGCGATCAACAGCGTAGTGGCGCCGTTCCTGCGCTGGTCGCTCTTCGATTTCGGTGCGACCAAGGCCAAGGTCGCGCAGGCGCGCGCCGGCAACGACGCACGCCTGGCCGCCTACGAAGGCACCGTGCTGGCGGCATTGCAGGACGCCAACAGCGCGCTGGCGCGGTTCGGCGCCGCGCGCCAGCAGGCCTTGGCCGCGGCCAAGGCCGAAGCGTCGGCCGACCGTTCCGCGGCGCTGCTGCAGCAGCGCTACGCGGCCGGCGCCTCGTCGCTGATCGATGCGTTGGACGTGCAGCGCCAGCAGGCCTCGGCGCAGGACAGCGCGGTGCAGGCGCGCACCCAGGTGCTGCTGCGCTACGTGGCCCTGCAGAAGAGCCTGGGCCTGGGCTGGGCGGCGGCGCCAGCGCAGACACCGACACAGACACCGGCACAGCCGCGATAAACGCCTGCGCTGCGGTATCGCCGACGCGGCGGCCGCGGCTACACTGGGCCGTAACGTACGGGAATCGGCCGCGTAATCCCGGCAGCATCGGCGAACGCGCGCTGCGGTGTCTTCCACGGGGAGCAACAGATGGCGTTGAGCGCAGCGAGACCCGATCTTCCGCCGGCCGCGATCGCGGCCGCCGCGGCGCCGCCGGAAAAGGGCAGCGGTTACCTGTCCATCGCCGGCTTGCGCAAGGAATTCGATGGCTTCGTCGCGCTCGACGACGTCGATCTAGATATCCGCCAGGGCGAGATCTTCGCCCTGCTCGGCGGCTCGGGCAGCGGTAAGTCCACCCTGCTGCGCTGCCTGGGCGGGTTCGAACAACCCAGTCGCGGCCGCATCGTGCTCGATGGCCAGCCGCTGGACGATCTGCCGCCGTACGAGCGCCCGCTCAACATGATGTTCCAGTCCTACGCGCTGTTCCCGCACATGACCGTGGAGCAGAACATCGCCTTCGGCCTGAAGCAGGACGGGCTGTCGCGCGCGGCCATCGCCAGGCGCGTCGGCGAGATGCTGGAGCTGGTGCAACTGGGCAAGCTCGGCAAGCGCAAGCCGCACCAGCTCTCCGGCGGCCAGCAGCAGCGCGTGGCCTTGGCGCGCTCGCTGGCCAAGGGGCCGAAGCTGCTGCTGCTGGACGAGCCGATGGGCGCGCTGGACAAGAAGCTGCGCTCGCAGATGCAGCTGGAACTGGTCGGCATCATCGAAACCTCCGGAGTGACCTGCGTGATGGTCACCCACGACCAGGAGGAGGCGATGACCATGGCCACCCGCATCGCGCTGATGGACGCCGGCTGGATCCAGCAGGTCGGCACCCCGGACGAGATCTACGAGCAGCCGGCCAACCGCTTTGCCGCCGAGTTCATCGGCTCGGTCAATCTGATCGAGGCGGTCATCGACCAGGACCTGCCGGACTACGTGACCCTGCGCAGCGGCGCGTTCTCCGACAGCATCTACGTCGGTCACGGCATCACCGGCATCAGCGGGCAGCCGGTGTCGTTCGCGGTGCGCCCGGAGAAGCTGGGCATCGGCAAGGATGCGCCGGATCAGGCGCACAACAAGGCGCAGGGCACGATCGAGGACATCGCCTACTTCGGCAGCCATTCGGTCTACCACGTGCGCCTGCCCAGCGGGGTCAAGCTGATGGCCAACTTCGCCAACCGGCAGCGCTGGGCCAGCGACAACCTGACCTGGGGCGACGCGGTGTGGGTGTGGTGGGGCGACACCGACGGCGTGGTGCTGACCGCATGAGTGCGCCCGTCGCCGCCGCATCTGCTGCCGCGCAACCCGCGGCGTCACCGCGCACGCTGCTGCAGCGCCTGCGTCAGCGGCGCCTGCTCGGCGCGCGCTGGCTGGTGATCGCCGCACCGTATCTGTGGTTGCTGCTGTTCTTCGCGATCCCGTTCCTGATCGTGCTGCGCATCTCCTTCGCCGAACAGGCGATCAGCAGCCCGCCGTACAGCGCGCTGGTGGACTACAAGGACGGCGTGCTGACGCTGAAGTTCACCCTGCAGAACTACCTGGCGCTGGTGCGCGACAACCAGTACATCGAAGCCTACTGGGGCTCGATCAAGATCGCCGGGATCTCCACCCTGTTGACCTTGCTGATCGGCTATCCGATGGCCTACGTGATCGCGCGCCTGTCGCCGTCGGCGCGCAACATCGCGATGATGCTGGTGGTGCTGCCGTCGTGGACTTCGTTCCTGATCCGCGTCTACGCCTGGATCGGCATCCTCGACAGCAACGGCGTGCTCAACCGCACGCTGCTGGCGCTGGGCCTGATCGAGCAGCCGCTGCGCATCCTGTACACCCCGATCGCCGCCTACATCGGCATCGTCTACTGCTATCTGCCGTTCATGGTGCTGCCGCTGTACGCCACGCTGGTCAAGCAGGACCACCGCCTGCTGGAAGCCGCCTACGACCTGGGCGCGCGGCCATGGAAGGCGTTCGCGACCATCACCTTGCCGATGTCGCGCCCGGGCATCGTCGCCGGCTGCATGCTGGTGATGATCCCGGCGGTGGGCGAATTCGTGATCCCGGAAATGCTCGGCGGGCCGAACACGCTGATGATCGGCCGGGTGCTATGGGGCGAGTTCTTCAACAACCGCGACTGGCCGGCGGCCTCGGCGGTGGCGATCGCGATGCTGTTGCTGCTGATGGTGCCGATCCTGATCTTCAACCGCTACCAGCAGCGCCAGCTCGCCGGCGGCCTGGCATGAGCGCGCTGCGCGGCGGGCCGGTGCTGCGCTGGGCGGTGCTGGGCGGCGGCTTCGCCTTCCTGTACCTACCGATCCTGCTGCTGATGGTGTACTCGTTCAATTCTTCCAAGCTGGCCACGGTGTGGGCGGGGTTCTCGACCAAGTGGTACGGCGAACTGCTGCGCGACCGGCAGATCCTGCAGGCGGCGTGGATCAGCCTGAAGGTGGCGTTCTGGACCGCGACCGCATCGATGGTGATCGGCACGCTGGCGGCGATGGTGATGACCCGTTTCCGCCGCTTCCCCAGCAAGAGCCTGTTCGGCGCGCTGGTGACCGCGCCGCTGGTGATGCCGGAAGTGATCATCGGCCTGTCGATCATGATGATGCTGGTGTCGATGGGCGGGCTGATCGGCATCCCGCCCAAGGGCGTCACCGCGATCTGGGGCGCGCACGTCACCTTCACCCTGTCCTTCGTCACCGTGGTGGTGTCCTCGCGCCTGCAGGAACTGGACCGCTCGCTGGAAGAGGCGGCGATGGACCTGGGCGCGAACCGGCTCAAGGTGTTCTTCCTGATCACCTTGCCGATCATCGCCCCGGCGCTGGTGTCGGGCTGGCTGCTGGCCTTCACCCTGTCGCTGGACGACGTGGTGATCGCCAACTTCGTGGCCGGACCCAACTCGACCACGCTGCCGATGACGGTGTTTTCCTCGGTGCGGATGGGCTTGAAGCCGAAGATCAACGCGCTGGCCACGCTGATGGTGCTGGCGGTGTCGATCGCCGCCTTCGTCGGCTGGTGGCTGATGGCGCGCAGCGAGAAGCGCCGCCAGCGCGACATCCAGCTGGCGCTGCAGCAGGGCGGTTAGCGAGGCACTGCTTTTCTGTACGAGTGGTTTCAGCCGCGACAGGTATTGTCGGTAAGGCCGGTTGCGGCTGAAGCCGCTCCTACAGGGACTGCACTCGCCGCGGAACGCTGTGGTGCATCGCGTCGGCGCCATCGCCACGCCACCGCAACCTGTGCGGCGCTAGGCTGGGCAAACTTTTTCCAGGAGTCCGTCGCGATGCCTTACGACACCGTCAATCCCGCCACCGGCCAGGTCGACTACCGCCTGGAGCTGATGGATGCCGCCGCCATCGAGCAGCGCCTGGCTGCGTCCGCGCAGGCATTCCCGGCGTGGGCGCAAACGCAGCTGGCGCAGCGCGGCGCGCTGTTGCGGCAGGTCGGTGTGCAATTGCGCGCGCGCCGCGAGCAGATCCAGCGGCTGATGACCGCGGAGATGGGCAAGCTGCGCAATGAGGCGCTGGCCGAGATCGACAAGTGCGCCGACGCCTGCGATTACTACGCCGAACATGCGGCCGACTACCTGCGCGAGCAGCCGATCGCCACCGATGCGCAGCGCAGCTACGTGCGCTACGAGCCGCTGGGCTGCGTGCTGGCGGTGATGCCGTGGAATTTCCCGCTGTGGCAGGTGTTCCGCTTCCTGGCGCCGGCGCTGATGGCCGGCAACGTGGCGCTGCTCAAGCACGCCAGCAACGTGCCGCGCTGCGCCGATGCGATCCACGCCGCGCTGGCCGCCGCCGGCGTGCCTGACGGCGTGTTCGACGTGCTGCACATCGACAACGACCAGGCCGCCGCGGTGCTGCGCGACGCGCGCATCGCCGCGGTGACGCTGACCGGAAGCGAGCGCGCCGGCCGCTCGATCGCCGCCAATGCCGGCGACCAGCTGAAGAAATGCGTGATGGAGCTCGGCGGCAGCGATGCTTTCGTGGTGCTGGACGATGCCGATCTGGAACTCACGGTGGCGGCGGCGGTGAAGTCGCGCTTCGACAATGCCGGGCAGACCTGCATCGCAGCCAAGCGCTTCGTGGTGGTCGATGCCATCGCCGACGAATTCGTGCGCCGCTTCGTGGCCGCGGCCGCCGAGCGCCGGCTCGGCGATCCGCAGGACGCAGCGACCACGCTGGCGCCGATGGCGCGGCAGGACCTGCGCGACGAACTGCACAAGCAGGTACAGGCCAGCATCGCCAAGGGCGCCACGCCGCTGCTCGGCGGCGCGCCCGACACGTCCACCCACGCCGGCTACCCGGCCTCGATCCTGGACCACGTGGTACCTGGCATGCCGGCCTACGACGAAGAGCTGTTCGGCCCGGTCGCCGCGATCCTGCGTGTGGCCGACGAGGCCGAGGCGGTGCGCGTGGCCAACGACACCAGCTTCGGCCTGGGCGGCAGCGTGTGGAGCGCCGACCGCGCTCGCGGCGAGCGCGTCGCCCGCCAGTTGCAGTGCGGCGCGGCCTTCGTCAACGCCATCGTCAAGAGCGACGTACGCATGCCGTTCGGCGGCATCAAGCGCTCCGGCTTCGGCCGCGAACTGGCCGAGCACGGGATTCATGAGTTCATGAATATCAAGTCGGTGTATGTTGGGTGAGGCCGGGACCGGGGACCCGGAACGGCAAAAGCCAAGGCAAAAGCCGGTGGCTACCGCGTTACGCGCAGAGTTTCAGCGATCGCAATCCCCGCTTTTCCGGGTCCCGGGTCCCCGGTCCCGGCTTCAAAGCCACCTGGCCCGCTTGAACGCCACATACAGCCCCAGACACACCGCGGCCACGCCGCCGACCATCAGCGGGTAGGCCCAGGGCCATTCCAGTTCCGGCATCTGCTTGAAATTCATGCCGTACCAGCTGGTGATCAGGGTCGGTGCGGCCAGCAGCGCCGCCCAGGCGCCGAGGCGCTTGACCGTTTCGCCCTGGGCCAGGGTCACCAGCGACAGGTTCACGCTCAGCGCGGTGCCGAGCATCTCGCGCAAGGTGTCGATCGCTTCGTTGGTGCGCACCGCGTGGTCGAGCACGTCGCGCACGTAGAGCCGCACTTCGTCGGGGATCAGCGGGCCGGGGTTGCGCTTGAGGTGGGATAGCACGTCCTGCAGCGGCGCCACGCCCAGGCGCATCTGGTTGAGCTCGCGCTTGAGTTCGTACAGGCGGATCGCGGTGTCGCGCCGGTAGGCCTCGGCGAAGATGTCCTTCTCCAGGCGCTCCAGGCTTTGCCGGAATTCGTCCAGGATCGGCTGGTAGTTGTCCACGATGTAGTCCAGCACCGCGTACAGCGCGTAGGACGGGCCGAGCTGCATCAGCGCCGCCTCGCGCTCCAGCCGCTCGCGCACCGGCGCGTACGGCAGCGAGGCGCCGTGGCGCACGGTCAGCAGGAAGCGCGCGCCGAGGAAGGCGTGGGTCTCGCCGTAGACGATGCGTTCGTCGATCACCTGCGCGGTGTGCACGGCCAGGAACAGCGAATTGCCGTAGGCCTCGACCTTGGGCCGCTGGTGCGCCTTGCGCGTGTCCTCGATCGCCAGATCGTGCAGCTGGAATTCGTCCTGCAGCTGCTGCAGCACATGGTCGGCGGGTTCGTACATGCCGACCCAGACGAAGCCGTCGCCGCCGGCCAGCACGTCGCTGATCTGCTCCAGGGCGATGTCGTGGCGGCGGCCGTGGCCGTCGTAGTGCACGCAGTTGATGACGCAGGCGGGATTTGCGGGGATGGAGGCCATGGGCAGCAATGGTGTGCGGGCGGGATCAGCGCTGCAAGCGGCGCCGGGTGAACGCCCAGGCCAGTGCGGCGTGCACCGGCAGCAGCAGGGCGATCCACTGCAGGTTGAATTGCGGCTGCAGCATCGACAGCCAATGGATCAGTAAGGCCGCGCCGGCCAGGGCGACCACCAGCCACAGCACGATGCCGAACCAGCGTCCGGGCTGGCGGCCGCGCAGCTGCGCGATGGCGCCGTCGACCAGCAGCAGGCACAGCGGGTCGAGCAGCAGCAGGTTGCGATTGGCCCAGGCCGCACGGTGGTCGCTGCAGCCCCACAGGTACAGCAGCACGCCGCCGCCGAGCGCGCACAGCAGCCAGAACGGCAGCGCCAGCGCCGCCAGCCAGCGCGGCCGCCGTGCCAGCGCGATCACGCCGGTGGCGACCAGCAGCCCGGCCAGCAGCCATGGCCACCAGTGCCGCGCCTGTTCGGTCGGTTCCGGCGCCAGCCGCTGCAGCAGCACCCGCTGGCGCGTCTGTACCAGCGGGCGCCCGGCGCGGTTGCGCACTTCGCCCAGGCTCTCGGCCAGGCGCATCGGCACGAACGCCTCTTCCCAGCGCGACAGCGGCTTGTCGGCGAACGGCCCCAGGCCCAGGTCGAAGCCCAGCCACATCCACGGCGCCGGCGAGGCCAGGCGCACCGATTCGCTGCGGTAGGTGTTGCCGCGAGAACGCCCGGACAGCTGCGCGTGCAGCGTGCCGCCCAGCGCCCGGTCCAGCGCATCGCGGACCATCGTGGCGCAGTTGGCGGTGTAGTAGTCGTAGCGGTAGCGCGCGTTTTCCGGCCGCGCGCGCCAGGCCAGCGCCTGCTGCAGCGCGCGCGCCTGCGCCGGTTCCATGTCCAGCCACTGGATGTCCATGCCGCGGCCGGCGTCGCGGTACTGCGCCATGTCCTCCTGCAACGGCAGCGCGACCAGGTAATACCGCATGTCGCCGGCGGCGAAGCGGCTCACGAAGTCCGGTTCGCCGGGATCGAAGAAACCGAAGTTGTACGACGTAGCCTGTCCGCTGCGCGGATCCATCACCACGATCGCATCGTGGCCGAAGCGCTCGAAGAACACCTCGCCCGGCTGCATCGTGGCCACGCCGATGCGTGGCGCCGGTGCCGACGCGTCGCCGCCGGGCGGACCGGCGACGGGCGCCGCGGCGGCCGCGGGCGCCAGCGCGGGCGGTGCGGCCAGGTCCGCGGCGCCGGCCTGCGCGAACGCCAGCGCCGCGCAGCCGGTCAGCAGCGTACCCAGCAGCCAGTGCGGCCAGCCGCGTGCCGGCCCGCGCGACAGCGCACGCGCCATCAAGCGTCTTCCTGCGGGTCGGGCGGCAGGATGGTGACATGGAAGGCCTGCACCCGGCGCGCGTCGGCGCGCGCCACGCGGAACGCGAAGCGCCCCAGGGTCAGCTCCTCGCCGGTTTCCGGCAGGTGGCCGATGGCCTCGGTGACCAGGCCGCCGACGGTGTCGTAGTCGTCGTCGGAGAAGTCGGCGCCGAAGCGTTCGTTGAAATCCTCGATCGGGGTCAGCGCATCGACCACGTACTGGCCGTCGGCCTGCGCGGCGATCAGCGAGGCTTCGTCCTCGGCGTCGTCGTGCTCGTCGTCGATCTCGCCGACGATCTGCTCCAGCACGTCCTCGATGGTGACCAGCCCGGCGACGCCGCCGTACTCGTCCACCACGATCGCCATATGGTTGCGCGAGAGCCGGAACTCCTTGAGCAGCACGTTGAGCTTCTTCGACTCGGGGATCAGCACCGCCGGGCGCAGCAGTTCGCGCACCGTGCCGGGACCGTGGTCGGCGACCACGCCGCGCAGCAGGTCCTTGGCCAGCAGGATGCCAAGGATGTCGTCCTTGTTGTCGCCGTGCACCGGGAAACGCGAGTGGCCGGATTCGACCACCTGCTGCATCAGGTCGAGAAAGCGCGATTCGGCCGACAGCGACACCATCTGCGAACGCGAGACCATCACATCGCCGACGGTGAGTTCGGACACCGACAGCGCGCCTTCCATCATGCGCAAGGTGTCGGCGGCGATCAGCCCGTCGTGCTGGGCGTCGCGCAGCACCTCGACCAGGTCGTCGCGGGTGTGCGGGTCGCTGGAGAAGACCGAACTCAGCCGTTCCAGCCAGCCGCGGCGTTTTTCGTGGGTTTCCGGAGCGGAGCTACTAGAGTCGTCTTCTGACATGTTCTGTGGATACGGCACCCGGTCTGCCGGGCGATGGGCGCAAGTCTAGCAGGGCCAATGGAACAGAGCCGCGACGCCGGCGGCGCTCGCGGCGGTGGGCGTGGGGACGGATTCAGCCGCCGCTGGCGGGCACGTGCAGCGGGTCCGGCGCCGGCGCGGCGGACGGATCCTCCGGCAGGTCCAGGCTGTAGCTGCATCCGGCCAGGGTCTTGCCCGGATGCGACTGCACCGTGGACAGGCTGAGGATGATCGATTCGATCATCGGTTCGCCGGTCTTCGGGTCGGTCACGTCGCGGCTGACCACTTCGCGGCCGAACATGGCTTTCTGCGGTGTATCCACCGCCGCCTCCAGCTGCAACTGCTTGGCCAGCGGGCGCGGATCGGCAAGGTCCAGAATCGCCATCACGCTGGCGCCGGCCACGCCGATGCGCGTGGTGCTGTGGCCGAACACCTGGATCGGCTGCAGCAGTTCGTATTCGCTCATGAACAGGTTGGATTGCGGCAGCGGCCGCCAGCCCTGTGCCACCGCTTTCAGCGGATCGGCCAGCAACGGCCCCAGCGCGGCGAAGTCGGCCACGCCCTGGCGGCATTCGAGCAGCGCCGGCAGGTCGATGGTGGGGGCGGGTGCGGCCGCCGCGGGCGGTGCGGCCGCGAGCGCGAGCAGAAGCAACGATGGACGGATCAACGCGCTGCACCTCGGGTCGGAGAGCGGAGTGGCGCGGCGCGGCGGCCGCGAGGCAACGGTAGCGCCCGCGCCAGCGCTTGACCAGCCATCGCCAGCCTCAGCGTTCCCCGGCGTAGGGGTCGCCCACGCCCAGGTCGGCCAGGATCTCGCGCTCCAGCTGCTCCATCGCGTCGGCCTCCTTGTCGTCCTCGTGGTCCCAGCCAAGCAGGTGCAGCACGCCGTGCACGGTCAGGTGCGCGTAGTGGGCATTGAGCGGCTTGCCCTGTTCGGCGGCCTCGCGCGCCACTACCGGCGCGCAGATCACCAGGTCGCCGAGCAGCGGCAGCTTGACGCCCTTGGGCAGGCCTTCGGGCAACTCGGCGGGGAAGCTGAGCACGTTGGTGGCGTAGTCCTTGCCGCGGTAGTGGTGGTTGAGCGCGCGGCCTTCCTTGGCGTCGACCAGGCGGATCGCCAGGTCGGCTTCGCGGATGCGGCCCTTCAGCGCGGCGGCCACCCATTTGCGGAAGCTCGCCGCCGCCGGCAGCCCGGCGCGGGGCAGGGCGTAGCTGACGCCGACATCGAGGCGAACCGGACCTTTGGTCATGGCGCCGGCCCGGTCGTCTTGTCGATGATGTCGCGCTTTTCGTAGGCGGTGACGATGCGCGCCACCAGCGGATGCCGCACCACGTCGCGCGCCTCGAAGAAGGTGAAGCTGACGCCTTCGACCTCGTGCAGCACCTCGATCGCGTCGCGCAGGCCGGACTTGACGTGCTTGGGCAGGTCGATCTGGGTCAGGTCGCCGGTGACCACCGCGGTGGAGCCGAAGCCGAGCCGGGTCAGGAACATCTTCATCTGTTCGATGGTGGTGTTCTGCGCCTCGTCCAGGATCACGTAGGCGTCGTTGAGCGTGCGTCCGCGCATGTAGGCCAGCGGTGCGATCTCGATGACGTTCTTCTCCAGCAGCTTGATCACCTTCTCTACGCCGAGCATCTCGTACAGCGCGTCGTACAGCGGGCGCAGGTAGGGATCGACCTTCTGGCTCAGGTCGCCGGGCAGGAAGCCGAGCTTCTCGCCGGCTTCCACCGCCGGGCGCACCAGGATCAGCCGCTGCACGCGCGATTCGTTCAGCGCCTCGACCGCGCTGGCCACCGCCAGGAAGGTCTTGCCGGTGCCGGCCGGGCCGATGCCGAAGTTGATGTCATGGCTGGCGATCTGGTGCAGGTACCTGGCCTGGTTGGCGCCGCGGCCGCGCACGGTGCCGCGCTTGACCTTGATCGCCACGTCCTGCGGCGCGTAGGCGCGCTCGGCGACCAGATCGACATTGGCCTGGTTGAGCCGCAGGTGGATGGCCTGGTCGTCGAACACGACGCTGTCCGACTCGGCGTACAGGGCCTGCAGCACGGTCTCGGCGGCGGCGACCGCGGTGGCCGGGCCGGTCACCCGGTACACGTTGCCGCGGTTGGAGATCTCCACGCCCAGGCGCAGTTCGATCTGCCGCAGGTGCGCGTCGAACGGCCCGGCCAGGTTGGCCAGGCGTTCGCTGTCGGCGGGGTCCAGGGTGAAATCGCGTTGCGCGGGTAGGCTCATTCGGTGCGGACGCGGCGCGCGCGTGGCGTGGCCGGGAGTCGTTCAGGACTGGGGATGGAAGCGTAGCGCGCGTGGCAGTGAAGGGCCAGTCGGCGCGGGCCGCTGCCTGCCCGCGGCGCTCAGGCGTCGGCGGCGACCACGCGCCCGCGCAAGGAATTGCTCAGCGCCTCGGTGATCGCCACCGCGACGAACTGGCCGACCAGGCGCGGATGCCCGGGGAAGTTCACCGCGCGCATGTTCTCGGTCTTGCCGGTCAGTTCGGCCGGGTTCTTCTTCGACGGGCCTTCGACCAGCACCGTCTGCACGCTGCCGACCATGGCGCGCGAGAGTTGCAGCGAATGCGCGTTGATGTGCGCCTGCAGCCGCGCCAGCCGCGCGTGCTTGACCGCGTCGGGGGTGCTGTCTTCCAGATCGGCAGCCGGCGTGCCCGGGCGGCGCGAGTAGATGAAGGAGAAGCTCTGGTCGAAGCCCACGTCCTCGATCAGCTGCATGGTCTTGTCGAAGTCGGCGTCGGTCTCGCCGGGGAAGCCGACGATGAAGTCCGAGCTGATCGAGATGTCCGGGCGCACCGCGCGCAGCTTGCGGATCTTCTGCTTGAATTCCAGCGCGGTATAGCCGCGCTTCATCGCGCTGAGGACGCGGTCGCTGCCGGCCTGCACCGGCAGATGCAGGTAGTTGGCCAGCTGCGGCACGTCGCGGTAGGCGTCCACCAGCGAATCGCTGAACTCCAGCGGATGCGAGGTGGTGAAGCGGATGCGGCCGATGCCGTCGATCTGCGCGATGCTGCGGATCAGCAGGCCCAGGTCGGCGTACTGCGGCTCCTCGCCGGCCTCGGCGTCGGCGTAGGGCCCGCGGTAGGCGTTGACGTTCTGGCCGAGCAGGTTGATCTCGCGTACGCCCTGCGCGGCCAGCTGCGCCACTTCCACCAGCACGTCCTCGAATGGCCGGCTGATCTCCTCGCCGCGGGTGTAGGGCACCACGCAGAACGAGCAGTACTTGGAGCAGCCCTCCATGATCGACACGAACGCGGACGGGCCTTCGGCGCGCGGCTCCGGCAGGCGGTCGAACTTCTCGACCTCGGGGAAGCTGATGTCCACCTGCGACTTGCCCGATGCGCGCCGCGCGCGGATCAGTTCCGGTAGCCGGTGCAGCGTCTGCGGGCCGAACACCAGGTCCACGTAGGGTGCGCGCTTGACGATCGCCTCGCCCTCCTGCGACGCCACGCAGCCGCCGACGCCGATGATCACCGGCCTGCCGCCGGCCTTCAGCCTGCTCTCCTTGAGCAAGCGCCAGCGGCCGAGCTGGCTGAACACCTTCTCCTGCGCCTTCTCGCGGATCGAGCACGTATTGACCAGCACCACGTCGGCGTCTTCGGGGTTGTCGGTCAGCTCCAGGCCTTCGGCGGCGGCGAGCACGTCGGCCATCTTGGCCGAGTCGTACTCGTTCATCTGGCAACCGTGGGTCTTGATGTACAGCTTGCCGCGGACCGCGGGCGCGGCAGCGGCCGCGGTGTCGGCGGAGGGCAGGGGATGCAGGGCGTTCCCGGTCATGGCGCTTAATCCAGGCGGGTGGCTGAGGAGAGCCGGCTAGTCTACCTGGGCCGGCCGCGCCGCGCAGGCGGCTCAGGCCTCGGCGGCCGCGTCGATCGCCTGCGCGCGCTGCACCGCCGGCCGCGCCGCCATGCGTTCGACGTAGGCGCGGGTTGGCGCCGGCGGGTCGACCAGGCCGAAGCCGATCATCCAGCCCAGCGCGCTGCCCCACAGCACGTCGGCGGCGGTGCAGCGGTCGCCGAGCAGGTAGTCGCCGCGCGCCAGTTGGTCATCGACCACGCCCATCACCGTGTCGCAGTCGGCGTATGGCGACATCGCCCGCGGCGGCGCCTCGCGCTTGAGCGCGCGGTCGATCACCGCCGGCTCGAACGCCGAACCGTAGAACGCCAGCCAGCGCAGGTAGGGGCCGCGGCGCGGATCGCCCATCGCCGGGGCCAGCCCGGCTTCCGGGTACAGATCGGCCAGGTATTGGTAGATCGCCACCTGTTCGGTGACCACCGCGCCGGCGTGGTCGATCGCTGGCACCTTGCCCATCGGGTTGATCGCCAGGTACTCCGGCTCCAGCTGCGCGCCGCTGGCGAAGTCGATGCGTTCCAGCGCGTAGTCCGCGCCCAGTTCCTCGAGCAGGATCAGTACGCCTTTGGAGCGCGATTTGGGGTTGTGGTACAGGGTCACATGGCGGTCGGCGATGGGCATGGCGGCTCTCCTCGGTGATCGAGCGCCCATGCTAGGCGCTATTGCGGACGGAGTCTGTCCGCAATTCCGTGCGTCATGGCGTCCCCTGTCTCACGCACCTTGCGCCTGGTCGGCCTGCTGCCGATCCGCCGGGTCTGGGCGGCGGCCGGCCACGCCTGAATGAGCCGGCAGGCGCCAGGCGGATCGGGCGGCGAAACGCGCGGCCGGTCGCGCTGCCGCCGCCGCGCACTTGGCAAGCGCCAGCGAAGTTGGGACACTCGCGGTCATGAAGGGGATGGCGGGGCTTGTGGGGCTGGCAATCGCGACGCTGTCGGTCATGCCGGCCAGCGCGGGTACCCTATACAAATGCATCAGCGGCGACGGCGTGCCCAGCTACGGCGGCAAGCGCGTGGCCGGGGCCAACTGCAGCGTGGTCGGTCGCTATGTGCCCGAACGCCGCGCCGCGCGCGCAGCGCCGGCGCTTGCTTCCGTTTCGGCCGAGCGCACGCCCAGCCGCGGGGTCATCGCCCTGGCCGCGGCGCAGTCAGGCGCCCCGACCACGATCATCAGTCGTCCCCCGGTCGCGGCCCCGGCGCCGGTCGCGGCCAGCGTGGCGCCGACGCGCGTGGCGCCCGTGCCTGCCATGGCCGGCACCGCGCCGCGGCGGGTGGTCAGCGGCCAGGTCTACTCCTATATGAAGGACGGCGTGCGCCACTACACCAGCGCGCGGCCGACTCAGGTCGCCAGCCTCGGCACGGTGCGCACCATCCACTACAGCTTCATCGAGACCTGCTACGCCTGCGCCAACCCCGGCCTGAACTTCGGTGCGGTGCGGCTGAACACCACCGCCTACCAGAGCGAGATCGCCGCCGCCGCGCGCGAGTACGGGGTCGACGAGGCGGTGGTGCGCGCGATCATCCATGCCGAATCGGCGTACAACCCGATGGCGCTGAGCCGCGCCGGCGCGCAGGGCCTGATGCAACTGATGCCGCCGACCGCGCGCCGCTTCGGGGTCAGCGATGCGTTCGATGCGTCGCAGAACATCCGCGGCGGCGTGCAGTACCTGGCCTGGCTGCTGAAACGCTTCAACGGCAACGTGAGCCTGGCCGCCGCCGGCTACAACGCCGGCGAAGGCGCGGTAGATAAACACGGTGGGGTGCCGCCTTACAGCGAGACCCAGCGCTACGTGCAGCGCGTGGGCGTGCTCGCCGACCGCTATCGCGGCGTGCTGGCGACGGCGCATTGAGCATTCTGGTTGCCGTCGCACCAATGCATTGTCTGTGCGTTAAGGGTTCCGCTACACTGCAGTGGATTTTATGCGGCTCGACCCCCACCGAGCCGCTGGCAGCCTCACGCTACCCAATCAAAAATCGGAGTGCCGGATGGCCAACGATGGGGTCAACGATTCTGTTAATGCAGGACGCCGCCGCTTTCTCACTGCCACCACGGCCGTGGTGGGCGCGGTGGGTGCGGGTTTCGTCGCGGTTCCTTTCATCAAGTCATGGAACCCCAGCGCCAAGGCCAAACTGGCCGGTGCGCCGGTCACCGCCGACATCAGCGCGTTACAGGAAGGCCAGCGCCTGATCATGGAGTGGCGCGGTCAGCCGATCTGGATCGTCAAGCGCTCCAAGGCGATCCTGGACGCGCTGCAGACGCTGGACGGGCGGCTCAAGGACCCCAAGTCCGAGGTCACCGACCAGCAGCCGGCCTATATCAAGGGCGAGGGACGTTCGATCAAGCCCGACATCTCGGTGCTGGTCGGGCTGTGCACGCATCTGGGCTGTTCGCCGGAGATGGTCGCCGAGATCCGCCCCGAACCCTACGATCCGGAGTGGAAGGGCGGCTATTTCTGCCCCTGCCACAAGTCGCGCTTCGACATGGCCGGCCGCGTGTTCCAGGGCGTGCCTGCGCCGATCAACCTGCTGGTTCCCCCGCATCACTACCAGGACGACAACACGCTGATCATCGGCGTCGATCCAAGTTCGTCCGTGAAGGGGGCAGCGTAAGCCATGGCCGACAATCTCCTCACCCGCACCGCGGGCAACGTGTTCGACTGGGTCAACGAACGCGCGCCGGGGCTGATGCCGTTCTACCGCAAGCACGTCGGCGAGTACTACGCGCCGAAGAACTTCAACCTCTGGTACTACTTCGGTTCGTTGGCGATGGTGGTGCTGGTCAACCAGATCGTCACTGGCATCTTCCTGACGATGCACTACAAGACCAGCGCGGCCGAGGCGTTCAACTCGGTCGAATACATCATGCGCGACGTGGAGTGGGGCTGGCTGATCCGCTACATGCACTCCACCGGCGCCTCGCTGTTCTTCATCGTGGTGTACCTGCACATGTTCCGCGGCCTGCTCTATGGCAGCTACAAGAAGCCGCGCGAGCTGGTTTGGATCCTCGGCATGCTGATCTACCTGGTGTTGATGGCCGAGGCGTTCATGGGCTACGTGCTGCCGTGGGGGCAGATGTCGTTCTGGGGCGCGAAGGTGATCATCTCGCTGTTCGGCGCGATCCCGGTGATCGGCAACGGCCTGACCGAGTGGATCATGGGCGACTACCTGCCGTCCGACGCCACCCTCAACCGCTTCTTCGCGCTGCACGTGATCGCGCTGCCACTGGTGCTGTTGCTGCTGGTGGTGCTGCACCTGGGCGCGTTGCACGAAGTCGGCTCCAACAACCCCGACGGCGTGGAGATCAAGAAGGGGCCTAAGGGCAACCGCTGGGATCCGAACAAGCCGGCCGACGGCATTCCGTTCCACCCGTACTACACGGTCAAGGACCTGGTCGGGGTCGGCTTCCTGCTGCTGATCGGCGCCTTCATCATCTTCTTCGTGCCCGCGTTCGGCGGCCTGTTCCTGGAGCACGACAACTTCACCGAGGCCAACCGCCTGGTTACACCCGAGCACATCAAGCCGGTGTGGTACTACACGCCGTACTACGCGATGTTGCGGGTGGTGCCGAACAAGCTCGGCGGCGTGCTGGTGATGTTCTCGGCGATCGCGATCCTGTTCCTGGTGCCATGGCTGGACCGCGCCAAGGTCAAGTCGATCCGCTACCGCGGCTGGATCTCCAAGGCGATGCTGGGCGTGCTGGCGGTATGCTTCGTGTGGCTCGGGGTGATCGGCTCCGGTCCCGGCACCGATGCCAGCGAGACCATCATCGGGCGTGTGCTGACCGTGCTGTACTTCGGGTTCTTCCTGAGCATGCCGGTCTGGACTACGTTGGACCGGACCAAGCCGGTGCCGGAGCGGGTGACCACCCATGACTAAGCCCGTGATTGCCGTGCTGGCCTGCTTCGCGAGCGTCTCGTTGTTGTCCGCCATGAGCTACCTGCTGCCGTTGGGTCGGATCGTGTTCCGGGGCCGGCAGGCGCTCGGTGCCTTGTTCGGTGCGATGGCGGAGGGATCCCTATGAGCAAGCGCCTGCTGTCCGTTGTGGCTTGCTTCGCCTCCGCCCTGTTGTTGTCCGCCTCGGCGCTGGCCGCCGAGGGCGGCGCCACCCAGCAGGCCGGCAACGACCTCGGCGACCGCGCCTCGCTGCAGCGCGGCGCCAAGCTGTTCATGAACTACTGCTCCGGCTGCCATTCGCTGAAATACCTGCGTTATTCGCGCATGGCCGAGGATCTGGGCCTGAGCGAGGACGAGGTGATGGCCAACCTCAATTTCACTGGCGCCAAGGTCGGCGAGCACATCGAGGCGGCGATGCCGCACGATGCGGCGACCAAGTGGTTCGGCAAGGCCCCGCCTGACCTGAGCCTGATCGCGCGCGTGCGCGGCACCGACTGGGTCTATACCTACCTCAAGTCGTTCTACCTGGACCAGTCGCGCCCGTTGGGCTGGAACAACACGCTGTTCGCCAACGCCTCAATGCCCAATCCGTTGTGGGAACTGCAAGGCCTGCAGCAGCCGATCTACGGCAGGGCCGAGCAGCCAGGCGTGGACAAGCCGGTGGAACGGCTGCAGCTGGCCTCGCCGGGCAGGGAAACGCCGGCGCAGTTCGACCAGACGGTCCGCGACATCAGCAATTTCCTCGAGTATGCCGGCGAACCGGCGGCGCTGAAGCGGCAGCGCCTGGGCGTGTGGGTGGTGCTGTTCCTGGCGCTGCTGACCTTCCTCGCCTATCTGCTGAAGAAGGAATACTGGAAGGACGTGCATTGAGCGTCGGCCATGCGGCCAACGCATTGGCTGCATCGTTGCTGACCCGATCCGCTGTTCATCCTATTGGCTTTTGCGAGCCAGGGTTGCACACTCGGGGACCGTGATGACCGTCAGCAGGGTGCTGGCGGCGTCGATGCGGCCGGCGGATTCCGGTCGTCGGAGAGCCTTGAATGGCGGCGAGTGTGCGTATGCGAAATACCTTGACGTTGTTTTCTTCCACAGATGATGTTTTGTGCCATCGCGTGCGTCTGGTGCTCGCCGCAAAGGGCGTGACCTACGATTTCGTGGCGGTGGATCCGCAGAATCCTCCGGAAGACCTGATCGATCTCAACCCCTACCACTCAGTGCCGACCTTGGTGGAGCGCGAGCTGGTGCTGTACGCCGCCTCCGTGGTCAGCGAATACCTGGACGAGCGCTATCCGCATCCGCCGTTGATGCCGGTCGACCCGTTGTCGCGCGCGCGCCTGCGCCTGGCCATGCTGCGCATCGAGCACGACTGGGTGCCGCAGGTGCAGGCGATCCAGCTCGGCAACAAGGCCCAGGCCGAGGCCGGGCGCAAGCGGCTCAAGGAGCTGCTGACCGCCTCGGTGCCGTTGTTCAAGGCCAGCAAGTTCTTCCTCAACCCGGAAATGAGCCTGGCCGATTGCGCGATGGCGCCGATCATCTGGCGCCTGCAGGCGCTGGACATTCCGCTGCCCAAGGACGGCAAGGCGATCGAGGACTACGGCAACCGCATCTTCCGCAATCCCGGTTTCATCCGCAGCCTGACGGATCAGGAAAAGAAGCTGCGCGACCTGCCGGCCTGATGCTCCGGCCGCGCGTGGCGCATCCGATATTTCCCGAGTTGCGTCGGCGCCTTCGCGTGCCGGCGCGTAGAATTGGCGCATGACCGACGATATTTCCCGCATGACCAGCCATCGCCCGTACCTGTTGCGGGCGCTGGTGGAGTGGATCAACGACAACGGCATGACCCCGCACATCCTGGTGGATGCGGGCCTGCCACACGTGCAGGTGCCGCCGAGCGCGGTCAAGGACGGCCGGGTGGTGCTCAACATCGCCGAACGCGCAGTGGTGCGGCTGCAGATCGACAACGATGGGGTCAGCTTCACCGCGCGCTTCGGCGGCGTCAGCTATCCGGTGCAGGTGCCGATGGCGGCCGTGCTGGCGGTGTATGCGCGCGAGACCGGGCAGGGCATGGCGCTGCCGGACGATATCCACGGCGCTGGCGAGCCGCCGGGCGACGACACCCCGCCGCCGCGGCCCAGCGGTTCCGACGATAGTGTCGGCGGCAAGCGTCCGCATCTGCGCGTGGTGAAGTAACGACGACGTCGGGTCCGCGCAGGCGCGGATGTGGCCGCGGCGATCGTCCGATCCGCTGCCGGCATCGAGACCCGGCGCAGCGCGCGCATCTTTAGGCGTTGCGCACCATTGTCCACGGTTCCCGCGCGCCAACGCCAGGACGGAGTTAGTCCCTGCAGGAGCGCCTGCAGGCGCGACCGATATGCATGCAAAACATCTTGTCTGCGCAGCGCGCGCCCTTGCGGGGCGCGTCTTCGCGAACGGCCAGGCGGCGTCTCATTCGTGCGGCGCACGTCCTTCGTGCAGCGCCGTCACCGTGGCCACCGATGGGCCGGTGAAGGCGATCAGCTGATCGCCGAGCAGCACCAGGCGGCCGCTGTGGCGATCGATGCCATCGTAGGAATAATCGAAGCGGAAGGTCCGCTCGAAGCCGAGCCAGCCGTTGGGCAGGCGTCGCAGGCGCAGGCCGGTGCCGTGCACGCTCTGGTCCAGCCACTGCACATCGGCGGCCTTGCAGGCATTGCGGCCGAGACTCTCGGCGCGTTCGGCGGCGGCGCGCGACGCGTTCCAGAACGCGAACACCGCGGCGCCGGCAATCATCCACAGGATCAGGCTAGGCATGCGTCACTGTAGCGAGGCGCGGGGTGGGGCGGCAATGCTTGGTTGGGGACTCGGGACTCGGGACTCGGGACTCGGGACTCGGGACTCGGGACTCGGGACTCGAAGCCGGGGCCGGGATTCGAAGAGGCGCGGATTGCGAGCGGGAGTGTGCGTGTACGGCTCATGGCCTTTTGTGGGAGCGACTTCAGTCGTGACGGGCCTCACCGATTGAGCCCACTGCGACCGATGGCCCGAGGCAAGCCGGCATGGATGCTGAAGGTCGCAAGCAGTCGATAAGACGCTATCGCCCCGGCAGCGGTTCGGTCGCTTGCGGTTGCTGCACGGGTGTCGCCGTTGCCGCCATCGGCGCAGCGGCCGGCAGCGCGGACGGATCCACGGCGGGAACCACACCCTGCAGCGCCAGCGGCCGCAGCTGCGCCTGCGGTTGCAACTGCAGCAGCGCCGCCCAATCCTGGCGATTGAAGTCGCACAGTTCCTCCCGGCCGGGCGTACACTCCAGGCCGGCGCCGTCGTCGCCGACCTGGTCCTGCGCCAGTGGTGCCTCCAGTTGTAGGCGGCCGGCGCGGTCCAGCGGCAACTTGCGCATGGTCACCGCGTTGAGCACGTTGCCGCCGATCAGGTACAACGTGTGGTCGCCGCCGACGTTGGCCGCGACCACGATGTCGCAATGCGACTCCCACGGCAGCGCGCCGCCGCGCGCCAGCGCCTCGCGCAGCCCGGCCGCGCCCAGCGGCTGCTTGCGCCCGCGCAGGAAGCACAGCAGGTCGCCCGGCGCCGGCTTGGGTTGCTGCGGGTCGGCATAGCGGTAGGGCAGGCCGTCGCTACCGGCCTGGTAGGCGGCGCGGATGTAGTCGATGTGCCGCACCGAGGAATGGAAGCCATCGACCCCGGCGCGCACCATCACCCAGGACACGAACGCCGCCGACCACGGGTTGTCGACCAGGAACGCACGGCAGTCCGCCTGCCGGTAGCGCGAGCCGTCCAGCTGCTGGCAGCTGCTGGCGCCGTCGCTGCCGCCCATCGCGCCCAACGTACCGCTGTCGCGCCAATACGCGGCCACGCGCTGCCAGGCCTCGATGCCGTGATCGGCCAGATAACTGCGCTCGGCCTCTGTCACGCGCAGGCCGGCGAGCCGGCCGTTGCTATCGATGAACGGCCGCCACCACAGCCGGTGCTCGTTGCAGGCGGTGTGCACGATGGCCACCGCGGCCGGGCTCAGGCCGAAGCGCGGCGGCAGATCGCACACCTCCGCGGCGGCCGCGCGGCCGGCGGGAAACAGGGCGGCGGCACACAACAACGCGAACCAGTGGCGGGCCATCGGCGAACTCGGGGAATAGGAATGTGCGCAGCGTCGCAGAGCGGCGCGGCCGCGGCCGTGAAGTCAGTGCGGCAGGGCAATGGCGAAATTTTGTCCAATACTAAAAGTGTGACTTGTATCACTTTATGCTGCGGTCGGTACCGCAAGAACGGGCCCCACTCAGTGACGGTGCGTACTAGGACGGACACAAACAAGGATGGCCAGTCTTTATCGACAGGAAGTCTATGAGCACCGGCAATCTCAGTCCGTAGGGTCAATCATTCTTCGGCCCCCAAGGATAGGTTGGGTGTCTTTATTGCTATCTGGTTGCTTCGTACTTGCGGCGACTCTCTTTTTAGTCTTTGGTCATTACGTCAGGCATGAAACGGTGTCTGGATATCTAGTGCCCGACGGCGGTATCACAGCGGTGCCCGCTCCGGTTCCAGGAGTTGTCGTTCGAGTACTCGTCCATGAAGGGGAGCGTGTTTCGGCTGGCGAGCCGTTGGCAGAAATCGTCAAGCCACGCGCCAGTGTCCGCTGGGGGGACACGAGCTTAGAGATTGAAAAGCAGTTGCTGAGTAAGCGGATGCGGATCCAGGAAGAAGTAGGCGAGCAACGGCATCTCCGCGCTTTACAAGAACAAGACAGTAACCTACATGCCTCTTCACTTGTGGCTCAAAAGGCGCAGATTTCTGCGCAATTGGAGATTCAGCAGCAACGGCTGCGAGACGCTACAGAGATCTATCGGATGTGGCAACAAGCTGATTCCGGTGTCATAAGCAAGATGCAATTAGCCCAGCAGCATGACGCGGTTTTGCAGGTAAATGCGCAAATTGCAGAGCTGTCACGGCAGCGCCTGTTGATAGAAAGAAGCATGGCTGAGGTTCGGAGTACTCAGCAGCAGCGATTTCCCGAGGCCAACTCCTCACAAATTGCTTTAGAGAAGCAACTGGCTGATGTGGATCAAGAAATTTATGAAAATTCTGAATCGCGCGATGCGGTTATTAAAGCCCCGACTGACGCTATCGTTGGGCCCATATACGCGAACGCAGGCCAATCTCTTGAAGCCGGGCAGCCCTTGCTCAGTCTTTACCCACCGGCTGCCCCCTTACTAGCGGAGCTATGGGTGCCCCCCAAGTCAGGTGGTTTTGTCCGTGCTGGACAGCAAGTCTTGCTTCGTTACAAGTCCTTTCCATATGAGCGCTTCGGGCAGTATGCAGGAGTGGTTCGCTCTGTATCGAGTACGCCGATCGACCCCGCAAATATTAGAACGGTCGGCGCGGAGCTTCCAAAGGCGGCAGCTTATCGCGTATTGGTAGCCCTTGAGCACCCGTACGTTTCTGCCTCAACCACTAGCAGATTGCCCTTGAAGCCAGGCTTGGATGTCGATGCGGCCATCCAATTCGACCGTCAGACGCTAGCCGAATGGCTATTTGAACCTATCTACGGAGCAGTGCGTCGCTGGGGCGAGACGGGGCACGGGGCGTCCAAAGATGATTGAGTTCAGCTGGAGAAGCCTAGGGCGGCGTCGCGCCGTGCCGTTGATACATCAGATGGAGGCAGCGGAATGTGGCTTGGCCTGCCTCGCTATGGTTGCTGGTTATCACGGAAGCGAGATCGACTTGCGCGCTATGCGCAGGCGCTTTAGCAGTTCGATGAAAGGCGTCACCTTAGCAAGAATTGTGGCCATCGCGCACTCCATGGGTTTCACCGCACGGCCCGTCAAAGGCGAGCTCTCCTATCTCGCTGAAGCTCCAACGCCCTGTATCTTGCATTGGGACCTTAGCCATTTCGTCGTGCTCTGCGAGATAAGCTCCAAGCATTTGGTAGTACACGATCCAGCTCGCGGGCGTATTGAGATGACGCTAGCTGAGGCCAGTCGTCATTTCACGGGAATTTTGTTAGAACTGACCCCAAACGAGGAGTTTAAACAAGAGAAAAGCGATGCAAAAATTCCATGGCGGCGCCTGATTGGTAACCATCGCGGAATCGCAAGTTCGTTGACGCAATTGATGCTGTTGGCTCTCGTCATTGAGCTCTTCGCCCTTGCTTTACCTTTTCAGATCCAGTGGGTCATGGATAGTGTCTTAGTTACGCAAGATAAGGATCTTCTTTTTCTTATAACTATAGGATTTGCTGTTCTAGTAATATTTCAAGCAGGTATTGGAATAATCCGGGCTTGGATTGTTAGCTGGCTCGGGGCCTCGTTAATATCGCAATGGATAGGCAATCTTTTTGCGCACCTTCTGCGCTTGCCTGCAGATTTTTTCGAGAAACGGCATATGGGTGATATTGTAAGCCGGTTCTCTTCCGCAAGCGTAATTCAATCGACACTGACGGGAAGCTTGGTAACCGCCCTGTTGGACGGAATTCTCGGCGGGCTATCTCTATTGGTGATGGCCGTGTACAGCATGCCTCTTACGCTCGTTGTCGTTTCAGCTTTCGCTATCTATGGAGGTCTTCGTGCGGCTTCCTATAGGCGATTGCGGCGGGCGAACGAGGAGCAGCTAATATTTAGTGCACGTCAACAGACTGAATTGATGGAGTCGGTTAGAGGAATTAAGACCATAAAGCTCGCGAACAAGCAGGTCGAACGAACCATACGGCTGCGTAATGCGACGGTAGAGATGGCCGATAGAGGGATGGTGGCCCAGCGCGTCACACTGGCGTTTCAAGCTATCAGCCAACTAGTATTCGGAATGCAGTGCGTAATTTTAATTGGCATTGGAGCGTACTTGATTATTGGCAGTGAATTCTCTGCCGGTATGATTGTTGCGTTTTTAGCGTACGCGGACAACTTCTCACAGAAGTCTATTAGCTTCATAGACAAAGTGGTGGAGCTACGGATGGTGCGCATGCATGGTGAGCGAATTGCCGACATCGTGTCTAACGACGCGGAAGAAGATGTTCCGGGTTGGCGCAGTGGAGAACTGCACCAAAGACATATACTTGCAGTGCAAGATCTGAGCTTCCGCTATTCCGATAGCGAGCCATCCATCCTGTCTAAAATTAACTTTGTGATTGAACCAGGCGAGGTGGTGGCGATTACAGGAGTTAGCGGATCTGGAAAGAGTACTTTGGTAAAACTTTTGCTTGGGCTGCTGACGCCGACCGAAGGTGCAGTCGAGATAGATGGTATCGACATACGGAGATACGGTCTGGCTGAGTACCGTGACCTCCTTGGCGCGGTCATGCAGGAGGATTCGCTGTTCGCTGGAACGATTGCTGACAACATCGCTTTCTTCGATCGCGATGTGACACTAGAAAAGGTCGTAGAAGCCGCGAAACTAGCTGAGTTGCACGACGATATCATTGCAATGCCGATGGGTTACGAGTCATTGGTTGGAGACATGGGTTCATCGCTCTCTGGTGGGCAGCGGCAACGACTAGTTCTAGCTAGGGCGCTTTACCGTACTCCCCGTATATTGATCCTCGATGAAGCGACAAGTCAGCTGGATCAGGCGTGCGAGACACGAATTGATCGAGCTGTGCGGCAACTTGATATCTCACGAATCATCATTTCGCATCGACCGAGCACGATAGCGATGGCCGATCGCGTTCTTCGGATCGAAGGTGGCCATGTTAGGGAGGCAAGCGCCTGTCAAACGGGCGGAATTGCAACTGTTTAGGTATAAGAATGTTCTCGCATGGAAGCTGGGACATTGTAGTGCCGCGCGTAAGCGCCGTTTGGGGCGAAAAGGACCGTCCACTATCATTAATTAACAATCAATCGGAGAAGTGCTATGTCTCGCAATAAGGAAATCAAGCCAGTCTGCTACGCGAATAGCCGTGTCCTGACCGAAGATGAGTTGGTCGAAGTCAGCGGTGGTGCCACCTCGCATCCTACCCTGACCGGCGGCGGCGGCGGTATTCCGAGTCACATCGTTGTTCAGCCTGATGGCGACGCTACGATCGACTTCTGATTTATGTGGAAGAGGGGGCAGCTGTCGCTGCCCCCTCTTTAGGGTTGACAATATGGGAGTGCGTATTGCAATGCACCTGATCTATGGCAATAGTGAGGATTACCACGCGGTAGCGGTTGCCTGGGCTATGCGCAAGCTAGGAGCAGAGGTGTTCATATGGGATGGCCTAGGCGCGACCGAGGATGCTCAGATAACCCTGACACCAGGTGCATTGCCCGGTCGCATCCGAATGGGAGCCAGGACGTTAAAAAAATTGGATAGTGTCTGGTTCCGCAGAATCGTCAAGCATGCGCCGATACAAAACGTTGACAGAGAAGCGGTCGAGTTTGTGGAAAATGAATTGAAGTTTGGTCATCTGAATCTTGCGGTATCTGTTCGCGCCGCTGCCAATTTTGTGGTGGGAAATCCATTTCCAGATCAAACACAATGCAAGGCATTCCAGCTAGATACGGCGGCTTCCTTGGGGTTTCTAGTCCGGGAGACGCTGATCTCCACGCATTATGATGAGGTGGTGAACTTTGTGCGTCGAGTGGGCAAGGTCGCCGTGAAGCCGTTTAATCCGTATTTCTGGCACTATGGTGACGAGCAGACATATCGCATCGCCTCAACGACTGTCTTGAATGGAACGGCTGAGCTTGAGTCTGATCAAATTGAGGTTTGTCCCGCGATATATCAGCGATATATCGAGAAGCGGTACGAGCTGCGTGTTACAGTAATTGGGTCTTACATGTTCGCTGCCAAAATCAGTCGGGTCGACGGAGGGTCATTCGTCGATTGGAGATTTGGTATCGGTGGTCGTGAAGCTGTGGTGGAATCGGTTTCCCTCGACCCCTCGACTGAGGCGCGCATTAGGCAGCTTATAGCAGTATTTAATCTCAAGTACGGTTGTTTGGATCTTATTGTGGATCCGAAGGGGGATATCTATTTCCTTGAAATAAACCCCGGCGGGCAGTTTTTGTTCGTTGAGAGCATGGTTAAGGATTTTCCGATGCTCGCGGCATTTGCGAGTATGTTGCGAGCGCAGACGATGGATTTCTCGTTGGTCCAGCAAGATCAAATTGGGCTCCCTCAATTCGAGAGAACTCAGGAGTTCGAGGAAATGGTTAGTCGTAGAGGGACGGTTGTTAAAAGTTCAACCGTCTATAGGCAAGTTGAAGCCACCCACTAAGCTTAGGAGGCGTTTTCATGTACATAATGAGGTCGATCACCCTAGCATTGGCGCTTCTGATGTCAGGGGGGGTAATGGGTAAACCAGCGAAATGCAGCTTTGATAAAAAAGCAATGCTTGCTCTGGAACAAGACAGATTTGACCAGGATGTGAGCAATGGTGGTGGTGGCTGGCGCGCTGTTGCTGCCAAGCCTGGGTGCGAGTTGGCAGCTGCAGATCTGATCAAGGAATACCGCAAAGTGCATTCCGATAGCTCTAGTCTGCTGTTTTGGCACGAGGGGCAACTACGGGCCTTTGCCGGTAACTATGAGGATGCGATTCCATTGATGGAAGCGTCCAGGCAGCCTACAGAAAAAGATCTTGCCGGCTGGAATCCCTATGTTGATGCAACGGTAGCGTTCCTTAGGCACGACGCATCTGCGCTGGTAGCGGCACAGAAAAAACTAAACGCCGTACCTGCTTCGCCGGAACTACCGCCGGTCAAAGATGGCTACATAGAGATGTCGATGGATAATGGTCAGAAGGTTAAGATGCGGTGGCCGATGAACGCTGATGTTGTCGATGGACTAGTGTCGTGCCTCGACAAGAGTTACATGGAGGCGTATAGCTCGGTATGCAGGGGCAAGGGACAGTAAGCGATATGTCTACCACTGAAAGTGGTTTGCCTAGTCGTTGCGCAATGCATTAGTCGTTCTTTCTGCCAAATCGCAGTTCCATGCCTTCATCCTGTGCTCGATCTTGAGATTCGTGATGCGAGGCGCAGTCTCGCTCACGCGCGGACATTCCTGTGTCACGTGCAGTCGATATGGGATCCTCGTTAACGAGGCACTCTGGGCGTGTAGCACCGATGGACCGAGCTGAGTCGCTCACACAACTTGTTAGGGCTGCTGCGATGAGCAGAGTGGTCGCTGCGACCAGACCGCAAGTAGCAGCACGAGTTGTTCGTGCACGGCGAGAAGTGTCCATCACATTTCCTCACTTGAACAGTAGCAGTGTGTCCTGTGCCCATGGAGGGCAAGATGTAGCTCTTCTGATAACTAGTGAATGATAGCACTTGGACGGGGATGGTCTGGGAGTCGCTCTTTTGGAACCAGCGGTTCCAGGACGTCCGTACGGTTCAGCTTACTTGGATCCCTGTTCGCCAGGGATGCGGTTACATGGCAGACCCGGCATACGCGCAAACCGCATGGGCACTCAACTGCATTGTTTATGACCTGCTTTATCATCGAGAGCGGCGAGGCAATGCGATATCCCTTCGATTCGCTTGGATGCGATCTAGCTTAACCAGCAACAGTTGCTATGCGGAGGCGGTCCCAGCTTCAGCGACAGATCCACCGCCTGCACGTGCTTGGTCAGCGCGCCGATGGAGATGCAGTCCACGCCGTCGGCGGCGATCGCGCGCACGCCGTCCAGATCGACGCCGCCGGAGACCTCCAACGGAATCGCGCGGTGGAACGGCGCGGCGGCGGCGATCGCCACCGCCTCGCGGCGTTGCGCCGCGTCGAAATCGTCGATCAGGATGCGGTCGCAGCCCACCGTCAACGCTTCGCGCAGTTGCGCCAGCGTTTCCACCTCCACCACCAGCGGCAGCTGCGGCCACTGCGCACGCGCCGCCTGCACCGCCGCGCTCAGCGAACCGGCGGCGTGGATGTGGTTTTCCTTCAGCATCACCGTGTCGTACAAGCCGAAGCGGTGGTTGCTGCCGCCGCCGCAGCGCACCGCGTACTTCTGCGCCAGGCGCAGGCCGGGCAGGGTCTTGCGCGTGTCGAGGATGCGCGCGCCGGTGCCGGCGACTGCGGCCACGTAAGCGGCGGTGGCGGTGGCGGTGGCGGACAGGGTCTGCAGGAAGTTCAGCGAGGCGCGCTCGGCGCTGACCAGCGCGCGGCTCCGCCCGTGCAACAGCGCCAGCACGGTGCCGGCGGCCACGTGCTCGCCCTCGGCGATGTGCCAGTCGATCCGCACCTGCGGGTCCAGTGCGCGGTGGCAGGCGTCGAACCAGGGCCGGCCAGCGATCACCGCGTCCTGCTTGCACAGCAGGTAGGCGCGGTCGGCGCGGTCGGGCAACAACGCCGCGGTGACGTCGCCGCTGCCGATGTCCTCGGCCAGCGCGCGTGCCACGTCGGCGTCGATCCGTTCCTGCGCGGGCGCCTGCAGCGGCACCGCGGTGGCGCTCATTTGCCGGGGAAGTCGGCGAGTTGGGCGGTGCCGATCGCTTCTTCGGCCAACAGCACCGGGATGCCGTCGTCGACGCGGAACACCTGCTTGCGGTCGCGGGTGATCAGCGCCTCGCGCAGCGCCTGCGCCTGCGGGCTGCCGTCGGCGCGCTGCACGCCGCCGGCGGCGATGGCGCGGTTCAGCGCCTCCAGCCCGCGCGCATCCAGCAGGGCCAGCGGTTGGCGGGTGTCGGGCGAGCACAGCAGGTCGAGCAGTTTGCGATCCATCCGGTCTTCGTCTTGCGTGGAAGACGGCTAGAATACGTCTTTAAGGCAGGGGACGGCCATGACCTCCAAGCAAACCACGCCGCTCGTCGGCATCGTGATGGGTTCCCGCTCCGACTGGGAGACCATGCAGCATGCGGCGCAGAAGCTCGACGCGTTGGGCGTGCCCTATGAAGTGAAGGTGGTGTCCGCGCACCGCACCCCGGACGTGCTGTTCGCCTATGCCGAAGCGGCCGGCGCGCGCGGCCTGCGCGCGATCGTGGCCGGCGCCGGCGGCGCCGCGCATCTGCCGGGCATGCTCGCGGCCAAGACCGCGGTGCCGGTGCTCGGCGTGCCGGTGCAGTCCAAGGCGCTGAACGGCCTGGATTCGCTGCTGTCGATCGTGCAGATGCCGGCCGGCATCCCGGTGGCCACGTTCGCGATCGGCAATGCCGGTGCGGCCAATGCCGCGCTGTTCGCCGCGGCGATGCTGGCCGCCGAGCACGCCGACATCGGCGCAGCGCTGGACGCCTTCCGCCAGCGCCAGACCGACGAGGTGATGGCCAAGGACGACCCGCGCCAATGACCACCAGCGTCGGAATTCTGGGCGGCGGCCAGCTGGCGCGCATGCTCGCCGTGGCCGGTGCGCCGCTGGGCCTGCGCTTCGTGATGCTGGATACGGTGGCCGACGCCTGCGCCGGCCAGGTGGCGCCGCTGCAGGTCGGCGACTACCGCGACGAGGCGGCGCTGGCCGCGTTCGCCGCGAAGGTCGACGTGGTCACCTTCGATTTCGAGAACGTGCCGGCGGCCAGCGCGCAGTGGCTGGCGGAGCGGGTGCCGGTGTTCCCGAACCCGCGCGCGCTGGCGGTGGCGCAGGATCGCCTTGCCGAGAAGACCCTGTTCCGCGAATTGGGCATCCCGGTGCCGGAGTTCGCCGCGATCGGCAGCCGCGCCGAACTGGACGCGGCGCTGGCGCAGGTCGGTATCCCATGCATTCTCAAGACCCGGCGCCTGGGCTACGACGGCAAGGGCCAGTTCCGGATCACGTCCGCGGCCGATGCCGATGCGGCGTGGGTCGCGCTGGGCGCGCAGGCAGCCAGCGTGGGCCTGATCGTGGAAGCCTTCGTGCCGTTCCAGCGCGAGATCAGTGTGGTCGCGGTGCGCGGCCGCGACGGCGAGTTCCGCACCTGGCCGCTGACCGAGAACTGGCATGTGCAGGGCGTGCTGTCGGCCAGCCTGGCCCCGGCGCAGGCCGATGCGGCGCTGCAGCGGGCCGCCATCGCCCACGCGCAGGCGCTGGCCGAGCGCCTGCAGTACGTGGGCGTATTCGCGTTGGAGCTGTTCTGCCGCGACGGCGAACTGCTCGCCAACGAGATGGCGCCGCGCGTGCACAACTCCGGCCACTGGACCATCGAAGGCGCGGAGACCTCGCAGTTCGAGAACCATCTGCGCGCGGTGCTGGGCCTGCCGCTGGGCTCCACGCGCATGCTCGGCCATGCCTGCATGCTCAACTGGATCGGGCAGATGCCCGACACCGCACCGGTGCTGGCGCAGCCGGGCGGACATTGGCACGACTACGGCAAGGAAGCGCGGGAAGGCCGCAAGGTCGGCCACGCCACGCTGCGCGAGGACACGCCTGCGGCGCTGGCGCAGGCGTTGCAGACGGTTGCTGCGCAGTTGCAGCGCGACGAGCAGGTCGCCCCGGTGATCGAGGCGCTGCGCGGGCAGGGCTGAGCGGGTGCCGACGGTCGCGCCTCGGCCATGCCTGGGCGTGGCCGGGGCGACGCAACGATGCCGGCGGCCGGTCAGACCGAATCCCGAATCCCGAATGCCGGCTTCAAACCAGATTCGCGGCCACGAACTCCCAGTTCACCAGCTTCCAGAACGCTTCCAGGTAGCGCGCACGGTCGCCGCGGTAGTCGATGTAGTAGGCGTGTTCCCACAGGTCGCAGGCCAGCAGCGGGGTGTCCTCGCCGGTCAGCGGCGAGCCGGCGTTGACGGTGGCGAGCAGCGCCAGCGTGGCGTCCGGGCGTTGCACCAGCCACACCCAGCCCGAGCCGAACACAGCCAGCGCCATGCGCTCGAACTCGGCCTTGAAACGTGCGAAATCGCCGAAGTTCCTGGCGATGCGCTCGCCGAGCGCGCCGCCCGGTTCGCCGCCGCCGCGCGGGCGCAGTCCGCGCCAATAGAACGCGTGGTTCCAGACCTCGGCCGCGTGCTGGAACAGGCGGCCCTGGGTGCGGCGCACCAGGTCCTGCAGCGGCAGTTCCGCGAATTCGCTGCCGGCGATCTGCGCATTGATGCGTTCGACCAGCGCACGCTGGTGCTGGCCGTGGTGCTGGTCCAGGGCCTCGGCGGACAGGTGCGGCGCCAGCGCCGCGCGGTCGTACGGCAGGGGAGCGAGTTCGATGGCCATGGATCCTCTGGAGCGGTTTTGGGGGCGTGTTTCGGTACTGCCATGCGCAGGGCTTACACTATGCGGCTACGCGAAAGTCTAGCCGACCGCAAAGGTCGTTCTTTCGCCCCAGCAGGAGAAAACCCGCATGCAGGTGATGGAGCGCATCCAGGCCGACGTCGAACGCCATCCCATCGTGTTGTTCATGAAGGGCACGCCGCAGTATCCGATGTGCGGGTTTTCCAGCCGAGCGCTGCAGGCCCTGCTGGCCGCCGGCGCCGATCGGCTGCACACCGTCAACGTGCTCGACGAGCCCGAGATCCGCGCCAATCTGCCGCGCCATTCGAACTGGCCGACGTTCCCGCAGCTGTTCATCCACGGCGAACTGATCGGCGGCTGCGACATCACCATGGAACTGTTCGAATCCGGCGAGCTGCAGCGCATCGTGGCCGAGGCCTACCAGCCGTGACAGCGGCGGCCATGCCGAACGCGGGCGTGCTGGCGCAGCGCGTGGTGTTGGTGTGCGGTGCCGCCGGCGGGCTGGGCAGCGCCGCGGCAATGGCCTGCGCCCAGGCCGGCGCCACGGTGGTGCTGCTCGGGCACAAGCCGGCGCGCCTGAACCGGGTTTACGACGCGATCGCCGCCATCGGCGCGCAGCCGCTGCTGTATCCGCTGGACCTGCTCGGCGCCACGCCGGAAGACTATGCGACGCTGGCCGCGCGGGTGCAGGCCGAACTCGGGCGGCTCGACGGGCTGTTGCATTGCGCCGCCGATTTCGTCGGCCTGACCCCGTTCGAGCACGCCGACCCGGCGCAGTTCGCGCGCGCGATCCACATCAACCTGACCGCCCCGGCTTGGCTGACCCAGGCCTGCCTGCCGCTGCTGAAGCAGGCCGCGGACGCGGCGATCGTGTTCGCGCTCGACGACCCGGCGCGTGTCGGCCAGGCTTACTGGGGCGGCTACGGCGTGGCCCAGCATGGCCGCCGCGGCCTGCTGGCGACTCTGCACGGCGAACTGGCGGCCTCGACGGTGCGCGTGGCCGGGCTGCAACCCGGGCCGATGCGCAGCGCGCTGCGCGCACGCGCCTACACTCACCAGGAAGACCTAGACGCGGTCGATCCAGCGCACTACGCCGCCGCCTGCGTGGAACTGCTGGCGCCCGCCGGCGCCGCGCACCGCGGCGCGATCTGGAATCCCCTGGCATGACCATCCTGTCGGCAGCCCTGCTGTTGTTCCTGATCCTCGACCCGCTGGGCAACATCCCGGTGTTCCTCAGCGTGCTCAAGCCGTTGCCGGCCAAGCGCCAGCGCGTGGTGCTGGCGCGCGAGCTGCTGATCGCGCTGGGCGTGCTGATGGCGTTCCTGTGGGGCGGCAAGTACGCGCTGGAAGTGATGCATCTGCGCCAGGAATCGGTGTCGATCGCCGGCGGCATCGTACTGTTCCTGATCGGCATCCGCATGATCTTCCCGCGCCCGGAAGGGCTGATGGGCGAGATTCCCGACGGCGAGCCGTTCATCGTGCCGCTGGCGATCCCGCTGGTGGCCGGGCCGTCGGGCATGGCCGCGGTGATGCTGATGGGCAGCAACGAACCCGCCCGGCTGGGCGAATGGAGCCTGGCGCTGATCCTGGCCTGGATCGGCACCTCGGCGCTGCTGTTTTCCGGCACGCTGTTGTACAAGCTGCTCGGCATGCGCGTGCTGATCGCGGTCGAGCGGCTGATGGGCATGCTGCTGGTGGCGATCTCGGTGCAGATGTTCCTGGACGGCCTCGGCGTCTATCTGAAGCTGCCGGTCGCCGGCTGAGCGGCGGTCTGCCGCGTGCGCTCGCGTGGTGCTGCGCTATATCTCTGTCGATTCGTGCCAATGCTGCAACGCGCAGCATATTGGCGGCGATCGCACGCCAGCTGCGCTGGCGCAGACGGCATGAACACGCAAACTGTGATGTAGAGGGCGTCATGTCCGTTTATGCCAGTTCGTCACGTTTCGGCAACAAATCGGCCCTATGGTGTTAAACTCGCGTTAATGCTTGCGGGGGATCCAGCAAGGTGGCACGAACCTCATTCCGCTGCCGTGCGCCGACCAAGACGGCGCGCCATGCGCATTTCGTCAATTTCCATTGAGGCTATTGCAATGACTCAACCCCGCCGTCTCCGGATGTCCAAGCTCACCCTTGGCCTCGTTGCTGCGCTCGCCGCCGCCCCCGTGTTCGCCCAGAGCACCTCCTCCGGCATCGGTGGCATGGTCACCCACAATGGCCAGCCCGTCGCGGGCGCCGAAGTGACCATTACCCACGTCGAGTCCGGAACGGTCAGCCGCGCCAGCACCGATGCGAGCGGCCGCTACAACGCGCGCGGCCTGCGCGTCGGCGGCCCATACAACGTCACCATCACCAAGTCTGGCGATGGCACCCAGACCCAGGAAGGCATCTATCTGAGCCTGGATCAGGTCGCCAGCGTCAATGCGCAGCTGACCGGCGACGTCGCCACGCTGGAGTCCATGCAGGTCACCGCCGCGCGCGGTTCCGAGGCGTTCACCTCGGACAACAAAGGCATTTCCACCAACCTGTCGCGCGGCGATCTCGACCGCACGCCGATGCCGGACCGCTCGATCCAGAACGTGGTGCGTTCCGATCCGCGCGTCGTGGTCACCGACCGCGATCGCGGCGCGTTCTCGGCAATGGGCCAGAACAATCGCTACAACAGCATCACCGTCGACACCATCAGCGCGGGCGATCCCTTCGGTCTGACCGACAACGGCCTGCCGACCAAGGGCACGCCGATCTCGCAGGACGCGATCGAGAGCTACAACATCTCCACCGCCAACTTCGACGTCGCCACCCGTCGCGGCGTGGGCGCTTGGGTCAATGCCGTCACCAAGAGCGGTACCAACGATTTCCACGGCTCGGCTTACTACGTCTACCAGAATGCCGACGACATGATCGGCAAGGGCGAGACCGACGCGAAGTGGACCGGTTACACCAGAGACACCACCAAGGGTGCGACCCTGGGCGGCCCAATCCTCAAGGACAAGCTATTCTTCTTCGCTTCCTACGAGGAGAGCAAGAAGGAGGCCCCGGGCGCGATCTGGGGCACCTCCGATTCCAGCGCCATCAGCAAGGTGAGCGGCGTAACCACGGCGCAGCTCCAGCAGATCACCACGACCGCGCAGAACCTCGGGCTTTCGCCGGGCGACGACGGTTCGGCCAGCACCGACATCGAAAGCAAGCGCTACCTGGCCAAGCTCGACTGGAACATCAGCGACTACCACCGCGCCAGCCTGCGCTTCAGCCGTACCGAAGAAGACGAGCCGATCATCACCGCCAGCAGTTCCACACAGCTGAAGCTGTCGAGCAACTGGTACGTGTTGAACAAGACCAACACCAGCTATGCGCTGAGCTTCTACGACGACTGGAGCGAGAAGTTCTCCACCGAAGCGTCGGTGGGCTACAGCAAGTTCGAGCAGGACCGTGCGCCGCTGGTCGGCGGCTACCAGCCCGAAATCACCGTGCGCACCAGTGGCGCGGACAGCGGCAGCAGCGTGCTGCTCGGCACCGACTATTCCAGCCAGGCCAATGTGCTCAGCGTCGAGAGCTGGAACGCGTACTTCGCCGGTAGCTGGTTCCTCGGCGACCATGTGGTCAAGGCCGGTATCGACTACCAGCAGGACGAGGTCTACAACCTGTTCCTGCAGCGCTACAACGGCACCTACGAGTTCAACTCGATTGCCGATTTCGTCAATGGCACCTACCGCCGCTACCGCCTGTCGCAGCCGGCGGCGGGCTATACGCTGGACAACGTCGCCGCCATCTTCAAGATGAAGCAGTACGGCCTGTTCCTGCAGGACACGTGGCAGGCGACGGAGCGTCTGTCGATCCAGTACGGCCTGCGCTACGACGTGCCGAAGGTCAATCCGATGCCGACCTACAATCCGTGTTTCGCCGCGGACGCGGGCGTCACCGGCAATTTCGGCGCGTGCGGCCTGCGCGCGACCCCGGCCAACGCCAACGCGTCAGTGGGTGGCTTCGGCTTCTCCAACACCGGCACCATCGACGGCAACAGCGTCCTGCAGCCGCGCTTCTCCTTCAACTACGACCTGGATACCGAGCGTCCGACCCAACTGCGTGGCGGTGCCGGTCTGTTCGTCTCCAATACCCCGGCGGTGTGGGTGGGTAACCCGTATTCCAACAATGGCGTTGCTGTGACCACCTACGACGTCAACCGCCGGAAGACCGCGACCGATCCGGCGTTCAGCTCCAATCCGCTGGGCCAGCCAGTCCCGGGCGGCACGGTAACCCCGCCGGGCCTGGGGAGCTCCAGCATGACCATGAACGTGGTCGATCCGAACTTCGACTTGCCGGCGGTCTACAAATACACCCTGGGCCTGGACCACCAACTGCCGTGGCAGGACCTGGTGTTCACCGCGGAATATCAGCATCTCGACGTCGACAAAGGCATCCTGTACCAGGATTTGAACATGGGTACGCCGACCGGCACGCTGCCGGATGGCCGCTATACCTATGCGCGCTTCCCGAACCAGGCGCCGGGCAGCACCAACACCGCGAACTGGAACAAGAATGCGTCGTTCAGCAACGTCATCTATCTGACCAATACGGACAAGGGTAAGTCGGACAACTTCACCGTGTCGTTGAAGAAGCCCTTCGACGGCACCTGGAGCGCGATGCTGGCCTACACCTACAGCCGCGCCACCGAAGTAAACCCAGGTACCTCCAGCGTCGCCTACAGCAGCTATCAGAATCGCGCCTGGTACAACCCGTCCGACGACGCCGCAGGCATTTCCAATTACTCCATCCCCAACCGCATCATCGCGCAGCTGAGCTGGGAGCATAAGTTCTTCGGCGACTACGCGACCCGCGTTTCCGCGTTCTACGACGGCCACAACGGCGCGCCGTACAGCTGGGTGTTCGGCAACGATGCCCAGGGCCTGGGTCTGTCGTCCGGCCGCTCGCTGGCTTACGTGCCGTCCGGTCCGAGCGACGTGGTCTGGGCCAACGCGACCTCGCAGCAGCTGTCCTCGTCGTTCTGGGACTACATCGGCAAGCATCCGGAGCTGGCGCGCTACAAGGGGGACGTTGCCGAGCGCAATTCCTCGCGTGCGCCGTGGGTGAACCAGTTGGACATGTCCTTCAGCCAGGAAATTCCCGGCTTCGCCAAGGGCCACAAGGGCGAGATCCGCCTGGACATGTTCAATGTGTTGAACATGCTCAACAAGGATTGGGGTGTGGAGCGCCGTGCCGACTTCCCGCTGGTGCGCAACCTGGCCAACGTGGCCGGCGTCACCGCGGACGGCAAGTACATCTACGATATCTCCAGCACCAGCCTGTACAACCGCAACGGCACCTATGCGCCGACCGATCTGGCCATCAACGAAACGCAGAACCCGTCGCAGCGCTGGTCGCTGCTGCTGACGCTGCGCTACACGTTCTAACCAGGCCTTCGCGCAGGCGTTACATGAAACGGCCGGGGCAACCCGGCCGTTTTCTTTTGCGGAAGCTGACGCTACAGTCGCCGTTGACGACAACGACAAGAATTGCGATATGACGACGAGCAATACGGCGGCGCGGGCGCTGCCGGTAGTGGATGCGCGGATCTACCCGCGCGGCGCCCTGGACATCCTCTCGCGCGTGGAAGTGGTGCGCCTGCGCGACGCGTCCAGCGGAGGGCTGCACGAACTGCTGCGGCGCTGCGCGCTGGCGGTGCTGACCAGTGGCAGTGCGTCCGACGACCCCCGCGCCGCGCGCGACCTCTATCCGGACTTCGACATCCAGGTGGTGCAGCGCGATCGCGGCGTGCGCATCGACCTATCCAATGCGCCGGCGATGGCGTTCGTGGATGGGGAGATCATCAATGGCGTGGCCGAGCTGCTGTTCGCCGTGGTCCGCGACCTGGCCTACATGGCGATCGAACTGGGGCCGGAATCGGCCGCCGACCTGGAGTCCGGCGAAGGCATCACCAATGCCGTGTTCGGGCAGCTGCGCAACGCGCGCATCCTGCAACCGGCCGATCCCAACCTGGTGGTGTGCTGGGGCGGCCATTCGATCTCGCGCGACGAATATCTGTACACCAAGCAGGTCGGCTACGAGCTGGGCCTGCGCGGGCTGGACATCTGCACCGGCTGCGGCCCGGGCGCGATGAAGGGGCCGATGAAGGGTGCCACCATCGCCCATGCCAAGCAGCGCAAGCACGACAACCGCTACATCGGCCTCACCGAGCCGGGCATCATCGCCGCCGAGTCGCCGAACCCGATCGTCAACCACCTGGTGATCATGCCGGATATCGAGAAGCGCCTGGAGGCCTTCGTCCGCATCGGCCACGGCATCATCGTGTTCCCCGGCGGCGTCGGCACCGCCGAGGAGATCCTGTACCTGCTCGGCATCCTGCTGCGCGAGGAGAACCGCGGGCTGCCGTTCCCGCTGCTGCTGACCGGCCCGACCATCGCCGCGCCGTATTTCCAGCAGATCGACCGCTTCCTGCGCCTGACCCTGGGCGAGGTCGCTACCTCGCGCTACGAGATCGTGGTCGGCGATCCGGTCGCGGTGGCGCGCAAGATGGCCGAGGGCATCCAACAGGTGCGCCTGCACCGCAAGGACCAGAAGGACGCGTTCTACTTCAACTGGTCTGTGGACATCCCGCTGGAATACCAGCGTCCGTTCGTGCCGACCCACGAGGCGATGGCCGCGCTCGACCTGCACCACGGGCGCCCGCCGCACGCGCTGGCGGCGGATCTGCGCCGTGCCTTCTCCGGCATCGTTGCCGGCAACGTCAAGGAAGACGGCATGCGCCGCATCGAGCAGTACGGCCCGTTCGAGATCCATGGCGACGCGGACATGATGCAGGCCCTGGACGCACTGCTGCGCGCCTTCGTCGAGCAGCGCCGGATGAAGATTTCCGGCGAGTACCGGCCTTGTTATCGGGTCATGGCCTGAGTTCGATCCGGATCGTCGCCACGAACAACGCGTCGTCCTCCAGGCCCGTGCTCAGGACGCCGCCCTGCATGCTTTCCAGGCGCGTGCGCAATGCCGACAATCCGACCCGGTGGCCACGACCCAGGTGCGGCGTGGAACCGGCCGGGGGCAGCGTATTGCTGACCTCGATCTTCAGTCGGTTGTGGGCTTGGCCGATGGCGATGCGGATCTCGCCGCCATCGGGCGAGCATTCGATCCCGTGATGCACTGCGTTCTCGACCAGGGGTTGCAGCGAAAGCCGCGGGACTCTGGCCTGCGGCAGCGGCGACGGCAGCTCCCAGCGCACGCGCAGGCGCGGTCCGAAACGAATGGCTTCGATGTCGAGATAGCGCCTCGCCAGGTCGATTTCGTCGTCGAGGCTGACCAGGTCGGGCGTTGCCAGCGCGGCGCGGAACAGATCGGATAGATCCATCAGCAACTGCTCGACTTGCTGCGGTTGGCGATGCACCAGCATCACCGCGGTATTGAGCGTATTGAACAGGAAGTGCGGCTGCACGCGCGCGGTGAGCGCGTCGATTTCCGCCTGCTTGGCGCGTTCGACCAATTGCTTGATGCGGATATGGTTGTTCAGCGCGGCCATACCGAGCAGGCCGATCAGCAAGGTGATGCCGGACAGCTGCAGCGAGAGCGTCAGCCATGCTGCGGTCGACAGCTGCCAGTAGTCGCCGAACGCAGACAGGATCACCCAGCTGATCAACCAGGTCAGCAACTGCATCAGGCCAAGCGTCGCGGCAGTGATCGGCAGGATGCCTCTGCCGGCCAGGGCGCGGCGCAGCATCAGCAGGCTGGCCAGGGTCAGCAATGCCACCCATTGGATACCGAGCGAGGCCAGGCCGAAGTAGACCCAGCGGTTTCCCCCTGGGCCCTGGCTCGGGGTCAGCGCCAGAATGGCGGCGATGCATTCGCCGGCCATGACGATCCAGATCAGCGTGGATGGTTGCTTGAGCACTTGCAACTGGTCGTTCGAGTACGCGGGGGAGGGCATCGAGAGCGGGCGGAGGAGGGCGGACGCGCATCATGCCGGCAACGGCGCCGGTTCGCACGATCCGTCCAGCCGCCCATATCCGCCATCCGTCGGCAATGGCTGGTGCGGCGGCGGTACACCCGTTAGCGTTCGCCTGGGGAAATTTGGGGAAACGATATGTGTGTTCCTGAGCAGCGCCGCCTTGCCGTATCCAGGCTGCGCGGGTTCACGCTGGTAGAGCTGATGGTCACGGTCGCCGTGCTGGCGATCATCATGGCGTTGGCATTTCCCAGCTTCACCATGCTGATCCGCAGCAACCGCTTGACCAGCACCGCCAATGAGTTGGTCGCCGCCTTGCAGGTATCGCGCTCGGAGGCGGTGCGCCTGAACGGCGGGGTCAGTCTGTGCCGCAGCGACAACGGCAGCACCTGCGCCAGCGGCGGCGACTGGACCCATGTGCTGACGGTGGCGCGCGACGGCACCGTGTTGCGGACAACGACGCTGCGCACCGGACTGTCCGTTTCCAGTTCGGCACTGGATGCGCTGGGCGACAAGCTCACGTTCAATGCCGACGGTATCGCCCGCGACAGCAACGGTACGCCATTGAACAGCGATGCAGTGCTCGTCGTTTGCATGCCGGTCACCAGTCCCTCCGACAACGTGCGCAGCGTGTCCATGAGCGGGGGCAGTCGGGTTTCCATCGCGCGTAGTTCGAACGGCGGCCAATGTTCGGCCCAGACCGCTCCTTGACAAGCAGAGGCGCCATGAAACGATTCCACAGCGGCAGGAACATCGCCGGCGTCACCCTCATCGAGGTGATGATCTCCGTGCTGATCCTCGGGATCGGCATGCTCGGCGTGGCCGCGATGCAGACCACCGCGCTACGCAACAACCAGAGCGCGATGCAGCGCAGTCAGATCGTCATGCAGACCTACACCATTCTGGATGCGATGCGCGCCAACCGCGACGCTGCGCTGATCGGCAAATACAACACTGCCGGCATGGTCTGCAAGCCGCCGACCGGCGGCAGCCTGATCCAGAATGATCAAGCCGCGTGGCTTGGCGCTCTGCAAAACACCATCGGCGGCGATCCCACGACGACCTGCGGTTCTATTGCATGCCTGGATGGCAAATGTAAGGTCAGCATCCAGTGGGACGATAGCCGTGCTGCAGATGCCAGCCAGTCCCGTATTGGTAGTGCCACGCAGACGCTCGATACGGTGACGCAGCTGTGAAGCCTTCTTTTCTTCGCACCTCACCGTCCCGTCAGTCCGGCTTCAACCTGGTCGAACTGATGATTTCGATGCTGCTCGGCTTGCTGGTCGTCGGCGCTGCCATCGGCATCTTCCTGTCCAATCGCAAGACCTACGCGGCCACCGAAGGCCTGAGCCGGGTGCAGGAATCGGCCCGCATCGCCTTCGAAATGATGGCCCGGGATATCCGAGAGGCGGGCGGTAACCCCTGCGACTCCGGGTTGCCTGTGGCCAACGTACTGTCTGATCCCACGTCCGAGTGGTGGAAGAACTGGGCGCAGCCGCTGCAGGGCTTCGACAACAGCGGCCCGCCGGGTATCACCTCCAAGAGCGGCACCGATGCGATCCAGGTCCTGTCCGCAAGCAATGGTGGCGCCACCGTCACTGCGCACAACGCCGGCAGCCAGACCCTGACGCTCAACGCCGCCGCCGCCGATCTTCATACCAATGCGGTGATGTTGCTGTGCGACCGGCAACAGGTTGCAGTGCTGCAAGCCGATGGCGTCTCGGGCACCAGTGTTACCTACAAGAGCGGCGCCTTGAACGCATGCAATCGGCTAGGACGTCTGCCGGGAGTCTGTGCTGCCGGCTCCAATAACTACACCTACGAGATGAATTCCCTGCTGACCGAGTTGCGCGCGGTGCGTTGGTATGTCGCGGACAACCCGCGCGGCACCTCGCTATACCAGGCTGTGCTCGGGCCGGGCGGCACGGTCAACGCAAACGAAATCACCGAAGGTGTCTCGAATTTGCAGTTCGAGTATCTGGTTACCGGAAAGAGCGGCTACGTCACAGGCGCTGCCGTCGCTGATTGGGCCAACGTGGTTGCGGTCAAGATCACCATGACGGTCAATTCCGGGGACGCCGTGAGCAGCGACAACACGCCGCTGTCGCGTGAATTCACGACCATCGTGAGCATCAGGAACAGGAATTCGTGAGCATGCATTCGTCCATCCGTCGGCAATCCGGCATCTCCCTCATCATCGTGCTGCTGCTGCTGCTGGTCATGACCTTGCTGGGCCTGGCCGTACTGCGCAGCACGTTGCTGGAGGAGCGGATGTCTTCCAACATGCGTGACCGCAGTCTGGCATTCCAGGCGGCGGAAGGCGCGCTGCGCGATGCGGAAAAAGTCATCCAGGGCGCCGCAAGCGGCAATCCCGTGGGATTCAACTGCTCATCCGGCACCACCGTCTGCCCTGCCATACCGAGTAATACCTATACCGGCAATGTCAGTGGATGCACGCTGGGTGCCGAAGAATGTTGGGTGGATGCCAAAATCGCCCAGACGTTGCAACCCGGCCCCCCGCAGTACTACATCCAATACCTGGGTCAGCGCACCAGCGAAGACCAACTGGGCCTGGGGTCGAGCGTCAATCAGAATCAGTACGGCGGTGCCGGCGGTACCTCGCTCGAACACTACTACCGGATCATCGCGCGCAGCGCCAGCCCCGCGGCCGCAGATGGGCGCGCGATCGTCGTCCTGCAAACCAACGTCACCGTCAAGTAAAGGCCTTCACCATGACCAGTCGGGCAAAAAATGCGACGCGCAGGGACTCGTTCCTCGCCGTGGCGGCAGGTCTCCTGATCGGGACCATCGGTGGTGCGGGCGCGGAGGTCGACGTGTCGCAATCTCCGCTGTACGTGGGCAGTGACGTGCCCGGTAATCTCGCGCTGGTGCCTTCGGTTGAGTATCCCACTGCGATTAGTGTGGCCAACCTGGGCGATTTTGTGGTTGGTACGAAATATGTGGGCTATTTTGACTCGTCCAAATGTTACAAATACCACTACGAAGAGACTGAGGCCAATCGCTATTTTTACCCGGTCAATCGGACCGAGGCTCAGCCCAACGCTAATTATCAGTGCGATGCAGATGGCTATTGGTCGGGAAATTTTCTCAATTGGGCTGGGACTCAGACTATCGATCCATTCCGTTCGGCATTGACCGGTGGATATCGCGTGGTCGATACGCCGACTACCACCGTGGTTGAGAAGGCAATCGGCGAGCGGGTCGATGTTAGAGATTTCCCGAGGCGCACGGTGTCCGATGCCAATACAGTGAAGGGGGGCATCGCTTCCAAGTGGAGTAGCCTCAAGATTCGTGTAGATGGACTCGGCAGCCAGATGTGGATCACGAAGAATGTCGATGTGGTTAACACTACCAATATCAACACTTCTTTGATATATCCATACAATCCAGCAATACACACATTGGACGGTAGCTGTGTAAGCTACGATAGCAAAAATAAGTGCGTTCTAACCGACGATAACGCGGTTTTTGCCGTAAGTGTGCGAGTCAAGGTCTGCGACAGTTCCGCAGGATTGGAAGATAATTGCGTCAATTATTCGCAGGGCTATAAGCCGGAAGGGCTGATTCAGCAGTATTCGCAACGGATAAAATACAGCATATTTGGATATTTGAATATCGATGGTAATGGAGTTGATACAGGGGTCTTGCGTGCCAGGCAGAAGTTTGTAGGGCCAAAAACGTATGCGCCGGAGCAAGGGCCGGCAACTAATCCAAATGCTGAGTGGGATCCAACGACGGGCGTGCTTGTTGTAAATCCGGACAAGGCGGATGCGGATGCGGCGACGCTTCTCGTTGGCGCAAGCAAACCTATCATCAATAGTGGTGTCATCAACTATCTGAATAAATTCGGGCAGATGAAGACGGGCAAGAACATCAAAAGTAATGACGACGTCAGCGAGCTTTATTACGCGGCCTTGCGGTACTTCAAAAAACAGGGTGATGTAGCCGCCTACTCCGCCTTTACCAGTGCTGATGCCAATGTGCGCTATCAGCAGGCGGATGCTTTTCCTGTAATCAATAAATGGAATGATAAAAAGCTCGACCCCATATCGTATTGGTGTCAGACGAACGTTATTCTTGGTATTGGTGACACCAATACCCATAACGATAAAAACCTTCCGGGCAATCAAGGGTATGGTGGTACTAGCCTTAGCAATGAGCCTGCGATGCCGCAGGAGGTTAAGAATGACAAGGCCGTCGATGTCGTCAAATTGCTGACCAATATCTTGAAGATGGAAGGGCAGTCTGATGCGACTGCGTTGTCGCGTGCAACTTCCGCTAATTTTAACGGAAATGGAAATTCTGGATATATTGCCGCGCTCGCTTATCATGCGCATACTCAGGATCTGCGCTCTGATCTGCCGGGAATCCAGACTGTATCGACGAATTGGGTAGATGTGGTCGAAGGCGGCGACTACAAAAGCAAAGTGAAGAATCAATATTGGTTGGCTGGAAAATACGGCGGTTTCACCGTTCCGGCAGGATATGATCCTAATACTAATATCAAGCCCCTTGCGATTGAGGCTTGGTGGACGAATAGGGAATATGTTGGTGGCAATAAGGATTTCCAACGTGCTGACAATTTCTATGTCGCAAACGAAGCCGCGAAGATGGTCAGCAGCCTTAAAAGCGCTTTCCAGCGTATCCTGGATCAACTGAGGGGTTCGGCGGCGTCACTTTCCAGTAATACGACGAAATTGGAATCTGGCGCGATGGCCTATCAATCATCGTTTTACGCCGGTACGTGGCGTGGCGATGTTGCAGGGTACAAGGTCGATCGTTCCAGCGGTGCGCTTACCCAGGCATGGAGCGCTGGCGAAAATTTTCCTTCCTGGAGTAGTCGGGTCATCAAGTTCGCCAGAGCTGGCGTTTTGAAGGATTTCAACTCTTCGAATCTGTCTGGTACTGCTCTCTCTACTGCGACCCAAGCGCAGATTGATTATTTGCGAGGGGATCGTTCCAACGAGAAGTCCAACACCAACGGTACGCTACGCACGCGGACCGGCATCCTGGGCGACATCGTCAATTCGCAGCCGGTCTATGTGGGCTCGCCGAATGCGCGGCTCTACACCACAGCAAGCTTTACCGGCGCGAGTGCATACGCATCGTTTGCCGCTGCCAAGGCGACGCGCACTCCAATGCTTTACGTGGGCGCCAACGACGGCATGCTGCATGGTTTCGACGCTGGCTCTGGCGCCGAAAAGTTCGCGTTCGTGCCAGCGGCGGCGATGAACGGCCTGCTGAAATACACCGATCCCGGGTACCAGCATCGCTACTACGTGGATGGGGAGCTCACCGTTTCCGACATCTACGATACGGCGTCTGCGAGCTGGCGCTCCATTCTGATTGTAACCATGGGGCGCGGCGGCAAGGGCATGTTCGCGCTGGACGTCACCGATCCTGACAACATTTCCCTGCTGTGGGACAAGACCTCTACCGACCTTGCTGCGCTGGGGAACAATCTTGGCAAGCCGATCATCGGGCAGCTTGGCAACGGCCAGTGGTATGCAATGGTCGGTAATGGTCCCAACAATAGCGGCGATTCGGCCGATCTGGTGCTGGTCAACGTTCTGAGCGGGGACTCCAGCAGCATTGCGACCGGCGCGGCTGGCGACAATGGCTTGTCCTCGGTGCTGGCGTGGTCCTCGAACAACGACTACATCGTCGATCGAATCTATGCCGGCGATTTGAAAGGCAATCTGTGGCGCTTCGACATGACTGGTGCCTCTGGCAAGGCGACGCGCCTGTTCACTGCGCAGTACGCTGCCAAGACTCAGCCGATCACCGCTGCGCCAACCGCGGCAAAGGATCCTTCGACAGGATTGACCTGGGTATTCTTCGGTACCGGTAAGTACTTGTCCGATGGAGATATTTCCAACAAGGACGTGCAGACCTGGTATGGCTTGATCGATCGCGGTAGCGCGATCGCCTCGGATCGCTCCACCTTGAACAAGGTCGATATCGAGCAGCAGGGTGTCGTGAACGGGTATGCCGTGCGCGTCATCGAAGATCAGCCCAGTCCTGGCGTGAATGGCTGGTACATGGACTTGATCCCCCCTTCCGGAACGGCGGAGGGCGAGCGCATGGTGGTGTCGAATTTCTTCCAGGGGACCGCGTTGATCGGCACTACTCGGATACCCGACTCGGGCGATGTCTGTAGTCCCAGCGGCAAGGGCTTCGTGATGGCGATCAATCCGTTCACGGGCGGGCGCATGCCGCAGTCGTTCTTCGATCTGGACGGCAGCGGTGGCTCCAGCGCCGGAGATACCTTGAATGGCAAGCCTGTTTCCGGGATCGGGCTGAACAGCAGTCCCAACAGCCCCATCTTCATCGGCGATCAGATGCAGATCGGTCTGGACAATGCCAGTACGATCAGTCTTGGCACCAATAGCAGCGCGCTCAGCATGAAGCGCGTGTCCTGGCGTGAACTTCTGAGGAACGATTGATGCGTCCCCTTCTTGGCACTCCTTCGCGGCAGCGCGGCTTCACCCTCATCGAAATCATGATCGTGGTGCTGATCGTGGGCATCCTGGCGGCCATCGCCTTCGCCAGCTACCAGGCCTATGTTGTCAAGGCGCGCCGGTCTGCTGCGGCGGTATGCGTGCAGCAAGGAGCTCAGTTGATGGAGCGCCAGTACACACTCAAAATGTCGTACCTCAACGAGGACGGAAATCCACCTAAAGCTCCGGTGTGTGACGCGGGCGTAGACCGGTTCTACACAATGAGCTTTACTGGTCAGCCAACCGCCAGTACTTTCAAGCTCACAGCCACGCCCACCGACTTGCAGAAGGACACGAAATGCGGTGCGCTGAGCCTCGACCAGACTGGCGCCCGCACGACATCAACAGGCGCGAACGAAGCTGAATGCTGGTGATTGAGTAGGAAGCTTAGCGCTGAAGGGGGGGGGGGCTGCCTTGCCCCCCTTGTCATGCCCCTAAGGCCTCTATACAATGCGCCTCCCCGCCCGAATAGCTCAGCCGGTTAGAGCACTTGACTGTTAATCAGGGGGTCGTTGGTTCGAGTCCAACTTCGGGCGCCAGAAATATCAAGGGCTTGCAGGTCATCCGCAAGCCCTTTTTCGTTGCTCCGGGAATTCAGTTTTTCGCTTGGCAGGCCTGACTTGCCGCCGCCCTGGCCAAGCGGGTCCGGCCGGCGTTGTTCACGACCACCTCAGCCAGCAGGCGCCCCTTTCCGCAGATCCTGATGCTGAGGTTGCTGCCGGCGCTGCGGCCGTCCGGCAGAAAGCGCACGGCCTGCCTGCCGCTGTTCGAGATGACAGTGATGGAGGCCGCCGCCGGTGCGGTTTCCAGGCCCAAAATCCTGCTTGGGTCGGTCGGTTGCGCTTGTCGTTCCAGGTCGCGGTAGACCATCCATCCGTGGCTCCAGTCGTTGTCGGCGCGGCATTTCCCGTCGCCACCCGATGGACACACGCTGACCGGCGTGCCGTAGCTGATGGCGCTGCTGCGCGCCAGGGCAAGCTGCGAACTGAGCCGATAGCTGGTGACGGCCAGGCGTTGGCGCATCAGAAGGTCCTGGAAGGCCGGTATGCCGATCGCGGTCAGCACGCAGATCATCGCCATCACGATTGCCAACTGCAGCAATGTGTAGCCTCGAACACTGGATTTCCACATGGGAGTCACCCTTCGATGGGGGCTACCAGTCTCGGTCCCCTTGCGCAGGGGCTTGAATGAGAGGGTTCACCGTTCCCATGTAAGGAATCCTCCCGGCAGTGCGTCAGCCGAGGCTCCTGTACTCACATTCATCCCGAGGCCCGTTCATGTCCGACCGTTTCCAACTCGTATCGCCGTACTCGCCGGCCGGCGACCAGCCGCGGGCGATCGAGAAGCTGGTGGCCGGCTTCGAGGCCGGTCTGGCCAAGCAGACCCTGCTCGGGGTCACCGGTTCGGGCAAGACCTACACCATCGCCAACGTGGTCGAGGCGATCCAGAAGCCGACCCTGGTGATGGCGCCGAACAAGACCCTGGCCGCGCAGCTGTACGGCGAGTTCAAGGCGTTCTTCCCGAACAACGCGGTCGAGTACTTCGTCAGCTATTACGACTACTACCAGCCCGAGGCCTACGTGCCGTCCTCGGACACCTTCATCGAGAAGGACAGTTCGATCAACGAGCACATCGAGCAGATGCGCCTGGCCGCGACCAAGACGCTGCTGTCGCGCCGCGATGCGCTAGTGGTGGCGACGGTGTCCGCGATCTACGGCCTGGGCGCGCCGGAGGACTACCTGTCGTTGCGCCTGATCCTGTCGATCGGCGAGCATATCGAGCAGCGCCAGTTGATCAAGCATCTGACCGACCTGCAGTACACCCGCAACGAATACGAACTGCACCGCGGCACATTCCGCGTGCGCGGCGAGGTCATCGACGTGTTTCCCGCCGAGTCGGACAGCGAGGCGCTGCGCATCGAGCTGTTCGATGGCGATGTCGAGCAGCTGACCCTGTTCGATCCGCTGACCGGCGAGACCTTGCGCAAGCTGCAGCGCTACACCGTCTACCCGAAGACCCACTACGCCACCACCCGCGAACGCACGCTCAGCGCGGTGGACACGATCAAGATCGAGTTGAAGGAGCGGCTGGAGCAGCTGTACGCGCAGAACAAGCTGGTCGAGGCGCAACGGCTGGCGCAGCGCACCCAGTTCGACCTGGAGATGATGGCCGAGGTCGGCTACTGCAACGGCATCGAGAACTACTCGCGGCATCTCACCGGCAAGGCCGCAGGCGAGCCGCCGCCGACCCTGTTCGACTACCTGCCGGCCGACGCGCTGCTGGTCGTGGACGAGTCGCATGTCACCGTCCCGCAGATCGGCGCGATGTACAAGGGCGACCGCTCGCGCAAGGAGACGCTGGTCGAGTTCGGTTTCCGCCTGCCGTCCGCGCTGGACAATCGGCCGCTGCGTTTCGAGGAATGGGAGGCGCGTTCGCCGCGCAGCATCTACGTGTCGGCCACGCCCGGCCCGTACGAGCTGCGCGAATCGGCCGGCGAGATCACCGAGCTGGTAGTGCGCCCGACCGGACTGATCGATCCGGAGGTGGAAATCCGCCCGGTCGGCACCCAGGTCGACGACCTGCTGTCGGAGATCGGGTTGCGCGTGGCGTTGGGCGATCGCGTGCTGGTCACCACGCTGACCAAGCGCATGTCCGAGAACCTCACCGAGTACCTTAGCGAACACGGAGTCAAGGTGCGCTACCTGCACTCGGACATCGACACGGTCGAACGCGTAGAGATCATCCGCGACCTGCGCCTGGGCAAGTTCGACGTGCTGGTCGGGATCAACCTGCTGCGCGAGGGCCTGGACATGCCCGAGGTGTCGCTGGTCGCGATCCTGGACGCGGACAAGGAGGGCTTCCTGCGGTCCACCGGTTCGCTGATCCAGACCATCGGCCGTGCCGCGCGCAACCTGCGCGGCAAGGCGATCCTGTACGCGGACCGGATGACCCGCTCGATGCAGGCGGCGATCGACGAGACCGGGCGTCGCCGCGAGAAGCAGGTGGAGTACAACCTCGAGCACAGCATCACTCCGAAGTCGGTGGCGCGGCCGATCGTCGATATCCTGGAGGGCGCGCGCGCCGATGGCGCGGTAGAGACCAAGTCCGGCAAGGGCAAGGGACGCCGGGTGGCGGAGGAGCCGGCCGACTACCGCATGCTGGAGCCGGCAGAGATAGCATCGCGGCTCAAGGCGCTGGAGCAGAAGATGTACCAGCACGCCCGCGACCTGGAGTTCGAGGACGCTGCGCGGGTGCGCGACCAGATCAAGAAGCTGCGCGACGCCAGCCTGGTCAGCTAGGCACGAGGCTGGCGGCGTCCTGCCGGCGGCTATTGTTCTTGGCTGCAAGGTGGGCTAAAATTCGCGCCCCTGCAGCGGTATGGCCGCAGCAGCGATGGGCGGTTAGCTCAGCGGTAGAGCACTACCTTGACATGGTAGGGGTCACAGGTTCGAACCCTGTACCGCCCACCACCTCTATGAGGTGGAACTCATTGAAAGCCTAGTAATTCTCTGAAAACTACAAGCAGCATTGAATGGCTGTGAATAGGTAGGTCAGGAATGGTTTTCTGAGTTCAATGGCCCAAATGCGGCCCAAGTATCTCTGATTGTTCAGAGCGTTTTTTTATGGTTGACGCTCCCAGCTTTCGGCTGTTATTCATAACGGCAATGAGCGGCAAGAACGACCAACGATCTGACTCCAGGCAGCCTCATCAGGTTGAGCTCGAGGGCGTGCCGCTCTTGATAGAGAGGTTGTGGCCGGAAGGGTGGAGAGCACTTCGGTGGTTTGGTGCCGTTGTATGCACTCCGGATGGGCCGTCAAGCCCGTTCAGCGAGTTAAGCAAGCCATGGCTGTCGCGGACTCATTCGACTTCTTCATGTGAATGCTGCAATTGTCGGAGTTCGCACATGATGCGAGAACGAATATCGCGCGCTAATGCGCTGGACGAAGCTGCTGCTGAATAGCTTCCGCGCGTCATTGGCGTCAAAGAGTTACCTGATTAGCCCTGACCTTCAGCTGCCTGTCGCAGGATCTGCGCCGCGCTGGGTGGATGCTGCTGTCACCTGAAGCCAACGAGGTGGCCTGATGAGCATCAATGCCGTGCAGTTCCAAGCTGGATTGTCGATGTCTGAGTTCTTCGCGTCCTACGGCACCCAGGCCAAGTGCTATCGCGCGCTCTACAAGTGGCGCTGGCCGCAGGGATTTCGCTGCCCATCCTGTGCTGGACGGGCGCGGTCGCGTTTCAAGCGGGGTGCTGCGATCTACTACCAATGCAGCGCGTGCCGGCATCAGACCAGCCTGATCGCTGGCACGATGTTCGAAGGCACCAAACTGCCGCTGCGCACCTGGATGCTGGCGTTGCACCTGCTGACCTCGACCAACACCAACATGGCCGCGCTGGAGTTGATGCGGCATCTGGGCGTCAACTACAAGACGGCCTGGCGGATGAAACACAAGATCATGCAGGTTATGGCCGAGCGCGAATCCATGCGGAAACTGGCGGGTTTCGTGCAGATCGACGATGCCTATCTCGGCGGCGAGCGTAACGGTGGCAAGGCCGGACGCGGATCAGAGAACAAACAAGCGTTCCTGATTGCGGTGCAGACCGATGCCACCTTCACCGCGCCGCGCTTTGTGGTGATCGAGCCGGTGCGCAGCTTCGATAACACCTCGCTGCAGGACTGGATTGCCCGTCGCTTGGCGCCCGAATGCGAGGTCTACACCGATGGGCTGGCCTGCTTGCGCCGGCTAGAAGACGCCGGCCACGCGCACACCACGCTGGACACTGGCGGTGGTCGTGCCGCGACCGAAACGGCCGGTGCACGTTGGCTCAACGTGGTGCTGGGCAATCTCAAACGCGCCATCAGTGGCGTGTATCACGCCATCGCGCAAGGCAAATACGCAAGGCGTTACCTGGGAGAAGCGGCCTATCGTTTTAATCGTCGATTCCGCTTGCGCGAGATGCTGCCACGACTTGCCACGGCCATGATGCAATCCACACCATGCCCAGAGCCGGTTTTACGTGCAGCGAGCAATTTTCATGGCTGAGAGTCGGGGCTAATCAGGAAGAGTTAAGCACTGTGACCGGCCTAAGAGCGGCTAACAAAAGCCCCTTGAACACGTCTGTTGAGCCACCCTTTGCGGTAATGGCTTACCGCAAAGAAATCAGCACAGCGCTGTGGGAGCGCATCCAACCCTTGATCCCGATAGGTGCCGCCTTCGCCCAAGGGCGGTAGGCCGCGCGTAGACCACCAAAGCGCACTCAGCGGCATCGTGTAGGTGCTGCGCACTGGCATCGCTTGGGAGGATCTGCCCCATGAACTTGGTTACGGCAGCGGCATGACCTGCTGGCGCGGATTGCGTGACTGGCAGGCCGCGGGTGTGTGGCACCGTCTGCATCAGGTGTTGCTGGCCGAACTTCGCCGCGCCGACCGGCTCGATTTCAGCCGGGCCAGCCTGGACGCGGCCAGCGTGGCCTCCCTCCGGGTGGCGCCTATGCGGGGCCGAATCCGACCTGTCAGCCTCCCGTAAAATTGATCCAGCCATAGCTAGAGGTCTCCGGGCAAACTAGCCTCCAAGATGCCCGGCACACGCTCGCGCAGGATCAGCCGCACCGGCGATGCAGGTGCGCTTGATGTCGATTTTCGAGCAGGTCGCCGATGAAGCCCACAACGCGCGCATCGGCCGAGCGCTCCGCCAGTGACATCCGGCGGACGTGCAGGCAGTGGTTGGCCAAGGTGCCGAAGGTAGAAACATGGCCATGCGTGGATAGGCAACCCGGTGCCTCGGGCGCGCCGTTGTCCGTTTCGCCCCGGGCCACGGTTATTCCGCCAGGTGCGCGCGGCCGTGATGGAGCGAAGAAAGAATGGCGCTCCATCCAATGTGTGAGGTGATGTATGCGTCCTGGGACACTGACGTCTGCAACGCACCGAGTCGCGAGTCATACGCAGGAGGGTGTGGCCACCGAGCCCGAGGCAAGCTCCTCTGCACGCGCGCAGGACCCACATGCCAACACGCAACTGGTCCAAAGCCTGCCACGGCGGCCAGTACGCGAGGCACCGCTCAGGGCCCCCGATACTGCTGGCGTGCGTGTGGCCAATGTTGTACGTAGCACGGCAGATACACTCGTTAGTGGCTCCGGCCATTTGTTTGGCGCTGCGCTAGCGTGCAGTTTCTACGGTACGATGCAGCGCAATGGCATAGATCCGATACACGGAAATTCCACCGATAAACTGTATTACGATGGCGTTGCTTCGGCCAGTGCCAAAACAGCGGTGGGTGCGGTAGTTGCAGGCTGTGGCTTGATGGCAATCAAGTCTTTCGCCTCCCGGTACATAGAGGCGCAAATCCACGGGCAAGGCCCTGTGCAAAAAGCCGAGCGGGCAAGGGAATTGGGGACAACCGAAGCTTGCCTGGATGCGGCGGTCGAGATGGTGACCATGCCCGAGGACGATGGTCCTGGCGCTCACCTGAACGTGGGCGAGCAGACGGCCCTTGCCAAGGATCTGTTGAATGTCATCACTGCCCAGCGTGCGTGCTTGCCTCCGGAACTCTGGAAGGCGGCCAGCAATGTTGGCGACGATGCGCCCAAGCTGGTCAACCGGCTGCTGCTGGCAGCGAGAGCCCGCGCAGCGCAAGAGGCGTCTACGTCGTCGGCAGGCTGAGCGCGGGCGCCATGCAACTTCTGGGGGGCGCGCTGTCCCTCCAATGGGCGCACCGGTGCTGCTGCGGGACGCTATCCCGTCGAGCCCGACCAGAGCCCCGTCCTCAGCGACAGTGAGGCCAAGCCAAATGCCGCCGCCCTCCCGCCGTCTGTGGTCGCTGGCGCGAGTGGACCCCGACCACCGCGCCTCCACTGAAAAAACGGTGCCCCGCTTGCGGAGCACTTTGTTGTTGGGGCGTCGGTGCGTATCAGTGAAACGCCGGCTTCTTCTTGGTCGCCACAGGATCGGGGGCCGCCTTGCGTCGGCGGTTCATGCGCCACTCTTCTCCGGACGGAACGAGGGTCGTGCATCGGTCGCCCCACAGCGAGCGGAATGGGCCGCTTTGGGGATCCACATTGCATTCCGCCTCGGCTACGATAACCGGGGCAGGACCATCCCTTGGACACAATTTGCGGGTGTCCAGGTGGGAAAAGACGATCGGCATCAATGGGTTAGAGGAATTTAAATTGTGTCCCTCTCACTCCGCCAGTGTCAAGGAAACGCCCGCAAATTAACGATTTGCGGGCGTTTTTCTTTTCGACCACCTTAGACATTCGCTTGGGTACTTACATGCGAGTAGCCCGCGGCCTCACCTGCGGCACGAGCGGCCCCTACTACGTTCGTTTGCGCATTCGCGCGAACGCCTCGGACGCAAGGTCTTCAAACACAGTGCAGGCCAGGTGTTCGGCGATGGTGCGATCCACTGCGCGCTTGCTGTTGCAGCAGCGTCATGCATGCTCGAGGCTTCGTAGCGTCGGTCCCCGGATGGATCGGGGCTTGATTAATGCTTGAGCAGCTTCGTGCTGCGAGGCCTCTAGGCATGCGTCGCTGCTCAGCTGCGTGCGTTGTCGCGCGCCTTGCCGACTTCGCTCTGGACCTTGCCGGCGCCCTGCTGAAGTTTTCCTTCGACTTCCTTGAGCTTGTTGCCGGTGACCTTGCCGACAACTTCTTTGACGGTGCCCTTGATCTGGTTCTTGGCGCCTTCAGTGCGATTCTTGTCCATCGTTGACTCCGCGAGTAAGTGAATGCCCTTGAGCGAGCATCGCCACGCTGCGCGCAGTGCTGTAAGCCTTCGGTGAAGATCGAGCGCATTCGAGAGCGACGTTTAGGCGCTGGAAAGTTCGAGTGCCGATGCGATGCTCCAATCCAGCGCGGTTGCAGTGTGCGACTGCACCCGGCATGCCCGCACGTCGCGACGATCAGATGCTCTGGGCCATTGCAGATGAGCGGGCCTCGATAGCCGCCATGACGATGGGTTTGGCCCATTCCGGGACCTGCTCGAACTGTTCGGCGCTGCGTGGGTGGTGGATGCCGCTCTGGTCCATTTCCAGCACCAGCAGGGCGGTGACCTGTCCGTCGCGATCTGCAGGGCTGCTGTTGTCGTAGACGTGCAGGGTGGTCAGGTGGGGAATCAGTTCGATCAGGTTGGCGCGCGAGGCGTCGTAGCTATGACGGATCTTGGCCAGCGCAATGTCATGCCCGCCGCGCGCGACCCGTGCGGCCACGCGCTGCAGGTGGAGCTCCACGCTTGCCAGGCCGCAGAACCAGATCGTCACCTCGTGCTGGTCGCATGCCTGGCGTAGCAGGGTGGGAATCGTGGTCGCTCCCAGCGTGGTCTCGAAAGCGTAGTCGCTGCCTTCGGCGATGGCGCGCTGCAGTCGCCGTTTGCCCTCATGCCATGCCTGGGAATTGGCTTCCTCCAGCGGCCATCCTTGTTCCGTCAGCGCGCGAGCGAAGGAGTCCGGATTGAACCAGGTCGCCTGGTCCTCCTGCAGCATCGCGCCCAGCAACGAACTCTTGCCGGCGCCGTTGACGCCGGCCAGTACCAGAATCCTGCCCACTGCTTACAGGGGTTTGCCCAGGGTGATTTTCTTGCCGCGGCGGGCAGGGCGGCTCAGCGCCCGGGCCAGACCGTTTGCGTCCTTCAATGAGGCCAGGTGCTCGTCGAATTTCGTTTGCAGCGCCTTGAGCGATTGAGCGCGGCCGATGGCCGCGGATGCGGCGCTGGCTTCGGCCACGAGCCGGCGGTATTGCTCCGCGTCCACCACCACCGCTTCGGGGTGGTTGTGGTTGGTGACCACGACGGCGCCGTTCGCACGGACCTTGCGCATGAGGCCGGGCCAGCCCTTGGTCTTGATGTCGCTGGCCGGGGCTTTTTCCAGATCGATGAAGTCCATGGGCAGTTGCATGGGCACGCCAAGGTTGGAGGGTTCAAGCCTACTACCAAAATTACTATTTTGGTAAATTTTGACTATATGTACGCTGTAGTTAGCTGCACTGCGAAGCGAGGCCAGCGCTGCTCTCCGTGCAGTGCCGTGCCGTGTTGGGCGGATATCAGCCCAGGTGGGATCGGGTACTTGTTGCCTGGATGCGGTTTGCGCGTACCCAGGCGCAAGCCACGCTGATCGGTGCTTTCGCCATTCGGCCAGCCTTGGGAAAGGCAGGCAATCGCCTGTTGGCGGCGTTGTCGCTTTTTCCGCCTTGCGCGCGCGAGACGAGGCGGGTGATTGCAAGCGGGCGCCGGGGCGTCCTTCTCTCCCGGCCGCTACGTCCTGCGCTGCACTCGCCCAAGTCGCATCGCGACCACCGACTCCCGGCTTGCGTATCGTCAACCGGGCTGCGGCGCCTGGTATTCGAACACGCTGACGCTGCGCGGCGGCGCCAGGAAGTCGCTGGCGCCTGCCGGCATCGCGTCGACCTGCAATGTCTCGTCGGTGGACAGCAACAGCTTCCAGTGCAGTTCCTGCCCGGACGACGGCAGGACGAAGTTCACGCCCTCGTGGTAGGCATTGATGACGATGAGCAGCGTGTCGTCGTTGGCCAACTCCTTGACTCCGGAGGTCTGCGCCTTGCCTTCCAGCACCAGTCCGATCGCGCGCGCGCCGGCCTCCGTCCAGTGCGCCTCTTCCATCTCCGTGCCGCCGGGATTGAGCCAGGTGAGGTCGCGCACGCCGGCTTCTTCGTTGTACTGGCCGTTGAGGAAGCGCCCGCGGGTCAGGATCGGGTAGCGCTTGCGCAAGGCGCTCAGCGCCTTGACGAAGGCGGTCAGCCGGCCCTCGGTGGGGTCGTTGTCCCAGTCGAGCCAGGTGATCTCGTTGTCCTGGCAATAGGTGTTGTTGTTGCCGCCCTGGGTCTGTGCGCGCTCGTCGCCGGCCAGCAGCATCGGCGTGCCTTGCGCCAGCAGCAGCGTGGCCAGCAGGTTCTTGCTCTGCCGCTCGCGCAGTTGCAGGATTTCGGCGTCGTCGCTTTCGCCTTCCGCACCGTAGTTGCAGGAGCCGTCGTTGTTGGAGCCGTCACGGTTGTCCTCGCCGTTGGCGTCGTTGTGCTTGTCGTTGTAGCCGACCAGATCGCGCAGGGTGAAGCCGTCGTGCGCGGTGATGAAGTTGACCGAGGCCCACGGGCGGCGGCCGCGGCGATCGAACAGGTCGGCCGAGCCGGTGAAGCGGGTCGCGAACTCGGCCAGCATGCCGTCGTCGCCCTTCCAGAATGCGCGGGCGTTGTCGCGGAACTTGTCGTTCCACTCCGACCAGCCCGGTGGGAAGCGGCCGACCTGATAGCCGCCCGGGCCGCAGTCCCAGGGCTCGGCGATCAGTTTCACTTCCGACAGCAGCGGATCCTGGTTGCAGGCGTCCAGGAAGCCGCCACGCTGGTCGAAGCCGGTGGGTTCGCGGCCGAGGATGGTGGCCAGGTCGAAGCGGAAGCCATCCACGTGCATCTCGCCGGCCCAGTAGCGCAGCGAGTCGTTGACGAACTGGATCACCCGCGAGTTGCTCAGGTTCAACGTGTTGCCGGTGCCGGTATCGTTGATGTAGTAGCGCTTGTCCTCGGCCAGGCGGTAGTAGCTGGCGTTGTCGATGCCGCGGAACGACAGGGTGGGGCCGAGTTCGCTGCCTTCGGCGGTGTGGTTGTAGACCACGTCGAGGATGACCTCCAGGCCCTGGCGGTGCATGGCCTTGACCATGTCGCGGAACTCGTCGCGGTGGCCGCTGGCCAGGTAGCGCGACTTGATCGCGAAGAAGCCCAGGGTGTTATAGCCCCAGTAGTTGCGCAGGCCCTTGTCGAGCAGATGCTGGTCGTCGAGATAGGCGTGCACCGGCAGCAGTTCCACCGCGCTGACGCCCAGCTCCTTGATGTAGCGCAGCACCGGTTCCTGGGCCAGTCCGGCGCAGGTGCCGCGCAGCGCCTGCGGCACCTGCGGGTGGCGCATGGTGTAGCCGCGCACGTGCGTCTCGTATACCAGGGTGTCGCTCCACGGGGTCTGCAGGCGTGCGTCGTCGCCCCAGTCGTAGGTGTCCTCGACCACCACGCACTTGGGCATGAACGGCGCGCTGTCGCGTTCGTCGAAGCTGAGGTCGCCATCCGGGTGGCCGATGGTGTAGCCGTACAGTTCGTCGGCCCAGATCAGGTCGCCCTCGATTTCGCGAGCGTAGGGATCCAGCAGCAGCTTGTTGGGATTGAAGCGGTGGCCCTCGCCGGGCGCATACGGGCCGTGCACGCGGTAGCCGTAGCGCTGGCCTGCTTGCACGTCGGGCAGGTAGCCGTGCCAGATCTCGTTGCTGTATTCGGGCAGATCCAGCCGCGTTTCCGCGCCGGAGTCGTCGAACAGGCACAGCTCCACGCGCGTGGCGTGCGCGGAGAACAGGGCGAAATTGGTGCCCTTGCCGTCGAACACGGCGCCACGGGGGAAGGGACGTCCTTGGCGGATGCGCGAGGGAGTGGCGTAGACGGCGCTGGCGGGGTGTGGCATCGGGGGAGGGCTCTTGGCCGGCATGCCGGCGTGGGAAAAGAGCGCAAGCATTGACGCGGGTGCCGTGCAGGACGCGTCATGGCATTCCGAGGGAGGCGTGAGGAGCGCGCGGTATGGCGCCGAATCCGCCACGCCAATGCGAAGCATCCGCCATTGGGCGGATGCTTCGTGTGCGGCCTGTGCTGCGGCAGCGCTCGGGCTGGCGCCGCGGTTCAGCGCGGCAGGTCGAACAGCAGGAATTCCGCGTCCTGCGCGTCGGCGAAGTCCAGTTCGGTCTCGTCGACACTCTGCGCTGCGTCGCCGCCTTGCAGTGCCTGGCCATTGACCGTCAGCGCACCGCGGATGACCTGTACGTAGGCGCCGCGTCCGCTGGCCAGCGGGTAGACGATGCGCTCGGCGCCGTCCAGGATCGCCGCATAGATCCGCGCATCCTGGTGGATCCGCACCGCGCCGTCCTCGCCCTGCGGCGCAGCGATCAGGCGCAGCTGGCCGCGCTTGGTCTGCGCGGTGAAGTGCTTTTCTTCGTAGCCGGGGTCGATCCCGGCACGCTCCGGTAACAGCCAGATCTGCAGGAAGTGCAGCGGCTCGCTGGCGGAGTGGTTGAACTCGCTGTGGGTCACGCCGGAGCCGGCGCTCATGCGCTGCACGTCGCCGTAGCGCAGCACCGAGCCGTTGCCCATGCTATCCCTGTGCTCGAGCGCGCCGTCGAGCACGTAGGAGAGGATTTCCATGTCGCGGTGCGCATGGGTGCCGAAGCCCTGGCCCGGCTGCACCCGGTCCTCGTTGATCACCCGCAGCGGCCCGACGCCCATGTGGCGCGGGTCGTGGTAGTGGCCGAAGGAGAAGGTGTGGCGCGAGGACAGCCAGCCGTGCTCGGCGCGGCCGCGGCTATCGCTGGTGCGGATCTGCAACATGGGAAGCTCCCGGTAGTGGCGGTATGTGCAAGTGGATCGATAGGCAGGACGCTCGCGATACCCACTTGATGTCATGGCTGTCTAGCGCTGAGGAGGAGTATCCGCACTATCGCCGGGTTTGAAAAACGGATAGGTTCGGTACCTATCATCGAAAAATTCGAATGTTCATGATCAGCCTCGACGCGCTGCAGATCATCGACGCCATTGACCGCCGCGGCTCGTTCTCGGCGGCCGGCAAGGCGCTGTACAAGGTGCCGTCCACGATTTCCTACACGGTGGCCAAGCTGGAGCAGGACCTGGGCGTGCAGTTGTTCGAGCGCCTGGGGCCGAAGGTGGCGCTCACCGCGGCCGGGGCCGAGTTGTTGCGCGAGGGCCGGCACCTGCTGCGCGCGGCCGCCGATCTGGAGTTGCGCGTGCGCCGCGTCGCCTCCGGCTGGGAGACCGAGTTCGCGCTGGCGCTGGACTCGGTGTTCGCGCCGGACTGCCTGGCCGAGGACATCGCCGCGTTCTATGCGGTCGCCGACCGGACCCGGCTGCGGATCGTGCAGGAATCGCTGTCCGGCACCTGGGAGGCGCTGCTGGACCGGCGCGTGGACCTGCTGGTCGGCGCCGCCGGGGAGGGACCCAGCGGCGGCGGCTATGTGGCCGAACCCTTCGGCACGTTGGCGTTCGTGTTCGTGGTGGCGCCCACCCATCCGCTGGCGCAGGCGGCCGAGCCGCTCGGCCGCAGCCAGCTGGCCGAGCACCGTGCGATCGCGGTTGCCGATTCGGCGCGGCGGCTGCTGCCGCGCACGGTCGGGCTGCTGTTCGGCCAGGACGCGCTGACCGTGCCGGACATGCGCAGCAAGTACCTGCTGCACTTGGCTGGGCTGGGCTTCGGTTTCCTGCCCGAACCCTACGCGCGTGCGGCGCTGGCGTGCGGCGCGCTTTTGCGCAAGCGGGTCGAGGAGCCGAAGCCGGACGAGGTGTTCCAGCTGGCGTGGCGCAGCGGCGAGGAAGGCGCGGCGCTGGCCTGGTGGCGCACGCGCATGCGCCAGCCCGGCGTGTTCGAGGCGTGGCTGGCGCAGTTGCAGGCGCGATTGGACTGAGCGTGGGTGGGTCTGTTCCGCCGGTGCTGCGGCGTTGCGCGCGCCGGGCGTCGCGGCTGGGAGGATAATGCCGCATCCTTTCTTTCCCCTCAGGCGCAGGCACGGCCATGCAGGAACTGATCGCGCGTTACGGCCTGGGCCTGGTCTTCGTCAACGTGTTGGCCTTGTCGCTGGGCCTACCGGTGCCGGCCCTGCCGACCCTGATCCTGATCGGTGCGACCTATGCGCTGCTCCACGGCAGCGCGGTGTGGAGCGGGTTGCTGGCCGCGTTGTCGGTCTCGATCGTGGCCAGCCTGATCGGCGACCTGGTCTGGTTCGGCGCCGGCCGCCGCTACGGCAACCGCACGCTGCAGTCGCTGTGCCGGCTGTCGCTGTCGCGCGATACCTGCATGAAGCAGACCGAGCGCTTCTACACCCGCTGGGGCGTACGCGTGCTGGCGGTGGCCAAGTTCGTGCCCGGCCTGTCGATGGTGTCGGTGCCGATGGCCGGGGCGATGCGGGTACGGCCCGGTCAGTTCCTGTGCTACGACGCGCTGGGCGCGGCGCTTTGGGCGGGGTACGGGCTGCTGCTGGGCCTGGCGTTCGCCGATCAGGTGCAGGACGTGCTGGACTGGCTGAGCGTGCTCGGCACGCGCGCGGTGCTGCTGCTGGCGGGCCTGCTCCTGCTCTATATCGGTTATCGCGCGTGGCGCCGGCATGCGTTGCTGAAGTCGATGGAGACCTTGCGCATCGACGTCGACGAACTGTACACGTTGATGCAGGGCGAGGCGGTGCCGGTGCTGCTGGACATCCGCGCGCCGGGCTATCGGGCGATCGAGCCGTTCGCGATTCCCGGTGCGCTGGAGGTGGACGATCGCCGCATCCACGCCATCGTCGCGGCGTTGCCGCGTGATCGCAAGATCGTCATCTATTGCGCCTGTCCGAACGAGGTGTCGGCGGCGGTGCTGGCCACGCGTCTGCGCCAGCGTCACTACGAGGATGTGCTGCCGCTGCGCGGCGGGCTGCACGCGTGGCGTGCGGCGGGCTATGCGGTGATCGAGCTGGACGGCGGTGCGGTAGCGCCCGCGCCAGACATCGGCGGCAAGGTCGCTGCGTAAAGGCACGCGCGCTCAAGCCGCGGGCAGGGGCAAACGGAAGGCAAAAAAAACGACAAGCGCAGGCTTGTCGTTTTGCATCTGACTGGTGCGCCCGGAGAGATTCGAACTCCCGACCGCCTGGTTCGTAGCCAGGTACTCTATCCAACTGAGCTACGGGCGCGTCGTCAGGCGCGGGATTATTCCCGAGTTCTGCCGATTCGTCTACAGCGGCGTGCGCCGATGCGCCATCTGGCTGCGCGCCACGTTGCGCTCGCACGCCTGCAAATAGCCGGCGGACACGCAAAAAAAAACGACAAACCGGGTTTGTCGTTTTTTAGCTGACTGGTGCGCCCGGAGAGATTCGAACTCCCGACCGCCTGGTTCGTAGCCAGGTACTCTATCCAACTGAGCTACGGGCGCGTCGTCAGGAGCGGAATTATTACCGAGTCCCCCGGACCCGTCAATGCCCTTCGCGGAAAAAAGTCAGTCTGCGGCGCCGGGCAGGGCCTGCACCACGGCTGCCGGCCATTGCATCCAGGCGAAAAGGGCGGCCGCGGCGCCCAGCTGCGCCGCATCCAGTCAGTGTAGCGCGAGCGTGCGCGGCGCCAGTTTGCGCAGCAGGGCGCGTGGCAAGGTTTCCGGCACCATCCAAATGGCGCGCTGCCACGCCGCGCACGGGCAGCCACCGCTGCGCCTGGCGCTGCGTCGCGGGAATGCGTGCGAGCAGCGACCCGCACTGCCCATCGCCTGGGTTGGCCGGCGGCGCCTCGCTCGCCAGCGCGTGCGTACTCACGCGTGGCGCGCGGCGCCGAAGTGGTCCAGCACCACCACCTCGCTGCGGCCGGGGCGGTAGCCGCCCTGCAGCGCACGCGCGATGTAGTCGATCGCCGCCTCGCAGGCCACCGGCAGCGCCAGGCCCTGGCATAGCTGCGCGGCGATCGCCGCGGCGAGCGTGCAGCCGGTGCCGTGCGCCTGCAGCGCCAGCCGCACATGGCTGAATTCGCTGCGGCTGACGCCGTCGTCGTAGCGGTCGATCACCCGATGGCCCTCGTCCAGGTGGCCGCCCTTGAGCAGCACCGCTTGCGCGCCGGCCGCGAGCAGCGCGGCGGTGGCGTGCTCGGCATCGTCGCCGTTCTCGATCGTGCGGCCCAGCAGCAGCTGCGCTTCCGGGGCATTCGGGGTGACCAGCGTCGCCAGCGGTAGCAGCCGATGGCGCAGCGCATCCAGCGCGTCGTCCTCGAGCAGCTTGGCGCCGCTGGTGGCGACCATCACCGGGTCCAGCACCACGAACGGCGGGCGGTACTGCTCCAGCGCATCGGCGACCAAGTGGATCACCGCGGCATTGGCGAGCATGCCGAGCTTGACCGCCCCGATGTCGAAATCGGCGAAGCAGGCGTCGATCTGCGCGCGCAGGAACGGCAGCGGCGGCACATGCACGGCGCCGACCCCGCGGGTGTGCTGCGCGGTCAATGCGGCCACCGCCGACAGGCCGTGCACGCGATGCGCGGCGAAGGTCTTCAGGTCGGCCTGGATGCCGGCGCCGCCGCCCGAGTCGGTGCCGGCAATGCTCAGTGCGGAGACGACGGTGGGTTCGCTCATGCGCCGATTGTGCAGCGCCGGCCGCCGCTTGGCGACTGCGCGTTCAGCGCCCGTGGCGCCGGTAGTGGGCTTGCAGCGCATAGCCGGTTCCGACCAGGCCGGTCAGCAGCGCCGGCGCCAGCAGCGCATCGAAGCCGACCCGGCGGTAGGCCCAGGCGCCGAGCACGCCGCCGAGCAGGAAGCCGCCGATGATCAGCAGGCTGAGGCGGATGCGCCGCCGCGGCAGCGGCAGGCCGCGCAGCGCCTGGCCCAGGCCGATGCCCAGGTCGGTGAACATGCCGGTCAGGTGGGTGGTGCGCACCACCGCGCCGCTGTAGGTGGTGGTCATCGCGTTCTGCAGGCCGCAGGCGGTGGCGGCGAACAGTGCGCCGAGCAGTTGTTGCTGCTTGAACGCCTGCATCGCCGCTAGCAGTAGCAGCGCTTCCAGCGCCAGCGCTACGCCGTAGCGACGGCCCAGGCGCAGGCGGCTGTCCTGCACCACGATGCCGCTGAGCACGGCGCCGCCGAGGAAGGCCAGGACCACGCCGAGCAACTGGCCGATCACGCGCAGGTCGCCATCGGCCAGCGCCGCGCCGAGCAGGGTGGTGGTGCCGGTCAGGTGCGTCACCGCCTGGTGCTCGAAGCCCAGGTAGCCGACCACGTTGACCATGCCGGCGACGCAGGCCAGCGCGCCGGCGAAGGCCCAGGCCCAGCGCGGCAGTTCGACATTCATGCGCCGCGGCGTCGCCGCCGCGCGGCGCGCGACGGGCTGGGCGAGGACGGCCGGCGCATGGGGTACGGCCTACTTCGCGCCGTTGACGGCGATCTCGGAGAAGGTGCCGCTGTCAGGATTGAACACCGCGCCCCAGAAGCCGCTGCCGCCACCGCACACGCGCACCGCATCGACGCTGGGATCCACCTCCCTGTCGTCATGATGCGGCTTGAACGCGTTGACGTAGATCGCGTGTTTGCCGCGGTAGAGGATGCCGACGTATTGGCGGTCGGCACTGGCTGGATCGGCAATGGTCGGCTGCAGTCGCGGCAGGCGTGCTTCCAGCTGCGCGATCTGCCCGATCGTAGGCACCCAGTAGCCGCTCAGCACGCCGCCCTGGCGCGCCGGGCTGTCGCGCGAACAGGTGTCGAGCACCTCGGCGGCGGCGCTGTTGCGGGTGACGATCCACGATTGTCCGACCTTGATCGCGGTCGGCACGCTGGCCGGCCCGCGCGCGGTACTGCATGCGCCGAGCAGGGCCAGGGCCAGGGCTGCGCCGCCGAGGCGGCGTGCGTTGGCGGCGTTCATAGCACCTCCGAGGCGTAGTCGGCCAGGCGCGAGCGCTCGCCGCGGCGCAGGGTGACGTGCGCGCTGTGCGGCCAGGCCTTGAATCGGTCCACCGCATAGGTCAAGCCCGAGGTGGTCTCGGTCAGGTACGGCGTGTCGATCTGCTCGACGTTGCCCAGGCACACGATCTTGGTGCCGGGGCCGGCGCGGGTGATTAGCGTCTTCATCTGTTTCGGGGTCAGGTTCTGTGCTTCGTCCAGGATCAGGTAGCGCGACAGGAAGGTACGCCCGCGCATGAAGTTCATCGAGCGGATCTTGATCCGGCTGGCCAACAGGTCGTTGGTCGCCGCACGGCCCCAGGCGCCGCCTTCCTGGTTATGGGTCAGCACTTCCAGGTTGTCGGTCAGCGCGCCCATCCACGGCGTCATCTTCTCTTCCTCGGTGCCGGGCAGGAAACCGATGTCCTCGCCGACGCTGACCGTGGCGCGGGTCATGATGATCTCGCGGTAGCGCTGCTGGTCCATGGTCTGCGCCAGGCCCGCCGCCAGCGCCAGCAGGGTCTTGCCGGTGCCGGCTGTGCCGAGCAGAGTGACGAAGTCGATCTCCGGGTCCATCAGCGCATTGAGCGCGAAGTTCTGCTCGCGGTTGCGTGCGGCGATGCCCCACACCGCGTGCTGGCCGCTGCGGAAATCGTCGACCAGGGCCAGCGTCGCCTTGCGCTCGCCGTTGACCTTGACCACGCGCAGTTCCACTTCGTCGTCGCCGGGCAGGTACAGGTACTGGTTCGGATACCAGTCCTCGTCGTCGGCCAGCGCGATCTCGTAGCAGGTGCGGCCCTTATCGCTCCAGCTGCGCAGGTCCTGGTTGTGCTTCTGCCAGAAATCCTCCGGCAGCTCGATCGCGCCGGTGTACAGCAGGCTGAAATCGTCGAGCGCGCGGTCGTTCTCGTAGTCCTCGGCGATCAGGCCGCTGATCGCCGCCTTGATCCGCAGGTTGATGTCCTTGGACACCAGGATCACCGGCGTTTCCGGGCCTTCCTCGCGCAGCGCCAGCACCGCGGCCAGGATCTTGTTGTCCGGCGCCACGGTGCCGAAGCTGCGCTCCGGCTCGACCGGGCGGATCTGGAAATACAGCTTGCCGATGCTGCCGCTGCTCTTGAGCTGGATGCCTTGCGGATGGCTGAGCGGGATGCCCGACTCGATCTGCTCGGCGCCGGCGCCCTCGATCAGCTCGTTGAGGAAACGGCTGACCTGGCGCGCGTTGCGGCTGACTTCGGACATGCCCTTCTTGGCGTTGTCCAGCTCCTCGATCACCTGCATCGGCAGGAACACGTCGTGCTCCTCGAACTTGAACAGCGCGGTCGGGTCGTGCATCAGCACGTTGGTATCCAGCACGTAGATGCGCTTGCCTCGGGTCATCGTGGATTCCTGGGAATGGGACAGGGAAAGGCCATCACCGCCTGCACAGGGCAGGGTGATGCGACGTGCGGGAAGCGCGAATGATCACTGCTGGGCGGCGGCCTGCAGCGCGTCGAACACGGCCGGGGCGTGGCCGGGAACCTTGACCTTGCGCCAGCTGCGCAGCAGCCGGCCCGAAGGCGAGATCAGGAAGGTGCTGCGCTCGATGCCCAGCACCTGGCGGCCGTACATGTTCTTTTCCTTGATCACGTCGAACGCGCGGCATAGGGCCTCGTCTGCGTCGCTGACCAGCGGGAAGCGGAAACCCTGCTTGGCGCAGAAATTGTCGTGCGATTTCAGCGAATCGCGCGAGACGCCGAGCACGGCGGCATCGGCCTGCTCGAACTGCGGCAGCAGCGCATTGAAGTCGATGCCCTCGGTGGTGCAGCCGGGGGTGCTGTCCTTCGGGTAGAAATACAGCACCAGCCAGCGGCCGGCGAAATCGCCGAGCGTGGCGCTGGTGCCGCCGGACAAGGCCAGCGGCAATGCCAGCGTGGTGCGATCCAGGGTGTCGCCGTCTTTCATGGGGTGTCCTCCGCGTGCATCGCCATCATCTGCGTTCGACTGCGTCGATGTCCAGCGCGGATCAGAACTTCATCGGGTCCATGATCGCGTCCAGGTTCAGGTGGTCGCAGAACTCGAGGAAGTCGTCGCGCAGCGCGGCGATGTGCATGTTCGCCGGCACCCCGATGGTGACCTGCGCCGAGAACATCTCCGCGCCGGTCTGCATCGCGCGGTAGCGGGTGCTCTGCAGGTTCTCGATGGTGATGCCCTGGCGGTCGAAGAAATCCGCCAGCTGGAACAGGATGCCAGGCTTGTCGGCGGCGATGACCTCGACGATGTAGGGCAGCAGGTTGGATTGCGCCTGCTTGGCGCCGGTGCGGTACCACACCAGCTTCATGCCTTCCTCGCGGTCGAGCCGGGTCAGCATGGCTTCGAGCTTGGCCACCGCGTCCCACGAGCCGGTCGCCAATGCGGTCACCGACACGTCGCGGCCGACCGTGGCCAGGCGCGCATCGACGAGATTGCAGCCGCTGTCGGCGATACGGCGGGTCACCGGCAACAGTGGCGACTCCGGATGCGTCGTATAGGCGTTGATCAGGAGGTGGTTTTCGGTCGGCGCGGGCCGGGGCGTGGTGTCTGTCAAAGGGGCTTCCGGCATTGCGTAGGATTGCGTAAGGCTGAACGGCGTCCGGGCGGTCGCTCGGCGCATTATGCAGCATACTTGCCCGTGCTTTCGGGCCGCAAGTAACATGCGGGACGAATCCCGTCCGTGCAGGCCGCACGCGGCCCTCTCATCCAGCGAGCATCAGGCATCTTGTCCCTCTCCGGCATCATCACCGCCCTGGCCACGCCCTTCCAGGGCAATGGCGACCTCGACCTCGACGCCTGGCAGCGGCTGCTCAAACGCCAGCTGGACGGCGGCGTGCAGGGCGTGGTGGTGGCGGGATCGACCGGCGAGGCGGCCACGCTGCTGGACGAGGAGTACGACCTGATCCTGCGCGAAGCGGCGCAGGTCATTGGCGCACGCGTGCCGCTGCTGGCCGGCACCGGCCTGTCCGGCACCGCCAGGACGGTCGCGCTGACCCGCCGTGCCGCCGCCAACGGCGCGCAGTACGCGCTGGTGGTGACGCCGCCGTACGTGCGCCCGACCCAGGCCGGCCTGCTCGCGCACTACCTGCAGGTGGCCGAGCACGGCGGCCTGCCGGTGGTGCTGTACAACGTGCCCGCGCGCACCGGCTGCGACCTGCTGGCGGACACCGTGGCGCACCTGGCGCAGCATCCGAACATCGTCGGCATCAAGGACGCCAGCAGCGATCCGCAGCGCATCGCCGCGTTGCTGGCCTTGCGCAGCGACGGCTTTGCCGTGCTCAGCGGCGACGACGGCAGCGCCGCGCAGTCCATGCTCGGCGGCTACGACGGGCTGATCTCCGTCGCCTCCAATGCCTTGCCGGCCTCCTACCGGCGCCTGTGCGACCTGGCGCGTGCGCGCCAGGTCGAGCTGGCGCAGGCCTGGGATGCGCGGCTGCAGCCGTTCCACGCCTTCTGCGGCATCGAATCCAACCCTATCCCGGTCAAGGCGCTGCTGCAGCGCGCCGGCATCGGTCAGGGTCTGCGGCTGCCGTTGCTGCCGCTGTCCGCGGCGCACCACGCCACGGCCGACCGTCTCGCCACCGACGCAGCCGCGTTGGAAGAACTATCCAGCCGCGAAACGCTCGCGGCCTGACCTCAGGAGATTTATCGATGCGTGCTTCCGTTCCCTACGTCCGCGTGCTGTCGGCCGCTGTGCTGGCGACCACCATGGTCGCGGCCACCAGCGGGTGCAGCTGGTTCCACAAGGGCAAGCCGCGCGGCGACTATGCGCTGGGCCCCGAAATGCGTCCGCTGGAAGTGCCGCCGGACCTGACCGCGCCGGACACCTCGGCAGCGATGAAGGTGCCGGCACTGGCGTCGGCCACGCAGCGCCCCGGCGCCAGCAGCGCGCCGGGCCAGGCCCCGGCGGCGTCGAACAGCGGCTTCGTGGTGCCGGGCGCGCGCGACCAGGTGTTCGGCCAGGTCGGCGACGCGCTGGGCGGCATCGCCGGCGTCACTGTCGCCAGCCGCGCGCAGGTGCTGGGTTCCTACGACGTGGCTTACGAAGGCAGCAATTTCCTGGTGCGCGTGGTCGCGGTGGAGGCCGGGGTCTACGTGTCGGCGGTCGATCCGCGCGGCATGCCGGCCAGCGGCGATGCCCCGGTCAAGCTGATCGCGGCGCTGAAGGCCAAGCTCGGCCATTGAACCGGTGGTGCCGGCCGGCATATGCGCCGGCCGTTGCGACGGAATACGAAACGGGCGCCGCGAGGCGCCCGTTTTGTTTGGCGAGGCGATAAAGGCCGCCAGGAGGAAGGTCGCCAGGAGATTGTGGGAGCGACTTCAGTCGCGACGGGCTTCACCGGGAAGGCGCGTCGCGACTGAAGTCGCTCCCACAACAGGTTGCCGACTGAAAATTTTTCGGTCGAAACGCTTCAACATCGCTGGCGGTACGGCCCGTTTGCATCGGGTTCGCGGCCTGGCCGCGCACGGCCCTGCGGCGATGCGGCGGATTCGTTACTTCAGCAGCAGCGGCAGCTTGTTCGGCTTGCCGTCCCACTCGGCGGCGTCGGGCAGCGGTTCCTGGCGCGTGGTCAGCACCGGCCAGGCCTTGGCCAGCTCGGCATTGAGCGCGACGAAGCCTTCCTGGCCGGCGGGCACGTCGTCCTCGGGGTAGATCGCGTTGGCCGGGCACTCCGGCTCGCACAGGGTGCAGTCGATGCACTCGTCCGGATCGATCACCAGGAAGTTGGGACCCGCGTGGAAACAATCCACGGGACACACTTCCACGCAGTCGGTGTATTTGCACTTGATGCAGTTTTCGGTGACGACAAAAGGCATGGTTCGATCCGGCGGTTAAGCGCGCAATTCTAAAGCAGTCGGCACCGCCGCGTGGGGAATGCGCGCGGCCGGCAGGCCGCGTCGGCTCAGTGGCCGATGCCGCCGCGGCGTTGCGCCAGGCGGTACAGGCCATGCGCGGCGAGGTCTTCGGGATGGCTGCGGACCTGGCTGCCCAAGGCGCGCAGCGCATGCGCATAGCGGTCGAGCAGGCCGCTGCCGCCGATCAGGTGCACGCTCGGCGCCAGCGGCAGGCGTGCGCGCAGTTCGTGGCCGATCAGCAGGCCGGACAGGTAGGACGGCGCGGCGGCCGCGCTCAGCCGCTCGAACAGGCCCAGGCTGCGTACCCCGAACAGGTGGTGCAGCAGGCCGCCGGGCGCGCCGCTGCGCTGCAGGCCGGCGTCGAAGCCGGCGCCGTCGAACTGCGCGTCGTCGGCGTCCATCAGCCGTGCCAGCAGGCTGTGCTGGCGCAGCAGCGCGTACAGCTCGCCGGTCATCATCGTCGCCAGGGCGGCGATGCGGCCGTGTTCCAGATCGACCCATTTGCTGTGGGTGCCGGGCAGGCACACGCTGTGGCGGCCGGCGCCCTGCGGCTCCTGCGCCAGGGTGTCGAGCAGCCCGATCAACTGGGTTTCCTCGCCGCGCATCACGTCCGGCACCGCCTCGGCGCCGCTGGCCACGCCGGGCACGAACCACAGCGTGCGTCCGGGCAGGGCCGGGTCGTGCAGCGGCTGCATCGCTGCGGCCAGTGCGTCGGCGTCGGCCGGGCAGGGCGCGTAAGGCAGTTCGATCCAGCCGTTGCGGCTGCCGATCATGCCGCACAGCGCTACGTCGCCGGGCCAGCCGTCGATCAGCGCCGCCAGGGTCGCGGCGAAGCGGCCCTGGCAGGCGCCGATGCCCTGGTCGCTGCGGCGCTGCTCGAGGACGCGGCCGTCGGCCGCGAGCCGGTAGCCGCGCAGGCTGCTGGTGCCCCAATCGATGGCGATCATGCGCTGGCGATGCGTGCTTCGGGCAGGCCGGCGATGCCGACCGTGGCGACGAACAGGCCGCCGGCCTGCGGGGTGCGCGCCAGTTCGGCATCGGCATGGTCCATGCGCGAGGTGCTCAGGTACAGGGTGCGGCCGTCGGCGCCGCCCAGCGCCGGGCAGGTGGGATGCTTGACCGGCAGCGCGACGCTGCGCTCGACGCTGCCGTCGGGCCGGTAGCGGACCACGCGCCAGGCGCGCCATTGCGCGTTCCACAGGTGGCCTTCGGCGTCGATGATGGCGCCGTCGGGTTCGGCGCCGGGGTGGTCCACGTCCGCGAACACGCGGCTGTTGCCGGTCTGCGCGCTGGCGGCGTCGTAGTCGCAGCACAGGATCTGCGGGCGCACCGAATCGCAGTAGTACAGGGTGCGGCCGTCGGCGCTGAAGCAGATCGCGTTGGGGATCGCCACGCCGGGCAGCGGCAGGCGGCGCAGGCCGTGGCGTGCGGACCACTGGTAGAAGCTGCCGACCGGGGCCTGGTCGGCGCGTTCGCTCATGGTGCCGAACACGAAGTTGCCGTGGCGGTCGGCGCGGCCGTCGTTGGCGCGGGTGTCGTCGCGCTCCGGCTCCAGGTCGGCCAGCTTGTGCAGCGGCAGGTCGGTGGCGTCGGCGGCGCTGGCGTCCGGGTCGGCCGCGTACACGCCCTTGGCCAAGGCCAGCAGCAGGCGGCCGTCGTCGAACAGACCCAGGCAGCCGGGGCGGTCGGGCAGGGTCCAGTGGCGGCTGGTGCCGCTGGCCGGGTCGTGGCGCCACAGCTGGCGTCGGTCGATATCGACCCAGAACAGCACTTGCCGGCGTTCGCACCAGACCACGCCTTCGCCGTGGCTGCAGCGGCTGTCCACGGCCAGCGTGGCGGTGTGCGCGGGGGCGGGGGCGGGGGCGGCGCTCATGGACTCACTCACCATTCGGCGATACTGCCGTCGGCGTGGCGCCAGACCGGGTTGTGCCAGTCGGGCGGGTTCTGGTTGGCATGGCGCAGGCGCTCCTCGTCGATTTCCACGCCCAGGCCGGGCTTGGGCAGGGCGGCGATGCTGCCGCTGTCGTCGCAGGCGAAGTCTTCCTTGTTGATCACGTAGTCGAGCAGGTCGGCGCCTTCGTTGTAGTGGATGCCGATGCTCTGTTCCTGCAGCACCGCGTTGTGCGAGACGAAATCGACCTGCAGGCAGGCGGCCAGCGCGATCGGGCCGAGCGGGCAGTGCGGGGCCAGGCCGACATCGTAGGCGTCGGCCATGCTGGCGATCTTCAGGCATTCGGTGATGCCGCCGGCATGCGACAGGTCCGGCTGCAGCAGCGACAGGCCGCCGGCCTGCAGCACCGGTTTGAAGTCGAAGCGCGAGTACATGCGTTCGCCGGCCGCCAGCGGGATCGGCGTGGAGGCGGCCAGGCGCGGATAGTATTCGGCCAGTTCCGGCAGCACCGGTTCCTCGACAAACAGCGGCTTGAACGGCTCCAGTTCGCGCAGCAGCACGCGCGCCATCGGCGCGGCGACGCGGCCGTGGAAATCGATGCCGAAGTCGATGCTGGTGCCGAACGCCTCGCGGATCTGCGCGACCTTGGCCACCGCCGCATCCACCGCGCGCGGTCCGTCGATCAGCTTCATCTCCTCGGTGCCGTTGAACTTGAACGTGTCGAAGCCCAGTTCGCGGTAGCTCTGGATCTGCGCGATGGTGGCCGACGGGCGGTCGCCGCCGACCCAGCGGTAGGTCTTCATGCGCTCGCGCACCAGCCCGCCCAGCAGTTCGTACACCGGCACGCCCAGCGCCTTGCCCTTGATGTCCCACAACGCCTGGTCGATGCCGGCGATGGCGCTCATCAGGATCGGCCCGCCGCGGTAGAAGCCGCTGCGGTACAGCAGCTGCCAGAGGTCGTTGATCCGCGCCGGATCCTTGCCGATCAGGTAGCCGCTCAACTCGTGCACCGCAGCGTCGACGCTGCGCGCGCGGCCTTCGATGACCGGTTCGCCCCAGCCGGTGATGCCTTCGTCGGTTTCGATCTTCAGGAACAGCCAGCGCGGTGCGGCGTGGTAGGTGGTGAGGCGAACGATCTTCATGCGCGGTCCAGGTAGGCTTGGCGGAAGGCGGCGGCCTGCGTCCGGGTCTGCGCCAGCGCCTGCCCGGGCCGGTACAGTTCGCCGCCGATGCCGGCGCCGATCGCGCCGGCGGCCAGGTAGTCGCGCAGGGTGTCGGTGCTGACTCCGCCGACCACGAATAGCGGCACCGTCGGCGGCAGCACCGCGCGCAGCGCGCGCAGGTGGCCGGGGCCGTAGGTGGAGGCGGGGAACAGCTTGAGCATCTGCGCGCCGGCGTCGAGCGCGTCGAAGGCCTCGGTGGCGGTGGCGAAGCCGGCCACTACCTGCAGGCCGCGCGCGACCGCGTGGCGGATTACCGGCGGGCGCGTGTTCGGGGTGACGATGAAGCGCGCGCCGAGGTCGGCGAGGGTGTCGACGTCGGCGATCTTCAGCACAGTGCCGCCGCCGATCCAGCAGCGCTGGCCGAATGCCTGCGCGGCCGCGCCGATGCTGTCGGCCCAGCGCGGCGAGTTGAGCGGGATCTCGATCGCGTCGTAGCCGGCCTCGGCCAGCGCGCCGACATGGTCCAGCGCGTCGTCGGGGGTGAGGCCGCGCAGGATCGCGATCAGGGGAAACTGGAACGGGGAGACGGCGGACATCGGCTTACCTGGCAACGGACATGGAGCGAAAGGCGTCCACCGCGACGTCGCCAGCGTGCGGCCGCAATGGCACGCCGCTGCGCGGCCGTCCCGTTGGCGACGAGCGGGCGGGCGCCATCGACCGGTGCGCTGGCGGAGCGTCCTGCTGATCTACGCTGGCGCGACGCGCCGGCGCCTTCACGAGGCGGGTGTGACGGTGGGACGGCGTCGCGGCTGGAGTCGCGACTGGACAATAGCCTGCGCGCGCGAAGGTATGCTCGGCAAATGAAATTTTAGACATATGCTATTCCGATTGTGAATACGCAACTTCTTCCCTGGACGCCTTCCGCTGATGACCGCTCCCGCCAATCCCTGGTTTAACGCCGCACGCCTGAAGACCCGCCATCTGCTGCTGCTGCTGCAGTTGCACGAGCACCGTTCGGTGCTGCGCGCGGCCGAGGCGGCGAGCATGACCCAGCCGGCCGCCTCCAAGCTGCTGGCGGAAATGGAGGATCTGCTCGGGGTCAAGCTGTTCGAGCGGCATGCGCGTGGGGTGGAGCCGACCTGGTACGGGCAGGTGCTGATCCGCCGCGCGCGCGCGGCGATGTCGGAGATCGGCCGTGCGCAGGAGGAGATCGCGGCCCTGCGCGAGGGGCGCATGGGCCAGGTCTCGATCGGCACCGTGGTCAATCCCGGCACCAACCTGGTGCCGCAGGCGATCGCCGAGGTCAAGCGCGAGTTCCCCGGCATCTTGGTGCGGGTGGAAATGGACTACAGCCGGCCGCTGGTGGCCAAGCTGCTGGACGGCCAGCTCGACATCGTGATCGGGCGCGTCCTCGGCCCGCATGGCGGCGATGAGCTGGAGTTCGAGCCGCTGGCCGACGAACCGCATTCGGCGGTGGCGCGTGCGGGGCATCCGCTGTCGGCGCGCGCCGACCTGCGCCACGCCGACCTGGCGCGCTACGGCTGGGTGCTGCCGCCGACCGACAGCGTGCTGCGCGCGCGCCTGGACGCGATGTTTCTGGAGCACGGCGTGCCGCCCCCGCAGAACGTCATCGAGACCGCGTCGCTGCCGGTGATGACCAGCCTGCTGCGCGGCAGCGACCTGCTGGCGGCGCTGCCGGCCGATGCGGTGGCGCCGTGCGTGCAGGCTAAGCTGTTGGCCGTGTTGCCGATCGCACTGGGGGTGCGGATGGAGTCGTTCGGCATCATCCGCCGCCGCGACTACATGCTGCCACCGGGTGCCGAACGCATCCTGCTGGCGCTGCGCAACGCGGCCAAGCGCCTGTATCCCGAGCGCGCGCCGGTCTGAGCGGGATAGCGCGGCGGCAGCCGTGTCTTCCTGCTGCGCGCCAGGGGCTATCGGGCGCACGGCGTGCCGTGCGTCGGCACCTGTCGGCATGCATTGCCCAGCGTTGGGTACGTGCGACCAGAGGTCCGCCGGTTCGGCCTTTCTGTTTGCCGTCAAGTTAGTCGAAAAACACGTGGCTATTATCCGCTGTTCAAAGGATGAGGCCGAGTTCTTCGTCGCCACCCTGGTGCGCGATCCGCAGAGCGGGGCGATGGTGACCAACCCGTCGCTGTCGCCGGAGAACCGGCATCCGTTCGGCGCCGCGCTGTGCGCCGGCCCGGCGATGGACGCGCAAGTGTTGCGCGATCTTTTTGCGCAGTGCATCAAAATGGGCGCGTTGCTGGGCGTGGACGCGGCCTTCGGTGAGCGCCTGGCTGCGCTGCGCACGCAGCTGCCGCGGGACGGTGTCGGCCGCGCCGGGCAGTTGCAGGAGTGGCGGCAGAACTGGGACAGGCAGGCCCCGGCACTCCACCATCGCCACGTCTGGCATCTGCACCGTCCAGCCAGATCAACCTGCGCGATACCCCGGCGGCGATCCGGCCTGGCATAACGGCCGCCTGCAGCACGCGCGACTGAGCAACGAGCGCGGCAGGCACTACACTTTGGCAGACGGCGGGCAGACCCTGACCGCCGACTTTTCTCCTGGAGCGACGATGGAACTGGGTTTGCACGACGATCGGCTGGTGTGGCAGTGAGTTTGTACATCGGCCTGGACGTGGGCACGCAGAGCGTCAAGCTGCTGGCCTACGATGCGGATAGCCGCCGCGTGGTCGCCACGCACGGCCATGCGCTGGAACTGATCAGCCGCGACGACGGCACCCGCGAGCAGCAGGCGCAGTGGTGGATCGACGGCATCGTCGCCTGCTTCGCCGCGCTGAGCGCCGAGCAGCGCGCGCAGGTGCGGGCGATTTCGGTGTCCGGGCAGCAGCACGGCTTCGTGCCGGTGGATGCGCAAGGGCAGGTCACCGCACCGGTCAAGCTGTGGTGCGACACCAGCACCCAGCTGGAGTGCGAGGAGATCATGCAGGCCGTCGGCGGCGAAGTGCGCTGCGTGGAACTGGCCGGCAACCCGATCCTGGCCGGCTACACCGCCTCCAAGCTGCCGTGGACGCGCAAGCACCGCAGCGACGCCTATGCGGCGATGACCTCGGTGCTGCTGCCGCACGACTACGTCAATTTCTGGCTCACCGGCGAGCGTTATACCGAGTTCGGCGACGCCTCCGGCAGCGGCTGGCTGGACGTGCGTACCCGGCAGTGGTCGGCGCCGCTGCTGCAGGCGATCGATCCGCAGCGCGACCTGGCCGCGGCGCTGCCGCCGCTGGTGCCGACCGAGACCACATTCGCCCTGTCCGCCGCGGCGGCGCACATCCTGGGGCTGCCGCGCGAGGTGCGCGTGGCCAGCGGCGGCGGCGACAACATGATGGCCGCGATCGGCACCGGCAACGTGGTGCCGGGACGGCTGACGATGAGCCTGGGCACGTCCGGCACGCTGTTCGCGTATGCCGATCGGCCGGTGGTGGACGCTGCCGCGCGCTGGGCCGCGTTCTGCTCGTCCAGCGGCGGCTGGCTGCCGCTGATCTGCACGATGAACTGCACCGTGGCCACCGAGACCATTTCGCGCCTGTTCGGGATCAAGACCGGGCAGGGCGAGGCCTTGCTCGACGCGACCGCGCCCGGCGCCGGCGGGCTGGTGCTGCTGCCGTTCTTCAACGGCGAGCGCACCCCGAACCTGCCGGCCGCGCGCGGCTGCATGACCGGCATGGATCTGCACAACACCACCCCGGCGCATTTCTATCGCGCGGCGATGGAAGGCGCCAGCTACAGCCTGCGCAACGGCTTCGATGCCTTCGTCGATGCCGGGCTGGCGTTCGATTCGATCTACGTCACCGGCGGTGGCAGCAAGAGTGCCGGCTGGCGCCAGCTGATCGCCGACCTGTTCGGCTTGCCGGTGCACGTGCCGGCGCAGGCCGAGGGTGCCGGGTTCGGCGCCGCGCTGCAGGCGCTGTGGGCCGACGGCCACGCACAGGGCGACCGCGCCAGCCTGGCCGAGGTGGTGCTGCAGCACCAGCAGGACGACGCCGCGCTGTCCGCGCAGCCCGATCCGCAACGCGGCGCGCAGTACCAGGCGCACTACCAGACCTTCTTGCAGCACTTGCACGCCATTGGCCCGCTCTACGCCGGCTGATCCACTTTTTCCCCCGCAAACGCACACCAGGATTTCGTCATGAGCAACTCCCCCTACATCGGCGCCAAGGAATACTTCCCGGGCATCGGCCGCATCGCGTTCGAAGGCAAGGCCTCGGACAATCCGCTGGCATTCAAGGTCTACGACGCGCACAAGCGCATCGGCGACAAGACCATGGCCGAGCACCTGCGCTTCGCCGTCGCCTACTGGCACAGCTTCTGCGGCAACGGCGCCGATCCGTTCGGTCCGGGTACGCGCGCCTATCCGTGGGACGCCGGCAGCGATGCGCTGGGCCGCGCCGAGGCCAAGGCCGATGCGGCGTTCGAATTCTTCACCAAGCTCGGCGTGCCGTACTACTGCTTCCACGATATCGATCTGGCGCCGGACGCGGACGATGTGGGCCAGTACGAGAAGAACCTCAGGCATATGGTCGGCATCGCCAAGCAGCGCCAGGCCGACACCGGCATCAAGCTGCTGTGGGGCACCGCCAACCTGTTTTCGCATCCGCGTTACATGAACGGCGCTTCGACCAATCCGGACTTCAACGTGGTCGCGCGCGCGGCGGTGCAGGTCAAGGCCGCGCTGGATGCCACCGTCGAACTGGGCGGCGAGAACTATGTGTTCTGGGGCGGCCGCGAAGGCTATGCCAGCCTGCACAACACGCAGATGAAGCGCGAGCAGGACCACATGGCGCGCTTTTTGACCATCGCCCGCGACTACGGGCGCAGCATCGGCTTCAAAGGCAATTTCCTGATCGAGCCCAAGCCGATGGAGCCGATGAAGCACCAGTACGACTTCGACAGCGCCACGGTGATCGGCTTCCTGCGCCAGCACGGGCTGGATCAAGACTTCAAGCTCAACATCGAGGCCAACCATGCCACGCTGTCGGGCCACAGCTTCGAGCACGACCTGCAGGTGGCCAGCGACGCGGGCCTGCTCGGCAGCATCGACGCCAACCGCGGCAACCCGCAGAACGGCTGGGACACCGACCAGTTCCCGACCGACCTGTACGACACGGTCGGGGCGATGCTGGTGGTGCTGCGGCAGGGCGGGCTGGCGCCGGGCGGGCTGAACTTCGACGCCAAGGTGCGGCGCGAGTCGTCCGATCCGCAGGACCTGTTCCTGGCCCACATCGGCGGCATGGACGCGTTCGCGCGCGGGCTGGAAGTGGCCCATGCGCTGCTGACGTCCTCGCCGCTGGAGCAGTGGCGCGCCGCGCGCTACAGCAGCTTCGACAGTGGTGCCGGCGCGGCGTTCGCGGCCGGCAACAGCACGCTGGCGGAGCTGGCGGCGCACGCGGCCAAGGCCGGCGCGCCCAAGCAGGTCAGCGGTCGCCAGGAAGCCTACGAGAACCTGATCAACCAGTATCTGATCCGTTGATGCGCGCGACGGCCGGCGCCACCCTTGGCGCCGGCCGTGCTGTCCATCTCCCGATGGCTGCCTTCCTTTTTGCACGACACCAGGTGACTCAATGTCCAGCGTATTCCTAGACCGCGCCCATGGCGCAGGCGAAAACACACGTCTCATCATCCTCATCAGTTGCGTCGCCACCATCGGCGGCTTTCTGTTCGGCTTCGACAGCGGCGTGATCAACGGCACCGTCGACGGCCTCAAGCAGACCTTCCATTCCAGCGCCGCCGGCACCGGCTTCGAGGTCGCCTCGATGCTGCTGGGCTGCGCGTTCGGCGCGTTCTTCGCCGGCTGGCTGGCCGACCGCCTCGGTCGCCGTGCGGTGCTGATCATCTCCGCGGTGCTGTTCCTGCTGTCGGCGCTCGGCGCCGGCGCCTCGCACAGTTCGATGTTCTTCGTTTTCGCCCGGGTCATGGGCGGTTTCGCGGTCGGCGCGGCCAGCGTGATGTCGCCGGCCTACATCGCCGAGGTCGCGCCGGCGCGCTACCGCGGACGCCTGGCCACGGTGCAGCAGATCGCGATCATCAGCGGCCTGTTCACCGCGTTTCTGAGCAACTATGTGCTGGTGAAGCTTGCCAGCGCCTCGACCGAGCCCTTGTGGCTGGGTCAGGCCGCATGGCGCTGGATGTTCTGGATGCAGGCGTTCCCGTCGTTGCTGTTCCTGCTGCTGTTGCTGGCGATCCCGGAGAGCCCGCGCTATCTGGTGGTCAAGGGCCGCCGCGAGGATGCGCTGGCGGTGCTGACCCGGCTCTACGGCCTGCGCGAGGCGAATGCCAAGCTGACCGAGATCTCCGCCTCGCTGGCCGCCGACCAGCACAAGCCGAAGCTGTCGGACCTGGTCAGCAAGGTCACCGGCAAGGTGCGTCCGATCGTGTGGATCGGCATCGGCCTGGCCACGTTCCAGCAGCTTGTCGGCATCAACGTGGTGTTCTACTACGGCGCAGTGCTGTGGCAGGCAGTGGGCTTTTCCGAAAGCGATTCGCTGCTGATCAACGTGCTGTCCGGCGCGCTGAGCATCGGCGCCTGCCTGATCACGGTGCTGCTGATCGACAGGATCGGGCGCAAACCGCTGCTGTGGATCGGTTCGGCCGGCATGGCCGTGTCGCTGGCGCTGGTCACCCTGGCCTTCGCCAGCGCCTCGCTGGACGCGGCGGGCAAGCTGGCGATGTCGCCGGGCATGGGCCGTCTGGCGCTGGTCGCGGCCAACGTCTACGTGATCTTCTTCAACATGTCCTGGGGTCCAGTGATGTGGGTGATGCTGGGCGAGATGTTCCCGAACCAGATCCGCGGCTCCGGCCTGGCGGTTGCGGGCGCGGCGCAGTGGACCTCGAACTTCGCCATCACCGTGTCGTTCCCGGTCCTGCTCGGCAGCATCGGTCTGGCCGGCGCCTACGGCATCTACACCGTGGCCGCGTTCGTCTCGGTGTTCTTCGTGCTCAAGTACGTGTACGAGACCAAGGGCCGCGAGCTGGAGCAGATGCAGGGCTGAGCCGCGCGCAGCCGGCGCGCGGCAATGCGCGCCGGCTGCCACGCCGGGTTCAGTGTGCCTGCAGGTAGCGGCCGAATGCCAGCATGTCGATGCTGCCCCAGCCCGACGCCAGATCGAAGCCGCTTGCGGCCCTGTAGCCGTCCGCATACAGCCCGTTGTCGCCTTGCAGCACGTCGTGGCGGTTGCCGACGGCGCCCTTGGCATAGGCATACAGCGCAGGGGCGATGAAGCCGAGCCTATGGCCGTTGGCCTGCTCGAGCCTGGCCAGCAGGCCGGCGAAGGTCGGCGTCGCGGCGCTGGTGCCGTACACGTACTCTTCTGTCTCTTCGCCGTTGGCGTCGCTGCCCAGGATCATCGCGCTGCTGTTGGCGGAACCGTTGAAGCTGACGTCAGGCACGGCGCGGTAGCCATTGCCGACGATGTCGGGAATCGTGCGCTGCTGCCAGCTGGGCGCGGCATAGCGCTTGCTCAGGCCGCCTTGGCTGATCTGCTGGCCGCGCCGGGCATTCCAGACGCTCTCGTCCACATAGGTGCTGCTGGAATTGGCCGCGCTGCGCAGCTCGGTGGCACCGACCGCGATCGCATACGGGTGGCTCGCCGGAAACGCCACCGCGCGCTGCTGCAGCCTGCCCTGCAGGCTGGCGTAGTAGGGCGGGCTGCTGGCCGCGCTGAACGGCGCGTAGATGCCGTCGTCGCCACTGCAGACCAGGAAATTCTGGCCGTTGCCGACCGCCTGGTTGAGCGCCGCGCTCAATGCCTGGTCGATGTCGTCTGACGCGGAATCCTCGCGGGCGTAGATGGACATGCTGACCAGGCTGGCCGCATTGTCGTCGGCGGCGCGTTGAAGGCCCTCGATCAGGCTGGTCCACAGGAAGTCGGGGATGTCGTAGATGACCAGGTTGTCCAGGCCGCCGGCGGTGCCCAGCAGCAATTGCGTGTCCATGTCCCATTCGATCTCGTTGTTGCTGTCGGCGTAGCCGGCCGCTGCCGGGTCGGCGGTCTTGATCACTGTGACCCTGGTCTGCAGATTGTGCTTGCGCTGGAAACTGCGCAGGTGGGCGAGGGTGCTGTCCAGGTTGCCCACCGCCACGATCGCGGCGGTGGTGCCGGAGGCGATCGGTAGCGCAGATGCGTTGTACAGCGCTGGCAAATCTTCCACCGCATGCCGCACCGCCACCGGTCCTTGCGTGGGCTGCGCGCCGATGCGCTGGCTGTCGGCGGCCGCGCCATGGCCCTGGCCGCGCGGCGCGGTCTGCGGCAACGCGGCGCTGCGCACGTTGTCCAGGCCGAGCACGCCGCCGACCACACCGGCCAGCGCGGTCGGAACCTTGGCCGCGCCGTCGTTGAGGTAGAGCGTCTTGCCGCCGGCCTGGTAGGTGCGGATCGAGACGTCGAACGCGGCCTGGACCGCCGCGACGCTGGCCGTGGCCAGGATCAGGCTGCCGTTGCCGGCGATCCGCATGTCGGTGATGCCCTTGCCCAGCAGATAGTCCTGCACCTGCCGCAGTTGCGCCGCGCTCGGCGCCGTGCGCGCCTTGAGTTGCGCCTGCAGCGTGGGATCGGCCGTGCCGCGCGCCAGCAGTGCGGCGCTGGCCTGCTGCAGGGCGGCGCTGTCGGCCGGCCTGAGCACGATGCCGATGCTCAGCTGCATCTGCGGCGGCGCCGGCTGCAGCGCCACCGCGCGGTCCGGCAGCGCCCGCGGCTGTCCATGCTCGATCTGGCTGCGGGTGCCGGTGGCGGTCCATCCGCTGATGTGCGAGGCGCTGGCGGGCGCTGCAGCGGTGGCGGCGGCCATGGCGCAGAGCGCGCCGAGCGTTAGGGGAGTGCGACGTGGAGCGGGCATGGCGTGGTTCTTCCAGGGCTGGGGGAGGGCCCTGAGTGGACCATGCCGGTGGGGGCCGGGTTCGGCGATCCTGGAAGTTGTCTACGCGCGCCTGCATGCAGACCAGCGTCGATGGTGCGTTGCGGCAGATTATGTTACTTTATAACATTATTGAGACTGTGGAGCAGTGCCGTGTGCGGTCACCTTCGTTTTGCTAGCGCTCCCATCGCTATGTCCAGGCCGCGCCTCGCCGCGGTCGCGAGCGGCGCATGAACCGGCGCCAGTGGCTATGTCTGGCCGGCTCGACCCTGCTGCTGGCGCCAGCGTTCGCCAGCGCCAGTACGCCAATCCAGCTGAGCGCCTGCACCCTGGAAACCGAGGCGGGCCGCCTGCGTCTTCGCCTGCAGCTGCAGGCGACGGTGGCCTATCGGCTGTTCGCGCTGTCCGATCCGGAGCGATTGGTGATCGATCTGCCCGTGGCCGCGGCGCAGCTGCCGACGCTGCCGACGCCGCAACCCGGCATGGTGGTCAGCGCGATCCGCAGTGGCGCGCGCGACGATGGTGTGCGCATCGTGCTGGAGCTGCGCCGGCCGGTGGCGGCCAGCGCACGCTGGGACATCGGCGAGGCGGCGATGCCGCCGCAGTTGCTGCTCGACCTCGGCCCGGTCGATCCTGCGGCTGCGGCCACGCTGGTGGTGCCGCCGCGCACGTCGATCGGGCTGTCGTCGCGGCCGCGCGTGGTCGCCATCGACGCCGGTCACGGCGGCAAGGACCCGGGTGCGGTCAGCGCCGACGCCCTCTACGAAAAGCACGTGGCGATGGGCGTGGCCGGGCGCCTGCACCAGGCGCTGCAGGCCGACCCGCGCTACCGGCCGACGCTGATCCGAAGCGACGACCGCTTCGTGCCGCTGCACGAGCGGGTGGTGATCGCGCACCAGCGCAAGGCCGATCTGTTCGTGTCGATCCATGCCGACGCCGCGCCGAACCGCAGCGCGCAGGGCGCCTCGGTGTACGCGCTGTCGGAGAACGGCGCCAGCTCTGCGCTGGCGCGCTGGATCGCCGACAGCGAGAACAGCGCCGACCAGTACAGCAACGTCGCCGAGCGCTACCTGCGGCAGAAAGACCCGGTGCTGTCGAAGGTGCTGGTGGACCTGTCGATGAGCGGCACCATCGCCACCAGCCTGCAGTTCGGCAAGAGCATGCTCGGGCGCCTGCAGCAGGTCACCCGGCTGCACCAGGGCGAGGTCGGCCAGGCCGGCTTCGCGGTGCTCAAATCGCCGGACATTCCGTCGCTGCTGGTCGAGACCGGCTTCATGAGCAACGCCGACGATTGCCGCCGGCTGGTCAGCGACCGCCACCAGGAAGAACTGGCGCAGTCGCTGCAACTGGGCATCGACGATTACTTCCAGGCGTTTCCGGTGCATGCCTGAGCCGCTGCGTTCTCTTCCACTGACCTTTGCCCATCCAATGCACCTGCCCATGCAATCGCCGCTGCCCGACGTCGCGAGCAGCGAACCCTCCACGATCGCCGCGCCGCTGCAGTGGGTCGGCATGGACGGCATCGCCCTGCCGATCCGCCTGTGCGATGCGGCCGCCACCGACGCCCTGCCGGCGCAGGCGGCGCTGCACGTCGATCTGCCGGCGGTGCAGGTCAAGGGCATCCACATGTCGCGGCTGTACCGGCTGCTGGACGATTACGCGCAGCAGCCGCTGTCGCCGTCCCTCTTGGCGCAGCTGCTGCGCGCGATGGTGCACAGCCATGCCGATTGCGCCTCCAGCGCGGCGCGGGTATCGCTGCGCCTGTCGCTGCTGCGGCGCAGCCCGGCGTTGCGCAGCGAGGGACTGGCTGGCTGGAAGGCGTATCCGCTGCGGATCGACGCGGTGCTGCGCGGCGCCAGCGTGCGCGTGGAGGTCGCCGTGGACGTGCTCTATTCCTCGACCTGTCCGTGCTCGGCGGCGCTGGCGCGGCAATTGCTCAGCGCGGCGTTCCTGCAGCAGCATGCCGCGCAGCCCTCGCTGCAGCGCGAGGCCGTGGCCGCGTGGCTGCTGCAGCATGGCAGCCATGCCACCGCGCACAGCCAGCGCAGCATCGCCACGCTGCAGGTGGCGGTGTCGCCGCGCGCGCTGCGCTTCGACCTGAGCGCGTTGATCGAACTGGCCGAGCAGGCCCTGGCCACGCCGGTGCAGGCCGCGGTGCGGCGCGCCGACGAACAGGCTTTCGCCCGCCTCAATGGCGCCAACCTGATGTACGTGGAAGATGCGGCGCGGCGCCTGCAGCAGGCGCTAGGCGCGCGCTACCAGGGCGTAAGGGTGCAGGTGCGGCACCTGGAGAGCCTGCACCCGCACGACGCGGTGGCCGAGGCCGGTGCTCCCGAAAGCGGATCCGGCGCTCCGGATCCGTTCGCGGCGGGCGAGGGCGCCCGATGATCCGCCGCAATCCGCGCGGCGACCTGCCGGTGGTCGACGAGAGCGCATTCGTCGATCCCACCGCCATCCTGTGCGGACGGGTCGTTGTCGCCGCGCACGTGTTCATCGGCCCGTACGCGGTGATCCGCGCCGACGAGACCGACGCCGACGGCGGCATCGAGCCGATCCACATCGGCGCCTACGCCAACATCCAGGACGGGGTGGTGATCCATTCCAAAGCCGGCGCGGCGGTGCTGATCGGGGCGCGCAGCTCGATCGCGCACCGCGCCATCGTGCATGGGCCGTGCACGGTCGGCGAGCGCGTGTTCATCGGCTTCAACAGCGTGCTGTTCAATTGCGAGGTCGGCGACGGCTGCGTGGTCCGGCACAATGCCGTGGTCGACGGCTGCGATCTGCCGCCGGGGTTCTACGTGCCGTCGACCGAGCGCATCGGGCCGTGCACCGACCTGTCCAGGATCGCGCGGGTCAGCGTCGCAGCCAGCGAATTCTCCGAGGAGGTGGCCGCGACCAACATCCGCCTGGTCGAGGGCTACCGGCGCCTGCGCAACCAATGGTGAGTGAGCGCGCCCCGGTCCGGGGCCGGCCCCACAACGCAAAAGCCCCGCCAGGGCGGGGCTTTTGTGGTTTTCGCTGCAGGCGAGGCGCCGATGGTGCTCCCTAGGGGGCTCGAACCCCTGTTTTAGCCTTGAGAGGGCCACGTCCTAACCATTAGACGAAGGGAGCAGGTTGGTCGCATCGATTGCAGGGCGCTAGTATATGGGGCTAGCCGCCCGGCGGCAATCCCGCAACTCGATACGGAAGCGCCATCATCAATCCGCCAGTTCCTGTGCCGTTCACCCTGCAGCTGATCCCGCGCGATCAGCACAACGTCTCGCGCAAGGACATCAGTCCCAATGCGTTGCGCGTGCTGTACCGGCTACGCGAAGCCGGCTTCGGCGCGTACCTGGTCGGCGGCGCGGTCCGCGACCTGCTGGTCGAGCTGCAGCCCAAGGACTTCGACGTCGCCACCGACGCCACCCCCGAGCAGGTCAAGCAGCTGTTCCGCAACTGCCGCCTGATCGGCCGCCGCTTCCGCCTGGCGCACGTGGTGTACGGCCGCGAGATCATCGAGGTGGCCACGTTCCGCGCCAACGTCGACGACGGCAGCGGCGACCGCGAACTCGACAACGGCCGCCTGGTCCGCGACAACGTCTACGGCAGCATCGAGGACGACGCGGTCCGCCGCGACTTCACCTGCAACGCGCTGTACTACGCGATCGAGGATTTCTCGGTGCGCGACTACACCGGCGGTTTCGCCGACGTGCAGGCGCGGCTGATGCGCATGATCGGCGACCCCGAGCAGCGCTACCGCGAAGACCCGGTGCGCATGCTGCGCGCGGTGCGCCTGGCCGCCAAGCTGAATTTCGAGATCGAGCCGAGCACCGCCGAGCCGCTCCCGCGCCTGGCCGGGCTGCTGGCCGAAGCGGCGCCGGCCCGGTTGTTCGAGGAAGTGCTGAAGCTGTTCCTGTCCGGCGACGGCGTGGCCAGCTTCGAGGGCCTGGAGCGTTACGGCCTGCTCGCCGCGCTGTTCCCGGAGAGCGCCGCGGCGCTGCATTCCAACCGCAGCGGCGCGCTGCGGCGAATGCTGATCGAAGGCCTGCGCAGCACCGATGCGCGGGTGGCCAACGACGAGCCGGTATCGCCGGCGTTCCTGTTCGCGCTGCTGCTGTGGCCGGCCTACTGCCGCGCGCTGATGGCGCTGCAGAAGCAGGGCATGCAGCTGGAAGAAGCGCAGCGTCGCGCCGCCGACCGGGTGACCCTGCACCAGCTGAGCACGGTCGCGTTGCCGCGGCGTTTCTCGCTGCCGATGCAGGAGATCTGGCTGCTGCAGTCGCGCTTCACCTCGCGGCAGAAGAAGCGGGTGGTGCGCACGCTATCGCATCCGCGCTTCCGCGCCGCGTTCGATTTCCTGATCCTGCGCCAGTCGGCCTCGGCCGAGCACGAGGCCGACATCGCCTATTGGCGCGAACTGCAGCAGCAGCCCGGTTACGCGCCGCCGCCGCGCGGCTTCGACCCGGAGATCGACTACGTCGGCGACGAAGTGGCGATGGCACCGGCCGACAGCGAGGAAACCCCCAAGCGCCGCCGGCGCCGGCGCCGGCGTCCGGATGCCGCCGCACCGGCCGAGTGAGCGCCGCGCTCGGTCCCGCGCCGGTGCAGGCCTGCATCGGCCTGGGCGGCAACCTCGGCGATGCGGTCGCCACCCTGCGCGCGGCCATCGCCGCCCTGGACACGCTGCCGCACACACGCCTGCTGCGCGCCTCGCAGCTGTACCGCAGCCCGGCCTGGGGCAACCAGGCGCAGCCGGATTTCATCAATGCCGCCGCGCTGCTGAGCACCGGCTTGCCGGCGCCGGAACTGCTGCAGGCGCTGCTGGCGTTGGAAGCCCGCCACGGCCGCCAGCGCACCCCCGGCGAGCGCTGGGGCCCGCGCACCCTGGACCTGGATCTGCTGCTGTACGCCGAGGCGGTGATCGATCTGCCCGGCTTGCAGGTGCCGCACCCGCACCTGCACCAGCGCGGTTTCGCCTTGCTGCCGCTGGCCGAGATCGCCGCCGAGGCGACCATTCCCGGCCATGGAACGGTGCGTGACGTCAGCGGCCGCATCGAAACCGACGGGATCGTGGCAATCGGTAGATAATGTCCGGCTTATCACCGCACCGCATGAGCTTATGAGCAGCCACGCCGACAGCAAGCCCTGGACCGTTCCCGCCCTGGCCGAGGCCAAGCGCCGCCAGCAGAAACTGGTGATGCTGACCGCCTACGACGCCGGCTTCGCACGCGTGTTCGAGGCCAATGGCGTGGACCTGATCCTGATCGGCGATTCGCTGGGCATGGTGGTGCAGGGCCACGACTCGACCCTGCCGGTGACCGTGGACGACATCGTCTATCACACCGCGGCGGTGGCACGGGTGCTGCAGCGCGCGCTGCTGGTGGCCGACCTGCCGTTTCAGTCCGACGCCACCCCCGAGCGCGCGCTGGACGCGGCGACCCGGCTGCTGCAGGCCGGCGCGGAGATGGTCAAGCTGGAGGGCGCCGGGCACAAGCTGGAGGTGATCCGCTTCCTCAGCGAGCGCGACATCCCGGTGTGTTCGCACCTGGGCCTGACCCCGCAGTCGGTGCTGACTTTCGGCGGCTACAAGATCCAGGGCCGCGAGCAAGCCGCCGCGGCCAAACTGCTTGCCGACGCCAAGGCGGCGGCTGCGGCCGGCGCCGCGCTGCTGGTGCTGGAATGCGTGCCGTCGCCGCTGGCCGCGCGCATCACCGCCGAGATCGGGATTCCCACCATCGGCATCGGCGCCGGTCCCGACTGCGACGGCCAGGTGCTGGTGCTGCACGACGTCCTGGGCCTGGACAGCGGCCACCGGCGGCCGCGCTTCGTCAAGGATTTCCTGGCCGAAGGCGGCTCCATCGCCGGCGCGGTGCGCGCCTATGCCGACGCGGTGCGCGCCGGCACCTTCCCCGACGCCGAACACGCCTACGCCAAATGATCGAAACCCTCACCGACCTGGCGCGGCTGCGCGCCGTCGTTTCCGGCTGGAAGCGGCAGGGCCTGCGCGTGGCCTTCGTGCCGACCATGGGCAACCTGCACGCCGGGCATTTCTCGCTGGTGATGCTGGCCCGGCAATACGCCGACCGGGTGGTGTCCAGCGTGTTCGTCAACCCGACCCAGTTCGGGCCGAACGAGGACTTCACCCGCTACCCGCGCACCCCCGAGGCCGACACCAGCGGCCTGGAAGGCGCCGGCTGCGACGTGCTGTGGCTGCCGACGGTGGAGAGCATGTACCCGCTTGGCGTGGAGCTGGCGCTGCGCATGCACACGCCCGGAGTCAGCGAAGTGCTGGAAGGCGCCTGCCGTCCCGGCCATTTCGACGGCGTGTGCACCGTGGTCGCGCGTCTGTTCAACCAGGTGCAGCCGGACCTGGCCGCGTTCGGCAAGAAGGACTACCAGCAGCTGGCGGTGATCCGGCAGATGGTGGCCGACCTGGCGTTCCCGATCGAGATCCTGGGCGGCGGCATCGTACGCGAGGCCGACGGTCTGGCGATGAGTTCGCGCAACCAGTATCTGTCGGCCGAGGAGCGGCCGCGCGCGGCGCAGATCCGCCAGACCCTGCTGGCGATGCGCGACTGGCATGTCGCCGGGCGTCCGCGTGCCGAGATCGAGGCGGCGGCCAGCGCGCAGCTGCAGGCCGCCGGCTTCGTGGTCGATTACACCGTGCTGCGCCTGCCCGACCTGAGCGAGCCGCAGGATCACCAAGGCCCACGCGTGGCGCTGATCGCCGCGCGCCTGGGGCGCACCCGCCTGATCGACAATCTGGAATTCTGAGCGCGCCGGCCACCGGGGTGCGGCGCGCCGGTCGGCTTCGCGCGTCGCGACTGTATCCGCAGCAGCAAGCTGCGCCGCTCGCCGCGTCGCGCATTGCGGCAGCAAGCGGTCACGCCATGTCCTGTGGCCTGCATGCCAAGACGAACGCCGGACAACGTCGCATACGCACCGCCAGCCCCTGCTGCCGCTGCCGCTTAACCCCCCGGCTGCTAAACTGCGCTTCTTTCCTCACCGCAGTACCGCAAGCATGCAACTGAGCCTGTTGAAGACCAAGATCCACCGCGCCACCGTCACCCATTCGGAGCTCAACTACGAAGGGTCGATCGCTATCGACGGGCTGCTGCTGGACGCCACCGGCATCCGCGAGTTCGAGCAGGTGCACATCTGGGACGTCACCAACGGCGCACGCTTCAGCACCTACGCGATCCGCGCCGACGAAGGCAGCGGCATCGTCTCGCTCAACGGCGGCGCGGCGCGCCACGTGCAGGTCGGCGACCTGATCATCATCGCCGCCTTCGCCGGCATGAGCGAAGAGGAGGCCGCGCGCTTCCAGCCGATCCTGGTCTACGTGGACGGCGCCAACAAGATCACCCATACCAACCACAGCATCCCGAAGCAGGCCGCATGACACAGTCCAACGGTTTCGACGCACTGCACGCCCACGCCCAGCGCTTGCGCGGGGCGCGCCTTCCCGAACTGCTGGCCGCCGAGCCCGGCCGGGTCGACGACCTGGCGCTGCAGGTCGGGCCGTTGTACTTCAACTTCGCCCGGCAGACATACGACCGTGCCGCGCTCGACGCGCTGCTGGCGCTGGCCGCCGAACATGACGTGGCCGGCGCGTTCCAGCGCCTGTTCCGCGGCGAGACGGTCAACGTCACCGAAGGCCGCGCCGCACTGCATACCGCGCTGCGCGGCGAGCTCAGCGGCGCGCCGGTGGCGGCCGACGCCAACGCCAGCGCGCGCGAGGTGCAGCAGCGCATGCGCGCACTGATCCAGGCGCTGGCGCAGACCGAGGTCACCGACATCGTCAGCGTCGGCATCGGCGGTTCCGACCTGGGCCCGCGGCTGGTCGCCGACGCGCTGCGTCCGGCCGACGGCGCGCGTTTCCGCGTGCATTTCGTCTCCAACGTCGATGGCGCGGCGATGCAGCGCACGCTGGCCACGCTGGATCCGGCGCGCACCGCCGGCGTGCTGATCTCCAAGACCTTCGGTACCCAGGAAACCCTGCTCAACGGCCAGATCCTGCGCGACTGGCTCGGCGGCAGCGAGCGCCTTTACGCGGTCAGCGCCAATCCCGAGCGCGCCGCCAAGGCCTTCGACATCGCCGCCAGCCGCGTGCTGCCGATGTGGGACTGGGTCGGCGGCCGCTACTCGCTGTGGTCGGCGGTGGGCTTCCCGATCGCGCTGGCGATCGGTGCCGACGGCTTCGAGCAGTTGCTGGCCGGCGCCGCGCAGTTCGACGCACACGCGCTGACCGCGCCGCTGGCGCGCAACGTGGCGGTGCTGCATGCGCTGACCACGCTGTGGAACCGCAACGTGCTCGGCTACGCCACGCAGGCGGTGATGACCTACGACCAGCGCCTGGCGCTGCTGCCGGCCTACCTGCAGCAACTGGTGATGGAGAGCCTGGGCAAGCGCGTGCGCCTGGACGGCAGCCCGGTGCAGGCCGATACCGTGCCGGTGTGGTGGGGCGGCGCCGGCACCGACGTGCAGCACAGCTTCTTCCAGGCGCTGCACCAGGGCACCAGCATCGTGCCGGCCGATTTCATCGGCTGCATCCGCAACGACGATCCGTACACGGTCAACCACCAGGCGCTGCTGGCCAACCTGCTGGCCCAGACCGAGGCGCTGGCGAACGGGCAGGGCAGCGACGACCCGCACCGCGACTACCCCGGCGGCCGCCCGAGCACGCTGATCCTGCTCGACGCGCTGACCCCGCAGGCGCTGGGCGCGCTGATCGCGATGTACGAGCACAGCGTCTACGTGCAGTCGGTGATCTGGGGCATCAACGCCTTCGACCAGTTCGGCGTGGAACTGGGCAAGCAACTGGCCAGCCAGCTGCTGCCGGCGCTGCAGGGCGAAACCACCGAGGTCTCCGACCCGGTGACGCGCGCGGTACTGGCGCGCTTGCGCGGCTGAGTCGCAGTCGCTCGATCCGCTTGCGGCCGGATGCGTCGGGCGGGGAGTCTTCGGCACCCGCGGCAACGCTGCGGCATCCACGCAGATCGCGGGTCCCGTGCCGGGGCCGATTGCGGCCACCGGCGCAGCGCGTCGGGTGGCTAGTACAAGCTCGGCCCGCTGGGATTGACGATCTTCTTCAAGCCGCTTTCCAGCGCTTCGCGGGCCGCTCTGCCCGCCGCATCGATGGCGTTGTCCACCGCCTGGCCGGCCGCGCGCTGCGCGCGCTCCTTGGCGGCGGCGGCGGCCTGCCGTGCGGATTCGACCGCATCGTCGATGCCGTCCTTGGCCGCGTCGCCGAGGCGTCCGCCCTGGTACACGGCTTCGTCCACGAGCTGGAGCCTTTCGTGGTCGCGGTCGAACACGCGGCGGTAGTGTCCGGGGCCATTGGCCTCGCGCCGGGTCGCGGTGCCCAGCACATTGCGGACGATCCATCCATCGAAACCGGCACTGGCGCGCAGGTCCGCCGCTTCCTTGTCGGTCATCAGCGGAATGGTGGCGGGATTGCCGTCGTCGCTGGCTTTGGGGTTCTGCGCCAGCACGCGCTGCTCGAAGTGGTTGAGCGCGTAGCGTTCGGCCTGCTGGCGCGCCTGCACCGCACCTTCGAACATGCCGTGTTCGGCGGCGGCATCGGCCGCCTTGAGCAGCGCGGCATGCTGTGCGTTCTTCTTGCGTATCTCGTTGGCGAAGGCGTTCTTGTCCGCCTGCGACACCGGGCCGAGCAGCCAGAAGCCGGCATGCGAGTCGTGCACGAAGTCGTCGAAGAAGCGATCCACCTCGCCCGGAATCGGTGTGGTGTCGTCCACCGCCGCCAGCAGATCGCGCTGCGTCCTGCTGGGGTCGGGCGGCACCTGCACCGTATGCGACATGCCTTGCGAGTAGAAGGTGTAACTCGATGGCTGGCTCGCCGTGCGCGCATGCGCGATATCGGCCTGCCAGTCCAGATTGCCTTCTTCCAGATCGGTGCGGTCCTGCGCCGTGGCGTGCTGGTAGCTCGCCATCGCACGGAACTGCGCGGTGTCCCGCTTGGACGCGCGCCAGCGCCAGTAGCGCTGCATCTGCTGCTCCATGCGGTTCTCCATCACCCCGCGTCTGGAGCCGGACAGGTTCTCGCCCTTTTCGTTGGCGGGCGTCCAGTCGAGATAAGCGGAGAAAGCGGTTTCGAGGGAGGGGTCGATTTTGAAGTCGTCTTTGGTTTGTTCCACCATTTCATTCGGTGAGCGAAGCTTTACGCCGTTGTTGCAGGCCTCGAAGTACATGTCGTTCAGCGTGATCTGCGACATCAGGCTGGATCGCCCGCCGCGCGCCTTCCCTTGGTCGCCCGGCGAGTAGCCGCCGCCGATATCCGAGTGCGCACCGGGATACACGTATTCCTTGGCGTGCGCCGGCCAGCTGCCGCCAGCGCGCGCGGTGGACAGCGGGAACGAGCGCCGGATTTCATGCCCGGCCACGTAATGGACGGCGCCCTCGACCTCGGGGATGCGCATGGTCTTGTTGGCCCAGTCGAACAGGCCGCTGCCGACCGGCGACGAATCCGCCAGCAGCACCGAGGCCACCGTGTCGTAGATGCCGAGAAAGCGCAGATTGACCTCCGCCGGCCCCACCTTGCCGCGGGTCGCCAGCGCCAGCCAGTTGCAGAAGGTGCGCGCCTCGGCCGCACCGCGCGAGAAGCCGAACACCGACAGATGCAGACGGTTAATCGTCGGCCGCTTGTCGGCCACCTGCTTGAGCAGGCGCCGGTCCAGGTCGCGGAAGATCGATTCCATCTTGCCATCGCCGAGCCGGTACCAGGTGCGCAGGCCGGAGAACACCCCGGTGACCAGGTCCTTGGTTTCGGCTTCGTCCAGCAAGTCGAAGCCGTTGACCGAGGTATTGACTGCGTTATAGAGCCTCGTCAAAGCCCAATGGATGCGATCCTCACCGCCACGGGCCATGCTCTTGCCGGTGGCGTCCTCGGCGAGCTCGCCGATTTCCTTGAACTTGGTCCCGACGCCAGGAACGTAATAACGGAAATACTCGACCCTGTCTTCCTTCTGCGCGTCGTAGAGACTGACGATATTGGAGTGCCCCTGCAATGGGCGATCACGCTCCATATTGTTGTTGGTACCATCGAAGAAGATCCCCACGTGGATCTCGCGCGTACAGTTCAGTCCGTCCACCGACGAGAAACAGGCCTTACTGGCGCGCTGGCTCAGTTCGCGCGCGCTGGGCTTGCGCTGGCTGCGCGAGAACTTGCCCGGCAACTCGGTCTTGCCGTCGGCCGCCGCACCGTACTTGTCGTTGTCCCAATGGTCGCCGGGCTTGGCGGTGGGCAACCATTCGTAGGCGGACGACCAGGTCTTGGACAGATAGGGCTGCTGCGGCGTGTGACGGAAAAGCAGGATCTGGTCGCCATTGGGCAATACGCGCGCGGTCAGCGTCACCCGCTGCCGCGTCTCGAAATACCAGCTGTCCACCGCGCCATCCTGCAGACGCTTGACCGCATACCACCCAGGTTTGAAGTCGCTCATGGCTGCTGCTCGGCATCGGTGTGTTCGGATTTTGCGTCCGGCAATGTCGGTGGCGGCGGTAGCGGCGGCCAGTTATCGGGTTTGACTGGTGCATCGGGGCCTTTGTAGCCTTTCGATCCGGCCGAGCCGTTCCAGATCAGCAGCCGCACCTTCCCTTCCGGCAGAAAATGGACATTGAGCGTCGTCCCGGGTTTCTCATAGCGCTCGATGGGGACGACCTTCTCATGCCAGGTTTCGGTTGGATCGTCACCGCCGGGAATGCCACTCGATGTCGTCCAACGAACCTTGGCGGTGAGCCCCGGGTGCCACTGACGCGGATAGGTGATGCAACAAGTGAACTTTCCCCCACCACCGTAAGGACGGGAATTTCCACCCCATTGACCATCGATATAGAACTCGTGGATATAGTCCTCGGTATGATTGTAGGCGCTGATGCTCGCTTCAGCAGTTTTGGACGGCTCGGCTTTGCAGGCGGCCAACAGTGAGAGCAGCATCAGCGCGACCAGCAGGCGGGCAACGGCACGCCTGCTTCTACTACGGGTTTGGTCATCATCATGGTGTCGCATCGTGTCCTCGTAATTGCTGTGGCGAAGCAGCGGCAGCGTGTTGCGTGCAGGAGTCGTGGAACCAGAGCGCGTCACAATGACACGGGCCGGGAATGCATGGCATGATCGGCGTTTGCCAGCACGCGCGCAGTCATGATCACCCGCTGCCGCGTCTCGAAATACCAGTTATCCACCGCACCATCCTGCAGACGCTTGACCGCATACCACCCAGGTTTGAAGTCGCTCATGGCTGTTGCTCCGCATCGGTGTGTTCGGATTTTGCGTCCGGCACTATCGGTGGCGGCGGTAGTGGCGGCCAGTTATCGGGTTTGACTGGTGCATCGGGGCCTTTGTAGCCTTTCGATCCGGCCGCGCCGTTCCAGATCAGCAGCCGCACCTTCCCTTCCGGCAGGAAATGAACATTGAGCCGCGTACCGGGTTTCTCATAACGTTCGATGGGGACGACCTTCTCGTGCCAGACCGGTTCGCTGCGAATGCCGGGAATGCCACTCGATGTCGTCCAACGAACCTTGGCGGTGAGCCCCGGGCGCCACTGCCGCGGATAGGTGACGCAGCAGACGAAGCTTCCACCGCCGCCATATGGATAGGAATTCCCCCCCCATTGGCCATCGACATAAAGCTCGTGGATGTAGTCCTCGGTATGGTTGTACGGACTGATGCTCGCTTCGGCCGTTGTGGAAGGCTCGGCTTTGCAGGCAGCCAATAGCGAGAGCAGCGATAGCGCGATCAGCAGGCGGGCAACGGCACACCTGCTTCTACTACGGGTTTGGTCATCATCATGGTGTCGCATCGTGTCCTCGTAATTGCTGTGGCGAAGCAGCGGCAGCGTGTTGCGTGCAGGAGTCGGGGAACCAGAGCGCGTCACAATGACACGGGCCGGGAATGCATGGCATGATCGGCGTTTGCCAGCATGCGCGCGGTCAGCGTCACCCGCTCCCGCGTCTCGAAATACCAGCTATCCACCGCGCCATCGTGCAGGCGCTTGACCGCATACCACCCAGGTTTGAAGTCGCTCATGGCTGGTGCTCTGCATCGGTGTGTTCGGATTTTGCGTCCGGTAATGTCGGTGGCGGCGGTAGCGGCGGCCAACCTTCGGGTTTGACCGGTGCATCGGGGCCTTTGTAGCCTTTCGATCCGGCCGAGCCGTTCCAGATCAGCAGCCGCACCTTCCCTTCCGGCAGGAAGTGGACATTGAGCGTCGTCCCGGGTTTCTCATAACGTTCGATGGGGACGACCTTCTCGTGCCAGACCGGTTCGCTGCGAATGCCGGGAATGCCACTCGATGTCGTCCAACGAACCTTGGCGGTGAGCCCCGGGCGCCACTGCCGCGGATAGGTGACGCAGCAGACGAAGCTTCCCCCTCCCTCGAATGGATATGAGTTCCCGCCCCACTGTCCATCGATATAGAGCTGGTGAATATAGTCCTCGGTATGGTTGTACGGACTGATGCTCGCTTCGGCGGTTGTGGATGGCTCGGCCTTGCAGGCCACCAATAGCGCGACCAGCGCGGCACAACCGAAGGCGCTGCGAAGGCTGTTGTGCGCGCTCATGCGGTCTGCTCGCCGAACGGGCTGCCATCGTGCCGCGCCGGGTCGGCGTCGAGCTGCTCCCACACCTTGCTGTCCCACAGCGGCATGTGCTCGGCCAGCGTGTGCTCGCCGGCCTGCACCCCCGCCCAGGTGTCGGCAAGGGCATGCAGACGGTGAAACCCTTCGCCGCAGGTCATGCTGAGCACCACGAATTGCAGGCGGCTGTGCGGATCGTGGACGCGGTAACTGTCCGCGGTCTCCAGGATGGCGCACAGCCGGGCGTGGAACTGGCCGCGCCGTTCGGCGGGAACCAGGCTGGGCGTCTGTTCGAGCAACAGGACGAAGATCGCATCGGCGTCCGACGCCGCGCGCAAGGCGCGGAACTGTGCGGCGCTCAGCCGCAGGTGCGCGGCGCTATCGGCGGCCACACCGCCGGGAGCGGGCTGCCAACGTGCGTAGGCGGCATGGCGGTCGATCCAGCCCCAGTCCTCGATCGCCTGCTGGACGCGGCTGCGCTGCGCGGCATCCAGCTGGCGCAGCAAGCCGGGCAGCACGCGGGTGTCGGCAAAGCGGCAATGCAGCGGCTGCTTGCGCTCTTCCACGGCGATCTTGGCCAGATAGCCGGCCAGCGCCTGCAGCTGTGCCGGTTCCGCCACGCCGTAAAGGAAGCTCAGCGCGGGAGTGCCGGCCGTCCAGTTCAGCAGGGTTGCTATCTGCTTCGCGTGCGCCGCCGGCTCGGTGTCCAGCGCCACCAGCCACACGGCATGCTCGGCAAAGGCCGCCAAGCTGGAGGCGGCATAGGCGTTGTAGTGCGTCCATCGGTTGCGTTGCATGCGGCGATGCAGCGTGGTGGCATCGAGCAGCGCCAGATCCAGTACGGCCCAGGATGGATGGCTTGCGCAGATCGCCGCGGCGAGCGCCTGCTGTTGCGCGGCATCGGGACTGTCGTAGGCGAAGTCGATGGAACTGCTCATGGTGGCCGCCGCGCTTATTGGAGAACGGCGAACGGCGCGCCGGCACGTGCCGCCTTGAGCATGCATTCCACGCAGACCGACTGCGGGAACAGTGGCAGCGGCGCGCTGCGCTGCACCGGCCCCACGAACGACTTCTTGCTCGCATGCACGGTGATGGTGCCGGGGCAGGCGACGGTGATGTTGCCGCCTTCGATGGTCACGCTGGCCCCGCCGGCCACCGCCAGGTGGATGGTCTTGCCTGCCGCCAGTTCCACTTCGGCGTTGGCGCTGATCAGCTTCAGTCCTTCTTTCGACTGCACGCGCACTTCGTCCGACTGCGCCTGCACGTCCAGTTCGCCTTCGCCGCTGACGAGGCTCAGGCTGTTGGCTTGCGTTTGCCCGCCGTCCACCGCCGCGGCCAGCACGCCGATCGCCTGGCCGCTGTGCAGGCGGGCGTCGCCGGCGATGGCCGCTTCGCTGCCGCCGCCGCTGGCCAGCGTCAGCGTCTCGCCCACGCTCCAGCTCAGGCCCTGGCCGGCCACCACGCCGATCCCCGCCGGTGCGGCCAGGCCCAGCAGCGCATCGCCGGTGTGCGGCACCCGGTCTTCGCCCGGGCTGGCGCTGCGCTCGGCCGCCGCGCCCTTGGCGTCGGCGTAGGCCGTGCCCGGCACCGTGGTTTTCACGCTGGTCAGCAACGCCTGCAGCGGCGCCTGATCGGCGATCAGCTTGGAGTGGTTCGCCTGGCCCACGCCTTCGTGCGCGGCCAGCGTCACCGTCTGGTGGGTGGCGGCCGCCTGCGAGAAGGTCTTGCCCAGCGTCTGCAACTGGCTCAGCAATGCGCTGGGCTGGGTCGCCTCGCCGGCCGGGCCGCTGCTGCGGCCGTAGCTGCTCAGCCATAGCCCCGAGGTGGCGCGCACCGCGCCCCATGCGTCGGTGCGCAGTTCGAAGCCTTCCCCGCGGAAGCTGCCGCGGTAGTTGTCGGCCTGGTGGATCAGGTGCCCCAGGTTCAGCTGCGTGGCCGCCTGGGTGGTCGCAAGTTGCAAGCGCAGTTGCTGGTCGCTGTCGTCGAACACCAGCCGGCTGTGGCCAGCGCCGCCCCATTCCTTGGATTGCACGCCCCACAGCGCGGTAGCGTTGCGGTGGTTGTCCGCGCCGCCGCCGGCGCCGTGCCAGGCCGGGGCGTGGCCGCCGGCCAGGTTGCCCTGCGCGCTGGGTGTGCCGTCGCCGGCCTGGGCATACAGGCGGGTGTCGGCCTCGGCGCTGGTGCCGCCGGGGGTGGCGGGAACGCCGGCTTCGCCCTTGCCGTTGTACAGCGCCCCCAGCACCACCGGACGGTCGATGTCCCCCTCCAGGAAGCCCACCAGCACTTCCTGGCCGATGCGCGGCAGGAACTGGCTGCCCACGCCCGGGCCGGCGTAGCGCTGCGCCACCCGCAGCCACGTGCTGTCCTGCGCGGCCGGGGCCGACGCGGCGTGCTGGAAGTGGAACCTGACCCGGATCCGGCCCAGCGCGTCGGCATAGACCTCCTGGCTGCCGCCGGTGCTGCCATCGGCGCCGACCACGATGGCGCTCTGGTAGCCCGGCGCGGTCGGCCGCGGGTTCAGCCGCGCCCCGGTGCCGTCGGCCAGTACCGGCCGCCACGGCTGCTGCCGGTCCACCGCCTCGAAGGCGTTGCCGTAGCCCACCGCCTCGGCTTGCGCCCAGGTGCTGCGTGCGGCCACCGCGCTGGCGTCCGGCCACGCCGGCGCGGCCCCCAACTGCGCCTGCACCGCCGCGCGCACGTCCACCGGCAGGTTGTTGATGCCCGCATGCCACACCCGCGTCAGCAACAGCTGCGCCGGCGGCGCCTGGCCCTGCTGCGGCGCCTGGGTCAGCGTGAACCAGGTGCCGGCGCGCAGCGTGCGCACCGTGCTGCGGCCCTGCCACGGCGACCACTGCGCCTCCTGCGCTTGCGCCATCAACTCCGCATAGCGGTCCGCTTCCTGCGCGCTGGCGAAGGCGTCCATCCCCACCGGCTCGTACAGCTCGCGCAGCGATTGTCCGCCGCCGCCGTGCAGCGGCAGTTGTGCGCTGCGCGCCTGGCGCGTCTTGACGTCTTCGCTGAGCACGGTCAGCCGACCGCTGCCCAGCCGCCGGGTGGCGCCGAGCGCCAGCACGCTGTCGGCCGCCTCGGTGGCGTCGCTGCGGTGGTAGCGCAGCCCGCCGCCCTGCGCCGAACTGGGGTCCTGCGGTTGCGCGGCGCTGTCGGCGAACACCACCAGCTGGTGCCCGCATGGCGACGCGTCCGCCTCCTGCAGCCGCCACCCCAGCCCTTCCTCGGCCAGCAGCCGCTGCACGAAGGCCAGGTCGCTCTCGCGGTACTGCACGCAGTCGCTGCGCGGCCGCGCCTGGGCCAGGAACCCGCTCACCTCTTCGCTCCACTGCCAGCTCGCCATCGGCGCGTAGTCGGCGAACACCGCTTCCACGATCTGCACCAGCGTGCGTTCCTGAAACACCCGGCTGTGCCGGCCCTGCGACAGCCACCACGTCCACGGCACCAGGCCTACCCGGTAGCGCGCCAGACCGCCGTCGCTGCCCAGTTCGTACGCTTCGTGGATCAGCCCCGTGCGCGGGCTCTCATCGCCATCGGCCAGCCGGGTGTACAGCGTTGCGCGGCGCCCCAGCCACGCCTCCAGCGGCAAGCCCGCCTGCGTGCTCAGCACGTCCACCCACCACACGAACCCCTCGCTCAGGCGTTCCGACCCGCTCCAGCGCTCCACCACCTGGACATCCCCGCCTGGCAGCTGCAAGCGGTATAGGCGCTGGGTATCGTCGAACTGTGCTATTGCGGTCGTTAGCATTGTCAGTGCATCCATCACTGAATCTCCCCGTCAGCGCTCCCCAGCGTTGACTTGACTGAACCCCTGCGCGCACGTTAGCAAATCTGTCATGGCGTCACCACCCCTTGGGCTCGCTGACGGGCATGCGTCCAGGTGGCGACCGGCCCGGGTCACGCGCCTGCCCGCGGGCGCGATGCGCGGTGACGCGGACGCGCCCTGTGGCCCTTCAAGCGCGAAGGCTGGCGTGAGCTTGCCGGTGCCAGAGCAGGACAGGCCAAGTTCTACGGCGAGCAGGCCGGCGGCCAGGATCGGCTTGAGTGTGGCCTGGGCATCGGTGCGATGGGGCTGCCAGTTGTGGGGGTGGGCTGCATGGCGGCTCGCGGTTCTTTGGCCGCCGCGCCATGCACACTACATAACACTGCCGCGGCGAAGTTTGCGCAGTCCTAGGGCAAGCGGTTGTTGCGGTGCCGCAAAATACATTCGCCGCCGTCGTCGCAGCCGCGGCCTGCGAACGCGCCCCTCGTGCATGAAGTCGACGTTGTCGGTATTCCATCGCTATAGCGTAATCCGATATCCATTGCCGGGTCAGGCATACCTCGCGGCGTTGTTGACAGCATCGGGGCAATTAATGAAGCGTAGGCTCCGGTCGCGGGTCTCGGGAGGGAGCGCGGTCGCCGTGTGTGGCGCGTTCGCCGGTCCTGGGAGGGAAGATCTTGCAAAAACAGTCCGCTGGCGGCGTGTCCGCGCCGATTCGCAATGCGCTGGTCACTGCTGCCGCGCTGGGCCTGTTGGCGCTGGCCGCGGCCGGCCCTGGCCAATCGGTTGCGGCCGCCGCTACTGCCGTCGCCGTCGCGCCGCCGGCGATCCATCCGCAGCTGTGGCCGTCGCCGGCCTGGCCGCTGGCCGCCGATGCGGCCCTGGAGGCGCGCATTTCCAAGCTGATGGCGCAGATGACGGTAGAGCAGAAGGTCGGGCAGATCGTGCAGGGCGATATCGCCAGCATGACCCCGGACGACGTGCGCAAGTACCACATCGGTTCGGTGCTGGCCGGCGGCAATTCCGATCCCGGCGGCAAGTACGACGCCAGCCCGGCGCAGTGGCTGAAGCTGGCCGACGCTTATTACGCGGCGTCGATGGACAAGGGCAACGGCGGCCCGGCGATCCCGATCATCTTCGGCATCGATGCGGTGCACGGGCAGAGCAATATCGTCGGCGCCACGCTATTCCCGCACAACATCGGCCTGGGCGCCACGCGCGACCCGGAGCTGATGCGCAAGATCGGCGCGGTCACCGCCGCCGAGACCCGCACCACCGGCATGGAGTGGACCTTCGCGCCGACCGTGGCGGTGCCGCAGGACGATCGCTGGGGCCGTACCTACGAGGGCTATTCCGAATCGCCCGAGGTGGTCGCCAGCTTCGCCGGCAAGGTGGTCGAAGGCCTGCAGGGCGTGCCCGGGCAGCCCGGCTTCCTCGACGGTTCGCACGTGATCGCCTCGGTCAAGCATTTCCTCGGCGACGGCGGCACCACCGACGGCAAGGACCAGGGCGATACCCGGGTCAGCGAGCAGCAGTTGCGCGACATCCACGGCGCCGGCTATCCGCCGGCGATCGCCGCTGGCGCGCAGACGGTGATGGCCTCGTTCAACAGCTTCAACGGGGTCAAGATGCACGGCAACACGCCGATGCTGACCGACGTGCTGAAGGGACAGATGCATTTCGGGGGCTTCGTGGTCGGCGACTGGAACGGCCATGGCCAGGTGCCCGGTTGCCGCAACGACGACTGTCCGGCCGCGTTCAATGCCGGCGTGGACATGCTGATGGCGCCGGACAGCTGGAAGGGCTATTACGAGAGCGCGTTGAAAGCGGTCACGTCGGGCGAGATCCCGATGCCGCGGCTGGACGATGCGGTGCGGAGGATCCTGCGGGTCAAGCTGCGGCTGGGCCTGTTCGAGGCCGGCAAGCCGTCGCAGCGTCCGCTCGGCGGCAAGTTCGAACTGCTTGGCGCGCCCGAGCACCGCGCGGTGGCGCGGCAGGCGGTGCGCGAGTCGCTGGTGCTGCTGAAGAACCAGAAGCAGCTGCTGCCGTTGAAGCCGCAGAGCAAGGTGCTGGTCGCCGGCGACGGCGCCAACGACATGGGCAAGCAGTCCGGCGGCTGGACGCTGAACTGGCAGGGTACCGGCACCAAGCGCGCCGACTACCCGAACGGCAACACGATCTGGGAGGGCCTGCAGGCGCAGGTCACGGCCGCCGGCGGCAGCGCCGAGCTGGCGATCGACGGCAACTACCAGGCCAAGCCGGACGTGGCGGTGGTGGTGTTCGGCGAGAACCCTTACGCCGAGTTCCAGGGCGATATCGCCACGCTGCTGTACAAGCCCGGCGACGACAGCGACCTGCAGCTGATCAAGACGCTCAAGGCGGAGGGCATTCCGGTGGTGGCGGTGTTCCTGAGCGGGCGCCCGCTGTGGGTGAACCGCGAGATCAATGCCGCCGATGCCTTCGTCGCCGCGTGGCTGCCGGGTTCGGAAGGCGGCGGCATCGCCGACGTGCTGCTGCGCAAGCCCGATGGCGGCATCCAGTACGATTTCCACGGCAAGCTCAGCTTCTCCTGGCCGCGCACCGCGACCCAGTACGCCAACAACGTCGGGCAGAAGAACTACAACCCGCAGTTCGCGTTCGGCTATGGCCTGCGCTACGCCGACAAGGGCGATCTGATCCGGCTATCGGAAGTCTCCGGCGTTTCCGGTGCGCAAGCGGTGGGCGGGGTGTACTTCGAACGCGGCAAGCCGGCGGCGGGCATCACCATGATCCTGCAAGGCGCCAGCCAGGCCAATGTGCCGGCGGTGACGACGCCGGTGGCGCTGGCCGATGGGTCGCTCAGGATCACCTCGGTCGACCACAAGGCGCAGGAGGATGCGCGCCGCCTCGAGTGGTCGGGCAAGGGCAAGGCGGGGATGGCGCTGGTGCTGCCCAGGCCGCTTGACGTGTCGCGCGAAAGCAACGGCGACGTGCAGCTGATCCTGACCTTGAAGGTGGACGCGGCGCCGAGCGGCAGCGCGCGCATCGGTGTGGCCTGCGGTAATGGCTGTACGCCAGCGCAGGTGGATCTAGGCAAGGCGCTTGCCGCGCTGCCCAAGCGCGAATGGCGCACGCTGGGCGTGCCGTTGAAGTGCTTCAGCGTCGCCGGCGCCGATGTGTCCAGGCTGGAGCGGCTGCCGGTGATCGAGAGCGACGGCACGCTGGATCTGTCGCTGTCGCGGATCGCGCTGGGCGCCAGCAACGACGCGCAGAGCGTGGTCGATTGCCCGGTGCGCTGAGCCGCCTGCCGAGGATTTGGCAGTAGATCCCCTGTGGGAGGGGCTTCAGCCCCGACAGTAGGCCGGCAACGCCCGTCGGGGCTCAAGCCCCTCCCACAACAGCCTGCTCTCCGAAGCAGGCGGTTGTCCCTTTTGCCTGATTGCCGAAGGTCGGCGCGAATCAGGCTCAAGCAAGCCCTGTCCCGCCGGGATGGGCGCATCGATACACAGGCGAAAGGGCCGCGGCCCGTGGGAGAAATGCAGTGGGTCTGGCGACATTGGATAGTGCGATCGTAGTGGTCTACCTGACGGGCATCTTCGTGCTCGCGCAGTGGGTATCGCGGGAGAAGGCCGGGCATAGCAAGAGCGCCGAGGACTACTTCTTGGCCGGCAAGGCCCTGCCGTGGTGGGCGATCGGCGCGTCGCTGATCGCGGCGAACATCTCTGCCGAGCAGATCATCGGCATGGCCGGTTCCGGCTATGCGATCGGCCTGGCGATCGCGTCCTACGAATGGATGGCGGCGCTGACCCTGCTGATCGTCGGCAAGTTCTTCCTGCCGATCTTCCTGCGCAACGGCATCTACACCATGCCGCAGTTCCTGGAGCAGCGCTACGGCAAGTGGATCCGCACTTTAATGGCCGTGTTCTGGCTGCTGCTGTACGTGTTCGTCAACCTGACTTCGATCCTGTGGCTGGGCTCGATCGCGGTGAGCCAGGTCACCGGCATGGACCAGACTCTGGCGCTGGCCCTGATCGGCGTGTTCGCGCTGGTCTACCAGTTGTACGGCGGGCTCAAGGCGGTGGCGCTGACCGACATCGTGCAGGTCACCCTGCTGGTGCTGGGCGGATTGCTGGTGGCCGGGCTGACCCTGTCGCGCATCGGCGACGGTGCCGGCGTGCTGGCCGGTTTCAAGCACCTGTGGAACGCGCACCCCGAGCACTTCCACATGATCCTGTCCAGGGACAACCCGTTCTACAAGGACCTGCCGGGCCTGAGCGTGTTGCTGGGCGGGCTGTGGGTGATGAACATCAGCTACTGGGGCTTCAACCAGTACATCATCCAGCGCGCGCTGGCCGCCAAGAACATCGGCGAGGCGCAGAAGGGCATGGTATTCGCTGCGTTTCTGAAGCTGCTGATGCCGTTGGTGATCGTGGTGCCGGGCATCGCCGCGGTGGTGCTGGCGCCGGACTTGGCCAAGCCCGACCAAGCCTATCCGACCATGATGCAGCTGCTGCCCAGCGGCATCCTCGGCCTGGTGTTCGCCGCGCTGGTGGCCGCGATCGTGGCCTCGCTGGCGTCGAAGATCAACTCGGTGGCGACGATCTTCACCCTGGATTTCTACGCCAAGTTCCGCCCGCAGACCGAACAGAAGCACCTGGTGCGGGTGGGCCGCATCGCCGCGGTGACGTCGGTGCTGGTTGGCATCCTCAGCGCGCGGCCGTTGCTCGGCAACTTCGACCAGGGCTTCCAGTTCATCCAGGAATTCACCGGCTTCTTCACTCCCGGCGTGGTGGTGATCTTCATGCTCGGCCTGTTCTGGAAGCGCGCCAACGAAGCCGGCGCGCTGACCGCGGCGATCGGCTCGGTGGTGCTGTCGTTCGCGCTCAAGTTCGCCTGGCCGGCATTGCCGTTCATGGACCGCATCGGCGTGGTGTTCGTGGCGGCGCTGGTGCTGGCGGTGGTGGTGTCGCTGCTGACCCCGGCCACGCAGGCGCGCGACCTGATCCGCACCGACGACGTCGGCTATGCCACCACGCTCGGCTTCAAGATCGGGGCGGTGGGCGTGGTCGCGATCCTGATCGCGCTGTACGCGGTGTTCTGGTGAGCGTGGCCGCAGCGGCCGTGCGTTTGCGGCCGCGGCGGGTTCGCCCGCGCGCTCAGGCGGGGTCGCGCCAGGGCGTGGCCAGCCAGGTCTCCAGCGCTGCCGCCGGCATCGGCCGTGCGATCCAGTAGCCCTGGCCCTCGTCGCAGCCCCAGTCGCGCAGCATGCGGTAGATCTCTTCGCTCTCGATGCCTTCTGCCACCACCTGTTGGCCGAAGTCGTGGCCGAGCCGGATCATCGACGGCACGATCATGCAGTCCTTGCGGCTGTCCGGCAGCGAGCGGATGAACGACTGGTCGATCTTCAGCGCGTTGGCGGGGATGCGCTTGAGGTAGCTGAGGTTGCTGTAGCCGCTGCCGAAATCGTCGATGGCGATCTTCACCCCCATTGCGCTGATCTCCAGCAACTGTTCGGCCACGCGCTGCGGATGCCGGATCATCGCGCTTTCGGTGAACTCGATCTCGATGCGGCCCGGTTCCAGCGCATGCCGCGCCAGCAGTTCGCGCAGCGTGGCGATGAAGTCGGCCTGTTCCAGATCCACCGCCGACACGTTCAGCGAAACGCTGAAGCGATGCCCATGCTGCTGCCATCGCGCGGCCTGGGCGATGCCGGCCTCCAGCACCCAGGCGGTGACCCGGCTCATCAGCGCGGTCTTTTCCGCCAGCGGAATGAATTCGTTGGGCGCAACGCTGCCCAGCAGCGGATGCCGCCAGCGCAGCAACGCCTCCACGCCGACGCATTCGCCGCTGCGCAGGCTGACCCGCGGCTGGTAGTGCAGGCTCAACTGCTCGCGTGCGTCCAGCGCCTCCGGCAACGCGGCCAGGATGCGGAACGCGTTGCGCTGGCTGGCGTCGTGGCTGCGCTCGTACAGGCTCCACGGCAGGCCGCGCTGGCGCGCTATGTCCACCGCGGTGGTCAGCGAGCGCAGCGTATGGTTGGCGCTCAGCGCACCGTCCAGGCGCACCGCGCCGAGCGACGGGGTTGCGGCGTGCGGAATGCCCTGGTGCTCGATCGGCTCGGCGAAGGCGCTGAACACGCGCTCGCAATGCAATGCCAGCTGCGCGGGGTCGTTGCCCTGCACGACGAAGGCGAAGCTGCTGGTATCGATGCGGTAGGCCGGCAGCCCGTCCAGGGCTTGCAGCAGGCGGTCGCGGGTGGCCAGCAGGTAGCCCTCGGCGTATTCCCAGCCCAATGCCTTGACCATGTCGCGGAAGTACTCGGTGCCGCAGACGTCGATCGCCACGCAGGCGTCGTGCTGGTTCACGGCCTGCAGCGACAGCCACATCGTCAAGTCTTCGTTGAAGCCGCTGCGGTTGGGCAGGCCGGTCAGCGCATCGACGAAGCCGGTGTTGCGCAGGGTCTCGATCCGCAGCAGCAGCAGGTCGCGCAATTGCTGCAGGGTCTGCCGCGACGGCGCATCGAATTCGCTGCGCGGTTCGGTGTCGATCACGCACAGCGTGCCCAGGCCGGTGCCATCGGCCAGCATCAACGGCGCGCCAGCGTAGAAGCGGATGAACGGCGGCCCGGTGACCAGCGGGTTGTCGCGAAAGCGCGGATCCTGCCGCGCGTCGGTGACCACCAACAGCTCCGGGCTGTGGATCGCATGCGCGCAGAAGGCCTGGCTGCGCGGCGTCTGCGCCGCGTCCAGGCCGACCCGCGACTTGAACCACTGGCGCTGCTCGTCGACCAGCGAGACCAGCGCGATCGGGGTGCGCAGGGTGCGTGAGGCCAGTTGGGTGATCAGGTCGAAGACGCGGTCGGGCGGGGTATCGAGCAGGCATAGCCCGCGCAGGGCCGCCAGCCGCGTCGATTCGTCTGGCAGCGGCGAGGGAGAGAATGGACTCATGCCAGCCTAGCGGCGCGCGGAAGCACGACTTGAGCCGGTGGGGCGACATTGGCGGGTGGCCAACTCCTTCTGTTCGGCAAGGTGAGGGCGATGTGGACGCCTCCGTTGCGATCGTGGCGCGGGGCGCGCCGCTCGAGTCTCCTCAACGCGGCGGATCGCGCTGCGGACTGGGGCGCTTGGCCAGCTTGCGCTGCAGCGAGCGGCGGTGCATGCCCAGCAGGCGCGCCGCGGCCGAGACATTGCCGCTGGTCTCGTGCATGGCCTGCTGGATGTGTTCCCACTGCAGGCGGCTCAGCGGGGTCATCGCGTCCGGCAATTCGAGCGCGTCGTCGTCCTCGGCGCTGTCCGCCTCCAGACTCAGTGCGCGCAGGATCATCTGCACCGTGGCCGGTTTGGGCAGGTAGTCGTCGGCGCCGAGCTTGATCGCCTCCACCGCGGTGGCGATGCTGGCGTAGCCGGTGACCAGCAGGATGCGCATGTCGGCGCGGATCGCGCGCAATGGCTGGATCAGCGCCAGGCCGGACTCGTCGCCGAGCTTGAGGTCGATCAGCGCGTAGTCCGGCGGCGTCGCCGTGGCCAGCGCCAGCGCCGCGGCGCCGCTGTCGGCGGTCAGCGTCTCCAGCCCGCGGCGGGCGAGGGTGCGTTGCAGGGTGCGCAGGTACAGCGGGTCGTCGTCGACCAGCAGGCCCAGCGGGGCATCGATGCTCATGCAGGGGTCTCCAGGGCGAGCAGCGGCAGGCGGAAACCGACCCGCGTGCCGTGGTCCGGCGCAGGTTGGGTCCACAGTTCGCCGCCCAGGCGTTCGATGGTGGCATGCGACAGCGCCAGGCCCACGCCCATGCTGTCGGGCTTGCCGCTGCGGAACAGGGTGGCCGGCAGCGCGACCTGGTTGGCGTCGAAGCCGCCGCCGTAGTCGCGGACCTCGCCGACCAGTTCGCTGCCGGTGACCCGCACGCTCAGGTCCACCTGCGGATGGCCGGCGCGTTCGCCGGCATCGGCGGCGTTGTTCAGCAGTACCTGCAGGAGGTGGCCGATCGCGCTCTCCAGGCGCAGTTGCAGCGGCGCGTCGTCGTTGCGGCACAGTTGCACGGTCGGCCGCACCAGTTGCCACCGGTGCAGCACGTGCGCCAGCGCCACCGTGCCGCCGCCGGGGCGCTGCGCCGGCGCGGCCAGCGCCAGCACCCGTTCGCGGCACTGCACCAACAGTTCGCGCAGGGTTTCCAGGTCCTCGCGCAGTTCCGGCTGATCGCTCTGTTCGACGATGTCGTCGGTGAGCAGGGTCATCGTCGCCAGCGGCGTGTTCAGCTCGTGCGCGACCGAGGCGGCGTGGGTGGCCAGGGCGACGATGCCTTCGTTGCGGGCGAAGCGCTCGCGCAGCAGCGCCAGCTCGCGTTCGCGTTCTCGCAGCGATAGCGCCAGGCGGGTGGAGAACACCAGCACCACGACGGTGGACAGCAGGAAGTTGGCGGCCATGCCCCAGCGCTGCAGATCCAGGGCCTGGTGCGGGCCGCGCGGCAGCGGCAGCCCGAACAGCGCGCTGACCGCGTAGCCGGCCACACAAGCCAGCGCCACCGCCAGCGCCCAGCGCAGCGGCAGGGCCAGTGCGGCCAGCGCGATCAGCACCAGGAACAGCGAGCCGAAGGCGTTGCCGATGCCGCCGCTCCAGCCGACCATCCAGGTCAGGACGGTCACGTCGACCAGGATGTGGCCGAAGGCGGTGGCCGGCGCGGCGGTGTCGGCATGGCGCAGGCGCAGTTGCGCATACAGGTTGAACAGGGTCAACGCGGCCACGCCGGACCACAGCGGCAGCTGCGGCAGCGGCAGGCGCATCGCCCAGGTCGCGACCAGGATCGTCGCCGCCTGCCCGGCGGTGGCCAGCCAGCGCAGGCTGCACAGGGTGCGCAGGAACGAGGCATCGGTGGAAGTCATGGCGCGCATCGTATGCGCTGGCGCACACGGCTGTCTGCGACAAACCGTCGCAGTCCTCGGCGCCGGGGTGGGGCGCGGACGCCCGCTCACGCTAAAATGCGCGCATGTACGACGCCGTCAGCCGACCCACCCCCCCAGCGACGCCGCGCCCTGGGCGCGCCGTTCCACCCAGCCGGTCCGCGTCGGAGGCGTCGTCGTGGGCGGCGGCAAGCCGATCGTGGTGCAGTCGATGACCAACACCGACACCGCCGACGTGGCCTCCTCGGTCAAGCAGGTGGCCGAGTTGTGGCGCGCCGGCTCGGAGCTGGTGCGGCTGACCGTCAACAACGCCGAATCGGCCGCGGCGATCCCGCGCATCGTCGACAAGCTGCGGATGATGGGCATCGAGGTGCCGCTGATCGGCGACTTCCACTACAACGGGCACCAGCTGCTGGCCGCCGAACCGGCCTGCGCCGAGATGCTGGCCAAGTACCGGATCAACCCCGGCAACGTGGGTTTCGGCAAGAAGAAGGACACCCAGTTCGCGCAGCTGATCGAGTTCGCGCTGAAGTACGACAAGCCGGTGCGCATCGGCGCCAACTGGGGCTCGCTGGACCAGGCGCTGGCGGCGCAGCTGATGGACGAGAATTCGCGCCGCGACACGCCGTGGGACGCCGGCCGGGTGTTGCGCGAGGCGCTGATCCGCTCGGCCCTGGATTCTGCCGAGCGCGCGGTGGAACTTGGCCTGGGCCGCGACCGCATCGTGCTCAGCTGCAAGGTCAGCGGCGTGCAGGAACTGATCGCGGTGTACCGCGACCTGGCGCAGCGCTCGGATTTCGCGCTGCACCTGGGCCTGACCGAGGCCGGCATCGGCAGCAAGGGCATTGTCGCGTCCAGCGCGGCGCTGGCGGTGCTGATGCAGGAAGGCATCGGCGACACCATCCGCATTTCGCTGACCCCCGAGCCGGGGCAGTCGCGCACGCAGGAAGTGATCGTCGCCCAGGAATTGCTGCAGACCACCGGCCAGCGCGCCTTCACCCCGCTGGTCACCGCCTGTCCGGGCTGCGGCCGCACCACCTCCGAGTTCTTCCAGGAACTGGCCAAGGTGGTGCAGAACCACGTCCGCGCGAAGATGCCGGAGTGGAAGGTGAGCCATCCCGGGGCCGAGAACATGACCCTGGCGGTGATGGGCTGCGTGGTCAACGGGCCGGGCGAATCGCGCCACGCCAACATCGGCATTTCCTTGCCGGGTACCGGCGAGGCGCCGTCGGCGCCGGTGTTCGTCGATGGCGAAAAGACGGTGACCCTGCGCGGCGAGAACATCGCCCACGAGTTCGTCGCGCTGATCGACGACTACGTCCAGACCAAGTATGTCCGCCGCGCCGGGTGAAACCCCGGCCGAGCAAGCCGCCGGCTTGCGTCACTGGTTGCGCCGCAACGCCTGGCGCATCGGTCTGCTGTTCGTCGGCGTGCTGCTGCCGATGGGCGTGTTCGTGGCGTTGGCCGACGAGGTCCACGCACTGGAGAACCTCTACTTCGACGAACCGTTGCTGTGGAGCATGCGCGGCCTGGCCTCGCCGGGCTGGGACCGGTTCTTTACCGTCGTCACCAAGGCCGGCTACCAGTACGGGGTGATCCCGTTGGACACGCTGATCGTGCTGTTGTTGCTGGGCCTGCGGCGCTGGCGCGAGGCGATGTTCGCCGGCTTCTCGTTCGTCGGTTCGGCGCTATTGAACATGAGCGCCAAGCAGTTCTTCCAGCGCGACCGGCCCAGCCTGTGGGAGTCGATCGCGCCGGAGCACACCTTCAGCTTTCCCAGCGGCCACGCGATGGGCTCGATGACCCTGGCCGCGGTACTGGTCGCGCTGGCCTGGCGCAGCCGCTGGCGCTGGCCGGTGCTGCTGCTGGCAGGCACGTTCGCGCTGCTGGTCGGCGTGTCGCGGATCTACCTGGGTGTGCATTACCCCTCCGACATCCTCGGCGGCTGGTGTGCGGCGCTGGTGTGGGTGGTCGGGCTGTATTTGCTACTGTTCCGAGGCGAACGGCGGCCGCGCTGGCGCTCTCGGCGCGCGGCGCCCGATTGCGGTGCGTGGTGAGCTTTCGGTCGTGGTCCATCCGCGACATCTCGGCAATGCTGTGGTTGGCAACCGGTCCGCGCAGCGCTGGATGACTCTGCCTGTGTGAGTCCTCGCTGTCACAGCGCCATGCTTTCTCTCTGACGCATCGAGCGGCCTTTCCCTCGCAGACAAATGAAAAACGCCCAGCCAGTGCTGATTGCCTGCGCAAGCGCTCACGCGTGGAGCGGTTGACAAACCCCAAAGACGACGAAAACAGATGGTCGCGCAGGCCACCACCCAGCGATGTCGCCCCCAGCCGATCATTGCGCTCGATCTATTCCACACACCGGCGGCGTGCCAGTCGCGCAGACGCCGCCAGCAGATCATGCCACTGCCATAGCCCAACTCCAGCGGCAGATCTTCCCGGGCGATGCAGGTGCGCGTGACGTAGAGGATGGCGTTGAGGGTTGCTGATCGCTGATGCGCGGCCGATCGCCCTTGGGCACGAGGGCTTCACGTGCGGAATCAGCGGCTCAATGCGCTTTCACGGCGCAATCGGAATATCTTCGCGACGGGCCATGCTCGCATTTTTGCCATTGTGTTCGGTAGTGCAAGATGGTTTGTTGGTTGCTCCAAGGCTGTATCGCTTCCACGAAGTTTCTTGGTTTTTCTCGAATCAGAGTGCGTTGGTCGAATGCGTTTTTGAAAGTAACGCCGGCGCGCTTCGTGCGCTGCGACGGTGATTCGCGCTGTCATCCCGATCGTTCGTCCATGGCTGTCAAAATATTGCCCAGCGGGGCAAGTTGACACATAAAACATGTCGAAATTCTCACTTTGAGGTATCTCAATGACGTCTGATCAAACTCATCACGATTCCATGGGCACGGCGTTTTTTTCCAGCCTCGGCGTACGCCTCGGGTTAACCGATGCGCTGGTGCAGCGGCTGCGCGAAGGCGAGACCGTCCTCGGACCTGCAGGCATGCTGTGCCGCGTGCATACGCGGGTGCAGGACGACGGTGTGGCAGGTTTTCCGGAAGTGATCCTGCCGTTGGCCGCACGCGAATTGGGTGGAGACGAGGTGGTGACACTGCTGGCGCTACAGGAGCAACTGCTGACCGAATACGGTTGGCGGTTGACGATGTCCAATCTCGGCTTGCTTTGTATCTGCCCGTTGTTGCTCGCGCAGACGCCTGAAGACGTGGCAGCCACCCTTGAGCGCGGACAGGTCATCGCGCGTGTCGTCTTGGATGCGTTGGTCACACAGGCCGGCAGCGCCAAGGAAGCGACCGTATGAAGCTCACACGCCAGAACAGCGCTCCAGCGTCTATCCCGAGTGCGTCGTCCGGGCATGCCAACGCAGTGCATCAGAGCGATGGTTTCGTGCCGGCAACGCAGCCGTCGCGCCCCGCGCCATTGGAAGGCCTATCTCCACCAAGCGCGCGTTTGCGCTCGGGTGCGCGCGCAAAGACCAACGCCAACCCAACTGGGGGCGAAGCATCCTCCACCGAAATGAGACAGCGGCACCCAGAATTCGGAGAATCTTCCCACGCTGCATCTCAGCGCGCGGACAGCAGCCATCGCGCTGTACAGCCGCGAGGCGGCCAGCAGATGGTCATCCCGTCGGCTGAGCCGGGTTCCTCTGCAGAGCGTCGTTCGGCTACTACCGACCGCCTGAAGGCGCAGCTGCGTGCCGATCTGAAGAAGCGCCCGTTTGCCGAGCCTTCGAAAGAGCAGGAGGAATTGCAGGCGCGCTACTTGCAATGGGCCGATGCCCGTCTCCAGGAACGTGCCGATGCGTTCGGACCGGACGCCGCCTACGAAGTTGCCGGGGATATGAAGGCCTTGGGCAAAAAAGCATCGCTGCCCATTGCCTACGAATGTCTCAGATCATTTCTCGTTGGCGCACTGCGCACGCCACTCGGAATTTCGGCGGCCGCCGCTTATCAGAGCAGTCACGCTCCCGCATCCGAGCCGGTGAGTACGGCGATGCTTGCCGGGGTGATATCGGGAATGGGATCGTATACCTGCGATACGCTGTTGCTCCCCTCGATGGACCGGCGTGCCCGGGTCGCCAACCTGCCGCGTTTCCAGGCGGTCGCCCCCAAAATCCTGGTGCCAGACCCGCCTCCGGTCCTGTTGGAAATCGCTTCGGACGGAAGCAAACGCTTCATGCGTCCCGGTGAGAACGGCACGCCGACGCGCGCTGAACTCACGGCACAGGCTTACGACCTCCGTGCGGGGATATCCCAGCGCCAATCCACACTTGACGATACGGCGCTGGACACGATGCTGTTTAGGCCATCGATCAGCGGCGGCTTTAACGCCGCCAGGCGCACCTCAGGCGATCCGGCAACCCGTACGGCCGCTGCCGAGGTCGGCTTGAGCGCGCTCGCCATTGGCGGCGCAGGCGCTTTGCACAAAGCGCTGCTGGACGCCGCCAAGGTCATGGGGCGCACTGGTCAGGTGACGGTTCCCGATCTGTTTGGTGGGCATCAGCGCTTGAATCTGTTCGCCCTGGCATTGCCGGACAAGACACGTCCTCCGGCCACGTGGTCCGACGCCGTGCATTTTCCCGATTATGTTCTGCAGACCGGTAAGGAAGCGATGGCGCTGGCCGGTCAGGCCTTCAGCACGGCCAATGCGGCAACGACGGCACTACGCGACCTGCTGGGACGTCATATGGTCGGCAACGTGCTGTCCAATATTGCCTCGCTCGGGGCCACCAGATTGATCGCGTCCACCCTGCGCGGCGGGTATGGCGGTGGCAGCCTGCCGGGAGAGGCCGACAATTCGCCAGCATGGATGTTGCAGCAAGGAACGCAGATGTTCTTCAACGACCTGGTCTGGAATGCGTTCAAAGCCAAGAACGGTACCAACGCGACCCAGGCCACACGACTGGACCAGGAGCGTGCCATTGCGGTAGCCGAGCAGGACAGAACGATTTCGTGCACGCCGCGGGATATCGCCAAGATTCTGGACACGACGATCGCGTTGCTTTCGCCGCCATCCGAGGCCGAGGTTGCGCGCTCGGTGGAAGAAGGCGCAGGCGTGCCGGTGCCGCTCAGCCCTGGCGCTGGCCCATTACGCGACGCTTTGCAGCAGCTAAAAGAGCAAAAAGCCACGCCGTCTGTCTTGCTTGCGGCTGTCGAAAATGCACTTGATCGGCTGGCCATGTTGCAAGAGGCCAGTGACGGTGAGCGACTGCTTGACCCCGCGTTGAGCGCCGAGTTGATCGCACAGTTGCAGACGGTTAAAACTGCCTATGGTGACAAGGAACAGCTGCGGCAGTGGCAACATGGTAGTAGGCCCTGAGCATGCAGCCGGACGCTTGCAGGTGATTGAACGGTGGCCGCTTGCGGGTCGCAGCCTGGCTGCACGCAGGCTTCTCGCGCTAGCGGCGACACCACCGCGCTCGGCATCCGGCACACACCGAAAAGATGGGCGGCGACTGTGGACTGCCGCTCGATCGTCGTCGTGAACGAGGATGTCGAGTGCCGCGGCCGCGGCCAGATTGCGACACGGGCTGGTCGCGGCCACGACGCCCATGCGCTGGCGCATGTCGGGCGGTGTAGACGCGGGAACCTCGATGGCGCAGGCGGGCGGTGCCGGCCGCAGCAACAGGCGACGCAACGATGCCACGCAAGCACAGGCGCCGTATCGGCGCTGATGGAATCGATCGTGCGCCCATGGATGGTGTTTGCGCAGACGTGGCGGCACCCTTATTCGCCCGGTTTTGCTCCTTCCAGCGGCGCGCACGTGGCGGCGCGCTTGGCCAGGACCGATTCGCGATGCGCGATGTAGGCGTTGGCGGCGACGATGATGCTCGCGCCGAGCAGAGTATGCGCGGCGATCGCCTCGGCGAACAGCCACCAGCCAAGCAGCGCCACGAACGGCAGCTGCATGAAGCTGATCGGGGTCAGCGCCGAGACTTCGCCGATGCGCAGCGCCTGCGTCCACAGCAGTTGCCCGAGCGTGCCGAACAGGCCGGTGGCGAGCAGCCATAGCCAGTCGATGCCCTGCGGCCAGGTCCAGGCGAACAGGGCGGGCAGCAGCGACATCGGCACCCAGAACGCGTAGGTGTAGAACACCACAGTATTGGCCGCATCCACCCGTGCCAGCTGCTTGATCTGGATCGCCACCAGCGCGCCCATCACTGCCGCCAGCAGCGCGACCAGGGTGCCGGCGTTGAACGTGGCCGCGCCGGGGCGCAGGATGATCAGCACGCCGGCGAAGCCGCACAGCACCGCCATCCAGCGCCGCAGGCGCACGTTCTCGCCCAGCCACAACGCCGCGGCCAGGGTCACGAACAGCGGCGTGGAGTAGGACAGCGCGATCGCCTGCGACAGCGGCAGGTGGCCGATCGCCCAGAACCCGGCCAGCATCGACACCAGGCCGATCGCGGTGCGCAGCAGGTAGCGCGGCAGCTGCGCGGTACGCGGCAACGGCTGGCCCGGGCGCAGCAGCATCGGCAGCAGGAACAGCAGGCCGAACAGGTTGCGGAAGAAGGCGATCTCCACCGTGGACAGGTGCGCGGAGGCCAGCCGGATCGCGACCACCATGAATCCGAACGACAGCGTGCTGCCCAGCATCAGCGCGGCCGCGCGCAGCGACACCGTCTGCTTCACCAGTACGCGCCGACGATGCGCGGTTCCGGCTCCAGGATCACGCCGAAGCGCTCCAGCACCGAGGCGGAGATGCGCCGCGCCAGCGCCAGCAGCTCGGCGCCGCTGGCCTGGCCGTGATTGACCAGCACCAGCGCGTGCGCCGCGGAGACGCCGGCGTCGCCGTCGCGGTGGCCTTTCCAGCCGCAGGCCTCGATCAGCCATGCCGCCGACAGCTTGCGCTGCTCCTCGGCATCGCCGGGGAACACCGGCAACGCTGGGTACGCGTGCTGCAACGCCTGCGCCTGCTCGGCCGGCAGCAGCGGATTCTTGAAGAAGCTGCCGGCGTTGCCGAGCACCTCCGGGTCGGGCAGCTTGCGGCGGCGGATGTTGATCACCGCCTGCGCCACGTCGGGCGCGCCGGGCATGGCGATGCCGAGCGCGTCCAGTTCCTCGCCGATGCCGGCGTAGTCCAGGCGCAGCGCATGCAGCCGCGGCAGGTTGAATTCCACCGCGGCGATCAGGTAGCGGTCGGGCTGGCGCTTGAACAGGCTGTCGCGGTAGCCGAACTCGCAGGCGGCCGCATCCAGCCGCACGAAGCGCGCGTCGGCGCGGTCGTAGGCCTCGACCACGTGCACGAACTCGCCGACCTGCGCGCCATAGGCGCCGATGTTCTGGATCGGCGCGGCGCCGACCGTGCCGGGGATCAGCGCCAGGTTCTCCAGGCCCGACAGGCCCTGCGCCAGCGACCACATCACCAGCTCGTGCCAGCCCACCCCGGCGCCGGCGCGGACGATGGCGTAGTCCACGCGGTGTTCGAGCGTGTCGATGCTGCGGTTGGCGAAGGCCAGCACTACGCCGGGCGCGTCGCCGGCGAACAGCAAGTTGCTGCCGCTGCCCAGCGGCAGCAGCGCCGCGCCGGCCAGCTGCGGCGCCAGCAGTGCCTCGGGCAGCGCCTCGGGGGCGAAGATCTGCAGCAGCCACGGCGCCTGCGCGGCCACATGGAAGGTGTTCAGCGCCTGCAGCGGCGCATTCGCGGTCAGCGACCAGGCGTTGCTCATAGTGCAGCGACCGCGCCGCGGCTGGGCGCTTCGCGGCGCCGGCGCATCGCCTCGACGCATTCGCCGATCAGCGCCGGGCCGCGGAACACCAGCCCGCTGTAGCACTGCACCAGCGCTGCGCCGGCGGCCATCTTCGCCACCGCATCGGTGCCGGACAGGATGCCGCCGACCCCGATCAACGGGATCGCCTCGGGCAGGCGCGCGCGCAGCCGGCGCAGCACCAGCGTGGACTGGTCCAGCAGCGGCGCGCCGGACAGGCCGCCGGCTTCGGCACCCAGCGCGTCGTGCTCCAGGCCGGGGCGGGCGATGGTGGTGTTGGTGGCGATGACGCCGTCCACCTGCAGGTCCGACAGCACCCGCGCCGCTGCATCGATGTCGCTGTCGCTCAGGTCCGGCGCGACCTTGACCAGCATCGGCACGCGCTTGCCGTGGCGCGCGGCCAGCGCTTCCTGCGCCTCGCGCAATTGCGACACCAGTTGCCGCAGCGCCTGTTCTTCCTGCAGCTCGCGCAGGCCGGCGGTGTTCGGCGAGGAGATGTTGACTGTCACGTAGTCGGCCAGTGCGTAGACCTTTTCCAGGCAATGCAGGTAGTCCGACGCGGCGTCCTCGTTCGGCGTGTCCTTGTTCTTGCCGATGTTGATGCCGAGCAGGCCGTGGCGGCGGCGCGCGCGTTCGATGTTGCGCACCAGCGCGTCCACGCCGAGGTTGTTGAAGCCCATGCGGTTGATCACCGCCTGCTCGCGCGGCAGCCGGAACATGCGCGGTTTCGGATTGCCCGGCTGCGGGCGCGGGGTGGTGGTGCCGATCTCGACGAAGCCGAAGCCCAGCGCCAGCAGCGCGTCGATGTGCTCGCCGTTCTTGTCCAGGCCTGCGGCCAGCCCGACCGGGTTGGGAAACTCCAGGCCGAACGCGCGCGTGGGCATCGGCGCGATCGCCTTGGCCAGCAACGGATTGGTGCCGGTGCGGTAGGCCATCTCGATCGCGCGCAGGCCCAGCGCATGGGCGCGCTCGGCGTCGAGGGCGAACAGGAACGGGCGGGCGAGGGAATACATGGGCACAGCTCAGTTCAACGTGCCGGCGAAGGCACGGGTACGGTAATGGACATCGACCAGGCCATCGACCTGGTGGCGATCGAACAGCGCGCGCAGCGCGGCCAGCATCGGTTCGTGGCGCGGATGCCCGGCCAGCGGCGCGTATGAGGAGGACAGCAGGCGCCCGCGCAGGCTGTCGTAGTCCAGCTGCTGCACGTTGGGACACTGGGCCGTGCCGCGCAGCCCGGCGCCGAACCAGCGCTGCATGGTCGCATCGTCGTGGTAGCGCTCGGCCACCGCGCTGTAGTCGGTGCCGTAGTCGCGCAGCAATTGCTCGTAGTCGTGCAGGAATGGCGTGCCTTCCAGCAGCCGCGAGTTCCAGTACACCAGTGCCAGCGCGCCGGGACGCAGCACGCGCGCCCATTCGTGGCGTACCGCGTCCAGGTCGAACCAGTGGAAGGCCTGCGCGGCGCTGATCAGGTCGACGCTGGTGGCGGGCAGGGTGGTGGCCTCGGCGCTGCCGTCGATCGCGGCGAAGCCGGGGAAATCGCGCAGCAAGGTCTCGGCGGCGGCGCGCATCGCCGCGTTCGGCTCCACCGCCAGCACCGGATGCCCGGCCTGCAGGAACATGCGGGTGGAAATGCCGGTGCCGGCGCCGATATCGGCGACCTGTGCGTCGCGTGCCACGCCCAGTTCCCCGTGCACCCAGTCCAGCAGCGCCGGCGGATAGTCGGGACGGTAGCGGACGTAGTCGGCGACGCGGTCGCTGAAGCGTTCGCGCGGAGCGGAGGCGTCCATCGGCTCAGGCCTGGGTGCTGGCGAACCAGGCCAGCCCGCCGAAGAACAGCACGAACGCCAGCACCGACAGGACCGCGACGATCACCGCGGTCCAGCCCAGGATCAGCCCGCCGACCGCCAGTCCGTCGCCCTGGAAGCGTTGCGGCTGGCGGCGGATCTCGGCGCGCGCCAGGTGCCCGGTGACGATCGCGCCGAGGCTGCCCAGCACCGGCATCAGGGTCCAGCCGAGGATGCCGGCGACCAGGCTGATCACGGCGAGCGAATTGGTTTCACGTATGTTGCTCATCGGCCGGACTCCTTCAGGCAATGGTGGATCGTGCGGCGGGACGCTGCGCGCATTGTGTCAAAGATCGAACTTGATGCCCTGCGCCAGCGGCAGCGAGTCGGAATAGTTGATCGTGTTGGTCTGCCGGCGCATGTACACCTTCCACGCGTCCGAGCCGGATTCGCGGCCGCCGCCGGTGTCCTTCTCGCCGCCGAACGCGCCGCCGATCTCCGCGCCGGAAGTGCCGATGTTGACGTTGGCGATGCCGCAGTCGCTGCCGGCCGCCGACAGGAACTTCTCCGCCGCCTTCAGGTTCTGGGTGAAGATCGACGAGGACAGGCCCTGCGGCACGCCGTTCTGCAGGTCGATGGCCTCGTCCAGGCTGCTGTACTTCATCACATACAGGATCGGCGCGAAGGTCTCGTGCTGCACCACCTCGTCGCCGTTGTGCAGGCCGGTGACGATCGCCGGCAGCACGAAGTTGCCGGGACGGTCCAGGGCGGTGCCGCCGGTCTCGACGGTGCCGCCGGCGGCCTTGGCCTTTTCGATCGAGACCAGGAACTGCTCGACCGCGCTGCGGCTGTTCAGCGGTCCCATCAGGTTGGCCGGGTCGGTGGGGTCGCCGATCTTGCCTTCGACCTGCTTGTAGGCCTTGATCAGCGTCGCCAGCACCGTGTCGTAGATGGATTCGTGCACGATCAGCCGGCGGGTGGTGGTGCAGCGCTGGCCGGCAGTGCCGACCGCGCCGAACACGATGCCGGGGATCGCCAGCTTCAGGTCGGCGCTTTCGTCGAGGACGATCGCGTTGTTGCCGCCCAGTTCCAGCAGGCAGCGGCCTAGGCGCCGCGCGCACTTCTCGGCGACATTGCGTCCGACCTGGGTCGAGCCTGTGAAGCTGATCAGCGCGATGCGCTGGTCCTCGACCAGCGTTTCGGCCAGTTCGGTGCCGGCGTCGTTGATCAGGAAGAAGATGTCCGGGAAGCCGGCGTCGCGCAGCGCGGCGTTGCAGATCTTCATCGACGCGATCGCGGTCAGCGGGGTCTTGTTGGACGGCTTCCACAGGCAGATATCGCCGCAGATCGCCGCCAGGAAGGCATTCCACGCCCACACCGCGACCGGGAAGTTGAACGCGCTGATGATGCCGACCAGGCCCAGCGGCTGGTACTGCTCGTACATGCGGTGGCCGGGACGCTCGGAGTGCAGCGTGTAGCCGTACAGCATGCGGCTCTGGCCGACCGCGAAATCGGCGATGTCGATCATCTCCTGCACTTCGCCGTCGCCCTCGGGCTTGCTCTTGCCCATTTCCAGCGCGACCAGCGACCCCAGCGCGTCCTTGTGCTTGCGCAGCGCATCGCCGCACAGGCGTACCGCCTCGCCGCGGCGCGGCGCCGGGGTGGTGCGCCAGACCTTGAACGCAGCCTGGGCGCGGGCGACCACGGTCTCGTAGTCCTGCGCGGTGGTCGCCTGCACCTCGGCGATCACCGTGTTGCTGGAGGGGTTCAGCGGCTGCAGCACGCCGGCACCGGTGGCCGTGGACCACTCGCCGTTGCCGAGGTAGGTACCGGAATTGGACGCGGTCAGGCCGAGCGCCTTGAGCAGGTCAGCGGACATGGAATCTCCTGGGTTCGTTGCGACAGGGAAGGCGACCGCAGGCGGGGGACGCGGGACGCGACTAGCCCGCAATTTTAGCAGACCGGGCGGGCCCGGCCGCATTCGCCGCGCGCCGCGGCGGGCTTGGCAAGCGCGGCGATCGTGCGACAATGCGCCGGCCAAGGCCCCGTAGCTCAGCTGGATAGAGCGGTCCCCTCCTAAGGGACAGGTCGTGCGTTCGAATCGCGCCGGGGTCACCACCATTGCGGCAATCGCGCAGCCGGCGCGGTCGTCGCTGCTGGCGTTCGCTGTGCACGCCATCGGCAGCAGCGCCGTCGATGCAGGTGAGTCGATGCAGGTGAAATGCCGGGACTGCGGATAACGCGATCCACACCCTATGCCGACGCCATCTGAGCGCCGTATTGCGTAGCCTATGCCGGTCCGCAAATGCAGCAACGTTGCCGTTGCCGCGCTTGCCGCTGCCGGCCGGATCGCGTACGCGACCCGGCGGCGGCATCGCAGATGCGGGCTCGTTCCTCCGGTCGCCCGAGCGCGGCCGCACCCACTCAGCACGGTACGAATGCCAAAGCAGGAGTTACCCACATGAGCAAGCACATGAGCAAGACATTGAACGTCGCGTTGATCGGTTCGGTCCTGGCCGCCCTGGTCGCCTGCCATCGCGATGGCGACCAGCCCACGCATGAGCAGAGCGCAGCGCCACCACCCGCCGCCGATGGCAGCACGGCCCCGGCCGCGGGCAGGACGCAGGTTCGCCCCCGGCAACGGGTACCACCGGCGATGCGGCGATGGGCAGCGATGCAACCCAAGGCACACCGCCCGCCACGCCGCCGGCCACCGATCCTCAGCAACCCACCACCGATCCGCAGCAGCAGCCGACCACCGACAAACCGCAGCACTGACCGCTAGGCCGCGCACGCAGCAGCGGGATCTGCGTGCGTCCGCGGCGCATGCGCGAGGCCACTCGCCATGCGCTCGCGTCGGTGCCGGCGCCACCGGCGGCAGTGCTCGATGCCGCGCGATCCTGGGTGCTGCGCCGATGGTAACTTTTGCAACCGATCGACCCGGCCGCAGTGCGTTTGCGGTCGGGCTGCGTGCGGCGCTTGACAGCACCCCGGCGCATGATGTCCCCTTGCTGCCATGCACCACGCCTTCGCCCTCGCCAGCTGTGTCGTTCCGCCCGCGCTGCGGCGCACGGCGGCGCTTTGCGCGGGCATTAACACCGGTATTACCATCCACACCATTCGCCCGGTGCGGCCCGTCGTTTTCGCGTAACTTTCGAAACCCACGGCCCCGCACCCGGATCAGGATGCGGGGGAACCCGTCGGCCTGATGCGAGCGGGGCCTCTACTCCGAGGTCTCCCATGCCGTCCCCCGCTGTCGCTTCCGTACCCTCCGCAGATCCCGCGCTCGCCGCGCGCTCCGTCGTCCACAAGTTCGGCGGCACGTCGGTGGCCGACGCCGACTGTTATCGCCATGTCGCGCAGCTGCTGCTGACGCGCCCGGAAGCTCTGCAGATCACCGTGGTCTCGGCGATGAAGGGCGTCACTGATGCACTGATCGGGCTGGCCGAACTGGCCGCCAGCGAGAACGGCGACTGGCGCGAGCGCTGGCACGAGACCCGCGCGCGGCACCGCGCCGCGGCGGTGTCGCTGCTCGGCGAGCATGCTGGCGCCACGGTGGAATGGCTGGATGCGCGCTTCGCGCACCTGGCCGAGATCCTCGGCGCGCTGGCGGTGATCGGCGAGTTGCCGCGCGAGGTGCTGGACCGGGTGCAGGGCCTGGGCGAGGTGTATTCGGCGCAATTGCTCGGCGAACATCTGCGTGCGCTGGGCGAGGACTGCGCGGTGCTGGACGCGCGCGAGGTGCTGGTGGTGGACCGAGGCGAACTGGGCGTGGACGTGGACTGGGAGGCCAGCGCGGCGCGCCTGGCCGACTGGCGCGCGCAGCACCCGCAGCAGCGCGTCGTGGTCACCGGCTTCGTCGCCCGCGACCGCGCCGGGCGCATCACCACGCTCGGCCGCAACGGCAGCGACTACTCCGGCGCGATCTTCGCCGCGTTGTTCGATGCCGACGAACTGCATATCTGGACCGACGTGGACGGCGTGCTCTCTGCCGACCCGCGGGTGGTGCCCGAAGCCGTGCAGCTCGAAACGCTGAGTTACGACGAGGCCTGCGAACTGGCCTATTTCGGCGCCAAGGTGGTGCATCCGCAGACCATGTCGCCGGCGATCGAGCGCGGCCTGCCGATCATCATCCGCAACACCTTCCAGCCCGAACACCCGGGCACCCGCATCACCGCCAGCAGCGCGACCAGCGGGCCGATCAAGGGCCTGACCCTGAGCCCGGATCTGGCGGTGCTGAACCTGGAAGGCACCGGCCTGATCGGCGTGCCCGGCACCGCCGAGCGCGTGTTCGCCGCGCTGCGCAATGCGCGGGTGTCGGTGGTGATGATCTCGCAGGGCTCCTCGGAGCATTCGATCTGCTGCGTGGTGCGGCAGAACGAATGCGAACGCGCGCGCGACGCGCTGCTGTCGGCGTTCGCGCACGAACTGGTGCTCGGCCAGGTGCAGCGCGTGCAACTGACCACCGGCATCAGTGTGCTGGCCGCGGTCGGCGACGGCATGGCCGGGCAGCCGGGCGTGGCCGCGCGCCTGTTCGAATCGCTGGGCCGCGCCCAGGTCAACATCCTGGCGATTGCGCAGGGTTCCTCGGAGCGCAATATCTCGGTGGCGATCGACAGCGCGCATGCGACCAAGGCGCTGCGCGCGGCGCATGCCGGGTTCTGGCTGTCGCCGCAGACCTTCTCGGTCGGGGTGATCGGCCCGGGCAACGTCGGCAAGACGCTGCTCGACCAACTGCGCGCAGCGCAGCCGCAGCTGCTGGCCAAGGCCAACCTCGACCTGCGCCTGCGCGCGATCGCCTCGCGCAGCGCGATGTGCCTGGAAACCCGCGCGATCGCCGGCGACTGGCGGCAGGCCTTCGCCAGCGGCCAGCAGCCCACCGACCTGGATGCGTTCACCGCGCACCTGCTGTCGGCGCACCTGCCGCATGCGGTCATCATCGATTGCAGCGGCAGCGCCGACGTCGCCGACCGCTACGCCGGCTGGCTTGCCGCCGGCATCCACGTGGTCACCCCGAACAAGCAGGCCGGTGCCGGGCCGCTGGCGCGTTTCCATGCGATCCGCGCCGCCGCCGCGAGCAGCGGCGCGCGCTTCCGCTACGAAGCCACGGTCGGCGCCGGCCTGCCGGTGATCACCACGCTGCGCGACCTGGTCGATACCGGCGACGTGGTCACTGCGATCGAGGGCATCTTCTCCGGCACCCTGGCCTGGCTGTTCAACAAGTACGATGGCAGCGTGCCGTTCTCGCAGTTGGTCACCGATGCGCGCGGCATGGGCTATACCGAGCCGGATCCGCGCGACGACCTGTCAGGCACCGACGTGGCGCGCAAGCTGGTGATCCTGGCGCGCGAGGCCGGGCGCGAGCTGAGCCTGGAGGACGTGGCGGTGGAGAGCCTGGTGCCGGAAGCGCTGCGCCAGGCCAGCGTGGAGGATTTCATGGCTGGCCTGCACGAAGTGGACGCGGCGTTCGCGCAGCGCCTGCAGGCGGCCAGGGCGCGCGGCTGCGTGCTGCGCTACGTGGCGCAGCTGACCCCGGAGCGCGCGCCCAGCGTCGGCCTGGTGGAACTGCCGGCCGAGCACGCCTTCGCCAACCTGCGCCTGACCGACAACGTGGTGCAGTTCACCACCCGCCGCTATTGCGACAATCCGCTGGTGGTGCAGGGTCCCGGCGCCGGTCCGGAAGTCACCGCCGCCGGCGTGTTCGCCGACCTGCTGCGGGTGGCGGCGGGCGAGGGCGCGCGGCTGTGAGCGAAGCGCAGATGGCGATGGCCCCGAACCCCGGCGCGCGCACCGCGCCGCGCGAGGCACGCGCCTTCGCGCCGGCCTCGGTGGCCAACGTGGCGGTGGGCTTCGATTTGCTCGGCTATGCGCTGGAAGGCGTGGGCGACACGGTGACGGTGCGTCGCATCGACGCGCCGCAGGTGCGCATCGCCGCGATCCGCGGCACTACGGTGGCGCTGCCGCTGGAGGCGGCGCGCAACACCGCCGGCGCGGCGCTGATCGCGCTGCGCGAGGCGCTGGAGCTGCCGTTCGGCTTCGAGATCGAGATCGACAAGGGCATCCCGCTCGGTTCCGGCATGGGCGGGTCGGCGGCCTCGTGCGTGGCCGCGCTGGTGGCGGCCAATGCGCTGCTGGACGCGCCATTGTCACGCCAGCAGCTGTATCTGTATTCGCTGGAGGGCGAGGCGGTGGCCAGCGGCAGTCGCCATGGCGACAACCTCGGCCCGATGTTCCTGGGCGGGCTGGTGCTGTCCACGTTGCAGCGGATGGTGCCGCTGCCGGTGCCGGCGGCCTGGCACAGCCTGCTGGTGCATCCCGACGCAGTGCTGGAGACACGCCGCGCGCGCGCGGCGCTGGCCGGCGACTACCGACTCGGCGAGTTCGTGGCGCAGAGTTCCAATCTGGCGCTGGTGCTGGCGGGTTGCCACGCCGGCGACGAAGCGCTGGTGCGCGCTGGGCTGCGCGACGTGCTGATCGAGCCGCGGCGTGCGCCGTTGATCGCCGGCTTCGATGCGGCCAAGCACGCCGCGCTGGACGCCGGTGCGATGGGCGCGAGCATTTCCGGCGCCGGCCCAAGCATCTTCGCGTGGTTCCCGACCCGTGCGGCGGCCGAGGCGGCCGCGCCTGCGGTGCAGGCGGCGTTCGCGGTGGCTGGTTTCGCCAGCCAGCGCTGGGTGTCTTCGCTGAACTGCCAGGGCGCCAGGTTGCTCTAGCTTGCGCCCGCGCCCGCGTTGCGCCGTACCGCTTGTTGGCGCTCGGCGGCAACGCCGTGCCATGCCTCCCCGATCGGGTGGCGCCGCCAGCGCCCCCGCGCCGGCATCGTTCAATAGATACGGCGAATCGGCCAGGGCGGCAAGTGCTGCGCTGTCTACGGAGATCTTCGCTTACGTGGTTGATTGTTCGCTTCTTGCGCTCGACGCCGGCTGCGGTGGCGACCGATGATTGGTCCCAAGGGGGGTGTGTTTCATTTCGAAAGTAAACGCTGCGATTGATCTCCACCACGCGGCGTCTGATTAACGCCATTTATGGATATACAGCCCATGCGTTCCACTATTCTCGCTACATCGCTGATGGTCGTTGCGCTTGCATCTGCATCGGCCGCTCCTGCTTGTTTTGCCGCAGATGCGACGTCCAGCGCGCCGGTCGACGCCGCCTCCCAGGCGGATTTCCAGCAATGGCTGGCGACGTTCCGCAGCGATGCCAGTGCCCAGGGCATCGACCAAAGCACGCTCGATCTCGCCTTCCGCGTCGTCACGCCGGATCCTTCGGTGCACCAGCTGGATATGGCGCAACCGGAATTCACCACCCCCATCTGGGAGTATCTGGCCAAGCGCGTGAGCGCGGAGAATATCCAGCAGGGCCAGCAACTGCTGCGCAGCGAACCGGTGCTGCCCGAGGTGGAGCGCGCCTATGGCGTCGATGCCGGGATCGTGGCGGCCATTTGGTGCGTGGAGAGTGGCTACGGGAAGGACATCGGCAGCCGCGATGTGATTCGTTCGCTGGCCACGCTCGCCTACAGCGGGCGGCGCATGCACTACGGCGCCGCGCAATTGATGGCCGCGCTCCATATCCTGCAAAACAAGGACGCCGCACGCACCCAGCTGGTTGGTTCGTGGGCCGGCGCCATGGGACAGACCCAATTCATTCCAAGCACCTATCTGGACTATGCGGTCGATTTCGATCACGACCATCTGCGCGACGTCTGGACGTCCCGCGCCGATGCGCTGGCGTCCACGGCCTCCTATCTGCAGCGTAGCGGCTGGAACGCGCGCACGCCCTGGGGCCAGGAAGTGCAGCTACCGGCGAGTTTCGATTACACCCAGGCGGACCTTTCGACCGAAAAGTCGGTTGCCGAATGGCAACGCCTCGGGGTGATGGGCGCCACGCTCGCCATTCCCGACGCGCTCGCCCAGGAGCAAGCCGCCATCGTGTTGCCTGCCGGTTATCGCGGTCCGGCCTTTCTGGTCCTGCGCAATTTCCGCAGCATCCTGCGCTACAACAACTCCATAGCCTACGCGCTGGCGATCGGCTTGCTGGCCGACGGCTATGCGGGCGCTGGCGGCGTGGCCCACGCATGGCCGACCGATGATCCGCCATTGAGCAGCGTCGCGCAGATCACCGAGTTGCAGCAGCGGCTGACCGCCAAGGGCTACTCGCCCGGCACCGCCGACGGCGTACTGGGGTCGATGACGCGTGCCGCCATCCGCGCCTACCAGCAGGATCTGCATCTGCCAGCGGATGGATACGCCAGCACCTCGCTGCTGGAGCGCTTGCGCCGATAAGCATGCCCGCCGCAGTGCCGCAGGCGCTGTTGCGGCATCCACCAACGCCATCCCTTTCATCGGTGCGCGCACTGGCCGCCGGTCCGTTGCAACTGCTTTTTCAGTCAAGGAAATGCGCATGTTTCGATTGAACGGGTTACCTGTGTTGCTACGCACGCTGGCGGCAACGGGCGCCTTGCTGACAACGGCCTCGGCCTCGGCCGCCTGCGCCGACGTGCTCGCGCTGTCGCTGCCGTCCACCACGATCAGCAGCGCTACCGATGTGCCCGCCGGCAGCTTCACTGCGCCGGACGGCACCGTGCTCGACGGACTGCCGGCGTTCTGTCGCGTCGTCGGGGTGTCGCGGCCGGCCAGCGATTCGGAAATCGGGTTCGAGGTGTGGATTCCATCCTCGGGCTGGAACCAGAAATACCTGCAGGTCGGCACCGTCGTTTTTGCCGGCAACATTCAATACAGATCGCTTGGTTTCGCCTTGCGCCGCGGCTATGCGACCGCCACCACCGATAGCGGCCACCGGGCGTCGATCGGCGATGCCAGCTTTGCGCTCGGCCACGCGCAGAAGATCGTCGACTGGGGCTATCAGGCGCTGGCCACGACGATCTCCAACGGCAAGGCGTTGGTCTCCGCCTACACGCACCGCGCGCCGCGCTATTCCTACTTTTTCGGCGCCTCCAATGGTGGCCGCGATGCGTTGATCGCCGCGCAGCGCTTTCCGGGCGCCTTCGATGGCATCATCGCCGATGCGCCGTCCAGCGCCTGGGTCCACAACGCGTTTTCCTGGCTGTGGTCGGAGGACGCCGAGTTCGGCAGTCCGGCGGCGACCATCGCGGCGGCCAAGTTGCCGGCCATCCAGGCCGCCGCGCTCGCCCAATGCGATGCGAAGGACCACACCGCCGACGGCGTGGTCAACGACCCGCGTCGCTGCCGCTTCGATCCGCGCGTGCTGTTGTGCAGCGGTGCCGAGAGCGACGCTTGTCTCACTGCGGCGCAGCTGCAGGCGCTCGCCGCCATCCTTGCCGGCCCGGTCAACCCGCGCACCGGCGAGCGCATCTACTATGGTTTCGAGCCGTTCGCGGTCGCCACGCCGGGGACATGGGACCAGTGGATCACCGGCAACGCCGCCGTTCCCGGTGGCGGCCATGCGGTGCTCGCCAACCAGTTCTTCGCCAACATGGTGTTCGATACCGGCAGCGCCGGGTTCGACCATACCCAGGTGAACTTCGATAGCGATGTCGCCCGCGCCGAACGCAAGCCGGTCGCCGGCCAGCCGCTGGCCGGCGTCATCGACGCCACCTCCGCGGATCTGAGCGGATTTCGCGCGCGCAACGGCAAGATGATCCTGTATATCGGCTGGGAAGATCCGGTGGTTCCGCCGCGGGGCGCGATCACCTATTACGAATCGGTCGTGGCCAGGCAAGCGTTGGACAATCCGCAGAGCAACAGCGCCGGGGATGCGCTTGCGCAGACCCAGCAGTTCTTCCGCCTGTTCATGGTGCCCGGCATGGGCCACTTCACCGGCGGACCCGGCACCTCGGCCTTCGGCGCGCTGTACGGGCCGCCCGCATTGGCCCTCGATCGCCAGCACGACGTGTTGTCGGCGATGGAGGCGTGGGTCGAGCAAGGCATCGCGCCAGAGCGCATCGTCGCGGCAAAATACGCCAATGACGACCCGGCCAAGGGCGTGGTCCGCACCCGGCCGCTCTGCCACTATCCGCAATCGGCGCTATGGATCGGCCAGGGCAGCGCCGATGATGCGCAGAACTTCATCTGTTTGGACAGTCCGCGCGGTGCCTACCTCGATGGTGCGGCGCCTGCGCGCGCTCCCTTGCCAGGCGCGGCGCAAGCTCGATAAGTCTCGGGTGCTCGCACGCTCTGGCTTGCGTCCGTTCGCCCGGCACAGCAGACGATAGGCGGCGCCGCGCGACACCGCCGCTGTGCTGGCGCCGCCCTGGCCGCACGCAAGGCGGCGAAGACGCGGTCGCGTGCACCGGCCTTGCACGCGGCCAGCGCTGCAGGCCTGCTTCGGCGGACGCGCATGGCCACCTCCGTTGCCACGGCCTGAGTTGGCGGCCGTGCCGGCGCCGCTGCGGCGAATACCTCTGCCATCCAGCCGAGCATCCAGTGGCACGCGCGTCAGCGCTCTCGGTGCGTTGCAGCGGATACGGTGCAACGCCGCAGCGCCTTGCACGATCCTCCGCGCGCAGGACAGGCCTCGATGGCGTTGCCAGTGGCCGGGCAAGCGCGCGGTCGGAGCGGCGGGCGCTATCCGCGCCGGGTCCGGGAAGGACGCAGCCGCGCGCCATCTGGTAACGTTCGCCACCGGCACGTGTCGATGCGCATGCGCCACTTGCCTCAGTCGGGCGGTGGTGGCGGTGTCGGCCCCGTCCCACTGCCGCCTGGCAAACCCGCGCCTGGCTCGCCAATGCGCGTTTGTCCCGCTCGCGGTGCCGGCACTCCCCCGCGCAAGGCGAGGGCGAAACGGCGGCGGTGGGGCGCATTCTTCCCGTCATGGATCAACGATGAACTTCATTTCCACCCGTCATGCCGCCCCTGCCGCCACGCTCAGCCAGGCCATCGCCGCCGGCCTGGCGCCCGATGGCGGGCTTTACGTTCCCGAGCGGATGCCGCCAGCGCGCGCACTGCGTGCCGGCGCCAATCTGGCTGCAACCGCAGCGGACCTGTTGGCGCCGTTCTTCGACGGCGACGCGCTCGCCGCCGAGTTGCCGACGATCTGCGCCGAGGCCTTCGACTTCGACGCGCCGCTGCAGCCGCTGGCCACGCCTGGCGACCACGCGCTGGAGCTGTTCCACGGGCCGACTGCCGCGTTCAAGGATTTCGGCGCGCGCTTCCTCGCCGCCTGCCTGACGCGGCTGCGCCGCGATGCCGCCACGCCGCTGACCATCCTGGTCGCCACCTCCGGCGATACCGGTGCGGCGGTGGCGGCGGCCTTCCATCGCCAGCCCGGCCTGCGTGTGGTGGTGCTGTATCCGGACGGGCGCGTGTCGCCGCGCCAGGCGCATCAGCTGGGCTGCTTCGGCGACAACATCCAGGCGCTGCGCGTGGCCGGTTCGTTCGACGACTGCCAGGCGCTGGTGAAGCAGGCTTTGAGCGATGTCGAACTGCAGGCGCAGGCGCCGCTGAGTTCGGCCAACAGCATCAGCCTGGGCCGGCTGCTGCCGCAGATGAGCTATTACGCGCACAGCGCACTGGTGCATTACGCCGCGCACGCGCAGGCGCTGAACCTGGTGGTGCCGACCGGCAACCTCGGCAATGCCCTGGCGGCGATCCTGGCGCGCGGGCTGGGCGTGCCGCTGGGCCGCATCGTGCTGGCGACCAACGCCAACCACGTGCTGCCGGATTATTTCGCCGGCGCCGACTACGCGCCGCGGCCCAGCGTGGCCACCGTGGCCAATGCCATGGACGTCGGCGCGCCGAGCAATTTCGAGCGCCTGCGCTGGCTGTACCGCGGCGACGATGCCGCGCTGCGTGCGCAGTTCCAGTCCTATTCGGTGGACGATGCGCAGATCCGCCAGCTGATCGGCGAGCGCTTCCGCCGTTACGGCGAGGTGCATTGCCCGCATACCGCCACCGCATTGCATGTGCTGCAGCAGATCCGCGCCGAAGGCGCCGAGGCCGATGCGGGCGACTGGGCGGTGGCGGCGACCGCGCATCCGGCCAAGTTCGAGGCAGTGGTGGAGCCGCTGATCGGCCAGCCGGTACCGGTGCCGCCGGCGTTGGCGGCCCTGCTGCAGCGGCCAGCGCAGGCCGAGCCGATCGCACCGGACTACGCGGCGTTGCGCGCACGCCTGCTGGCCGGCTGACGCCGTTGGAAGGGGCAGCGGCGCTGCCGCTGCCCGGGATGTCGCGGTGCCGCCTGCATTGGCCAGGCACGGCGGCGCGCAAGCTCAGGCGTGCAGGCTCACGTCTGGTTCTGGTTCTGGTTCTGGTTCTGCGGCTGCATCCGCTGCCAGGCGGCCTGCACTACGCTGCGCACCTGCAGCCAGTCCAGGCGCGAGCGCGGGTGATCGCGCAGGAACACGTCGCGCAGCAGCGGTACCACATCCTCGAAGCGCTGTCCGTGGTACTTCAGGTAGGCGTCGTAAGCGAGCTTCAGCGCCGGCTCGTAGTCGGTGAAGGCATGGCCAGGCTGATGGAACGAAGCCTGGGTGAAATGCGCCTTCCAGTAATCCAGTTCCCTTTCGCGATCCAGCATCACGCAGGCGCGCGTGTCGTGCAGCATATCGATGGCGACGAGCATGGTTGCACTCCCGTATGGTTCCCCCCCACCGGCACCGCGGCGGCGCCGCAGGTGTGTTGCGATCGCAAGTCTATGCCTGGACGCGGGGCAGGGTGGGGCCGCGGCCTGAAGCATTCATCGACTACGCCGGCTGGCGTCCTTCGACGGACGCCAGCCGGTGCAAGGCGGCGAAGTCGCGGATCTCGACCACGTGCAGCTGCGGCAGCGCGATCAGGCCTTGCTGGCGCAGCTTGGTGAAGCTGCGGCTGACCGTTTCCATGGTCAGGCCGAGATGGTCGGCGATGTCGCCGCGGCCCATCATCAAGGTCACCGTGTTGCCGGCATCGCCCTGGCTGGCGGTGCGGGCCGCCAGCTTGAGCAGGAAGTCGGCGAGTTTTTCCATCGGTTGCAGGCGAGCCAGCGACAACGCCGCGTCCTGGGCCGCGTCCAGTTCCAGACAGGCGCGCTGCAGCAGCTTGCGCTCCAGTTGCGGATACTGCTCGCGCAACTGGCGCATGTGCGCCACCGACACCCGGCATGCGCGGGTGTCGGCGATGGTTTCGATGTCGTTGCGGTATTTCGTCGATTCGCTCAGACCCACGTAGTCGCCTGGCAGCACGAAGCCGACCACTTGGCGGCGCCCGTCGGCCAGCGTGCGGACCAGGCGCAGTGCGCCGGAGACGACGGTGTACACGAACTGCCGCGCCTCGCCGGTGCGTACCACGGTGGCGCCGGCGGCATAGGACAACGACGTGGTCACCCGCTCCAGCGCCTGCACTTCGTCGTAGGCCAGCGCCGAACAGATCGCCAGGTGGCGCACTGCACAATGCATGCATTCGTGCGCATTCGGATCGCGGGCCGCGGTGGGTTCGACATAGGGCAGAGCGAAGCCGGGGATGGTCCGGTGCATGCGCTTGACAGGCGGGTTGGTCACGCTCGGATCATACGCCGATACGATCGCCGGCACCCAGTGCGGCTAGAATTGGCGTCCGCTCGCCACCGAATCGCAGGAGTTTTGCACGTGATCAAGCCCCGTACGCCGCCTGGCATCATGGAATTGCTGCCGCGTGAGCAGATCGCGTTCCAGCGCATGCTGGACGTCATCCGCCGCAATTACGAGCGGTTCGGGTTCCTGCCGGTGGAGACGCCTGTGTTCGAACTGTCCGACGTGCTGTTGACCAAGTCCGGTGGGGAGACCGAGCGCCAGGTGTATTTCGTGCAATCCACCGGCGCGCTGGCCAATGCCGAGGCCAGCGGCGAGGGCGGGTTGCCGGAGCTGGCGCTGCGCTTCGACCTGACCGTGCCGCTGGCGCGCTACGTGGCCGAACACGAGCATGAGCTGAGTTTCCCGTTCCGCCGCTACCAGATGCAGCGCGTGTACCGCGGCGAACGCGCCCAGCGCGGCCGTTTCCGCGAGTTCTACCAGTGCGACATCGACGTGATCGGCAAGGATGCGCTGAGCATCCGCTACGACGCCGAAGTGCTGGCGGTGATCCACGCGGTGTTCGCCGAGTTGGGCATCGGCGCGTTCGCGGTGCAATTGAACAACCGCAAGCTGATGCGCGGCTTTTTCGAGAGCTTGGGCGTGGCCGAGGGCGAGCGCCAGCTGGCGGTGCTGCGCGAGGTCGACAAGCTCGACAAGCGCGGCGCCGATTATGTGCGCGAGACGCTTGCCGGGGAGGGTTTCGACATCCCGGCCGAGCAGGTCGAGCGGATCCTGGCCTTCGTCGCGGTGCGCTCCAGCGGCCATGACGACGCGCTGGCGCGGCTGGATGCGCTGGTCGCGGCGGCCGAGGCCAGCGCCACGCTGCGCGAGGGCGTGGCCGAGCTGTGCGAGGTGCTGGCCCTGGTCAAGGCGCTGGGCGTGCCGGAAACCGCCTACTGCCTGAACTTCTCCATCGCCCGCGGCCTGGATTACTACACCGGCACCGTCTACGAGACCCTGCTGACCGACTACCCGCAGATCGGCTCGATCTGCTCGGGCGGGCGTTACGAGGACCTGGCCAGCCACTACAGCAAATCCAGGCTGCCGGGCGTGGGCATTTCCATCGGCCTGACCCGCTTGTTCTGGCAGCTGCGCGAGGCCGGGCTGATCGACGGCATCGCCTCCAGCAGCGTGCAGGCGATGGTCGCGCTGATGGACGAGGCCAAGCTGGCCGACGCGCTTGACATCGCCCGGCGCCTGCGCGTCGGCGGCATCAATACCGAAGTGCAGATGGAGCCGAAGAAGGTCGGCAAGCAGTTCCAGTATGCCGCGCGCGCCGGCATCCGCTTCGTGGTGCTGGCCGGCGACGACGAGCTGGCGCGCGGCGTGGTCGCGGTCAAGGACCTGGTGCGCGAGCAGCAGTTCGAGGTCGCCCGCGACGAACTGGCCAGCGCCCTGCTGGTCGAACTGGAGCAGGCCAAGGTCATGCCCTGAGAGGGCTTGCCGGGCCTGGCGTGGCGCAACCTGGATGGTCGCGCCGCATGTCCCTTGTGGGAGCGACTTCAGTCGCGACGCGGATGACCAGGGCCTGTCGCTACCGAAGCGGCTCACGCAATGGTGAACGCAACGGGCGTTCGCCACCTGCCTAGGCAGTCACGTGGGGGTGGCAGGAGCGGTGCCTGCACTGTTGGGCCGATGCGATCGGTGTGGGTGCCTGTCGCGTCTGAAGCCGCTGCTGCAAAAGCGCACCGCACACCGCACCCGCGGCTTCAGCCGCGACAGATGGCATGGCGACCTCACGCCCATCAGCACGCCCATCAGCGATCGAACATGTCCAGGCAACGCCCGCGTGCGCCGCGGCTTGACCCGGTCCGTCCAATCGCGCTAATGTGCTAGCACGCTATTACATTATTGCAATGAAACAACGACCTTCCACGCAACCCGATCGCGACAGCGACCCCTCGTTCAAGGCGCTGTCGCGCGCCCTGGCTCAGCTGAGCAAGCCGCAGGAGGTCGCCGCGTTCCTGCAGGACCTGTGCACGCCGGCCGAGCTGGAGGCGATGTCCGACCGCTGGCGGGTGGTGCCGCTGCTGCTCAAGGGTGTGCCGTACCGCGAAATCCACGAGCTGACCCAGGTCAGCGTGACCACCATCGGCCGCGTCGCGCGGACCCTGGAATACGGCGCCGGCGGCTATGCCACGGCGCTGCGCCGGCAAGCGGCGCGCCCCTCCGATTCCCATTGAGATGTCCTGATGAGTGCTTCCCTGGCAGCGCCGGCGCGTGACCGGCTGCGTATCGCGATTCAGAAGAGCGGCCGCCTGGCCGAGCCGGCGCGGGCGGTGCTGGCCGCCTGCGGGCTGAGCTGGCGCGAGAGCCGCGACAAGTTGTTCTGCTACGGCGAGTCGCTGCCGGTGGACCTGTTGCTGGTGCGCGACGACGACATCCCCGGGCTGATCGCCGACGGCGTCTGCGATTTCGGCATCGTCGGCCGCAACGAGCTGGAAGAGCAGGCCGGCGAGCGCCGCCGCAACGGCTTGCCCGAAGCCTACCGCGCGTTGCGCGGGCTGAACTTCGGCCAGTGCCGGCTGATGCTGGCGGTGCCCGAGACCTGGGAATGGACCGGCGCGGAACAATTGCAGGGCAAACGCATCGCCACCAGTTACCCGGCGGTGTTGGCGGACTGGCTGCAGGCGCGCGGCCTCGACGCACAGGTGGTGGAGCTGTCCGGCTCGGTGGAGATCGCGCCGCGCCTGGGCACCGCCGACCTGATCTGCGACCTGGTGTCCAGCGGCGCGACCCTGGCCGCCAACCAGCTCAAGCCGGTGGAAACGCTGCTGGAAAGCGAAGCGGTGCTGGCCGGGCCGGTGCGCGAGCCGGGCGACGCCCGCGCCGGGCTGGCGGCGATGCTGCTGCGCCGGCTCGACGGCGTGCTCAAGCTGCGCGACAGCAAGCTGCTGATGTTCCGCGCCGCGCGCGACCACGTCGCCGAACTGACCCGGCTGCTGCCCGATGCCGATCCGCTGGTGCAACTGCCCGGCGACGGCGACGGCCCGTTGCAATTGCAGACCATGTGCCATGGCGCGATTACCTGGCAGCGCATGGAGGAACTGGAGCGCGCAGGCGCGCAGGGGCTGATGGTGTTGACCGTGGAGCGCTCGCTGGCATGAACCGACTGGAGTGGAATTCGCTCGACGCGCAGGCACGCACGCAGGCCCTGACCCGGCCGGCGCAGACCGTGGCCGCGCAGACCCGCGCTGCGGTGGCGCAGTTGCTGGACGAGGTGCGCGGTCGCGGCGATGCGGCCTTGCGCGAGATCACCGCGCGTTTCGACGGCGTGGTGCTGCAGCGCTTCGAAGTCGGCGCCGACGAGTTCGCCGCGGCAGAAGCGGCGGTGCCGGCGGTGCTGCGCGAGGCGATGGCGCAGGCCGCGGCGCGGATCGAGACCTTCCACCGCGCCGGCATGGCGCAACCGTATGCGGTGGAAACCGCGCCGGGCGTGGTCTGCGAGCGGGTGGTGCGGCCGATCGGCCGGGTCGGCCTGTACGTGCCGGCCGGCAGCGCGCCGCTGCCGTCCACCGCGCTGATGCTGTGCGTGCCGGCGGCGCTGGCCGGCTGCCGCGAGGTGGTGCTGTGCACGCCGCCGCGCGCCGATGGCTCGGCCGATCCGGCGGTGCTGGTCGCCGCGAAACTGACCGGCGTGGACCGCGTGTTCAAGCTCGGCGGTGCGCAGGCGATTGCGGCGATGGGCTTCGGCACCGCCTCGGTGCCGTCCTGCGACAAGCTGTTCGGGCCGGGCAACGGCTACGTCACCGAGGCCAAGCAGCAGCTGGCGCAGGCCGGCGCGGCGGCGATCGACATGCCGGCCGGGCCGTCCGAGGTGCTGGTGATCGCCGACGTCGGCGCCGATGCCGCCTTCGTCGCCGCCGACCTGCTGTCGCAGGCCGAGCATGGCCCGGATTCGCAGGTGCTGCTGCTGTCCGACAGCGCCGAGCTGATCGAGGCGGTCGAGGACGAGATCGAGCGCCAGCTGGCGACGCTGCCGCGTGCGGCGATCGCGCGCCAGGCGCTGGCCGCGTCGCGGCTGATCCAGGTCGGCGCGCTCGAGGATGCGTTCGCGATCAGCAACCGTTACGCGCCCGAGCACCTGATCCTGGCGCTGCGCGAGCCGCGGGCCTGGCTGGAGCGGGTCGAGGCCGCGGGTTCGGTGTTCCTCGGCGATTTCACCCCGGAAGCGCTGGGCGACTATTGCAGCGGCACCAACCACGTGCTGCCGACCAACGGCGCGGCGCGCGCCTACAGCGGGGTCAGCGTCGCCAGTTTCCAGACCTTCGTCAGCGTGCAGAGCGCCAGCCGCGTCGGCATCGCCGCGATCGGCGCCTGCGCGGTGACCATGGCCCGTGCCGAGGGCCTGGACGCGCATGCCAATGCGGTGGCGCTGCGCATGGAGAAGGTGGCATGAGCACGCAGAACGGAATGCAGATACCGGGTTCGATGCTGGCGCTGGTCCGCCACGACCTGCGCGACTTCGCCGGCTATTCCTCGGCGCGCAGCAGCGCGCTGCAAGGCGAGGTTTGGCTCAACGCCAACGAATCGGCCTGGGCCAATCCCGCCGACCGCGACGCCGGCAACCGCCGCTATCCGGAACCGCAGCCGCTGGCGTTGCGTGCGGCGCTGGCGTCGCTGTACGCCTGCGCGCCGGAGCAGGTGCTGCTCGGCCGCGGCAGCGACGAGGCCATCGACCTGCTGCTGCGGGCGCTGTGCGAGCCGGGCCGCGACGCGATCGTGATCACTCCGCCGGTGTTCGGCATGTATGCGGTGTGCGCTCGGCTGCAGAATGCGCGCATCGTCGAAGTGCCGTTGCGCGAAGACGCCACCGGCTTGGTCACCGATATCGATGCAGTGGTGGAGGCGGCGTTGAGCCAGATGGCCAAGCTGGTGTTCCTGTGCTCGCCTGGCAATCCCAGCGGCGCGGCGATCCCACTTGCCGACATCGAACGTGCTGCCGAGCGCCTGCATGGGCGCGCCTTGCTGGTGGTCGATGAGGCCTACGGCGAATTCTCCGACGTGCCCTCGGCGAGCACGCTGCTGGCGCGCCACGCCAATCTGGCGGTGCTGCGCACGCTGTCCAAGGCGCATGCGCTGGCCGCGGCGCGGATCGGCTGCGTGATCACCGATCCGGCGCTGATCGCGGTGCTGCGCCGCTGCCAGGCGCCGTACCCGATTCCGGCGCCGTGCACGCAGCTGGCGCTGGCCGCACTGCAGCCCGAGCCGCTGCGGCAGACCGCCGCGCGCGTGGCCGAGATCCGCGGCGAGCGCGAGCGCATGTGCGCCGCGCTGGCCGCGCTGCCCGGCGTGCGCCGGGTGTATCCCTCGCAAGGCAACTTCCTGCTGCTGCGCTTTGACGATGCCGAAGGCGCATTCCGTGCGCTGCTGGCCGCCGGCGTGGTAGTGCGCGACCAGCGCGCCGCGCCGACCCTGGGCGATGCGCTGCGCATCACCCTCGGCACCGCAGAACAGAACCAGCGCGTGCTCGGCGCGCTGCAGGCGGGGAGGGCGGCGGCATGACCCCGATCCTGTTCGTCGACCGCGACGGCACCCTGATCGAGGAGCCGGCCGATTTCCAGATCGACGCCTACGAAAAGCTGCGCTTCGTGCAGGGCGTGATCCCGGCGATGTTGAAATTGCGCGACGCCGGTTACCAGTTCGTCATCGTCACCAACCAGGACGGTCTGGGCAGCGAAGCCTTTCCGCAGTCCGCGTTCGACGGCCCCAACGACCTGATGCTGCAGATCTTCGCCAGCCAGGGCATTGCCTTCCGCGAGGTGCTGATCGACTGCAGCTGGCCGGCCGACAACGCACCCACGCGCAAGCCCGGCATCGGCCTGATGCTGCCGTACCTGCAGGACCGCGGCATCGACTGGGCGCGTTCGGCGATGGTCGGCGACCGCCTCACCGACATCGAGTTTGCCGAGAATCTGCGCATCCGCGGCTTCCAGCTGAAGACCGAGCAGTTCGGCGGCGACTGGGACTGGGCCGGCATCGCCCACGAACTGGCCGATGCGCCGCGCCGCGCCAGGGTGCAGCGCGACACCAAGGAAACCCGGATTGCGGTCGAGATCGACCTGGACCTGGCGCGCGACCCGCACTGCGCCACCGGCCTGCCGTTCTTCGACCACATGCTCGAGCAGATCGGCAAGCACGGCGGCTTTGCCCTGGACGTGCGCGCCGAGGGCGACCTGCATATCGACGAGCACCACACCATCGAGGACACCGGTCTGGCGCTGGGCCAGGCCTTGCGCCAGGCGCTGGGCGACAAGCGCGGCATCGGCCGCTACGGCTTCGATCCGCCCGACAGCCCTTGGCTGGCCGCCGGCAGCGACGCGCGCCTCGGCTTCACCCTGCCGATGGACGAGACCCTGGCCAGCGCCGCGCTGGATTTCAGCGGCCGCCCGTATTTCGTGTTCGAAGGCGCGTTCAAGCGCGAGCGCGTCGGTGACCTGCCGACCGAACTGGTGCCGCATTTCTTCCGTTCGCTGTGCGATGCGTCGGGGTTGAACCTACATCTGTGCGTGCACGGCGACAACGACCACCACAAGGTCGAGGCCTGCTTCAAGGCATTGGCGCGGGCCTTGCGCCAGGCGCTGCGCCGCGAGGGTGCCGCGCTGCCTTCGACCAAGGGCGTGCTGTGATGCGCGGCGCTTGCGCATGGAGGCAGCGATGAGCGATGTCGCCCTGATCGATGCCGGCGGCGCCAACCTCGGCTCGGTGCGCTACGCGTTGGAGCGCCTGGGCGTGGAAGCCAGGCTGGTGCGCGACGCGGCCGGTTTGCAGGGTGCGGACCGGGTGATTTTGCCTGGCGTCGGCGCCGCGCCGCATGCGATGGCGCGGCTGCGCGAGCAAGGGCTGATCGAGCCGCTGCGCGTGCTGCAGGTGCCGCTGATCGGCATCTGCCTGGGCATGCAGCTGCTGTTCGAGCATTCCGATGAAGGCGACGTCGATTGCCTGGGCCTGCTGACCGGCGTGGTCCGGCATATGCCGCCGGCACTGGGTATCCGCATCCCGCACATGGGCTGGAACCGGCTGTTGCCGATGCGCTCCTCGCCGCTGCTGGATGGCCTGCCGGAGCACGCCAGCGCCTATTTCGTGCATGGCTACGCCGCCCCGGTCACCGCCGACACCGTGGCCGCCTGCGATCACGGCGGCCTGTTCACCGCGGTGGTGCAGCAAGGCCGCCGCTGCGGCGCGCAATTCCATCCCGAGCGCTCGGCGAGCACCGGCGCGTGCATCCTGCGCAACTTTCTCGAGGCGGATTTCCCATGAGCTTCATCGTCTATCCCGCGTTGGACATCCGCGACGGCCGCGTGGTGCGGCTGGCGCAAGGCGACTACGCCCGCGAAACCCATTACGGCGACGATCCGCTGCCGCGCGCGCAGGCCTTCGCCGATGCCGGCGCGGGCTGGATGCACCTGGTAGACCTGGACGCGGCGCGTGCCGGCGGCTACACCCTGGCGCCGCTGCTGAGCCAGATCCGCGCGCAGACCGGGCTGCAGGTGCAGACCGGCGGCGGGGTGCGCTCGCGTGCCGACGTGCAGCGTATGCTCGACGCCGGCGCCGCGCGCGTGGTGATCGGCTCGCTGGCGGTGCGCGACCGCGAATCGGTGCTCGAATGGCTGGCCGAGTTCGGCGCCGAACGCATCACCGTGGCCCTGGACACGCGCCAGGACGCGCACGGCGTGTGGCGGCTGCCGGTGCTGGGTTGGACCGAGACCTCCTCGCTGACCCTGGAAGCGCTGGCGGTCGAGTACGCCGCGGCCGGGCTGAAGCACCTGCTGTGCACCGACATCGCCCGCGACGGCATGCTGTCCGGGCCGAACCTGGCGCTGTACGCCTACCTGCGCCGGATCGCGCCGGGCGTGGACGTGCAGGCCTCCGGCGGCATCCGCGACGCCGCCGACGTGCGCGCCGCGCGCGAGGTCGGCTGCGCCGGCGCGGTGCTCGGCAAGTCGCTGCTGGAAGGCCGGCTGGCGCTGGACGAGGCGCTGGCATGCTGAGCCGGCGCATCATCCCGTGCCTGGACGTGCGCGATGGGCGCGTGGTCAAGGGCGTGAAGTTCCGCGACCACATCGACATGGGCGACATCGTCGAGCTGGCCTTGCGCTACCGCGACCAGGGCGCCGACGAACTGGTGTTCTACGACATCGGCGCCAGCCCGGAAGGGCGTTCGGTGGACTACGCCTGGGTCGAGCGGGTGGCGCGGCTGATCGACATCCCGTTCTGCGTGGCCGGCGGCATCCGCGACGTGGCCACCGCGCGCGCGGTGCTGCATGCCGGCGCCGACAAGATCTCGATCAACTCGCCGGCGCTGGAGCGGCCGGCGCTGATCGCCGAACTGGCCGAAGCGTTCGGCGTGCAATGCGTGGTGGTGGGCATCGATTCGATCCGCGAGGACGACGGCCAGTGGCGGGTGCGCCGCTTCACCGGCGACCCGGACAAGACCCAGGCGCTGCGCGTGCGCACCGTGGATTGGGTGGTGGAGGCGCAGCAGCTCGGCGCCGGCGAGATCGTGCTCAACTGCATGGACAACGACGGTGTACGCCGCGGCTACGACATCGCCCAGCTGTTCGAGGTGCGTACCCTGTGCAAGGTGCCGCTGATCGCCTCCGGCGGTGCCGGGCAGATGCAGCACTTCGCCGACGTATTCGAACAGGCCGACGTGGATGGCGCACTGGCCGCCAGCGTGTTCCACAGCGGCGCGATTCCGATTCCCGACCTCAAGCGCTTCCTGCGCCAACGACAGATCGAGGTGCGCGATGGCGCATGAGCACGAAGCCGCGCCGGTGGATGCGGCGTTTGCTGGGAACACATTGGATTGGAGCACCCTGGACTGGAGCAAGGGCGACGGCCTGCTGCCCGTAGTGGTGCAGGACGCGGCCACGCTGCGCGTGCTGATGCTCGGCTACATGAATGCCGACGCGTTGGCCGCGACCCGTGCCAGCGGCAAGGTCACCTTCTACAGCCGCAGCAAGCAGCGGCTGTGGACCAAGGGCGAAAGCTCGGGCAACACCCTGGACCTGGTGTCGATCCAGACCGACTGCGACCGCGACACGCTGCTGGTGACGGCACACCCGCACGGCCCGACCTGCCACCTTGGCCGCAGCAGCTGTTTTCCGCAGGCACCGGGCCAGTTCCTGGGTGCGCTCGACCGCCTGGTCGAACAACGCGAACGCGAACGTCCCCCGGGCAGTTACACCACGCAATTGTTCGAGAAGGGCACCCGGCGCATCGCGCAGAAGGTAGGCGAGGAAGGCGTGGAAACCGCATTGGCTGGCGTGGCGCAGGACGATGCAGCGCTGCTCGGCGAATCGGCGGACCTGCTGTACCACCTGACCGTGCTGCTGCGCGCGCGCGGCCTGGCGCTGGCCGACGCGGTTGCGGTGCTGGAAGCCCGGCACAAGTAGGTTCGCGCGACGGCGCTCGGCGCCGTGTCGTGGTGGATGGCTACAATCGCGGCATCCCCTCGATGCCGGACTTCACGCATGTCGCTGCGCGCCGTAGTGCTTCTCTGCCTGTTGACCGCCGCCGCGCCCGCGCTGGCGCAGACCGCCACCATCAGCGGCAGCGTCTATCAGGAGCGCGACGGCCACGCGGGCCGCGGCACCGGCGAGCGCGGCATCGCCGGCGTGCAGGTCTCCGACGGCGTGCACATCGTGCGCACCGATGCGCAGGGCCGCTACCGCCTCGACGTGGCGCCGGGACGCACGCTGTTCGTGATCAAGCCCGACGGCTACGCCTTCGCCAGCGCCGGCAACGGTTTGCCGGCGTACTGGCGGCACTACGCGCCGGCCGGATCGCCCAAGCTCAACTACCCGGGCATCGCGCCGACCGGCGGCGCCATCAGCGGCTGGGATTTCGCGCTGCGCGCGCAGCCGGCCGCGGCAAGCACCGAGGTGCTGGTGTTCGCCGACACCCAGACCGCCTCGGCGACCGATGTCGGCTACTACGCGCGCGACATCGTCGCGCCGCTGCTGGGCAAGACCCGCGCGCGCCTGGGCACCACCCTGGGCGACGTGGTCAGCGACGACCTGTCGCTGTATCCGGCGCTGAATGCCGAAACCGCCAAGCTCGGCGTGCCGTGGTTCCACGTGCCCGGCAACCACGACCTGAATTTCGACGCGGCCGACGATGCCGGCTCGCTGTCCAGCTGGCGCGCGGTCTACGGGCCGGATACCTATGCGGCGGAAGAGGGCGGCGCCAGCTTCGTGTTCCTCGACGACGTGGTCTACCAGCCGCAGAAGCAACCCAATTACATCGGCGGCCTGCGCGAGGACCAGTTCGCGTTCCTGCAGGCCTACCTGGCCACGCTGCCGAAGCAGCGGTTGCTGGTGCTGGGCATGCACATCCCGCTGTTCGACGCCGCGCCGGGCAAGGAAACGTTCCGCCATGCCGACCGCGCGCGCCTGTTCGCGCTGCTGCAGCCGTTCGCGCAGGTGCTGGTGCTCAGCGGCCACAGCCATACCCAGCGCCACTACTATCACGGTGCCGGCGATGGCTGGCACGGCGCGCAGCCGCTGCACGAATACAACGTGGGCGCGGCCTGCGGCGCGTTCTGGTCCGGGGCCAAGGACGCCGACGGCATTCCCGCGGCGACGATGGCCGACGGCACCCCGAACGGCTATGCGCTGCTGACCGTGCAGCGCGATGGCCGCTATGCGCTGGCCTATCACGCCGCGCGTGCCGCGGCCGACGCGCAGATGCGCTTGCATGCGCCGAAGGTATTGCGCCGCGGCGCGTATCCGGCCTGGGCGGTGTATGCGAACGTGTTCATGGGCGAGGACGGCAGCCGCGTGGAATACCGCATCGACGACGGCGCGTGGAAGCCGATGGCGCGCGTGCAGCAGCCGGATCCGGACCTGCTCGCCGAGAACGCGCGCGACGACGCTGCCGACACACTGCGCGGCTACGACCGCTCGCCGGAAGCGATCCCGTCGCAGCACCTTTGGCGCGGCGCCTTGCCGACCGACCTGGCGGCCGGCGCACACCGCATCGACGTGCGCGCCTTCGACCGCTGGCGCGGCGAGCAGCGTGCAACCACAGACTATCGCCTGCAGAACGCGACGCCCTGAGTGAGCCGCGTTCGGCGCATTGATGCAACGGGCGCAAGAAGCGGCGTACGGTCAGGCTTCCTGCGTCGGGACTGAAGTCCCTCCCACATTGCGTCCAACCCGCTGCTGCGCGCTTTTGTAGGAGGCTTCAGCCGCGACGAATGCGTGGGCAAGCTGGTCGCTCTGCAAGCGAACTGTCGGTGCTGAAGCCCCTCCTACGGTGCAGCCGGCTGGCCTGCCGCGAAATCTTGTGTGAGCGACTTCAGTCGCGACGAGCGCGAGCAGCAAACTCTTCAGAGCCCGTGTATTTGTCGGCACCGCTGAGCCAAGACACAAGACCCGCAAGGGATTTTCCGAATCCCAAAAACAAAAACGCCTCCGCGCGGGAGGCTGTCGAAAGCGGGTGATCCTGGCTGGCGAGCGAAGGCGAGCGGGCGGAAGGATCGGACGCAGCTGGCTGGCGTGAGGCTGGCGGGCTTGCTGCGGAATCAAGTTTAGCGAGCGCCAAGATTTGGTGATCAAACGCGACTCACTCGCATCTTCTCGTAACGCGGTGCACGAAAGACATGCGCTCGATGCTGCACTACACACTTTGTCGGATCGTCTCGAGCGGCTGTCGTAGCGCGACGCAAATGGTAGGCGCGGTCGTGCAAGGCGATGCCCATCGCCACACTGGAGCTCATCTCCCCCTGCGATCGAAGGAAGTCCCGTGGGAGAGAGGGGCGGGGCGAGGGTCGGGTCGAAGCCACTCGTCATGCTTTCGAATGCTGTCGCGCACGTACCGAACCTGCCGTCTCGGCCTCGTCGTCGGCATTCGGATCCGCAGCCTCGTCCGGCCTGGTTAGTGTCCGGCCTTGCCGTCTGCCGCGGTGGCCGGTGCTGCGGTCGTCTGCGTCTGCGCCTCAGCTTCCGGATAGGGATACGCCGGCGCCGCGACCGGCTGCAACTGCGCGCGCCAGCGCTGCAGCAGCGGGGCGATGCGCGCGCCGACGTACAACTGCGGATACGACGGCGCTTCGCCTTGCGCCTGTTCGCGCGCGGTGATCTCGGCGGTGGCCAGGCGATAGCTCTCGACGAAATCGGTGGTGCGCGCCAGAGCGTCGATCAGCCAGGCGCGGCCGAAATAGGTGGCGCTGGCGGTGTTGCCGCAGCCGAACGAGGGCCGGTCGCGGCGCGCGGCGGTGATGATCAGCGTGTCCGGACTCTTCAGCGCCGGCACGAAGCCGCCCGAGTAGCAGGCCGACAGCACGATCACCCGGTTGCGGATGCCGGCGGCGTCGAGCAACCCGCGCAGTTCCTTGGGGGTGATGGTGTCGTAGTCGGCGTCCTCGCCGGGGCCGAACTGCACATACAGTTCGTGCTGCTCGGTGCCGTGGCTGGTCAGGAACAGCAGCAGCGCGTCCTCGCGCCGGTCCATCAGCTTGCCGATCCGCTGCAGCGTATCGGCCAGGTTGTCGTACGAGGCCTGCGGCGCGTAGGCATGGGCGCCGAGATTGTCGGCGTGGTTGATCAGGGCGACGATGCGCCCCGCTGCGCCGAAGCGCTGCGCGAACAGCTGGCGCAGATAATGGGTCTCGTTGCGGAACACGTCCTCGCTGGCGTCGCCGGCGAAGCCGACCACGTACAGGTCGGTGCTGCCCGGCCGCTGCTGCTGCAGCGCGGCCAATGCCTTGCGCAGTTGCGCCTGGTCGATCGGATCGACCGGCGCCGGCGCATTGGCCTGCGCCTGCGCCGCGCCGGGATCCGCATGGCAGGCCGGCAGTAGCAGCGCCAGCAGCAGGGTCAGGGCCAGGCGTCGGTACGGCAGGCTGCTGCTGCGCAGGAACGAAGGCATGGGCGGCGGCGGATGCGACAGAGGAAGGACGCGGCAGCGCGTGGCGATGCCGCGGGTCACTCAGAACGCCAGCTCGGCGAAGCTGTCCACGCGCCGGTGGCCGTTGCAGGCGTCGCCCAGGCGCGGTTCGGGATAGTCCTCGCGGCGATCGACCAGCACCGTGTCCAGCCCGGCCTCGCGCGCGGCGTCGAGTTCGGCGACCACGTCGGACAGGAATACGATCTGCGCGGCCGGCACGCCGGTCGCCTCGGCGATGCGCGCGTAACTGGCCGCTTCGCGCTTGGCGCCGACCTCGGTGTCGAACCAGCCGGAGAACAGCCCGCTCAGGTCGCCAGCGTCGCTATGGCCGAAGAACAGTTTCTGCGCCGGCACCGAGCCGGACGAGTACACGTACAGCGGGTGGCCGTCGGCATGCCAGCGGCGCAGCGCCGGCGCGGCGTCGGGATAGATGTGCGCGGCGAAGTCGGCGTCGCGGTAGCCGGCCTCCCAGATCATGCCCTGCAGCGCCTTCAGCGCGGTGTGCTTGCGGTCCTGGTCGATCCAGCCCTGCAGCGTCTCCACGATCACCGCATCGGTGCAGATGCCGCCGGATTCGGTCGCCACTGCGTCCAGCCACTGCCGCACCTGCGGTTGCTGGCCGTGCTCGCGGACGAACTGGGGCAGGGCACGGCGCGCATAGGGGAACAGCACGTCCTTGACGAAGGAGATGCTGCTGGTGGTGCCTTCGATATCGGTCAGGATCACGCGCGGGCTGGCCATCGCTCAGTTCGCCTCGCCGCGCAGCGCCGCTTCGTAGCGCGGGAAGCGCTGGGCGATGTCGGTGCCGGTGAAATGGCCGACCCAGCCGTCCGGCTCGGTGAAGAAGCGGATCGCGACGAAGCGCGGCTCCGGGCCCATGTCGAACCAGTGGTGGGTGCCGTCCGGCACTGCGATCAGGTCGTTCTGCACGCATTCGATCTCGTACACCTTGCCGTCCACGTGCAGGGTGAACAGGCCCGAGCCGGCGACGAAGAAGCGCACTTCGTCTTCCTTGTGGAAATGCTCGTCGAGGAACTTCCTGCGCATTTCCTCGCGCTGCGGATGGTCCGGGGCGATGCTGACCACGTCCACGGTCTTGAAGCCATGCGCGGCCACCAGTCGGTCGATGTCGGTCTTGTAGGCGGCCATCACCGCTTCCGGGGTGGCGCCGGCCTCGATCGGCTGGTCTGCCTGCCAGCGCTCAAAGGTGACGCCGATCTTGCGCAGTTCGGCGGCGATCGCGTCGCCATCGCGGCTGTCGAACAGCGGCGCGTCGGGAGTGGTTTCGGCGAAGATGCGGAGTCGGCTCATGGCGGCGGGCGAGGGCGTCGTGGAGGGGAGAAAAGGGTAGCAGCTGGCGGGGAAGCCGCCGTTGCGGCGCTGGAACGCTGTCGCGCGGCGCTGCGCGCCGGGGCTCAGCCGGCTGCGCGCAGCTTGCGCAGTTCCAGCTCGCAATGCAGCAGGAACTCGATCGCTTCCAGGTGGCGGCGCGCCTGGGCCATGTCGCGGCCCCAGGCGTACAGGCCGTGGCCGTCGATCAGGTAGCCCCACAGCGGGGTGCGGTCCAGCAACGCGTCCACCTGCGCGGCCAGCACGGTCATGTCCTGGGTGTTGGCGAACACCGGCAGCTCCACCGCGGTTTCGTGGGTGTGGTTGCCGTGTAGCGCCTTCAGCAGTTCGTAGCCTTCCAGGCGCACGTGGCCGGCGCCGGCATACAGCCGCGAGGCGATCGTCTGCACCGGCGAATGCGTGTGCAGGACGCAGCCGATCTCCGGGAAACGGCGGTACAGTCGGGTGTGCAGCAGGGTCTCGGCCGACGGGCGGTGGTCGCTGCCGACGGCTTTGCCGTCGAAGTCCACCACCATGATGTCGGCCTCGACCAGCCGACCCTTGTCGCGGCCGGACACGGTGATCGCGGCATGCGCGGCGTCGAGCCGGTGCGAGAAGTTGCTGCTGGTGGCCGGGGTCCAGCCGGCCGCCGCCAGTTCGCGGATGTTGCCGATCAGTAGCTGGGCCAGCGTGCGCAGGCGTTCGGTATCGTAGGGCTGTGCGTTCATGCCCGTATTCTAGCGAGCCTGTGTGGCACGCAGACGGCTGTGGCGGAAGCCGTAGCCGAAATAGATCAGCAGGCCGAGCGCGGTCCAGCCGCCCATCAGCAGCCAGTTGTGCGCGGTCATCGCCGACAGCAGCGCCAGGCAGCTGAGCATGCCGGCGATGCAGATCGGCCACGCGAACGGGATGCGGAACGGGCGCGGCAGGTCCGGCTGGGTACGGCGCAGCACCAGGACCCCGGCGCAGACCGCGGCGAAGGCGATCAGCGTGCCCATCGAGGTCAGTTCGCCGAGCACGTCCAGCGGGAACAGCGCCGCCAGCAGCGCGATGCCGATGCCGGTGATCACCGTGTTGATATGCGGGGTGCGGTACTTCGGATGGATCTTGGTGAACACCGGCGGCAGCAGCCCGTCGCGGGCGATGATCATGAAGATCCGCGGCTGGCCGATGATCATCACCAGCACCACCGAGGACAGGCCGATCAGCGCGCCGACCTCGACCACCACCCGTAGCCAGGTCAGCTGCGGGTGCGCGGCCACCGCGGTCACCACCGGCTCGTCGGTACCCAGCTGGGTGTAGGGCACCAGCCCGGTCATCACCGCCGCCATGGCGATGTACAGCACGGTGCAGATCACCAGCGACAGGATCATGCCGATCGGCAGGTCGCGCTGCGGCCGGTGCGATTCCTGCGCCGCCACCGACACCGCCTCAAAGCCGATGTAAGCGAAGAACACCATCGCCGCGCCGCGCAGCACCCCGTCCATGCCGTACTTGCCGGGGCCGGCGTTGGCCGGAATGAACGGGTGCCAGTTGGCCGTGTCCACGTACTTCCAGCCGGCCGCGATCACCAGCAGGATCAGCCCGGTCTTCAGGATCACCATCGCCATGTTCATCGCCGAGGACTTGCGGATGCCGGCGTAGCACAGCCAGGTCAGCAGCAGCACGATGCCGGCGGCGGGCAGGTTGGCGATCGCGCCGGTGCGCTGCAGCTTGCCGTCCAGCGGCGCATTGACCAGGGCCGCGGGCAGGTGCATGCCGAAATGGTCGAGCAGGCTGAGGAAATAGCCGGTCCAGCTCACTGCCACGGCCGAGGACGACACGCTGTATTCCAGCACCAGCATCCAGCCGATGAACCAGGCCGCCAGTTCGCCGAAGGTGGCGTAGGTGTAGGTGTAGGCGCTGCCGGAGACCGGCACCATCGCCGCGAATTCGGCATAGGCCAGCGCGCAGAACGCGCAGCACAGCGCCGCCAGCACGAACGACAACATGATCGCCGGGCCGGCATGGTTGGCCGCGGCCTGTCCTGTGATGACGAAGATGCCGCCACCGATCACTGCGCCGATCCCCAAGGCGGTCAGACCCCAAGGGCCGAGCGAGCGCTGCAGGCCCAGGCCGCCGGCGTCTTCTTGGCTGGCGTGGGGGTGTTTGGTGGCCCAGAGTTGTTTGAACATGGAGCGGTTCCTGTTGATCACCGCACATGGATGCGCGGGTTCGTGCGAGGGGACTGGCAATTAAACCTTGATGGCCAGGCGGCTGTGGCGGATGCCGTAGCCGAAGTAGATGAACAGCCCGATCACGGTCCAGCCGACGAACACCTTCCAGTGTTCCTGGAACGCCTGGAAGAACAGGAACAGGCAGGCCAGCGCGCCGAGCGGGCAGATCACCATCGCCAGCGGCACCCGGAACGGGCGCGGCAGGTCGGGCTTGGTGAAGCGCAGCACCATCACCCCGATGCAGACCGTGGCGAAGGCGAGCAGGGTGCCCATCGACACCAGTTCGCCGAGCACGTCCAGCGGGATCAGTCCGGCCAGCAACGCGGCCACCACGCCGACGAAGATGGTGCCGACGTAAGGCGTGTGGAACGTGCGGTGGACCTTGCCGAACAGCTTCGGCAGCAGGCCGTCGCGGGACATGGTGTAGAAGATGCGCGGCTGCGCCATCAGCATCACCAGCACCACCGAGGACAGGCCGGCGATCGCGCCGATCTCCACCGCAGTCTTCAGCCAGGCCAGGCTCGGGTACTGCTCCAGCGCGGTGGCCACCGGCTTGGCGGTGCCGAGCTGGGTGTAGGGCAGCAGGCCGGTCAGTACCGCACAGACGATGATGTAGATGATCGTGCACACCGCCAGCGACACCAGGATGCCGATCGGCATGTTGCGCTGCGGGTCCTTGGTTTCGCCGGCCGAGGTGGAGACCGCGTCGAAACCGATGTAGGAGAAGAACACGATGGAGGCGGCGCGGAAGATGCCGCTCCAGCCGAACTGGCCCGGCCCGGTGTTCTCGGGGATGAACGGGTGCCAGTTGGCCGGATCGATGTGGGAAATGCCGAAGCCGACGAACAGGCAGATCACCGCGACCTTGATCGCCACCACGATGGCGTTGACGAACGCGGACTGGGTGACGCCGACGTAGCACAGCGCGCTGACCGCGACCACGATCAGCACCGCCGGCAGATTGACGATGTTGCCGGAGGCGACGAAGGCATCGCCGTTCCAGGCCAGCGGCGCGCCGGCCAGTTCGGCGGGGAACGGCAGGCCCAGGGTGCCGCTGAGGAAACTGATCAGATAGGCCGACCAGCCGACCGCGACGCTGGAGCCGGCGAACAGGTATTCCAGCACCAGGCACCAACCGATGAACCAGGCCACGCCTTCGCCCAGGGTGGCGTAGGCGTAGGAGTAGGCGCTGCCGGACACCGGCATCATCGCCGCGAATTCGGCATAGCACAGGCCGGCGAAGGCGCAGGCGATGCCGGCGAACACGAACGACAGCATCACCGCCGGTCCGGCGTGGTTGGCCGCGGCCTGGCCGGTCAGCACGAAGATGCCCGCGCCGATCACCGCGCCGATGCCGAGCATGATCAGGTGCTTGGCGGTGAGGGTCCGTTTCAGCGTGGCCTCGCCTTCCAGGCCGCCTTCGAACGGTTCGCCGGCATCGACGTGGCCGGCAGGCTCGATCGGCTTGACCCTCAACAGAGACTTCAGCATGCGTTGCATTTCCCAGGGGCGATCGGGGCGGTCTCGCCCCGGTAACGATGGTGCGCTAGGCCCAGGCAGGCCACGCAAGCGTCGTACCATGCCAAAGCCGGGCGGCCGCCACAAGCAGCGCTGTGCCGGCGGCGGCGATAATGGCCGACCCCGATCGCGAGAACCGCCCATGCCGGACCTTTCCCTGCGCCGCCAGTTGCAGGCCTATGCCGCCCGTTGGCCGCAGCAGGCCGAGGTTGCTGCGCAATTCCTGGCGTTGCTGGACGATGCGCAGGACCCGTTCGTGCGCGAACGCCTGGACGGCCACTTCACCGGTTCGGCCTGGCTGGTCAGCGCCGACGGCACCCGCACCCTGCTGACCCACCACCGCAAGCTGCAGCGCTGGCTGCAGCTGGGCGGTCACGCCGACGGCGACCGCGACCTGGCGCTGGTGGCGCTGAAGGAAGCCGAGGAGGAATCGGGGCTGTCCGGGCTGGCGCTGGAGGACGGCGCCCTGTTCGACCTGGACCGGCACTGGATTCCCGAGCGTCAGGACGTGCCCGGACACTGGCACTTCGACGCGCGCTATGTGGTGCGTGCCGGCGCCGACGAGGCGTTCGCGGTCAGCGCCGAGTCGCTGGCCCTGGCCTGGCGCCCGATCGCCGAGCTGCTGGCCGAGCCGGACCTGGATCCGTCGCTGCGGCGCATGGCCGGCAAGTGGCTGGCGCAGCGCGGCCGCTGATGCGCGGGACTGGCGTGCGCGGGCGCTGAGCATCCGCCGCTGGCTGGGCGTGCATGGCGGGATTGGGTACCCTTGGGCGCCCGTTGCCTGTCCATGCCCATGTCCCGCACCGCTGCTGCCTTCACCTACCGCCTGGCGTTCCGCCCGCTCGACGAGCGGATGGCGTCGGCCGAACTGGCGCGCACCGTGCACCGTGCGCTGCTGGCGTTGAGCGGGCCGCCGCATGGCGTGACGATCGTCAGCCTGCAGCGCCCGCCGCGCGAGGACGGCGCCGGCCTGTACATGGAGGCAGTCACCACCGGCCCAGAGCGGTGGTACCTGAAGGCCGACGATTATCTGTTGAGCGAGGGGTTGCGCGGCGAATTGCAGCCTTGATCGGGACCGGGAACCCGGGAGAGCGGCGGCGCTGGCGAGTCAGCTCTTCGACGGCGATCGGGCTTGGATTGTTTCCGGTGACGCAAACCCGCGAAGGTACGAGAGCGGGAAACAGGCGCGGAAAAGCAGATCACGCAACCCACGCCCTTTCGGGTCCCTGGTCCCCGGTCCCGCTCAGTAAAGAACTCTCGTCCGCAACGTCCCCGCGATCTGCCCCAGCTCATCCTTCAGCACCGCCGCCAGTTCCTCGCTGGCGGCGACGTCGATCACGACGTAGCCGACCTTGGGGTCGGTGCGCAGGAACTGGCCGTCGATGTTGACGTTGTGGCGCGAGAACAGTTCGTTGACCTGCGACAGCACGCCCGGCATGTTGCGGTGGATGTGGAGCAGGCGCAGGCTCGCGGCGTGCTCGGGCAGGGTGACCTCGGGGAAGTTCACCGCCGACACAGTGCTGCCGTTGTCGCTGTAGCGCACCAGCTTGGCCGCCACCTCCACGCCGATGTTGTCCTGCGCTTCCAGCGTGCTGCCGCCCACGTGCGGGGTCAGGATCACGTTGTCGTGCGCGGCCAGCGGCGATTCGAATGCGTCGCCGTTGCCCTTCGGCTCCACCGGGAACACGTCCACCGCCGCGCCGCCGATGTGGCCGGAGGTCAGCGCCGCGTCCAGCGCGGCGATATCGATCACGGTGCCGCGCGAAGCGTTGATCAAGTGCGCGCCGGGCTTCATCTGCGCGATCTGCGCCGCGCCGATCATGTCCTTGGTCGAAGGCGTTTCCGGCACGTGCAGGGTCACCACGTCCGAACGTGCCAGCAGGTCGTCCAGGTCGGTCGCCGCGCGCGCGTTGCCCAGCGACAGCTTGGCCTCGATGTCGTGGAAGATCACCTGCATGCCCAGCGACTCGGCCAGCACGCCGACCTGGGTGCCGATATGCCCGTAGCCGACGATGCCCAGCACCTTACCGCGGGTCTCGTGGCTGCCTGCGGCCGATTTGGACCAGCCGCCGCGGTGGCATTCGGCGTTCTTCTGCGGAATCCCGCGCAGCAGCAGGATCGCCTCGGCGATGACCAGCTCGGCGACGCTGCGGGTATTGGAGTAGGGCGCGTTGAACACCGGGATGCCGGCCAGCTCGGCCGCGTCCAGGTCCACCTGGTTGGTGCCGATGCAGAAGCAGCCGACCGCGATCAGGCGCTTGGCCTGCGCCAACACCTCGGCGCTGAGCTGGGTGCGCGAGCGGATGCCGACGATATGCGCCTCGGCGATGCGCGCCTTCAGTTCGTCTTCCGGCAGCGACTTGGCGTGCAGTTCGATCTGCGAGTAGCCGGCGGCGCGCAACACGTCGATGGCGGTCTGGCTGATGCCTTCGAGCAGCAGCACGCGGATATCCTGCTTCGGAAACGAGGTTTTCTTGGGCGACATTGCAGCGACGAGGCCTGGCGAAAGGGGCGGTCACTATGCCAGATGGATCCGCGCTTTGGTGCGCCGCAATAGGACGCCGGGAGGGCGCGGATGCAATGGCGGCGACGGTTTCAGTTGCATCTTGTTGGGGGCCGAGGACCGGGGGCCCGGAGCAAGCGTGAGCCTGACGGTGCCGCTTCGCTTCATGCTGGTGGTCCGGCTCTTCCGAGTCCCGAGTCCCCGGTCCCGAAACTAGACGCCACCGCACAACGCTGGCACGCTTGAACGCTTGCCTTCGCCACGACCTCTGAGCCGATGACCGACCCGCGCCTGGACGCCCTTACGCACGCCGTTCCCGGACTGCGCCTGAAGACCGACCCCGCCGACCTGGAGCACTACGGCCGCGACTGGACCCGGCGCTGGACGCCGGCGCCGCTGGCCATCGCGTTGCCGGCCACGGTGCAGGAGGTGCAGGCGGTGCTGCGCTGGGCCAACGACCACGCGGTGGCGGTGGTGCCCTCCGGCGGCCGCACCGGCCTGTCCGGCGGCGCGGTGGCCGCGCACGGCGAACTGGTGCTGAGCCTGGAGCGGATGAACAAGGCGCTGGCGTTCGATGCGGTCGATCGCACCCTCACCGTGCAGGCCGGCATGCCGCTGGAGGCGGTCCACAACGCGGCGCGCGAGCACGATCTTGTGTATCCGGTGGATTTCGCCGCGCGCGGCTCGTGTTCGATCGGCGGCAACATCGCCACCAATGCCGGCGGCATCCGCGTGATCCGCTACGGCAATACCCGCGAATGGATCGCCGGGCTCAAGGTGGTGACCGGCAGCGGCGAGCTGCTCGAGCTCAACCGCGGGCTGATCAAGAATTCCAGCGGCTACGATTTCCGCCAGCTGCTGATCGGCTCGGAAGGCACTCTCGGTATCGTCGTGGAGGCCACGCTGCGGCTGACCGATCCGCCGCCGCCGAGCAACGTGATGCTGCTGGCGCTGCCTTCGTTCGAAGTGCTGATGCAGGTGTTCGCCGCGTTCCGCAGCCGCCTGCAACTGGAAGCGTTCGAATTCTTTACCGACCGCGCGCTGCACCATGTGCTGGCGCACGGCGTGCAGGCGCCGTTCGATACGGTCTATCCGTACTATGTGGTCACCGAGTACGCCAGCGGCGACGAGGCGCAGGAAGCCGCGGCACTGGGTGCGTTCGAGGCGTGCATGGAGCAGGGCTGGGTGCTGGACGGGGTGATCAGCCAGAGCGATGCGCAGGCCGCGCAGCTGTGGCGCCTGCGCGAAGGCATCACCGAGGCAGTGGCGCGCTACACGCCGTACAAGAACGACGTGTCGGTGCGGATCTCGGCGATGCCGGCGTTCCTGGCGCAGACCCAGGCGCTGCTCGGCGAAGCCTATCCGCAGTTCGACGTGGTCTGGTTCGGCCATATCGGCGACGGCAACCTGCACATCAACGTGCTCAAGCCCGACGCCACCGCCGACGCCGACTTCATCGCCGCCTGCGAGCAGGTCACCAAGCTGCTGGCGCAGGTGCTGGCCGAGCATGGCGGCAGCATCTCCGCAGAACACGGCATCGGCCTGGTCAAGAAGCCGTATCTGCAAAGCACCCGCAGCGCCGAGGAAATCGCGCTGATGCGCGCAGTCAAGCGTGTGTTCGATCCGGCCGGGCTGCTCAATCCAGGCAAGCTGTTCGATCCCTGAGCCGCGCGCAGGCGGTGCAGGCGCTGGCGCCGCGGCGATGCTCGCGCTCGTGGCGGCGGCCGGCTAGGCTATGCCGAGGCGGCCACGGCCGCCCCCTCTTTCCCTATCCCGCTGGAACCGATGCGATGAACCGAGTGACCGCGCGCTGCGCGCTGTTGTTGATCCTGACCGTCCCGGCGTTCGCGCAGGCATCCAGCTTCGCCGGCAGTTCCGCCGGCTCGGCCTCGGCCGGTTCGGCCGGCAGTTCGGCGTCCTCGGACAGCAGCTCCGGCAATGACAAGCTGGTGCTGCAGGCGCGCGACGATGCGGCCGGTTTCGTCGCCAGCGCCGGCCGCATCCGCGGCGCGCAGTTGGAGGCGGCGCTGCGCGTGCTGCGCGAGCGCAACCCGCGGGTGCAGCAGGCCAGCGACCTGCAACTGGCGCAGGCCATCCTGGCGCTGTGACGCCGCGCCGGCGGCTGCGCCGGCTGGCGTGGCTGGCGCTGCTTGGACTGGCTTGCGCAATGCCTGCGCAGGCATTGCAGTTACAGGTCGATGCGAGCGGGTTGAGCGCGCCCGAACGCGCGGCCAGCCAGGCGCTGCTCGACGCGATGCTGCCGACGCTGCCGCCGGCCTGGACTACGGCGATCGCGGCGCCGCCGACCCTGCAATGGCGCGACGACCTGCCCGAGCAGGTGCACGGACGGGCGCAAGCGCGGCAGCTGCTGTTGAACAAGGCCTTGCTGCGCGCATGGATGGCGCCGCCTGCTACCGGTGCCGCCGACGCTGGCGCAGCAGACCCGGCGTGGCGGCCGGCGGTCGCCGCGCTGCTGCACGAACTGGCGCATTTCTACGACCGTTCCGCGGCGGGCCGGTTGTCGTCGGATCCGCGCTTGCTGGATCTGGCCGGCTGGCAGGTCAGCCCGATGCGGCTGGGCTTGCGCCGGGGGCGCAACGCCTTCAGCGAGCGTAGCCCGGACCGGTACGAACTGGCGTCGCCGACGGAATTCGTCGCGGTCAACCTGGAGCACTTCTTGCTCGATCCCGATTACGCATGCCGGCGCCCGGCGCTTGCACGGTATTTCGCGCAGCGTCTGGCCTGGTCGCCGCCGGCGAGCGCCTGCGCCCCCGGCCTGGCCTACCTGCAGGATCCGCTGGCCGACGAGGCGGCGCTGCTGCAAGTCGATCCGGCGCGGGTCTACGCGGTGGATTACCTGCTGGCTGAAGGCAACGCGCAGCCGATGAGCCATTGGGGCCACAGTATGTTGCGGTTGGTGATCTGCGCGCCGGGGCGCGTGCCCGGTCCCGACTGCCGGCTGGACCTGGCCTATCACAAGGTGCTGTCGTTCCGCGCCTTCGTCGACGACGTGCAGATCTCCAATCTGCGCGGTCTGCTCGGTTCTTATCCGTCGCGGCTGTTCGTGCTGCCGCTGCGCCAGGTGGTGGACGACTACACCCAGGTGCAGCTGCGCGGCCTGCAGTCGATTCCGCTGCGGCTGACCGCGGACGAGCGCGCGGCGCTGCTGGAGCGCGCCGCGCAGTTGCACTGGAGCTACGACGGGCGCTATTACTTCCTCAGCAACAATTGCGCGGTGGAAACCTACAAGCTGCTGCACGACGGCGTGCCGCGCCTGGCCGGCGCGCGGTTGTCCGGGATCAGCCCCACCGCTCTGCTGCGACGCCTGGCCCGCGCCGGCATCGCCGACACCGCGGTGCTGGACGATGCCGAAACCGTCACACGCCAGGGCTACTACTTCGCGCCGGCCAGCGCGCACTACGCGGCGATGTTTACGGTCGCGCGCGCGCAGTTGGCGTTGCCGGCGCGCAGCGTGGACACCTGGCTGGACCTGCCGGCGGCGCAGCGCGCGCCCTGGCTGCAGCGCGGCGACCTGCGCGCCAGTGCCGCACTGTTGTTGCTTGAGAACGCCGCGCGCCGGCGCCAGGAGCAGCGCGGCCGCGATGCGTTGAAACGGCGCTATCTGGGCAGGGCGCATCTGCCTGCCGCCGCTGGCTCCGGTGTCCAGGCCGGTGCCGGTGATGCTGCCATCGTCGCCGACGCGATGGGTGTTCAACCCCAGGATGCCGCTGCCGCAGTGCGCGCGGTGCTGGCGCAGCAAGGTCTGTTGAGCCAACCGTCGATGCTGCTGCAGGGCCAGCCGGGCTATGGGTTGCCGCAGGCGCAGGAGCGCGCCTGGCTGCAGCATCAAGGGCAAGCGCGGATCGACGCGCTGCGCAGCGACGGCGCCGCGGTGCAGGCGCGTCTGTACGCCTTGCTGCCGCCGCCGCTGCGCGCGGAACTGCAGCAGATCGACGCGAACCTGGCGACGCTGGGCACGCGGCTGCGCGATCTCAATCGCGACAACGGCGGCCTGCAGCTGGTTTCGCCTTCGTTGCTGCAGCCTGCCGACAAGCAATGATGCGGAGGTGGTTCGACCGCGACAGCATTGCGTGACCATCAGATCCGCGGGACTTGTCCATCTGGGGAGAGGTCGCGCGACGGAATTTGCTCCTGCATGACTGGGCTGCCGCCATTTAGGACATCGGCTGGCAGCCAACTCTCAGCCGCGACCAGCGCCGCTGGTGTCCTGGCTGGACGAGGCGCTTCGCGCCCGACCCTCACCCCAACCCCTCTCCCGCTGGAAGAGGGGCTAAAGCGCGCTGTTCCTTCTCCCCTCGGGAGAAGGTGCCCCGAAGGGGCGGATGAGGGTACGGGCGAAGCCTCGTGCAATCCAACATCGCGAGGTTTCCGCAGCGAAAGATCAGGGTACGGGCAAAGCCTCGTTCAATCGAACGTCGCGCGAGCCGATCACGATGAAGCCCAGGAACGTAACTAACATGCGCTCCGCTGTCGCCGCTGCCCCGCCGCCGTACGGCACATCCAGACCGGCGTCTTCGCCATAGCGATCCAGCCAAGCATCGCGCACCGGGTCCTGCCGATACTTCGTGCGCAGCCTTGCCCAGGTCGCCTCGCTGCCGTCGCAGTACTTCGCCATCGCCTTGTCCAGCTCGCGGCGCCGCGCGGCATTGTAGGGTTCCTCGCCGGCGAAGTGGGTGCACACGTCCTGACGCGCGACGAAGGCAGGGATCCTCTGCGACAGCGCGCAGAAGCCGGCTTGGTGCTCGGGAGCCACTTCCGCCGGGATCGCACAGCCGGCCTTGGCCTGCGCCGCGGCCGCATGCGTGGCTGCCGCCGCCAAGCCCGGCAGGATCAACAGCACGGCCAGCATGGTGCCGCGCCGTGCACGCACGGATTCAGTCCGCGCGCCCGGCAAACTCGCCGGTGGTGGTGTTGACCAGCACGCGCTCGCCGTTGCCGATGTACTCCGGCACCATGATCTCCAGCCCTGTATTGAGCTTGGCCGGCTTCGGCCGCTTGGTCGCGGTGCCGCCCTTCAGCTCCGGCGGAGTTTCGATCACTTCCAGGGTCACGCTCTGCGGCAACTGCACCGCCACCGGTTGGTCGTCGATGACCTGCACGTAGATGCCGCTCAGGCCCTCGGTGATGTAGCCGGCGGCGTCGCCGATCACGTCGGCATCGAGCGTGTATGGGGTGTAGTCCTCGTCGTCCAGAAACACGAACGCCTCGCCGTCCTTGTACGAGAAGGTGGACTGGTGGCGGGTCAGCTCGACTTCGCGCAGATCGTCGTCGCCGTCGAAGCTGGCGTCGAGCTTGTTGCCGCCCGGCACGCTGTACATCACGAAGCGGAAGCGCACGTTGCCGCCACGGCCCTGCGGCGAGCTGCGCTCGATGTCGCGGATCTGGTACACGCCATTGTTGTACTCGACGACGTTGCCTTTCTTGATTTCGTTGGCTTTCATGGGTTGGGAGCCGGGATTGGGGATTCGGGATTGTTAAAGAACAGGGCGGGGAGCAGAGGGGCGGGGCGCTTTTTTACGAATCCCCAATCCCCGCTACTTGGGCGCCAAGCGTACCGCGCCGTCGAGACGAATGACCTCGCCGTTGAGATAGCGGTTGCGCAGCAGGAACAGCACCGTGTCGGCGAACTCGTCGGGGCGGCCGAGCCGCGGCGGGAACGGGATCGACGCGGCCAGCGACTGCTGCACTGCCTCGGGCATGGCGTCCACCATCGGGGTCCAGAAGATGCCCGGGGCGATGGTGTTGACGCGGATGCCGAAGCGCGCCAGTTCGCGCGCCATCGGTAGCGTCATCGCCACCACGCCGCCCTTGGAGGCGGCATACGCGGCCTGGCCGATCTGGCCTTCGTAAGCGGCGACGCTGGCGGTGTTGACGATCGCGCCGCGTTCGCCGTCCTCGCCCGGTGGGTTGTGCTGCATCAGGTCGGCGGCGGCCTTGGCGACGTTGAAGCTGCCGACCAGGTTGACCATCACCGTGCCCTGGAAGGTGGCCAGCGGCATCGGCGCCTGCTTGCCGAGCACGCGGCCGGCGCCGAGGATGCCGGCGCAGTTGATCGCGGCGTTGAGCACGCCGAGGAAGTCGCGCGCCGCGCCGAGCTGGGCCGCCACCTGCGCCTCGTCGCTGACGTCGGTACGGAAATAGCGTGCCTGCGCGGCGCCGAGCGCGGCGACCGCGGCCGCACCCTTGTCGTCGTTGAGGTCGAACAGCGCGACCTTGCCGCCCTCGGCGACGATGCGCTGCGCGACCGCCAGGCCGAGCCCGGACACGCCGCCGGTGACCACCGCGCGGAGATCGGCAAGCTGCATGAGGTGCTCCTTTCCAGGGAAGCGTGCATTTTAGCTGGCTGGAGGTCGGGACTGGGGACCGGGGACTCGGGACCCGAAGAACGTCTCTCGGGAAGGAAGGATGCGTTCTTTGTCGCTACGGTCGGGAAGTGCATGCGTTGCCGCCGTGCATGGTGGGTGGCGTGGCGCAGCAGGGCGCGCGCGACCGAGCGCTGCCGGCGCGTCTATCGCTTGCGGTCAAGCGGCCGTCAGCGCCTGGCCGACCTTGCTGCCGGTCGCCCTGCCGAGTTTGTCCGCCAGCCAGCGCCCGGTCGCGGCCAGGGCCGGTAGGTCGATGCCGGTGGCCACGCCGTTGCCGTGCAGCAGGTAGACCACGTCCTCGCTGGCCACGTTGCCGCTGGCGCCCTTGGCGTAAGGGCAGCCGCCGGCGCCGGAGACCGCGGCATCGACCACGCGCACGCCTTCTTCCAGGCACGCGGCGATATTGGCCAGGGCCTGGCCGTAGGTGTCGTGGAAATGCACCGCCAGCGCCGCCATCGGCAGTTCGGCGGCGACCGCGCGCAGCATCGCGCGTGCCTTGGCGGGGGTGCCGACGCCGATGGTGTCGCCCAGCGAGATCTCGTAGCAGCCCATGGCGTGCAGCTGCCGCGCCACCCGCGCCACGTCGGCCAGCGGTACCACGCCCTGGTAGGGGCAGCCGAGCACGGTGGAGACGTAGCCGCGCACCTTGACCCCGTCCGCCGCCGCGCGCGCCAGCACCGGCGCGAAGCGCGCCAACGATTCGTCGATGCCGGCATTGGTGTTGGTGCGGTTGAAGGTTTCCGAGGCGGCGGTGAACACCGCGACCTCGCGCACGCCGACCGCGGCCGCACGCGCGTAGCCCCTCAGGTTCGGCACCAGTACCGGGTAGTCCACGCCCGGTGCCGGCACGATGCCGGCGTAGACCTCGGCCGCGTCGGCCAGTTGCGGCACCCATTTCGGGCTTACGAAGCTGGTTGCCTCGATGCTGCGCAGGCCGGTGCGCGACAGCTGCGCGATCAGTTCGAGCTTGTCGGCGGTGGCGACCCAGGCTTTCTCGTTCTGCAGGCCGTCGCGCGGTCCCACTTCCACCAGGCGCACGAAGTCGCTCATCGGCGGCGCCTGCGGCGCGTCGTGCAAACGGGCGCGATCGGGAGAGGCCGCGCTGAGCAGGGCGGAAACGACGAATTGGCGGTCACATGCATTCCTTGGAGTGGACGGCTGCGCGCCGTGGCCGGGTGGCGCAAACCGCAGGCTAGGCGAGCTGCGGCGGCCGGCTGACAATGCACGTCAGGCGTCGGCCGGGCGGTGGCACACGGCTTCGATGTTGTGCCCATCCGGATCCAGCAGGAAGGCGCCGTAGTAGTTGGGGTGGTAGTGCGGACGCAGGCCGGGGGCGCCGTTGTCGCGACCGCCGGCGGCCAGCCCGGCGCGATGGAACGCATCCACCTGGGCGCGGTCGGCTGCGACGAAGGCCAGATGCAGTTCGCCGCCGGCGCCGGCGGCGCCATCGGTCAGCCAGACGCTGGGCTTGCCGTCGCGGCCGAAACCGATGTGGCGGCGATCGCCGCTCTGTTCTGCGCTCACCTCCATCACGATGTCCAGCCCGAGCGCGGCCAGCGCGGCGCGGTAGAACGCGAGGCTGCGCTCCAGGTCGACGCAGCGCAGGCCGATGTGGTCGAACGGGCTCACCAGAATCCCAGCCAGTTCGGGTCGCGCTTGTCCAGGAACGCGCTCAGTCCTTCCTGGCCTTCGGCCGAGACCCGCAGCTGCGCGATCAGCGCGGCGTTGTCGCGGTCCAGGGTGGCGTTGTCGCTGCCGGCGGCGACCCGGCGCACCAGCGCCTTGGCGCCGGCGGCGGCGAGCGGGCCGGCCTGGCCGAGCAGTTCCACCTGGCGCTGCACCGCCGCGTCCAGCGCGTTCGGCGCCACCGTCTGGTGCACCAGGCCGATCTGGGTGGCGGTGGCCGCGTCGAACGCCTCTGCACTGGCGAACCAGCGCCGCGCCTGGCGCGCGCCGATCGCGGCGATCACATACGGCGAGATCACCGCCGGCAACAGGCCCAGGCGGCTCTCGCTCAGCCCGAAACGGGCGTCGGTGGAGGCCAAGGCGATGTCGCAGCAGGCGACCAGCCCGACCGCGCCGCCGAAGGCCGCGCCGTGCACCCGCGCCACGGTCGGCTTGGGTAACTCGTCCAGGGTACGCATCAGCTGCGCCAGCGCCAGCGCATCGGCCAGGTTCTCCGCCTCGCTGGCCGTGGCCATGGAGCGCATCCATTGCAGGTCGGCGCCGGCCGAGAACGCGGCGCCGGCGCCGGCCAGCACCACCACCTTGACCTTCGGATCGGCGCCGATCTGGTGCAGCGCTTCGGTCAGCTGCGCGATCAGCGCGGCGTCGAATGCGTTGCGCAGCTCGGGTCGGTTCAGCCGCAGCGTCAGGACCTTGCCTGAGCGCTCCAGCAGCAGTGCATCGCTCATCGGCGGTTCTCTCGCGAAGGGATAACGGCAGCCATACGGCGATGATAGCGGGCTGCGCCGGTCGCGCCATGATGCGATGCGGCGATGCTACAATTGATAACCATTCTTATCGACGGAACGCTCCGTGACGTTGTCCGATATGCCGTTGCGCAGCACTGCCACCGTGGAGACGGTGCACGAGCGCCAGCCCAACGACGCCATCGCGCGTCGCCTGCGCGAGCTGGGTTTCGTCGCCGGCGAGCAGGTGCAGGTGCTGGCGAGCGGTCCGGTCGGCGGCGAGCCGTTGCTGGTGCAGGTCGGCTATACGCGTTTCGCGCTGCGCCGCAGCGAAGCGGCGCGGGTGCAGGTCAGCGTCGCTGCCGTCGCCCAGGCGCAGCCATGAGCGCGGAGGCCGTTCCGCTGCGCCTGGCCCTGGTCGGCAACCCGAACTGCGGCAAGACCGCGTTGTTCAACCAGCTCACCGGCAGCAAGCAGAAGGTGGCCAACTACGCCGGCGTGACCGTGGAGCGCAAGGAAGGCCGCTTCCGCGCGCCGTCCGGGCGCGACTTCGCCGTGCTCGACCTGCCCGGCGCCTACAGCCTGCAGCCGGCCAGCCTGGACGAGGCGATCACCCGCGATCTGTGCCGCGGCTTCTATCCGGGCGAGCCGGCGCCGGACCTGCTTGTATGTGTGGTCGATGCCACCAACCTGCGCCTGCACCTGCGCTTCGCGCTGGAGCTGCGCGAGCTGGGTAAGCCGATGCTGGTGGCGCTGAACATGGTCGATGCCGCGCAGCGCCGCGGCATCCGGATCGACCGCCAGGCGCTGGAAGACGCGCTCGGCGTGCCGGTGATCGAGACCGTGGCGGTGCGCCGCAACGGCGCCAAAGCCCTGGTCGAGCGGCTCGACGCGATGGCCCCGGCGCTGCCGCCGGCGGTGGCGCCGGCCGAAGGGCAGGGCGACTACCACCAGCAGGTGCGGCGCATCCTCGCCGCCGCGGTGTCGATGCCGACCCGCACCTCGCGCATCGACGACGCGCTGGACCGCTGGCTGCTGCACCCGGTCGCCGGGCTGCTGACCCTGGCGGTGGTGATGTTCCTGATCTTCCAGGCGGTGTACGCCTGGGCCGCGCCGCTGATGGACCTGATCGACGGCGGCAGCAAGGCGCTCGGCGCCTGGGTCGGTGCGACGCTGCCGGCCGGGCCGCTCAACAGCCTGCTGGTCGACGGCATCATCGCTGGCCTCGGCGGGGTGGTGATCTTCCTGCCGCAGATCCTGATCTTGTTCGCCTTCATTTTGGCGCTGGAGGAATCCGGCTACCTGCCGCGCGCGGCGTTCCTGCTCGACCGCATGATGGCCGTGGCGGGGCTGTCCGGGCGCTCATTCATCCCGCTGCTGTCCAGCTTCGCCTGCGCGGTGCCTGGGATCATGTCCACGCGCAGCATCCAGGACCCGCGCGACCGCCTGGCCACGATCCTGGTCGCGCCGTTGATGACCTGCTCGGCGCGGTTGCCGGTGTATGCGCTGCTGATCGGCGCGTTCATCCCGCAGCGGAAGGTCTGGGGCGTGTTCAACCAGCAGGGCCTGGTGCTGTTCGGCTTGTATTTCGCCGCGATCGCCAGCGCGTTGGCGGTGTCGTGGACGATGAAGAAGTGGCGCCGCGACAAGGGCGAACATCCGCTGCTGCTGGAACTGCCCTCGTACCGGGTGCCGCACCTGCGCGACCTGGCGCTGGGCCTGTGGGAGCGCGCGGCGATCTTCCTCAAGCGCGTCGGCGGCATCATCCTGGCGCTGACCATCCTGCTGTGGTTCCTGCTGTCGTTCCCGGCCGCGCCGGCGAACGCCACGCTGCCGGCGATCGACTATAGTTTCGCCGGCCGCATCGGCCATGCGATGACCACGGTATTCGCGCCGCTGGGCTTCAACTGGCAGATCTGCATTGCGCTGATCCCCGGCCTGGCCGCGCGCGAGGTGGCGGTGGCGTCGCTGGCGACGGTGTACGCGCTGTCGGCGGCCGACGACGATGCCGCTGCGCAGGCGCTGTCGCCGCTGATCAGCGACGGCTGGTCGCTGGCCACCGCGCTGTCGCTGTTGGTCTGGTACATCTACGCGCCGATGTGCATTTCCACCCTGGCCACGATCAAGCGCGAGACCAACTCGTGGAAGCAGATGAGCTTCGCCGCGTTCTACCTGTTCGCGCTGGCCTACCTGGCCTCGCTGCTCACCTACCAGGTCGCGGCGGCATTGGGAGCCGGCTGAGATGAGTACTTCGCTGTTGCTGCAGTACCTGGTGATCGCACTGGCGGTGCTGCTCAGCGCCTGGGTGGTGCTGAAGAAGCAGTTTCCCGGCACCACGCGCACCCTGCGCACTGCCGTCGCCCTGCGCCTGCTCAAGCCGGGCCGCGCGTCCTGGTTGCAGGCGCTGGGCCGCAGGATCGCGCCTGCCGCCAGCGGCGGCACCGGCGCCTGCGGCGGCTGCGACAGTTGTGGTCCGGTGCCACCGCGGCGGCATTGAGCCTGGCTGCAACGCGCAGGGCCGGCATCGGGTCCTGCAAACGTGCCAGACAACGCACAAGACCTGGACACGGTTGAGCCGGACGCAGAGACGGGCGCTGCCAATCCATGCATGGAGCAAGTCGGTGCGATTGTCAATGCAATTAATGATTATATTTTTCTTTCATTAGTTAATTTCTCGTGCCGCCGATATTTAGTATTCCCTGGTTGGGCTCTGCGCACCGTCACCCCAGTTGATATTCCTCGGTAAATTTCGATTCAGATAATCCGTATGCCATGCGCGGATGTCTCTTTGCGTTTTCTTTGGGTGGCTGCATGTGATGCGGAGTGGTTATTTTTTATGCATTTTGGATTGGCTTATTTATTTCGGGGAATGCTGTTTCGATATCAAAGGTGAAGGTCGTCTTGTTCGCGTTTGTCACATTTTTGTTCAGCGGCGCCGCCGCTGCGCAGCAATTGAGAACCACATTCAGTGGTTGGGTCGGCAAGCAGCAGCGTTCCGAATATATCGACGGATCGAACTGGCATTGCTGCTTCAGCAACCAGTGTGGTGCCTGCGGTTCGGTGGCGCTGACCATGGGTCACAACACCTGCGTCACCCGTGGATTCAATATCGGTATCAAATGATCGGTTCCCATCCGGGTCGGCTCGATGGAAATCAGCGGCGGCTACAATCAGGCGCCTTCGGCGCAGGGACGCGCGCTGGTGCTCGACCAGGCCAACCAGATCTGGGCCAGCAAGGACAAGGGTCTCTACGGGGAAATGTACGAGACCTACAGCGCCGAACGCCAGCGGTTCGGCCAGATGGTCGGCGCAGGTCAGTAGCCGGCCCCCCGCTTGGCAAGACGGCGACCACCCGCCGAACATGCCCGCCAATGGCGATCACATGCCGATCGAGGCGCTGTTCGGCAGCGCGGCGTCGCGCGGCTTGAACGGGTTGCACTGTGCGCGGGATGTCCTGACCAGGCTGTGGAAGCGTTGAGCGCGCATGGCGATGCGCGCCGGCGCGGCCGGGATTATCCTGTGCCGATGACGACCTCCTTCCAGTTCTCCCGCCGTGCGCAGGCGCTGACCAGTTCGGCGATCCGCGAAATCCTCAAGGTCACCGAGCGTCCGCAAGTGATCTCCTTCGCCGGTGGACTGCCGTCGCCGGACACGTTCCCGGTCGCGCGCATGCAGTACGCCTGCGACAAGGTGCTGCGCGAAGCGCCACAGGCCGCGCTGCAATACGGCCCGACCGAAGGCTATCTGCCGCTTCGCGAATGGGTGGCCGCGCGCCTGAGCCGCGACGGCGCCACGATCCGCCCCAGCCAGGTGCTGATCACCACCGGCTCGCAGCAGGGCCTGGATCTGCTTGGCAAGGTGTTCATCGACGAAGGCAGCAAGGTGCTGGTGGAGACGCCGAGCTATCTGGGCGCATTGCAGGCGTTCTCGCTGTTTCAGCCGTCGTTCGCGGCGATGCAGTCGGACGACGACGGGCTGGTGGTGGACGCGCTTGACGATGCGCAGCTGGCCGGCGCGCGCTTCATGTACTGCCTGCCGAATTTCCAGAACCCGACCGGGCGGCGCCTGCCGCTGCACCGGCGCCAGGCGCTGGTCGCGCGCGCGGCGGCCGCCGGCGTGCCCATCGTCGAGGACGATCCCTACGGCGAGCTGTGCTACAGCGGCGATACGCTGCCGAGCCTGCTGTCGATGCATCCGGACGCGGCCATCTACATGGGCTCGTTCTCCAAGGTGCTGGCGCCGGGCCTGCGCCTGGGCTTCGTGGTGGCGCCGGAAGCGGTGCACGCCAAGCTGGTGCAGGCCAAGCAGGCGGCGGACCTGCACACGCCTTCGTTCAGCCAGCGCATCGTCTACGAGGCGGTGCAGGACGGCTTCCTGGATGCGCACATCCCCGGCATCCGCAGCCTGTACGCGAGCCGCTGCCAGCAGATGCTCGCGGCGCTGGAGAAATACTTTCCGTCGCAAGTGCGCTGGAATCGTCCTGCCGGCGGCATGTTCATCTGGGTCGAATTGCCGGCCGGCATGGACGGCGGCGCACTGCTGACCAAGGCGATCGAGCGCAACGTCGCCTTCGTGCCGGGCGCACCGTTCTACGCGGTCGAGCCGCAGCGCAACACCTTGCGCCTGTCGTTCGTGACCGTGCCGGAAGCACGCATCGAGACCGGCGTGCGCATCCTCGGCGAACTGCTGCAGGCCGAAATCGCCGCGCATCGCGGCGCGGCCGCCTGATCCGGCACCCCGGCGCCTGCGCATGAACCCGGCTGCGGCCTTGGACCTGGGCGTGGATGCGGTGCTGGTCGGCCGCGTGCAGGACTTCACCCGGCCCTGCAGCCGCAGCGCGATCGCCAAGCGGGAGCAGTCCGGGCGGCTGCGGATCGGGATCGAAGGCCTGGAACTGGACGAGCAGGGCGACCGCCGCGTGCACGGCGGCCTGGACAAGGCGCTGCACCACTATCCGCACGACCACTACGCGGCCTGGCGCCGGGAACTGGGTGCGCACGCCTTGCTGGACGCACCTGGCGCGTTCGGCGAGAACCTGAGCACGCATGGCGCCACCGAGGCCGACCTGTGCCTGGGCGACCGGCTGCGGCTGGGCACGGCGCTGGTCGAGGTGTCGCAGTCGCGGCAGCCGTGCTGGAAGCTGTCCGACCGCTTCGGCGTGGCCGCGCTGGCGCGGCGCGTGCAGGAAAGCGGTCGCACCGGCTGGTACTACCGTGTGCTGCAGCCGGGCGAGGTCGCCGCCGGCGACCGCCTGGTGTTGCTGGAACGGCCATACCCGGACTGGTCGCTGGCCCGCCTGATCGAACTGCTGTATCGGCGCGAGGTGGAGCGGGCGCAGCTGGAGCAGGCGCTGGCGTTGCCGCTGGTGCCGAACTGGCGCGTCTTGTTCGAACGGCGCTTGGCCCAGCGCGAAGTCGAGTGCTGGGACAAGAGGCTGTTGGGGCAGCCAGCGGCCGAATAAAGCTGTCAGCTTGCGGCCGCGATGAATGGCGCGATGGGGCTTCCGGCTGCGGATACCGTCGGCACTGAAGTCCCTCCCGCAGTGCGCCCAGCAGGTTGGCGGCGAGTCCTTCTGATGCGGCTGGCTCCGCTGCAGCATCGAGGGATTGTGCCGGCGTGATCGGATGCGGCGGCCATCGGCCGCACCATGCGGGACATCGATGCCACCCAGCAACCAGACGATGCACTGACATCGTCTGGAAGACGCGCGTCTGCTGCGTCTTGGCGGCTCATCGTGATGAACCTACAGGTTGTTCGAGTTGCCCTGCAGGCCGAACAACTGCTGCGCGTTGCGCGTGGTCTGTTCGGCGATCTCCGCGGCGGGCTGGCCACGCAGCATGGCGATGGTGTCCAGTACCGTGCGCAGCCGCGCCGGCTCGTTGCGTTGGCCGCGGATCGACGCGTCGGGCTGATCCGGGGCATCGGTTTCCAGCAGCAGTTGCTGCAGCGGCAATTCGGCCGCCAGCCGGCGCAGGCGCTGCGCGCGTGCGTAGGTCACCGGGCCGCCGAGGCCGATCAGGAAATCCAGCGACTGCAGTTGCCGCGCCTGTTCCGGGCTGCCGGCAAAGCTGTGCACCACGCCGCGCAGCCGCCCGACCTTGCGGATTGCCAGGATCACTGCGTCCACTGCGCGCCGCGCGTGCACGATCAGCGGCAGGTCGAACTCGCGCGCCAGCTGCAGTTGGCCGAGGAAGTAGCGCTGCTGTTCGGCTTCATCCAGTCCTTCGACGAACAAATCCAGCCCGCATTCGCCGATGGCGCAGGGTCGCTCGCGTGCGATCCACTCGCCGAGCAAAGGCAGATGCGCGGGGCGATGCGCATCCAGGAATAGCGGATGCAGGCCGTAGGCCGGAGACAGGCCGTCGGCCATCGTGCAGACCTCGCGCAGCTTCGGCCAGGACGCCGCCGTCACCGCCGGCAGCACCTGCGCGGCGACGCCTGCGGCCTGCGCGCGTGCGATCACCGCGGCGCGGTCGCCGTCGAACTCGGCAGCGTCGAGATGGCAGTGGCTATCGATCAGCCGCATCGGGCCTCAGCGGCGCACGCGCCGCGCGCTGGACGCGATGGACTCCGCTGCGGCCGGCGCAGGCGTGCGCGTCTTCCAATTGGCCAGCAACAAGGTGCCCAGGCCGAACACGATCTCGTCGATGAAGGGCAGCGGGTCGGGCAGCAGCACGCTCAGCACGAACAGGCCAGCGGTGAGTTTGAACAGCGTCGGGTAGCGCAATTTGCCGGCCCAGCGCAGCAAAGGCAGCATGATCGGGTTGGGCATGGACGGTTCTCCGGCAACGTGATGAAAACGCTAACAGCCTTGATATGGCGGCGTTCCAGGCGCGTCACCAGAGCACGCTGCGGATTTTTGCTGAATAGGGAGCGGATTGGTTCAGCTTCGGCATGGTAATCACAGCATCGTAGACAACGCGGCCAGACCGCAGGAGAGCAACGATGAAAAGCAATACGACAACCATTCTGGTCGCGGCTGGCGCATTACTGGTCGGCGGTGTGGCCACCGCGGCCTTTATGAACAACCGCGACAAGCAGGAATTCGTCGGCAATGGCGACGTGCGTCCGGCCCTGGACAACAGCCCGAGCGGCGACGCGGTCGCCAGCAACGGCGTCGGCGGCAAGCTGGAATACGCCGATGTGGTCCGGGTCGATCCGATCACCCAGCAGGAGCAGCGCTACGCCGAGGTGATCGGCACCGAGCCGTTGCGCGAGACCTCCAGCACCACCACCCCGCGGCAAGTCTGCAACGACGTGGTAGTGCAGGAGCGCCTGCCCGAGCGCGACGGCAACGTCGGCGGCACCGTGGTCGGTGCGCTGGTCGGCGGCCTGCTCGGCAACCAGGTCGGCCACGGCAACGGCCGCAAAGCGGCCACCGCGGCCGGCGCTGTGGCAGGCGGCTTCATCGGCAACGAGGTCGACCGCAACCACGTCGGCGGCCGCGTGGTCGACCGTACCGAGCGCAAGTGCCACACCGAGAACAGTACCGCCGAGTCTTCGCGGATCACCGGCTACAACGTGACCTACCGCAACGACGATGGCAGCACCGGCACCATGCGCACGGACAGCAAGCCGGGCAGCCGCATCGCGTTGGGCAGGGACGATGTGGTCAAGGGCTACGAGGTTACCTACCGCTACGACGGCCAGGAGAAGACCGTGCGCATGGACGACAGGCCGAACAGCGACCGCCTGCCGGTGCTCGACGGGCGCCTGGTCACCCAGACCGCCTCGGCCAGCGACGTCGTCGGTCAGCGCTGAAGCGGCGTACGCCAGTAGCTCAGTAGCGTGGTAACAGAGGCCGGCCGCAGCGCCGGCCTCTGCTTTTTTCGCGGCGCGCGCGCTCCGATACACTGCGGTTTTCGCCCCGAGTCTTGCCATGCCGTTGCCCTGCGACGATCTGTTCGATGTGGCCTCGCTGCTGAGCGAGGAAGAGCGCGCGATCCAGCAGGCGGTGGCGCGCTTCGTCGATGCCAGGGTGCTGCCGATCATCGGCGATGCGTTCGACCAGGCGCGGTTTCCCGCCGAACTGGTGCCGGAACTGGCGCAGCTGGGCCTGCTCGGCGCCACACTGCCGCCGGCCGATGGCGGCGCCGGCCTCAATGCGGTCTGCTACGGCCTGATCTGCCAGGAACTGGAACGCGGCGACAGCGGGCTGCGCAGCTTCGTCAGCGTGCAGTCCTCGCTGTGCATGTATCCGATCCACGCCTACGGCAGCCAGGCGCAGCGGCAGCGCTGGTTGCCGGCGATGGCCGCCGGCAGCGCGATCGGCTGCTTCGGCCTGACCGAGGCGCAGGGCGGTTCCGACCCGGCGGCGATGCAGACCCGTGCGGTGCGCGACGGCGACGGCTGGCGCCTGAGCGGCAGCAAGATGTGGATCACCAACGGCAGCCTGGCCGACGTGGCGATCGTGTGGGCGCAGACCGAGGACGGCGTGCAGGGCTTCCTGGTCGAGGCCGGCACGCCCGGCTTCGGTGTGCACGACATCGCGCACAAGATGAGCCTGCGCGCCTCGGTGACCTCGGCGCTGTTCCTGGACGCGGTGCGCCTGCCCGATAGCCAGCGGTTGCCTGGCGTGCGCGGGATGAAAGGCCCGTTGGGCTGCCTGACCCAGGCCCGCTACGGCATCAGCTGGGGCGCGATCGGCGCGGCGATCGCCTGCCTGCGCGAGGCGCTGGCCTATGCCGGCGAGCGAATTTTGTTCGGGCGCCCGCTGGCGGCCACGCAGAGCGCGCAGATCAAGTTGGCCGACATGGCTCGGCGCATCGCCGGCGCGCAGTTGTTGGCGCTGCAGCTGGGCCGGCTCAAGGATGCCGGCGCGCTGCAGCCGGCGCAGGTGTCGCTGGCGAAGTGGAACAACGTGCGCATGGCGCTGGACATCGCCCGCGACTGCCGCGACCTGCTCGGCGCTGCCGGCATCACCACCGAGTACAGCGCGATCCGCCATGCCTTGAACCTGGAATCGGTGATCACCTACGAAGGTACCGAGACCGTGCACCAACTGGTGGTCGGCCGCGAGCTGACCGGGATCAATGCGTTCTGAACCGGTTGGCGGCGCTGGCGTGGCCGCCGACGCAACCGATGGCCGGCACGAGCAGACGAGGGCATGAGCGTTCGCCGCCGAGAACGCCAATTCCAAAGCGGTGGCGGCCAAGCTGGGCGCGCGCTACCTGCCCTGCGCCATGACCGGCTGCCCGAGCCGCTGCAGGCGCACGCGGTGGAGGTGTGTGGGCGGTCGCGCGCGGACTGTCAGGCGCGGCGCTGAGCGGCCTGGCGGCGGTCGCCTGGGACGTATTCACCTGGCCGCGCCGCGCCGGCGGCTAGGCTGCAAGCCCCAAAATTGGTCAGGAGTAAGCCATGAGCCAGTACCGCATCGCGGTTTTCGTCGGCAGTCTGCGCAAGGAGTCGTACAACCGGCGCCTGGCGCTGGCACTGGAGAAACTGGTCGGCGACCGCGCCCGTTTCGAGTACGTGGAGATCGGCGACCTGCCGCTGTACGACCAGGACCAGGACCACGACTACCCGGAGCAGGGCAAACGGCTGAAGGCGCAGGTCAGCGACGCCGACGCGGTGCTGTTCGTCACCCCCGAGTACAACCGCTCGATCCCCGGCGTGCTCAAGAACGCGATCGACCTGGGCTCGCGGCCCTACGGCGACAGCGCCTTCGCCGGCAAGCCGGCGGCGCTGTGCGGGGTCTCGCCCGGCGCGCTCGGCACCGCGCTGGCGCAGCAGCACCTGCGCAACGTGCTGGCCTACCTGGACATGCCGGTGCTGGGCCAGCCGGAGGTGTTCTTGCAGTTCACGGACGGCTTGATCGAGGCCGACGGCAGCATCGGCAACGCCGACACGCGCAAGTTCCTGCAGGGCTTCGTCGACAAGTTCATCGCCTGGGTCGACGAGCTGCAGGCCTGAGCGCGCGCGGCCGTGCGTCGGGTCCGGCGCGTTCGGTCGCAGCCGGCGCGACATGTCGCGGCGCTGCGGCGATCGCCTTGCGTGGCGCGGCCTGTGCGCAGTTCTCAACGGGTTGTCCACAGACTTGTCCCTAGCCGTGCCGTGCGCCGCTGACTAAGATGGCAGACCGGGCCGCGCCGTCGCGCCGCCCGTGTCCCTCAGTTTCGCAGTCCCGCAGAGAGAAGACCCAGCCCATGTCCGCCCGTCCCGGCTACCGCGGCGACCGCAAAAGCGAGCGTGGCGAACGCAGCGAGCCGCGTATCGATCAGTTGCGCGTGCCGCCGCATTCGATCGAGGCCGAGCAGGCGGTGCTCGGCGGCCTGATGCTGGCGCCCGACGCCTACGACCGGGTCAACGACCAGCTCACCGACAACGACTTCTACCGCCGCGACCATCAGCTGATCTACCGCGCGATCCGCGAGCTGGCCGAGAAGGGCCGCCCGTTCGATGCAGTGACGCTGGGCGAGTGGTTCGAATCGCAGGGCAAGCTGGAGATGGTCGGCGACGGCGCCTACCTGATCGAACTGGCCAGCACCACGCCGTCGGCGGCCAACATCGCCGCCTACGCCGAGATCGTGCGCGACAAGGCGGTGCTGCGGCAGCTGATCGAGGTCGGTACCGGCATCGTCAACGACGGCTTCCAGCCGGAAGGGCGCGAGAGCGCCGAGCTGCTGGCCAGCGCCGAGAAGGCGGTGTTCAAGATCGCCGAGGCCGGCGCGCGCGGGCGCAGCGATTTCGTGGCGATGCCCGGCGCGTTGAAGGACGCGTTCGAGGAATTGCGCAGCCGCTTCGAGAGCGGCGGCAACATCACCGGCCTGCCCACCGGCTACAGCGACTTCGACGCGATGACCGCCGGCCTGCAGCCGACCGACCTGATCATCCTGGCCGCGCGTCCGGCGATGGGCAAGACCACGCTGGCGCTGAACATCGCCGAGTACGCGGCGATCAAGTCGAAGAAGGCGGTAGCGGTGTTCTCGATGGAAATGTCGGCCTCGCAGCTGGCGATGCGCCTGATCTCCTCCAACGGCCGGATCAATGCGCAGCGCCTGCGCACCGGCCAGCTCGAGGACGAGGACTGGGCGCGGGTCACCGGTGCGATCAAGATGCTGAAGGAGACCAAGATCTTCATCGACGACACGCCGGGCGTGTCGCCGGAAATCCTGCGCTCCAAGGCGCGCCGGCTCAAGCGCGAGCACGACCTGGGGTTGATCGTCATCGACTACCTGCAGCTGATGGCGGTGCCGGGCAACAGCGAGAACCGCGCCACCGAGATCTCCGAGATATCGCGCTCGCTCAAGGGCCTGGCCAAGGAACTGGGCGTGCCGGTGATCGCGCTGTCGCAGCTCAACCGCTCGCTGGAAACGCGCACCGACAAGCGCCCGGTGATGGCCGACCTGCGCGAATCCGGCGCGATCGAGCAGGACGCGGACATGATCGTGTTCATCTACCGCGACGACTACTACAACAAGGAAAATTCGCCGGACAAGGGCCTGGCCGAGATCATCATCGGCAAGCACCGCGGCGGCCCGACCGGTTCGTGCAAGCTCAAGTTCTTCGGCGAGTACACCCGCTTCGACAATCTGGCGCACGATTCGGTGGGCGCGTTCGAATAGGGCCGTGCGCCCGCGCTGGCGGTCGAGCGCCAGCTGCGTTGCGAGATGTCTTGCGTCGGCGCGCGCCTTCATCGATTGCGCGCGCTCACGCCGGCTGCGCGCCGGCCACGCGTATCCTTGCGCGTCCTTTTCCGGCCCGTCCTGCGCATGAGCTACGCCATCGTCTGGTTCCGGCGCGACCTGCGCCTGCACGATCACCCCGCGCTGCACGCGGCGCTGGCCGCCGGGCACACGCCCGTGCCGGTCTATGTGCACAGTCCAGGCGACGAAGGCGCCTGGTCCGCTGGCGCGGCCTCGCTGAGTTGGCTGCAGCGCGCGCTGGCCGCGCTCGATGCGCAGCTGCAAGCGCGCGGATCGCGCTTGATCCTGCGCCAGGGTCCGGCCGAGACCGTGCTGCGCGAGCTGATCCAAGCATGCGGCGCGGTCGCGGTGTACTGGAATCGCCGCTACGAACCGGCCACGCAGCCGCGCGACGCCAAGCTCAAGCGCGAACTGCGCGAGCAGGGCCTGGACGTGCACAGCTACAACAGCGCGTTGCTGTTCGAACCGTGGCAACTGGCCACCCAGCAGGGCGGGCCGTACAAGGTGTTCACGCCGTTCTGGCGCAGCGCCCTGAGCCATTGGCAGGTACCTGCGCTGCGGCCCGCGCCGAAGACGCTGCCACCACCACCGCCGGCCCTGCCCAGCCTGCCGCTGCAACAGCTTGGGCTGGCGCCGGCGCTGGGCTGGGACCGCGGCTTCTGGGAGGTATGGCAACCGGGCGAGGCGGGCGCGCACGAGGCGCTGGAGGTGTTCGTCGACTGCGCCCTGCGCGGCTACGTCGAGGGCCGCGACCGTCCCGACCAGGTCGGTACCTCGCGGCTGTCGCCGCACCTGCATTTCGGCGAGATCGCGCCGTGGCGGATCGTCGCCGCACTGGAAAAGCAGCGCAGCGCCGCCACCGGCGCGGCGATCGACGGCTACATCCGCCAGCTCGGCTGGCGCGACTTCGCCCACCACCTGCTGCACCATTTCCCGGACACGCCCGAGCACAACCTCAATCCGCGCTTCGCCCGGTTCCGCTGGGCCACGCCGGACCCGGCGCAGCTGCAGGCCTGGCAGCGCGGCCGCACCGGCGTGCCGATCGTCGATGCCGGCCTGCGCGAACTGTGGCACACCGGCTGGATGCACAACCGGGTGCGGATGATCGTCGCCAGCTACCTGTGCAAACACCTGCGCGTGCATTGGTCCGAAGGCGCGCGCTGGTTCTGGGACACGCTGGTCGATGCCGACCTGGCCAACAACACCCTCGGCTGGCAGTGGGTGGCCGGCACCGGCGCCGACGCCGCGCCGTATTTCCGCGTGTTCAATCCGGTGACGCAGGCGCAGAAGTTCGATCCGCAGGGCCGCTACATCACGCGCTGGGTGCCGGAATTGGCGGCGCTGCCAGTGGCCGAGCGCTTCGCGCCGTGGCTGTCGCCGCAGCGCCTGGCCACCAGCGCGCCGCACTATCCGCGGCAGCCGATCGTGGATCTGGCCGCCGGCCGCGACGCCGCGCTTGCCGCCTATCGCGAGACTGGCGGCGGCTGACGCGGGCCAAGCCAGTGCGCGCGAGCGGCGCTGCGGCGTGAACCGCGGCAGCGCAGGGTAGGGCGCCGCGATTGACGCCCTTCGCTGCGCCATGATTCACTCCGGCCACGCACAGGAGCATGCATGGCCACCAGCACAGCCCGCCGCAAGCCGCGGCGCGAACCGATGTCGCGTGTGGATACCGCCTGGTTGCGGATGGAGCGGCCGACCAATCCGATGATGATCACCGGCGTGTTGATGCTCGACGAGGCGCTGTCGCTACCGCAGTTCAAGCAGTTGGTGCGCAAACGCTTCCTGTCGTTTCCGCGCTTCCAGCAAAAGCCGGTGGACACCGCGACCGGCGCCCACTGGCAACACGACGACGACTTCGACCTGGACTGGCACGTGCGCCTGTCGGCCCTGCCCGGGCGCGGCGGCAAGCAGGCGCTGGAGCGCTTCGCCGGGCAGATGGCATCCACGCCCTTGGACAAGACCAAGCCGCTGTGGCAGTTCCATCTGATCGAACGCTACGAAGGCGGCTCGGCGCTGGTCGCGCGCATCCACCACAGCTACGCCGACGGCATCGCGCTGGTGCAGGTACTGCTGTCGCTGACCGACATGCAGCGCGTGCCGGAGCCAGCGGCGCAACTGGGCCGTGCCTGGCTGAAGGACGACGGCAAGGAAGTGGTGCGCCGGGTCGGCGCCATCGATCGCTATCTGAAACTGGGCGGACGCATGCTCGACAAGGGTCGCGCCATGTACCAGGACCCGAACCTGGCGCAGATGCTGGCCAAGGAAGGCGGCCTGATCGGCCGCGAACTGGCCAATGCGTTGCTCCTGTCCGACGATCCGCCGACGCTGCTGCGCGGGCGCCTGGGGGTCAGCAAGCGGGTGGCATGGGCCGCGCCGCTGGACCTGGACGAAGTGAAGGCGGTCGGCCGCGCCTGCGACTGCACGGTCAACGACGTGCTGATGGCGACCATGGCCGGCGCCTTGCGCGCCTACATGCTCGAGCGCGGCGAAGCGCTGGACGGGGTGACCCTGCGCGCCACGGTGCCGGTCAACCTGCGCCCGCTGGAACACGCGCGCAAGCTCGGCAACCATTTCGGGCTGGTGTTCCTGGACCTTCCGGTCGGCGAGGCCAATCCGGTGCGGCGCGTGCAGCGCGTGGCCGCCTCGATGCAGCAGCTCAAGCAGTCGCGGCAGGCGATGGTGGTGTTCGGACTGCTGGCCGCGGTGGGCATGGCGCCGGCGGCGCTGCAGTCGCTGGCGCTGGACCTGTTCAGCCGCAAGGCGAGCACCGTGGCGACCAATGTGCCGGGGCCGCAGCAGCCGCTGTACCTGGCCGGCAGCCGGGTGCGCGAGATGATGTTCTGTGTGCCGCAGACCGGTTCGATCGGGGTCGGCGTGTCGATCATGAGCTACAACCATCGCGTGCATTTCGGCCTGATCGGCGATGCGCGGCTGATTCCCGACCCGGATGCGGTGATGCGCCGCATCGGCGCCGAATTCGAGAAGCTGCTGTACCTGGCGCTGATGGGCGACTGGGAGCATCCGTTGCGCGCGGTGGACGCGGACGCGTTGCTGCCGGTTTCCTGAACGGGGCGCAGTGCGGCGCGCGCAACGTTCATCCCCGTCTGGCGGCCCACTGTTTATGCTGGCTTCCACTTCATTTCAGAATCGGGAGAGAGCGCGATGAAACGCACCGCTATTCAATGCATATCCGTGGCGCTGGTCAGCGTGCTGGTGCTGTCCGCCTGCGCCACCGGCGGCTCCTACGTGCAGCGCGACCAGTACGGCAACCAGACCGAACAGCAGAACGACCGCACCGGCCGCGGTGCGCTGATCGGCACCGCGGTCGGCGTCGCCGCCGGCTTGCTCAGCGGCAGCAGCGCCACCGAGCGCCGCCAGCACGCGATGATCGGCGCCGGGATCGGCGCGCTCAGCGGCGCGGCGATCGGCAACTACCAGGATCGCCAGGAACGCGCGCTGCGCGAGCGCACTGCCAACACCGGCATCGACGTGCGCCGCGACGGCGACAACATCACCTTGAACCTGCCCGACGGCATTACCTTCGACTTCAACCAGTCCACGCTGAAGCCGCAGTTCTATTCGGCGCTCAACGGCGTGGCCTCGACCCTGGGCGAATACAACCAGACCATGATCGAAGTGGTCGGGCATACCGACAGCGTCGGCAGCGATGCGGTCAACCAGCGCCTGTCCGAACAGCGCGCCGCCTCGGTGGCGGCGTACCTCACCGCGCAGGGCGTGCAGCGCGAGCGCATCGAGACGCTGGGTGCGGGCAAGAAGTTCCCGATCGCCGACAACAGCACCGAGGCCGGCCGCGCGCAGAACCGCCGCGTCGAGATCCGCGTGGTGCCGCTGCGCTCCTGAGCGGCGACCGCCGCCCTGGAACGCGAAACGGGCCGCTGATGCGGCCCGTTTCGCGTTGTGGCCTCTGTGGCCTCACCCGTGCGTCGGTGGCGCAGACGCGTGCGCCGAGCGCGCAGCCAGCGCCAACCCTCGCGGTCGCTACGCGCCTGCCTGCTCAGACCAGCACTTCTTCCTCCAGTTCCGGCGCAGGTTCTGCATCGGTCAACGGCAGCGCGGGTAACTGCGGCAGCGCAACGGTCTGGGTATTCATCGCCACCCCGCTGCACAGGGTGAACTCGGCGCCGCTGTCGGCGTGTTGCGCGGCCAGCTTGGCCGGGCATTGCGCCAGCATGTAGTTGACGTCGAAGTTGAGCTTGCCGACCAGGAAATCGACGAAGGCGCGCACCTTCGGCGACAGCATGCGCCCGCCGGGAAACACCGCGTTGAAATCCAGGTCCGGGCCGACCCAGCCGCCGAGCACGCGGCGCGCCTTGCCGGCCTCGATCAGCGGCTTGATCGTCGCGTCGCTGGCCAGCACCAGGCCTTCGCCGCAGACCAGCCCGCCGATCAGCGCCGCCGAGTCGTTGGCGAGCAGGATCGGCTGGATCGCGAAGTCGCCGCTCTGCTTGCCGTTGCGCAACGGCCAGCTGAGCCGGTTGCCGCCGTTGCGGCCACTGCTCAGCGCCAGCGTACGGTGATGTTGCAGGTCGTCCGGATGCAGCGGCTCGCCGTGGCGTTGGATGTAGTTGGGGCTGGCGAACACCTGGGTGCGGAAGGTGGCCAGCTTGCGCGCGACCATGGTCGAATCCAGCAGCGCGCCCATGTGCAGGGCCACGTCCACGCCCTCGGCGATCGGATCGACCTTGTCGCTGGTCATGATCATTTCCAGGCGCACTTCCGGATGCTGCTTGTGGAATTCGCCCAGGATCGGCGCCACCCAGGAAATGCCGGCCGAGTAGGGCACGCTGAAACGCAGCCAGCCGCGCGGGCCGGCCTGCAGCTGCCCGACCGCGCTCTCGGCTTCTTCCAGCTCGCGCGCGATGCGCTGGCAATGCTCGTGATAGACCGCGCCGGCTTCCGTCAGGCCGAGGCGGCGCGTGGTCCGGTGCAGCAGGCGCGCGCCCAGGCGTGCCTCTAGATCCTGCACCTTGCGACTGACGGTGGTCTTGGGCAGGCCGAGCGCGTTGGCCGCGGCGATGAAGCTGCCTTGCTCGACCACCTTGACGAAGATCAGGGTGTCGTTCAGATCGTGGGTCATGGCGGGTTCCTGAGGAGGGAGAACGATTGGACCGGTGACGGGACGATTATTCCCCTTAATTCGGACTAATCAAGTGCGGCTTTGACGCCTAATTTGTACGCATTCGCCGCCACCCAGGCCAATTGCTCATGTTGTTGCGTACGTTGTTGCCGTTTCTCGCAGGCGTCCGTCGCCCCAATCGACGCGATGGTACGTCCATCGACGCGCTGGAAACCGGCTATCTCAAGGCCTTTCGCGAGTTCACCCCGCCGCCGCGCAGCCAGGCCGGCGGCGCGATGCAGCTGGGCCAACGCGGCAGCGGGCGACTCGGCCGCATTACGATTGTCCCGTTTGCGGGAGTAAAAGTCCCGTGAGCGGGACGCTGGACCCGGAGGTCTTGGTGCTCGGCGGCACCGGCACCATCGGCCGGGGCGTGGTCGGCGCCTTGCTCGAGGCCGGCAGCCCGGTGCTGGCGGTGGCGCGCGACCGCGGCCGGCTGCGCGCGCTGCGCGATCGCTACAGCGACGAGCCGGCGCTGCACGTGCTGCAGGGTTCGGTCGGCAACGATGCCAGCGCCGCCACCCTGGCCGCTGCCGTGGCGCAGCGGCCGCGGCCGTTGGCGGGCGTGGTCGCCAGCCTCGGCAGTGCACTGCGCTGCGGGCGCCTGTTGGACCAGCCGCTGACCGCGCTGCGCCGGCGCATGGAGGCCGACCTGCTGCCGCATCTGGCCGCGGCCCGGCACCTGCTGCCGCTGCTGGCGCAGGCCGAGCGCGGCGGCCGCTACCTCCTGCTCGGCAGCCCGTGCGCGTTGCGCGCCTGGTCCGGGCATGGCGAGAGTTCAGTAGCCGCGGCGGCGATCCGCATGCTCGCCCAGGTCCTGCACGAAGAGGCCAAGCCGCTGGGCGTGCGCGTGCAGTTGCTGGCGCTGGCGCATCCGGTGTGCCGCAGCGAAGCCGGCAGCGACGACTGCCCGGAATGGTTCACCGCGCTCAGCGTCGGCCGCGCCGCGGTGGCGCTGCTGGCCGACGGCGGCTTGCCCGACCAGCCTGTGGTCGATATCGATAAGCATCACTACGCGCATCCACGCACCTCGTTGATGACCGCAGCGCATTTTTCTTTTTCCACTCACGAGGTTTCCCCATGAACCCGATGCCGATGTCGCTTTTCCATTGCCCCTCGCGCGCCTTGCGCCCGCTGGCGATCGCGCTGCTGGCCGCCGCCCTGGCCGCCTGCGGCAGCAAGGCCGACGGGCAGGGCGCGCCGCCGCCTGCGGTCGGCGTCGCGCCGGCGCTGCAGAAGGAAATCAGCCAGTGGGACGAGTTCAGCGGCCGCGTCGAGGCGGTCGAGCGCGTCGATCTGCGTCCGCGCGTGTCCGGCTACATCGACAAGGTCAATTACGTCGAAGGCCAGGAACTGAACAAGGGCGATGTGCTGTTCACCATCGACGCGCGCAGCTACCGCGCCGAACTGGCGCGCGCCAACGCCGAGCTGGCGCGGGCGCGGACCCAGTCCAGGCTCAACGGCAGCGAGGCGGCGCGCGCCAAGAAACTGTCCGACCAGCAGGCGATCTCCACCGAGAGCTGGGAGCAGCGCCATGCTGCCGCCGAACAGGCCGATGCCGACGTACTCGCCGCGCAGGCCGCGGTGGACACCGCGCGCCTGAATCTGGAGTGGACGCAGGTCCGCGCGCCGATCGACGGCCACGCCGGCCGCGCCCTGGTCACCGCCGGCAATCTGGTCAGCGCCGGCGACAGCGCCAACGTGCTGACCACGCTGGTGTCGCTGGACAAGGTGCATGTGTACTTTGATGCCGACGAAGGCACCTTCCTGCGCTATGCGCAGATGGCGCGCAAGGGCGAGCGGCCCAGCGAACGCGACGGGCAGTTGCCGGTGCAGATCGGCCTGGTCGGCGAGGACGGGTTCCCTCATGCCGGCAAGGTCGATTTCCTCGACAACCAGATCACCCGCAGCACCGGCACCATCCGCGTGCGCGCCTTGCTCGACAACGCCGATCGCAGCTTCACCCCGGGCCTGTTCGCGCGCGTGCGCCTGCTCGGCAGCGGCCGCTTCAACGCACTGCTGATCGACGACCGGTCGGTACTGACCGACCAGGACCGCAAGTACGTCTACGTGGTCGACAACGAAGGCAAGGCGCAGCGCCGCGACGTGCAGCTGGGGCGCAGCGCCGAAGGCCTGCGCATCGTGCTCGGCGGGCTCAACGCTGGCGATCGGGTTATCGTCGACGGCGTGCAGAAAGTGTTCATGCCCGGCATGCCGGTGCAGGCCAAGCCCGTGCTGCTGACCACGGCGTCGCCGGCCGCCGCACGCAAGGCCGTCGCCCTCGACTGAGTCGTCCCCCGACTGACGCCAGGGGCGCGCACAGCGTCGCCGCCGCTTTGCCCGCATTCCTGTTCTGCCCCCGTTTCACCTTAGTTTCCAGGACCACCGCCCATGGACTTTTCCAGATTCTTCATCGACCGGCCGATCTTCGCCGCCGTGCTGTCGATCGTCATCTTGGCCGCGGGACTGATCGCGATCCCGATGCTGCCCATCGGCGAATACCCCGACGTGGTACCGCCCTCGGTGATCGTGCGCACCGTGTATCCGGGCGCCAATCCCAAGGTCATCGCCGAGACCGTCGCCACGCCGTTGGAGGAGGCGATCAACGGGGTCGAGGGCATGATGTACCTCAAGTCGGTGGCCGGCTCCGACGGCGTACTGCAGATGACCATCACCTTCCGCCCCGGCACCGATGCCGACGATGCGGCGGTCAAGGTGCAGAACCGCGTCGGGCAGGCGCAGGCGCGCCTGCCCGAGGACGTGCGCCGGCAGGGCGTGACCACGCAGAAGCAGTCGCCGACCTTCCTGATGGTGGTGCACGTGACCTCGCCGAAGGGCAAGTACGACACGCTGTATCTGCGCAACTACGCGCGCCTGCACGTCAAGGACGCGCTGGCGCGGATCCAGGGCGTGGGCGATGCGCAGGTGTTCGGCGGCGGCGACTACGCGATGCGCGCCTGGCTGGATCCGGAACGCATCGCCGCGCGCGGGCTCACCGCCAGCGACGTGGTCGCGGCGATGCGCGAGCAGAACGTGCAGGTCTCGGCCGGCCAGCTCGGCGCCGAGCCGATGCCCGACAGCAAGTTCCTGACCCTGATCAACGCACAGGGCCGCTTGCGCAGCGAGCAGGAGTTCGGCGACATCGTGCTCAAGGTCGGCGCCGACGGCGAAACCGTGCGCCTGGGCGACGTCGCACGCCTGGAACTGGGTGCCGGCGACTACACGCTGCGCTCGCAGCTGGACGGCAAGAACGCGGTCGGCATCGGCATCTTCCAGGCGCCGGGCGCCAATGCGCTGGAGATCCGCGATCAGGTGATCGCCACGATGGACGAACTCACCAAGCAGTTCCCGGACGACGTGAAGTACGAGGCGGTGTACGACACCACGATCTTCGTGCGCGACTCGATCACCGCCGTGGTGCATACCTTGCTGGAAGCGGTGCTGCTGGTGGTGCTGGTGGTGATCCTGTTCCTGCAGACCTGGCGCGCCTCGATCATTCCGTTGATCGCGGTGCCGGTGTCGGTGGTGGGCACCTTCGCTGCGCTGTACGTGCTGGGCTTCTCGATCAACACGCTGACCCTGTTCGGCCTGGTGCTGGCGATCGGCATCGTGGTGGACGATGCGATCGTGGTGGTGGAGAACGTGGAGCGCAACATCGAGGAAGGGCTGACTCCGCTGGCCGCGGCGCACCAGGCGATGCGCGAGGTGTCCGGGCCGATCGTGGCGATCGCGCTGGTGCTGTGCGCGGTGTTCGTGCCGATGGCGTTTCTGTCCGGGGTCACCGGCCAGTTCTACAAGCAGTTCGCGGTGACCATCGCCATTTCCACGGTGATCTCGGCGATCAACTCGCTGACCCTGTCGCCGGCGCTGGCCGCGCTGCTGCTGCGCTCCCACGACGCGCCCAAGGATGCGGCGTCGCGGCTGATGGACCGCCTGTTCGGCGGCTGGCTGTTCCGTCCGTTCAACCGTTTCTTCAACCGCAGTTCCGAGCGCTATCAGGGCAGCGTGTCGCGGATTCTCGGCAAGCGCGGCGCGGTGTTCGCGGTGTACCTGGTGCTGCTGCTGGTCACCGGGGTGATGTTCAAGGCGGTGCCGGCCGGCTTCATCCCGACCCAGGACAAGATGTACCTGATCGCCGGCGTGAAACTGCCCGAGGGCGCCTCGCTCGAGCGCACCGACGCGATGCTGCGCAAGGTCGTCACCATCGCCATGCAGACCGACGGCGTGGAGCATGCGATCTCGTTCCCCGGTTTGAACGCGCTGCAGTTCACCAACACGCCCAATACCGGCGTGTTGTTCCTGACCCTGAAGCCGTTCGCCAAGCGCCACCGCAGCGCGCTGGAGATCAATGCCGAGATCAACCAGCGCATCTCGCAGCTTGGCGAAGGCATGGCGTTCGCGTTCATGCCGCCGCCGATCCTGGGCCTGGGCAACGGCAACGGCTACCAGCTGTTCATCGAGGACCGCGCCAATCTGGGCTACGGCGCGCTGCAGAACGCGGTCAACGCGATGCAGGGCGCGGTGGCGCAGACCCCGGGCATGAGCTATCCGATCGGCACCTACCAGGCCAACGTGCCGCAGCTGGACGCCGAGGTCGATCGGGTCAAGGCCAAGGCGCAGGGCGTGGCCCTGACCGACCTGTTCGATACGTTGCAGACCTATCTCGGTTCCACCTACGTCAACGACTTCAACCAGTTCGGCCGCACCTGGCAGGTGATCGCCCAGGCCGATGCGCCGTTCCGCGAAAGCGTCGAGGACATCGCGCGGCTGCGCACCCGCAACGCCGCCGGCGAAATGGTGCCGATCGGCTCGATGGTGACGCTCAAGCAGAGCTACGGTCCGGATCCAGTGCTGCGCTACAACGGCTATCCGGCCGCCGACCTGGCCGGTGAGGCGGATGCGCGCATGCTGTCCTCGGCCGAAGCGATGGCCAAGCTCACCCAGATCGCCAAGCAGGTGCTGCCCAACGGCATGGAGATCGAATGGACCGACCTGAGCTACCAGCAGGCCAGCCAGGGCAAGGCGGCGCTGGTGGTGTTCCCGTTGGCGGTGATGCTGGCGTTCCTGGTGCTGGCCGCGCTGTACGAAAGCTGGACGCTGCCGCTGGCGGTGATCCTGATCGTGCCGATGACGCTGCTGTCGGCGCTGTTCGGGGTATGGCTGAGCGGCGGCGACAACAATGTGTTCGTGCAGGTCGGGCTGGTGGTGCTGATGGGCCTGGCGTGCAAGAACGCGATCCTGATCGTCGAGTTCGCCCGCGAACTGGAGCTGCAGGGCAAGGGCATCGTGGAATCGGCGCTGCAGGCCTGCCGCCTGCGCCTGCGTCCGATCGTGATGACCTCGATCGCGTTCATCGCCGGCACCGTGCCGCTGGTGTTCTCGCAGGGCGCCGGCGCAGAAGTGCGCTCGGCCACCGGCATCACGGTGTTCGCCGGTATGCTCGGCGTGACCCTGTTCGGCCTGTTCCTCACCCCGGTGTTCTATGTCGCCCTGCGCAAGCTGTCCGGGCGTCCGCTGGTGTCGCATGCGCCGGCGCACGCCGCCGATGCGCCGATCCACGCCTGATCCGTTCATTCCCTCATTCAAGGAAATTCGCATGACCACGACCCAGAAAATCGCACTCGTCACCGGCGCCACCCGCGGCATCGGCCTGCATACCGTGCGCCAGCTGGCCGAGGCCGGCGTGCACACGCTGCTGGCCGGCCGCGATTCCACCCGCGCCAGCGCAGCCGCACTGCAACTGCAGGGCGAAGGCCTGCCGGTGGAGGCGCTGACCCTGGACGTCACCGACGCCGCCAGCATCGCGGCGGCGGCGGCGGCGGTGCAGGCGCGCCACGGCCGGCTCGACATCCTGGTCAACAACGCAGGCATCCTGATCGACGACATGAAACGCACAGTCTCGCAGCAGAGCCTGGAGACCTGGCGCAAGACCTTCGACACCAACGTGTTCGGCCTGATCGCGGTGACCCAGGCGTTCCTGCCGCTGCTGCGCGCCGCGCCGGCCGCGCGCATCGTCAATGTGTCCAGCGTGCTCGGCTCGATCGCGCTGCACAATCAGCCGGGTTCGCCGATCTACGACTTCAAGGTGCCGGCTTACAACGTGTCCAAGAGCGCGGTGAACGCGTGGACCGTGCAACTGGCCTACGAACTGCGCGACACCCCGATCAAGGTCAACAGCATTCACCCCGGCTACGTGAAGACCGACATGAATGCCGGCGAAGGCGAGCTGGACGTGGCCGACGGCGCGCGCAGCAGCGTGATGATGGCGCTGCTCGACGCCGATGGCGCGACCGGAAGCTACACCCATGTGGGCCAGGTGCTGCCATGGTGATCCGTCCCGCAATCGGCGCGCTGGCGTTGGCGCTGCTCAGCGCCTGCGCCAGCGTCGGCCCCAACTACCGTGCGCCGGAACCGGCGCCGGTGACGCTGCAGGGCGCGGCGGCACCGGTGTTCGCGAGCGCCTCGCCGGTGGCGTCGTGGTGGGCGCAGTTCGACGACCCGGTACTCGAGCAACTGGTGCACCAGAGCCTGGTCGCCAACCTCGACCTGCGCATCGCCCTGGCGCGCGTGCACGAAGCGCGCGCCGTGTTCGCCGAACGGCGCCTGGACCAGGCGCCGCACGTCACCGCCAACGGCGACTACAGCCGCGGCAAGGCGCCGGATGCCGACGCCGGCGGTGCACGGGTGCTGACCGAGCGCTACAGCCTGGGCTTCGATGCCGGCTGGGAGCTCGATCTGTTCGGACGCCAGCGCCGCGCCAGCGAGGCGGCGCGCGCCGACCTGGAAGCCGAGCAGGCAGGGATGGCCGATGCGCAGGTCAGCGTGGCCGCGGAAGTGGCGCGCAACTATTTCGAGTTGCGCGGTGCGCAGAAACGCATCGCGGTGGCGCGCACCACCCTGGACAACCTGCGCCACACCCAGCGCCTGACCGAGACCCGCTCGCAACTGGGCGCCGGCAGCGAACTGGACGTGCAGAGCAGCCGCGCCCGGTTCAAGGCGATCGAGGCCGACATCCCGTTGCTGGAAGTCGGCGAAGCGCAGGCCCGGCATCGGCTGACGGTGCTGCTGGGCCGTCAGCCCGGCGCGCTGGACGACCTGCTGGCGCCGCGCGCCACGCCCGCCTACGCCCGCGCGCTGCCGCTGGGCGATACCACCCAGTTGCTGCGCCGGCGGCCGGACGTACGCATCGCCGAGCGCCGGCTGGCGGCGGCGACGGCGCGGATCGGCGTGGCCACCGCCGACCTGTTCCCGCGGATCAGCCTCAGCGGCTTCGTCGGCTTCCTGTCCGGCGATGCCGGCGCGCTGCTGCAGGGCGGCAGCAAGGCCTGGTCGCTGACCCCATCGATCCGCTGGGCGGCGTTCGATTTCGGCACCGTGCGCGCGCGGTTGCGCGCCAGCGAGGCGCAGGCCGACGGCGCCGCCGCCGATTACGAGAAGGCGGTGCTCGGCGCGCTGGAGGACACCGAGAACGCCTTGACCGCCTACGCCAAACAGCAGGCGCGGCTGGCCATCGTCCTCGAGCAGGCCGAAGCGGCAGGCCGCGCCGAAGCGCTGGCGCAGATCCGCTACCGTGCCGGTTCGGAAGATTTCCTGACCCTGCTCGATGCCCAGCGCACCAAGCTGAGTGCCGACGATGCCCTGGCCGATGCCGAGGCGTCGGTCAATGTCGGCGTGGTGCGGGTGTACAAGGCGCTCGGCGGCTGGGGCCAGGACGCGGTGTTGCCGCAGGAGGTGGCGCTGGCAACGCCGCTGCCTGTGCCGGTCGCACACTGACGGCGCGAGCGTCCCCGACGCCGCACACGACCACGAAGAAGTTGCGCATCATCACCACACCACAATGGCGCCAGCCGGGTCCAGGTGGGATGGCCGCAGCACTGTGCGCTATTGCCTCGCAGCGGCGCTGCCATGGTGCGGCGAAGGCGACACGGCGCCTGGGATTACGCTTCGCTGCCGTCGATCGCTTGCAGCCCGTTCTGGCTTAGCGCGAGATCGCCATCTTCGCCTTGCGCGGCATAATTCTCGCGCACCGCCCAAGCCGTCTCCGCTTCGCCGACCGGTCTTGTGGCATGGATGTCCTGCAGGATGCGCAGTTGTTCCTGGGTCAATGACATGGCGGGGCGTCCTGATCTGAAGGTCATCGCCTACCGTACAGACCGACGGTGATGGGCATGTGGGCGAGTAACGGATGTGTCTGCGTTGCCGGTCCTGTGCCCCGGATTGTTGTCTCGACGTAGTCGGCATGGTCCGTCTCCTTGCCCCCCCCGCGACGGCCCCGACATCATTCCGCAACACCTCGAGGACGCTGCCGTAACGGACACGCGCGCATGATTCGCCTACCAGCTGTGCGGCCGAAGGCGACGCTCGGGGCTGCTTCAAGGATGCAGGCATCCGCGGCTGGACCACTTTCATTAAGCACCGGTAGATCTCATGCCTGCTGCTGCCGACATTGCCGGATGGCGCTGCGTTCAAGCGTTGCCCGGCCGTTGAGGCGGGCCATGCTTGCGACAACCTGCCTGGCGATCCATTGCTGCAATGGGCAGATGAAAAAACCGAATTGCCCGGATGCTTGGGGAAGATCGGGTTCTGTGCGTGGGCCTTGGATTCAGGCGACCACCGCACCCACCTAGACTTCGCCCCACCGATCAGGGTTTCGCCCCTAACCCGTTATCCGCTGCGCTTCAGATCGATCATGCCGTGCATACGCCATGCAGCGAACGAGGACTGCCATGCCACGCATCAACCGCTCGCGCGCGCCAGAAACGCCAGCGGAAATTCCGCAGCACGCCGAATCGAGTACGAGCGCAGCACCGGGCGAGCGGACGCTGCCGCTTGGCGCAACGCAACCCCGTTCTGGCCTGCTCAGCGGCCTGTTCAGACGTTTTCCTCGTCAGCGCGCGCGCCATCCGTCAACGCCATCGCGGCGCAGCGATGCGCCCGGCCAGCAACCCACCCCGGATGCGCTCCACCATCCGATGCAAGCGGCGGCGGCACCTTCTCCGCTCGTCCTGGCGACACCTTCGCCTGCGCAAGCGCTGCAGCGCCAGCCGCTCCGGCAACGCAGCGAACCGATTCGATCTTACGAGCGCGTGCTATCGCAGTGGCGCCAGCAATGCGAGGCTGAAAGCTCCAGTTGGTTAGGCGCCTCGAGCTCCATCTACGCGCCGGCACATAGAATCGAGTCCCATCCCCGCGTCGCGCTACAAGCCACTGCAAGGATGCTGGCACGTGCAACGTCTCCCAACGTCACCTCATTGGATATCGAATATCTCCCGCTGCCACGGCTCCCGGAGCAGACGTTCCGCTTTTCGCATCTTCAAAATATGACGATCAGAAGAACTGGACTGATGGAACTTCCCGAGTCCATCGGCGACCTGACCAGCCTGCGGACATTGAAGTTAGATGCAAATCCGATCAGCGCGCTGCCTGCGTCCATCTCCAGGCTAAAGGAGTTGCGAGCGCTCTCCATCCTCTCCTGCCCTGAATTGTCCGAACTCCCCGAGGATCTTGCGATCCGCAACGCATCCGGCGAGCGCGAAGGATTGGTCAACTTGCAGAAGCTTGAACTGTCGAACACCGGGATCCGCTCGCTCCCGCCGTCCCTCCGACGCCTGAAAGAGTTGAAGGAAATAAAGATTGCCAATTCACCACTTGCCGAACTCGACAGCAGCATTCATGGCCTGCCCAAGCTGGAGCAACTGGATCTGAGTGGCTGCACGGAGTTGCGCGAATACCCGCTTATTTCACAAGCGCGAGCGCCGCTGAAGAAAATAATTCTGAGAGACTGCAGCAATCTGCGCTCGTTGCCACATGATATACATAAACTGTCGCAACTTCAGAAGCTCGACCTGCGCGGCTGCGACAATCTGCAAAGGCTGCCTGTCAGTATTTTTCGGCTACCTGCGGATTGCACGATCCTAGTTCCACCACGTCTGCAACATGAACTCGACCGACTCCTCTCTATCCGCTCCGAGCCGACTTCTGCCCTGGCGGCCTGGGCAGCTCGGGTGGCCCGGGCTGCCCGGGCTGCCCGGGAGGCCACGGGTGCATCTTCTTCCGCCGCGACGTCCAGCAGCAGTGAAACGCAACAGCAAGCGCACAAGAGGATCGATGACACCGCGTACGCCCTGCTGCATCTGGTGATGGAGGAAAGAAATCCCTTCGTTGCGGACGCTCCGTTTTTCATTCCGGAAAAGCGCTGCCCTGGAACTCCCACCATGCTTGGTGAGGTATCCTCAATCGCCATGATGCTCAGTGAAAGCAAAACCACTGAATTTATCGAGAAATTGGATGGAATGGCGCAAAGGTTGCGCGAAAGTGCACCTATCCGCAGCGGTGCCGAAGCGCAAGGCGATTATCTGGCCGCTACGAACGATTGGCTGGCGCTGAAGAATTCACATCTTGGCATCCGTGACGAGAATAATAAAACTATATTTCGTGGTGATAGCGAGATCAATGCAGTCAATCTGTCTAAAGCGGTGCAGATGTGGAAGGTGCGCGAAATGCTGGTTCTTGAAGATCCGAGAGACCGCGAACACTTTCCCGAGATAGCGCTTCATATCCCGGACGAAGCGCGCAAAGCGCACGAAGATTCTGTAAATGATTGAGAGCTGCCAACAAAACCGATTGAGCGCTGTATCCGGCTCCGGTCAGGCCTGCATCGCACCATGACAGTGGCAAGTCCTGGAAGCAGTCCGCGCAAATGTGATCTGCGCTTGCAACGCTAGGCGGCGCCTGGCACAGACGCCTTGCGCGATGCGCGATGGCGTGCAGCACGCTGCCGATCGCACGTGTGAGATTGCCGAGCGTCAGTCCATTGGGGAGGCGCACTTGCTGGATGGTCAAATCCTGATGCCCGTTCTCGCGCACCCGGCGCAAGATGTCCTTGATGTCGTCGTTCACCATCGTCCCTGTCCGCAGCGCCTTGAAGGACTCCGATAGTGCCACCGCCATGCGGGCTGCGACCAGCCGGGCGGCGTCGCCTCGACCGGGCAGGGCGCGCACCAGGAAGCGGCACCCAAGTAGCGGACGCACGTCGATAGGCACCAGAAAGCGGGCATAGAGCCCGCTGGCGCGCTTCAACAAGAAGGGTTTGGGCAAAACGATACCTCAAACGATACCTTGAAGGGGTATCGTTTGAGGGTCGTAAATCACCAGAAAACCTTGAAAAATCAAGCTACTTACGCTAGATTTGCAGGTGAGAATGGTGGAGGTGGGCGGAGCCTGTAAACGCCCTCAGACAAACCCTTGAACCTAAAGAAATTTGGGTCCAGCAGATGTGCCTGCTTTGATACCCAGAATGATACCTCGATCTCTGAGTTTTGAAGTCAGGCACAGGTCAATGTAGTGAGATTCCTGTTCCGACTTGGCCTTCGTTCATCTAAGATAAAGGCCGTCGGAAGGGCATAGCCAAAAGTATCATCGCGGCAATCGATGATATGTTGTAACGCGGAATCATCCTAAGGTCGCACGTTCTGAGATTGCATGGAGGCATGATGTGCTTAAAGGGATCTTAGGAGATGGGCATGGTTTCTAATAGGGATTTGGCATCCGTCTGTCGGTTGAATAATCGAAGAGAAGGTTGACATGGAGTTCAGGCTGCTATCAGCGTTCCTCCTTTTCATGGGGTCGTATCTGCCGCTTGCATTGATTTTGCTGGTTCAAGATATTCCAGCGAAAATCTGGGTCATGCCGGTATGTAAGCCTTGGCGAGGCGATGCTTGCTCGTTTTCTTTTTTTGATCATCCATACTTGGCGATTGGCGGCGTTATAGTCACAGCGTTCTGCCTTGCATGGACAATGCATACGTTAAAAGCAGTTCCAAGACGGTTCCCGGTGAGGATCGAAGAGGTTAAATCAATTCCGAATGACTTAATCAACTATGTATTTCCCTATATCGTGTCGTTCATGGGGTTGGCTTATGGGGATCCTTCTAAAATTGCCGGTTTTTCAGTATTTCTCTTTGTCCTGTTCTTGATCACTTACAGGTCGGGTCAAATATTTCTTAACCCCATGTTGATTGTCTTGGGGTGGAGATTTTACGAAGTAAAGATGAAGTTGGTTCAGTCCAATGAAGTGATCGTGGCCCGTGTATTAAAGAAGGGGCTCCTTAGCATTGGCGAAGAACGCGCCGAGGCGGTGCAGGATGTTTATATTATGGGGGATATATGACGCAGGATGCTTTCGAACGTTTCAAGAAATTTGACTTTGATAAAGCCGATGTTTATCTGTGGGTTTTTAAACGTAGATCAGCTGAGAATGAGAAGTATACTGCGCATCATGTCTTGATCGACACAACGCTCAGTGAAACATTGAAGGGTTTTGTTAAGTCTGAAAAAGAACGAATTACCGAGTTTCACCCCTATGGGCATTTGGCCCAGACTAATGAAAACAGTTGCCTCTCGGTTGGAATTAATGAGACAAATTTCCCCATCTTAAAAAATTTAGTTGACCGTCCAGAAACACAACATACAGTTAAAGAGACGAAGGAATTGCGCCGCGCGGTTGGCTATTGTATTAAATTTGTCCATGATGGGGAAGTTGTTTACGCCACTAGGCGCTCTCCCAACACATGGAGAACGGCATACAAGAAGAAGAATGTGCTGTTTATGAACTTCGTGAATGGCGCATTGGAGGCAATACAAGGCGAGGAATTCACCCTTGATCCACGCTTTGATATGTTTTGCGTAGGGACTGGAATACTGGTTGCTAATAAAGGCGGCTTCGAGTCCATGATGCAGTATCGAGCTGGTTATGTTCAGGCTTTCAATCATCTCCAAACACAGCCTGAGTTCGTGGCTTTATTCACTGATATGCAGCCGCTTATTGATCATGTTGGAACGAACGCAATACATTTAAGGCGCATGGCGGTCATCCAAGAAAAAGCTTTGTATGCGGATGCGGCTTTCATCAGTGCACTCAAAACGGTGGCTCAAAAGTATAGCTGGGCTATCCAGTTCGACGCATCGAATAAGATAATACCTACCCCCGAAACGGCTGCCTTGATCATGAAGTTGTTGTTAGACCAGCGTTTGGTTAGTGAGGTGACTCACATCATGTATGATGTCCCAGATGCGGTGAGAGTCCAGTAAGGTTATGTCTATCGCAGCGATGAACTTCTGCCAAGGTGATAAATGAGTAAAGTCAGCCTCGATTCAATTGCAGCAGCCAAAGCGAAACTCGCCGAAGAAATAAAGAAGTTGGAAGAGCAAGAAGCCAATCTGCTGCAAGAAGAAGCAGCAAACGCTTTTCAGCAAGTGTCAGATTTGCTGACCCACTTTGGACAGCACTTTACCGCCAAGCAGAAAGCAGATCTCGCAGCTCAGCTCGGAGCTTCTGCTGGGGGACTTGGCCGTCCGAAAAAAGCGGCCGGCACTCGTAAGGAAGTGGCTCCCAAGTATTGGCTTCCCCATACGCAGGAAACTTGGTCTGGTCGTGGTAGGACGCCACGTGCTTTTGCAGCTTACGAAGGATCGGCGGCTTATAAGGAATGGAAGGCGAAGCATCCCGATGAAAAATTCCCTAAGTTTCCGGGATAAAAAGTAGGCCCCGCATCGCGGGGCTATTTTTTGAAGCGTCTTCTGTTGGATAGCGCTTTTGCGAATTGCCCTGGCGTATAGATCGGGATCTCAATGCCGGGATTGAATTTGGCAAGTGTCTCCGCACACGCGCGTAACTCGGGCGGGCATTCATTCCGATCAATATACGATTGCAAGCCCGGAACCAGCACGCTTTCTGACTTAGAACCGATCACCTTGTGTCCGGTCAGAGCTGCGATTTGGACGGCTCCGACTTTCTCTCGGGTCAAATTTGTGGCGAAGGTATGTCGGAAGATATGAGATCCAATGCCCGTCTCAAACCCCAGCTTTTTCAGATATCGGCCGAACTGCTGGACCATCGCGCTCCCATAGCCCTTCATGTATGCTTCGCCATCGTAGACTGAAATTGTAAGCGGCAGATGCGGGAATAAGCGATCTTGTCCGGTGGATTTGACTTCATCGACGTAGGTCAGGAAATTAGCAACGAGAAGAGGCTGCGCGATGGGGATGACTCGGATTGAGGAAGCGTTTTTAATGCGCTGATTTTTCGTCGTTACGCGGAAACAAAAGCAAGAAATGCCGTCGATGGTGACGATGTCTGAGATTTTGAGCTGTGCAATTTCGCCTGCTCTGGCACCGCTGTAAAGCGCAATCATGGGTGCCCACCATCGGTGGGGCATATCCTTGCTCCATTTGGCGTAGGGTTCTAATTCGAAAATGCGGGCTAGGTCATCTCTGCTTAGAGGCCGGCGAGTTTTGACCAAGGTAGAGGTATCAACTTCAATGGCTATGCCGTTAGCGGGTGAGTGTTCAATGCGTTTAGCACGAAGCTGCTTGTTGAAAAACGCTTTGATCCGCTTGACGTGATTGTTGTAGGTTGTCGCATTTATGGATGAATGCTTTTTCTTTCTGCCAATTTCCAAAATGTCTTGGAAGCTTAAATCTTTGTAGGATTTTTTGCGTCTAGCATTTGGTGGCAAAAATTTATAGCTGTCCAAAGTGGCGCGAATATCGGTGTCTGTGACTGAGGCTATTTGTTTATCGCCAGTGACCGCTAGCATAACACCAAGCGTTTGCTCACTGGACTGAATGTGTGTGAGCGTTACTTTCCTCCGTTTCAGATCGGAAATATATCCCGTAATCTCGTCTGAAAGCATGCGGGGTTTGAGAGTTGGCTTTTCTTCGATGTGGTCAGACTTCCTGTGCCTAGCTCTTCGAGTGAGTGTTTTCAGCACTTTGTCAAAGCACTGGGCTGCATCTACTCCCTCAACAATAATCTCACCGATGACGGTATTTCCGAGGGGCAAATTTCTAATGATGCATCTGCAAGATGTGCTTTGTTTTGTATGATCGGGCATGGAGTTTCCTTCTGCATCCGACACTAACGTCGAGCAGATGGCTGTCAATACCCATGTCGAAAATACTATTTTTGATGCAGTTTGTTTTGTTGCGCTAAATCTAAAATCCCCAGCAGTGTAAGGAGTCGCGAACAATGTTATATAAGTGGGTTAGATTTGTTGCGCTGTTCAATCACCTTGAAATGCGAGCGTTCAAGAGCGCGCTTAGCTCTTTATCGGTAATTAGGCCATCGACATAGAGTTGGGATAGGTGTTTAACCCGCTTGAAGGGGCGAACCTTGTTAGCTTTGAGGACTTTGTAAGTTGTTTTCACAATCTCAGCTCGGAACGCGCGCTCTTCGTCGTCCAGGATAGGATTAGCGAGGTGATAATCAGTCGATGTCGTTTTTTTGCCCATGCCACGTTTTATAATCCGGAATCGACTTCAGTCAAGGTGATTCCTGATCCGGTAATAAGAATCGTCGGGAAAACCAGCACGCCCAACCTGATTCTTATGAATTAGGTATCATTTGCCGCCCTCTAGGAACTTTCAGATCTTGGATACCTCACGCTCCCTTTATCAGTTTCTTGAAGCTGCTTCTGATTGCGCCAAAGGCGCAATTCAATCAAATGCGAGCGCGGTAAGGCGATGCGCTGAGCTGGACGCTTTCATTGAGAAGTCAGCAGCCGCTCGTTTGCAGGTGCCCACTGCGACTCTTCTGCGGTTGAGTGCCAGAGGCATGTTCTGTGCATCGATCAACACTGCTCTCATTGGATACCGTGCAGCGATCTTCCCCACTCTCAGAGCGTGTCTTGAAGCAGCCTGCTATGCACAAGTTATCGAACAGAAGCCAGAGCTTGGCGATGTGTGGGCTAAACGGCATCGAGACCAGGATGCTCGAAAAAGGTGCCGCGCTGAGTTTGGCGATGCAGTCAAGAAAACATGCAAGCGTTTCGGTAAGTTGATGCCAGAAAATGCAGGTCTCATCACTGACATGTATGACTCAATGATCGATGACGGTGCTCATCCTAATGTCAGATCCATCATTCCCTCCATCAAAATGGAGGAAACAAACACACATTTTGAAGTTGGGCTGGGGCTAGTTTTGCCTAGTAGAGTTGAGACTTCACTCTTCTGCTGCTTTGAGATCGGCCTTTTTACATCATGGCTTATGACCGACTTGGATGAGATAGATGAGAATTTTTGGATCGAGGCTGCAAACTTGAACGATATGAAGAACGAGTGGGAGAAGGAAATCCTAGGCGGCCGTGCGGGTTGACGACCTTGTTCAAATTAAAAGAAAGGCCCCGACTGGGGCCAACTTTTTAATGCGTCAATTTAAATTAAAGCTTCAAGCCTTCATTGACGGCTTGTCGAATAAGCTCATACCACTTGTCCATCTCGCGCTCATTTCCAAAACTGATCGTCCAATTCGGGTGGTCGATGTCCCGGACATTCACAGTAATCGTTCCCTCATGCTTCGATCGGTGCCAATGTTTATCCCATGAGCGAACATCCGAAAACTGATAAGCCTTTGAGGCGCTGCCCATTTTAAATTTAATGGATGAGCGAGCTGTGGAAATGGCAATAGCAGTGCGCTTATTAAAATGGAATCGCTGATAATTTTCTTTAAAAACCGCACGCTCACCGTGCAGCTTCAAGACCACCACCGATCCAATAACAATAAAAAATGCGCCGCCAACCAACAGGAAGAGAAGAAAAGTCCAGACCGTCATCGAAGTTCCAAAGCGGATGAGGGGATACCAACGAGCAGGGTCTTACTGGACGCGACCAGTCACCTTCCAAACGCCGCCCACTTGGCTGAAGGTGTAGACACCGTCCATCTCATTGCCGAACTTTCGGCCCATGGCTGTGACTTCCGCACTCACATCGCAAGAAAAGCTGGGTGCGCCTTCTGCCTTCGTGCACTTGCCACTCTTGAAGTCCTCGATCCTGGCGTCGTCGCTGCCGTTGTCTTTCACATATTGCAGAAATGCATGCTCTCTCTCCGTTTGAGCCGGACCGCCTCCTGAGCAGGCTGTCAGCCCCGCAATGAGCAAGGAAATGAGGGAGACACGGAACTTCGACATGGTTGGTCCTTTGCCTTGGGTGGGTGCAACCACAAGGGTTGCAACGAAGCAAAAGATACGCTAAACGTAACATACGGGCAACGTAATTTACGAGCAACGTAGCTTACGTTCATCCTTGGGGCATGACTTCTCCCAACGCCCGCAGTGTTCGTGTCGTCTTCGCCGCCCGTATGAAGAAGCGGAGGAAGACACTTCGGCTCAGCCAAAAGGCCTTAGGAGTGCTCATGGGACTACCAGAAGATGTCGCAGGCGTTCGCATCAATCGATACGAGCGGGCAGTGCATGAGTGCGATAGTGAGACGGCTCAGAAGATGGCTGACGCCCTTGGCGTCTCGCTTGCCTACCTCTACGCAGAGACAGACGAACTGGCAGAAATGATCCAAGAATTTTCCAAATTGACGCATAGTGAGCAGCAAGAGCTGTTGTTAAGCTTGAAGGGAAAAAGGCACATTTCGAGCAAATAAAAAGGAAAATGAAAAATGGATCTTTTTAGTCCAGTCGTTCCAGCTGACAAACTACACTCTAACTTCGTGAATGTTATCAAGCCTTCTCGCATAGGCGAAAGAGCAGTTGTCCAGGGTTGGGCAGAGGGATTTCCTGATCGAGATGGAAAATTCATCAAGGAATTTCAGACAACGTTCAATTCGTCCTTTTGGGAAATATACCTCCATGGTGTTTTTAAGGACTATGGATTTAAAATGGATTGGACAAAAGCTTCGCCAGATTTCCATTTGATAACTGCAAATGGTGAAGTCATTGTGGAGGCGGTGACTGCAAACGCTTCAAGCGGCTCTATCGCTGAATGGGAGAAAAAAGCGCCGATGACGAAAGAGGTTCTGGACAAGAATTTTTGGCCCCTTAATAGAGAGGCAATGATTAGATTGTCCAACGCACTTTCAAAAAAATCGCGCAAATACACCGATGTCTATTCAAAGCTTCCTCATGTTAAAGGGAAGCCATTTGTCATTGCTGTTGCACCTTTCGAACAGCCGGATTTTCAGTTTCAATATGATCGGCCTATTCGCGCACTCCTTTATGATGATTATGTTGACGAAACTGCCTTTTTGAAAGAGCCCCACCTGTATCCGAACGGCCCACCTAGCGTGGCACTGGGTTCAATCGAGAAAGATAACGGAGCCACCATTGATTTAGGTATTTTCTTAGATGACCAATGGGAGGAAGTTAGCGCCGTTATTTTCTCCTGTGCAGCAACATGGGGAAAGGCGGTTGCTATGTCTAGTCATCCTGCTTTGGGCTTCATCAATACAACTTGGGGAGGACCAAAAGGGCCTTATCCGCAAAGCGCCTCAATAGGTAAGCCTTCGGAGAAAATAACGGATGGGTTGCAGATTTTTCACAATCCTTACGCTAAATATCCGTTAGATCCTGCTGTATTGAGAGGGCCACGTGTGGTTCAACACTATCAAATTGCAGAGGGCTATGTGCATGAAAATCACGACAACTGTCTTCAATTTAGAAATACTTTTTCCATAAATCTAAAATAAGCCGTCAATTTTCCTAGTTGCAATTTTAGATTTTCAAGCGCGTCGTGTTGATGAGGAGGAACACCTCCTCATCTCTTTGTTTTGAAGCGCTGGCACAAGCGCCGAAGCGTCACTATTCGCCTGTGCTTACTTGAAGCTCTTCAAGAAGGGCTTTGAGAATATTCGCAGAGATCAGCTCTCTGAATATGGTATAGAAGAACCAAGCGCACCATAGTGAGATGACGAAGGCGAACAGCGATGCATTACGTTGCTTAGGCACTTCTTTTGCTAAATGCGATTTGAGAATGGGATCTGCCCAGACGTCGCAAAGAATTTTAAGGTCTCTTGGATCGAATGTTGGAGGGACGACTTGTTTGTCGGCGGTGTTTTTGCATTGTTCGATCGTTAATACATCGCTTTTGGTTGAGAGAAGCCCCAGAGTCTTCGCCTCATTTTCTGAAATGAAAAGGTTCGTATCTGTCTCTTTTAAGGTGACTAACAGTCTGTCCTGGGTGGCAATCGTGCCTAGGATGGCTGCGAGAAGAATAGACCCCACGAATGCGATAGATGGCAAAATCAACCACCACTTAGAATGAACTCTTTTGGGGTGAATGACGTGGGTTTTGAGGTCAAACGCCCAGCCTGCGTGTCCAATCAATTTTAGCGGGATATTGTGTAAGTCCGCGAATCCAATCAGGGCTTTGGCGTCTTTTAGCGTCTGGACGCGAATATGGTGTTCCATTCGAAACGCAGCCAAAGCAGAATGGTCTGCCAAATTTTTGCGAATGACCGTGTCTTCAATGTCGTCTTTGCTGATAAATAATCGCAAGACACGGGTATTGATAGGATGAAGAGAGCCTGAGCGCCAGCATGTAAATGCAGCTGCCAACAGAAAAACGATGATAGAGCCAGCTGCGATTTCGCCTGTTAAAAATTTAAGCCATTCCATTTTTTGTAGCTGCCCTCTGGTTGTGATCGGTGGTTTTTTATTTCTTGCAACTGCTTGGGGAGTATTATCGAGATCGAATTATTTCTCAATCCGTACAGGTTTCGTTCATTTTCATTTGAGGCTTGTCCGCAGCTATTGGTAACTTGCGGCTTATGTTTTCTATTTATATCTTCTAATCCTCTTTGTGGATATCCCAAAATAGAGAGAGCAAGGGCCCACATATGGTTATTTGCTTCGCAAAAACCGTGGGCATCGCTTTCGCGATGAGAAGCCGTCTCTTTCGAGACGAATGAGTCGTGGTCTCATGCGAATAACGGCAAAAAACACCGTGACGTATCTCTCCAATTTACAATCGTCCTTATCATCTAGACGGACAAGCAATTCGCCATTTTGATATTCCCACTATCAACCAACCTCAACCGGGAATTAATGGCAATTTATCATGTCAATATCAAATCGTTTAGTCGTGGCAAAGGTCAATCATCAGTGGCGGCGGCCGCTTATCGTGCAGGGATCAATCTGCGGGATACAACTCACAAGACAACGCACAAATATGGGAAAAGATCGGGCGTTGTTTCACAACAAATGCTTGCTCCCGATGGGGCACCGAGATGGTGTCTCAATGTTCGAAGCTTCTGGGATATTAATGAGCAGCAAGAAACGAGAGCAAATGCTCGCGTGGCGAGGGAAGTCGAAGTTTCCTTGCCAAACAGTTTAGACGCTCCACAGCGCAGAATGCTTGCGGTTGCACTTGGCCAGCTGCTTGTCGATCGTTATCAAGCTGCTGTGCTGGTGGCTGTTCACTCACCTGGTCGAAGAGGGGACCAGCGAAATCATCATGTGCATCTTCTCGTCTCAGCCCGAAAGGTCGATGCCAATGGACTAGGGGAGCGGGCCTGTGCCGAGTTAGATGCAAGGCAAGGGGCAGGGGCCACTGAGATGAAGATCCTTCGTGGGAAGATCGCATCCACCATCAATGCGCATCTCATTATGGCTGGTGTCGAAGCAAGAGTGGACCACCGAAGACTCAAAGCTCAGGCACGAGATGCTTTCAAGCAAGGCGATTACGAGAAGGCCAGAGCACTCACCAGGGCGCCGAAAAAGCGCATCTCTCGTGGGGAATTCTTCCAAGCTAAGCGTCATTATAAAGCTGTGGTCTTGGGAGAAAAGGTAACACCAGCGGATCGACGCTTTGCTCAAATTTTAAAAGAGTGCCAGTCTTCCCGGGAAAACCGTCTAGTCCATAATGTGCCAGCCAGCCACAGTCATGAAGCAGCGCTTCGTGATCGAGCCAGAGAGAAAGGGCAGGGGAGCTTTGCTCGGCAGGAGAGTCGTCATTTTGATGGCCAACCGTATCCCAATGGCCAGAGACAAAGTCAGCAGGTTCTAAACCGTATCCATACTCGATATAGCCCATTGACCAGACAAGCCAGCAAAGTCACACGATTGGCGAGAGCAACAGGCAAAGGCGCAGATATTTTAAATGAGCAAGCGGAGCTGATTGAGCAATGGTTAGAAGCGCAGCATGAAACCGCTCGGCAAGCATTGGATATCCTCAATAGCATCCCTGGCATCCAAATTGAAGACTGCTTTAACCAAGCCTATGAAGCCCTACTGTGTCGCAGAGTAGATCACTACGCGACAAAGCCATTTCTCTTCGAGGATACGGAGCTGCTGGGTAAAGCAATGGTTCGCTATGCGAGGATGCTGGTGAGCCCCTACCGCGCCCAGTGTGATCACCTCGCTGCAAAGGCCAGGCTATCGGAATTCGAGGGTGAGACGCCTACGGCTAAGTCAGCTTTGGCTGCTCGTCAGGCTCAGAAAGCAAAGCACATGGTTTCTAAGCGATTCATGAATTTTAGAGAGGGGCGGACTAAAAATGCACGAACTGCCATGAATGAGGCAAGGGAAAGTTTTGAGAAGAACTTTAAAGTGGGCCTGCCCGTAATGCAGAGTCCGCAGGAACATCGCTCGAACAATGCCTCAAATTCTAGCGAGTCCGGCCAGTGGCAACTTCGGTTCAAGCCGCCGAGATTATGAGATTGTGAGTCGTAAAAAATGGCGAGGTGGGTTATCTCGCCATTTTTTACTAGTCACTTGACCTCTTCGCGTAAGCAGTTATATTTTTTAAATGAAAACTAATTTAAGCGAAGTGGAAAAAGAGATCTGGGTAATCGCCTATAAGAGGGCTCTTTCTTTTCACGAACCCAGCAATGCGTCGGCGCTGGCAGATGAGGCTTTGAAAATCTATCACGAATCGGTTGGCTTTGGCTCCGATGATAAAGTTCAGCCTCAATCTAGAATACTTGGCTGGCCTGGGCTAATCATGTATGACAAAGAACTTTTCTTTATCAAGCCGAGTGGTTGATTGCTATTTAAAGGTTGAACCTCTTTTTCTACGCCAGTTGTCAAGATTTTCTTGGGAAAAATCAAAAGATGACGGAGGAATCAATACTTCGAGCTTTTGCTCGGGTGATCTCTCAGGTGGGGCTGATGGACTAAAAATCGACTTCAAATCGTCTGTTGTTGATACAACTTTAAATGTAGTCCCGGTGTTTGATAGAACGATTGCGTGCAAATCAAGAGCTTCGCCATCGGCGATATCGGTTAGAGTATTAATATAACTCTCAAATTCGTCGAGCGGCAATCCAAGTGGAGTGGCTGAGACAACATGAAATTTTTCATTAATTTTTTTAACTGAAAACGCACAAGAAGTTTCATGAAATATTTTTCGAACGGGTATCGCTCGCGCTCCTAATAACGTTCCGTTGACCGTGCTACCAATTCGGAAATCGTTGTTGTTCCACTTCAACATCCCTTTCCCCTTGGCCGGACCTTCGGGGTCAAATAGGTCTAAGCATGCCACCATATAAGGTTCCAAAACCGCCTCGCCAGTGGCAATTCCACCAGCGGTCCACGGGTTCCAATAAGAAACGTGATGGCAAGAAATGGACTTCAAAAAGAAATCGAGAAGCTGGTCTCGCTTATCCTTGGGTCTATTTTTTTCTGATGCATCTGCTAGTTCTTCCCACAATGTTCGGAGGGAAGCGTAGACTACTTTCTCTTTATATTTTCCCTTTTCTATCCATTCTGTGGGAACTTCATCTCTGCCGGATTTAACTTCAATCAAATAATATCTTTCGCCGGAGGAATAAAGAAGGTCTCCCAGCGCGGACTCTGCATTGCCATCCATTTTGACGAAGCCAGGTGGGAACGTCTGTGGAAGGGCAAAGCCTTTACAATTGATCCACTGCGCATCGCGCAACGCAGTCACAACGGTGTCTTCCCAAAGTTTTGCGGCCATTGATTAATCCATTAAAAGTAGTGCGGGAAATGGTGGGTGCTAGTTCTTCCACCCTGTTTTATTTTCAGAATGGGCACGGGTCGTCTTATTCTCTTCACGTCGCCTCTCCATGTGACGAACCTGCTTAAACGAAATATTAAATTGCTTGGGCTGATAGGCTGGCAAATCGACGGGTGGGCCAAATTTTTCCAAGGCTTGCAACCGGGCTGGAACCGTGGGCGGATCAACATAATGTTTCAGCCCAGGTGGGAGCGTCAGATCATGCCCTGTAATCTGCTGAGTGGTCATCACCGAAACGCCATGCTCATTGATCAACGAGTTGGACAAGGTATGGCGGAAGCAATGGAAGCTTTTAAGTCGTTGCGTCAGTCCGCATTTTTTAGCATAGGTCCGGAATTGATCGCCCAATGCGTCCCCGTAGCCATGTTCACTGTGATACGGCAAATGTGGAAAAAGTCTCTCAAAACCTGCGGCCTTGACCTCATCGCGATAGATCAAAATTCCTGCTTCAATCAATGCAGAGGGAAGCGGCACAAAGCGGGAAGAATGTGGATTTTTCAATCGCTGATCGGCTCGTGCTGCACGAATGTGGATGCCCCAACATCCTCCAACTTGATCGAGATCATCCACATAAAGCTGTGCGACTTCATTAATGCGGGCGCCTGTGGTTAATCCCAACAAAGTGCCGAACCAGCGATGAGGATACTTCGATGCCCACATTTTAAATTTTGAAGGCTCGAACAAGGCATTGAGTTCGTCTTTGGAAAATGGATTGCGACTCGGCTCATCGGTGGTTGCCTTTGACCGATTTATAATTGCTTTGTGCGGTGCTTTGCTGATCAGATCTTCGCTGGCCAACGCATTAAAAAATGCAGCCAGACGGTCTCGATGCTTTTCCTTCGTGCGCATCCCAAGCTTGGCGTAATTGCCTTTTTTGGCTTTCCTCAAAATGTCAGCAGGAGCCAGTCCTGCAAATTCTGTCTTTTTACTCGCGTTGCTGGGGTAATGCTCGATGGCTTCCAAGAAGCTCCGCACATCATCGGCCTTGTAGTCTTCCACAGGCTTGTCGCCAACCAATGCAACGAACAAGCCCAGGCTGTATTCGGTGTCGAAGATGTTGGTCGCACTTCGACCGACTCGTTTCATCTCACTAACATAGATGGCTGCGCGTTCAGAAAATAACGGTCCGGCCTTCTTCCTCACTTCGGTGGAAGAGGGCAGCGGGAGATTTTTCAACGCTTCGAGCAGCCGAGCATGGTCTTCGGCCCCGTCAGCAGACAGTTCCATCCCACCCACCTTAATGGTGTAGGGCCGAGCTTCGTTGCCTTGCAATGCGGCCAAAGCCTGGCTCAGCAAATCGTCCTTCATGCTGCTTGCCCCCCGCCGCATCCGATCGAATGCTTCCGAGAGTGCCACAGCAGTTCGAGCTACGGCCAGTCGGGCAGCATCACCCAGGGACAAGCGAACGGGACGGACAAGGTAGCGCGAGCCAATGATGGCTTGCAGGTCGGTCGGGACGAAGAAGCGCACATAGAGCCCAGCAGGGCGGCGCAAAAAATAAGGCTTCGGCACGGGGTTTGATACCTCGTTTGATACCTAACGCAGGCTCAAACTGAGCATCAAACCCCGGGCCTAACCTTCGCGAAATCAAGCACTTACTGCTCTTTTCCGCGATCAAATGGTGGAGGTGGGCGGAATCGAACCGCCGTCCGAAGGCACTCCATCCCCGGCACTACATGCTTAGCTCATCGTTGGATCTCATCCCGGAACAGCACGATGTGCGAAGCGCATCCCGGGACCAGCCTGCTTCATTTAGCCAATGGCTGACAGGCAGCCACCATCGGCGATTCCGTGATAATGACCCTACGTCGCGAGCACGGACACAAGCGATTTCGGGGCTAGGCCTTAAGCGGCCAGTGCGTAGTTGTCGTCGTTGGCAACTATAAGTTTGCTGCTGGATTTACGAGGAAAGCGGCCCCCTCGGCATGCGCCAAGCGATTTTGCAACCCCCGTCGAAACCAGTGCACCCCCGGGGAAAACGTAAAACGCTGACTTGCACAGTGTAGGGATCGGGGAGGGCAGTCACAAGCCTTGCGACGAAGGCAGCTTAAGCTGGCTTCACTCGGCACCGCCGCTACCGGCGTGTGCCGACGGATCTTCCCAGGCATGGAGCACCGCGATGGCAACCAGGCAACAGCGTGCGCGCACCGGCGGGCCGGCGCAGAAGCGAGCGGCCGCAGCGGCATCGGCGGCAGCGCCAAAACCGACCGAGGCAGCAGTGCACGCCGGCCGGGTGCCTCCCGTGCGGCGAACCGCTGCGGCGAAGCAGGCCAAGCCGAAGAAGGCGGTTGCGCTGCCGGCCCGGGCGAAGATTGCGGAAACGGCGGCCGCGCGGCCGAGCAAGCCAGCGCGGCGCATCGCGGCGAAGACAATGACTGGCGACAAACCCGGGACAGGCGCGCCTAAAGCGGCCAAGCCCAACACAGCAGAGCCGGAAGCTGCTGCCAGGCGTGTGCCGTCCTCTCATCGCAGCGCCGCCGCCGCGCGCGCGCGGGCGCCTGCGCGCACGACCCGGCCCAAGGCCACAGGTGAAGGTTCGTTGGCACAGGGGCGGGCGCGCACGGTCCTCTACCTCCATGGCATCGGCAACAAGCCGCCGGCCGAGGTGTTGCGCTGCCAGTGGGACCGCGCCTTGTTCGGTCGCGAGATGGGCGAGCGCACGCGCATGGCCTACTGGGTCAGCCGCGAGCGCTATCCGTCGCCGGAGCCGGGCGGTTGCCAGGATCAGGACCACGGCCCGGCGCTGAACCAGGCCGAGGAGCGGGTGCTCGGCGCGCTGGGCGTGTTGCCGCAGCTGGCCGATCTTCGCCAATTGGCCGATATGCTGGCCGGCAGCGACGCGGAGCGTGCGTGCCTGCAGCAGTTGTTGGACGAGGTGCAGGCCGCCGTGCCGGAGGCTGCCGGCCTGCACGCGCAGGGTCCGATCGATGTGCTGAACCGGATGCTGCTGAAGCTGATCTCCGCCGCGCTACTGCAGGACGTGCACGATTTCTTCTTCGTGCCGGCGCGGCGCGAGCAGATGCGCGAAGGCCTACTTCGACGCATGCGCGCCGGCGGCGGTCCGTTCGTGGTGGTCGCGCACAGCCAGGGCTCGCTGATCGCCTACGACGTGCTGCGCGAGTTCGAGGCCGAGGGTTGCGAGGTGTCGCTGTTGCTGACTCTGGGTTCGCCGCTGGGCCTGCCGGTGGTGCGCAGCATGTTCACGCAGTGGACCGGCACGCAGAAGTTGCCGTTCCCGGCCTGCGTGAAGCGCTGGGTCAACGTCGCCGAGCGGCGCGATCCGGTGGCGTTGGACGATGACCTGAGCGACGACATCGCCGATGCGCAGGGGCGCTTCCACAACATCGCCGGCGCGCGGATCAATCCGGATTGGCAGCGCAATCCGCATTCGGGCTCCGGCTATCTGTCCATCCTCGAGGTCCGCACCGAGGTGCGGCGTGCGGTGGGGGTCGGCTTCGACCAGCCGATCGCGCATCCGGTGCTGATCAAGGACCTGTCCGATCAGTTGGAGGCGCACGCGCCGGACTATCGCCACGAGGTGTTGATCGAACTGGACCGCCTGCCGGACGCGCGCGAGCCGGCGCAGTTGAAGTGCGATCTGGTCGCGGTACTGCGCGAGCTGACCCAGGCGTCCACAGGATTGAAGGGCGAGGCGCTGGACGCGGCGATCGCGCTGGAGGACACGCTGCAGCGCTACGTGTCGGCGCGCCTGACCCGGTTCGAGATCGAAAGCCTGCGCGATCGCTGTCGCGGCCTGAGCCTGAAACGGCTGTGGCGCGACGCCGGCAAGCGCGCGCTGATCTACCAGTCGCGCAGCACCGTGCAGGCCGACGCGGTGCAGGTGGCGTACCGTGCGCTCGGCGCCGGCATCGGCTGGGCGGTGCTGGACAGCGGCATCGCCGCGGCGCATCCGCATTTCCAGCAGCCGGGCCTGGCCGAAACGGTGTTGGCGCAATGGGACTGCACCCAGCGCGGTCGCGCGCGCGAACTGCGCCGCCGCGACGGCGCCGGCTTCGCCGCGCTGGATGGCAATGGCCATGGCACCCACGTGGCCGGAATCATCGCCGGGCAGTGCGAGGCGCCGTTGCCCGGGGTGGCGCCGGCCACACCGCTGCGTTTCGCCGGCATGGCGCCGCAGGCGCGGCTGTACGGGCTGAAGGTGCTGGACGACGATGGCAACGGCCGCGATTCTTGGATCATCAAGGGCGTGCAGCAGGTCGCCGAGATCAACGAACGCGCCGGCGCGCTGGTCATCCACGGTGTCAACCTGAGCCTGGGCGGCTACTTCGACGCGGAGAGTTACGGCTGCGGCTTCACCCCTCTGTGCAACGAACTGCGCCGGCTATGGCGGCAGGGCGTGGTGGTGGTGATCGCGGCGGGCAACGACGGCCTGGCCTGGCTGGTGCAGAACGACGGGCAGGCCCATCCGTTGAACCTGGACTTGAGCATCGGCGATCCGGCCAATCTGGAGGAGGCGCTGGCGGTGGGTTCGGTGCACAAGAGCAGCCCGCACAGCTATGGCGTGTCGTATTTCTCCTCACGCGGGCCGACCGCCGACGGCCGGCACAAGCCGGACCTGGTGGCGCCGGGAGAGAAGATCGTTTCGGCCCACCATCACTACGCCGCCGCCGACCCCAACACCTGGATGGTGGAGATGAGCGGCACCAGCATGGCGGCCGCGCACGTGTCCGGGCTGATCGCCGCGTTCCTGTCGGTGCGCCGCGAGTACATCGGCTTTCCGGACCGGGTCAAGCAACTGCTGCTCGACCAGTGCCTGGACCTGCAACGCGATCCGTACATGCAGGGTCGTGGGTTGCCGAGTCTGATGCGGATGTTGGGAGCGGCGTGAGGGTGTTGCCGAGGCTAGGACTTGGGACCGGGGACCAGGGAGAGTGGTCGCGAGTGCATTGCGTTTTTGCTTTTCTGTGGAGGGGCTTTAGCTCCAAAACGGCGAGCTGAAACTGTAAAAAAGCCGCTTTTTCCCCAAAAAACGTCTTTTTTATCAAATCGCTTGACAGCGATTTTCGCCCGGACACCATCCTGCGGTCCCCGGTCCCCGGTCCCCGGTCCCCGGTCCCCGGTCCCCGGTCCCCGGTCCCCGGTCCCCGGTCCCCGGTCCCCGGTCCCCGGTCCCCGGTCCCCGGTCCCCGGTCCCCGGTCCCCGGTCCCCGGTCCCCGGTCCCCGGTCCCCGGTCCCCGGTCCCCGGTCCCCGGTCCCCGAATCTCACGCGTTCTTGTTGTGGCGCCGCATGATCCGCTGCTTGTCGCGGGCCCAGTCGCGGTCCTTGGCGGCGTCGCGCTTGTCGTGATCCTGCTTGCCCTTGGCCAGCGCGATCTCGAGCTTGATCTTGTTCTTGCTCCAGTACATCGCAGTGGGCACCAGGGTGTAGCCGTCGCGCTCGACGCGGCCGATCAGCTTGTCGATCTCGCTCCGGTGCAGCAGCAGCTTGCGTGTGCGGCGGTCGTCGGCGACCACGTGGGTGGAGGCCTGGATCAGCGGGGTGAACTGCGCGCCGAACAGGAACAGTTCGCCCTGGCGCACGAACGCGTAGCTCTCGCCGATGTTGGCGCGGCCGGCGCGGATCGACTTGACCTCCCAGCCCTGCAGGGCCAGGCCGGCTTCGTAGCGGTCCTCCAGGTGGTATTCGTGGCGCGCACGCTTGTTCAACGCGATGGTCTTGTTGGCCGTCGCGCCGTTTGCTTTATCCTTGGCGGGTTTCTTGCTCATCTTGCTATTGTCTCCGATTCGGGGCCTCCCGAACGTCTTGGTCCACTTTCCCCGCACCGAATGCCTATCATCCGCCGCAGCGCCCTGGTCGAACACCCCGCAACGCGCATGTTCGATCTGGTCAATGATGTCGCCGCCTACCCGCGCCGCTTCGCCTGGTGCGATGCGGCGCATGTGCTCGAACACAGCGACCAGCATCTGGTGGCGCGGCTGGACCTGGGCCTGGGTTCGTTCCGGACCTGGTTCACCACCGAAAACCGCCTGCATCGCCCCGACTGCATCGATATGCTGCTGCGCGACGGCCCGTTCAAGCGCCTGCAGGGGCAGTGGGAGTTCCAGGGCTTCAACGACCACGCCAGCAAGGTTAGCCTGATGCTGGACTTCGAACCTGCCTCGCGGCTGCTGGGGCCGGCGCTGGCGCTGGGGTTCCAGAGCCTGGCCGACCGCATGGTCAACGACTTCGTGCGCGTGGCCGACCGCGAAGACGCATGAGCGGGCTGCGGGTCGAGGTGGTGCTGGCCTGGCCGGAGCGCTTCGTCGCGCGCAGTCTGCACCTGCCCGAAGGCGCCACCGTCGCCGACGCGCTGGCGGCGGCCGCGCTGGCAGAGGCGGAGCAGGGCATGCCTTGCGCGATCCACGGCAGCGTCGTCGCACCGACCCAACTGTTGCACGATGGCGACCGGGTCGAACTGCTCAGGCCATTGCTGGCCGATCCGAAGGACGCCCGGCGGCGGCGCGCGAAACCGCGCTAGCGCCGCCGGACCGGTCGCCGCTGCGCCGGTTTACTCGCTGCGGCGCTGCTTCTTCTTGTCCTTGGCCAGGTTGCGGCCGAACTGGCGCACGCTGTTCTTGGCCAGCTCCGAATCGTTTTCCGGAAAATAGTCGCCTTCCCAGCGGGTCACCGTGTCGTTGTCGAAATAGACGACGAAATTCTTGATCTCGGTCCTGCCCAGTCGGTCGAGGCGCTCAGTCGAGGTGTAGTCCCAGCGCTGGGCATGGAACGGATCGGGGATCGACGGGGTGCCGAGCAGCGCGTTGACCTGCTGCTTGCTCTGCCCGACCTTGAGCTGATCGACGGCCGCCTGCTTGATCAGGTTGCCTTGGTAGATAGGCTGCTTGTAGATGATCCCGCAGCCAGCGGTGGACAGGGCAACAGCGGCGACCAGCAAGAGATTGCGCATCGGGGACAGTACTGAGGGAAATCGGGTCGATGATACACTCCCGCCGACCGCCGCGACCCACCCCGAGGCAGCTGGCGCTAAACCAGCTATGAACGGAGCCACCATGGAATCCCACGATCTGCGCAAAGTCGGCCTGAAGGTCACGCATCCCCGGATGCGCATCCTGGAGCTGCTCGAGCAGAAGTCGGCGCGTCACCACATGACTGCAGAAGAGATCTACCGCCAACTGCTTGACCATGGCGACGAGATCGGCCTGGCCACGGTGTACCGCGTCCTTACCCAGTTCGAGGCGGCCGGGCTGGTGCTCAAGCACAATTTCGAAGGCGGCCAGGCGGTGTACGAGCTGGACCGCGGCGGCCACCACGACCACATGGTGGACGTGGATACCGGCAACGTCATCGAGTTCGAGAGCGCCGAGATCGAGGAACTGCAGCGCAAGATCGCCGCCGAGCATGGCTACGAGCTGGAAGAGCACTCGCTGGTGCTGTACGTGCGCAGCAAGCGCCCGAGCGCCAAGAAGGGCTGAGCAGACTGGCATGGCGGCGGCATCGGCTTGATGGGTGCTGCGCTATGGGCAGTGGCGCTTGTCGCCGGTTGCCTGAGCTAGAGAAAGTTTCCGGATGGCCTCGGGTCATCGCTACGGTGCTGTTCACAGCCATCGCGTTCACCGTTTCGTGCGTCGCGACTGAAGTCGCTCCCACAAGGGGCGCTCACAGGGCTTGCGGCGAGCCGGTCGGGTGCACTGTAGGAGGGGCTTTCAGCCCCGACCCGACCGATCCGAAGGCTGCAGGTTTCTCCTGCGCTCGTCATCGACGATGGCGCCAAGCCAAGCCGCTCCTGCAACGGCGCAGCAGCACCTCCGCGACGCCGGGTCCTGGGTGCTGTTGGCGGCGTCTCAGCCAGCGGCGCTCTGCAGCAGCCGCTTGGCCGCGGCGCGGGCTTCCTTGCTGACCTCGACCCCGCCCAGCATCCGCGCCAGTTCTTCCTCGCGCTGGCGCGGCGCCAGCAGTTCGACCGAGCTCTGGGTCATGCCCTCGACCGGCGCCTTGCTGACCCGGTAATGGGCGTGGCCCTGGGCAGCGACCTGCGGCAGGTGGGTCACGCACAGCACTTGGCGCTGCGCGCCGAGCGCGCGCAGCTTCTTGCCGACGATGTCGGCGACCGCGCCGCCGATGCCCGAATCCACTTCGTCGAACACCATCGTCGGCACCGCGTCCAGGCCCAGTGCGGCGACCTCGATCGCCAGCGAGATGCGCGACAGCTCGCCGCCGGAGGCGACCTTGCGCAGCGCCCGCGGCGGCTGCCCGGCGTTGGCGGCGACCAGGAACTCGACGCGCTCGGCGCCGGCCGGGTCGGGGCGCTCGGCCTCGTGCGGCTCGAGCTGGATTTCGAAGCGCCCGCCGCCCATGCCCAGTTCGCCGATCAATGCCGTGGTGTCGCGCGACAGCGCCTGTGCGCCGCGCTGGCGGGTGCCGCTGAGCGTGGCGGCGGCGTCGCGCCAGGCCTGGGTGGCGCGGGCGATTTCCGCATCCAGCACGTCCAGCCGTTCGCCGGCCCCGCGCAGACCCTCGACCTCAGCCAGCAGCGCGTCGCGGTGCTCGCCCAGCGTGTCCGGGGTGACACGGTGTTTGCGCGCCAGGTCGTGCAGCCGGCCCAGCTTGCGTTCCATCTCCTCGAACTGCGCCGGATCGGCGTCGAGGTCGTCGCGCACCCGGTCGAGCAGCGCCAGCGCCTCTTCCAACTGGATCGTAGCGCTGTCGATCAGCGCTTCGACCTCGGCCAGGCGCGGTTCGTATTCGCCGACCTTGCCGAGTTCGTGGCGGGTCTGCTGCAGCAGAGCCAGCACCGCCGGCGCCTCGTCGCCATTGAGCCGCTGCGCGGCGCCCTCGCAGGCGCCGATCAGCGCCGCGGCGTGGGCCTGGCGGCGATGGTTGGCGTCCAGCGCGGCGATCGCCGCCGGGGCCAGGTCCTCGCGCTGCAGCTCGGCCAGCTGGTGTTCGAGAAAGCCGATGCGGTCGGACACGTCGCCCTGCGCCAGCAGCGTTTCGCGCTCGCCCAGCAGTGCCTGCCAGCGGGCGGCGGCGGCGCGCACCGCGGCGCGTTCGGCTTCGTTGCGGGCGTAGGCGTCGAGCAGGCCGAGCTGGCTGCCGCGCGAGAGCAGCGCCTGATGTTCGTGCTGGCCGTGGATTTCGACCAGGTGGCCGGCCAGTTCGGCCAGCTGCGACAGGGTCACCGGACGGCCATTGATCCAGGCGCGCGAGCCGCCGTCGGCGCGGATCACCCGGCGCAGCTGGCATTGTTCGTCGTCGTCGAGTTCGTTTTCGCGCAGCCAGGCGCGCGCCGGGGCGGCCTCGGGCACGGCGAATTCGGCCGACAGCTCGGCGCGGTCGGCGCCGTGGCGGACCACGCCGCTGTCGGCGCGCAGCCCGGACAGGAAGCCGAGCGCGTCCACCATCAGCGACTTGCCAGCGCCGGTTTCGCCCGACACCACGGTCATGCCAGGGCCCAGTTCCAGTTCGGTCCCGCGCACGACCGCGAAATCCTTGATCGAGAGATGTGTGAGCATGGGGGTCGCAATCCAGGGCCGCGCAACGCTATCACGCGCGGGTAAGTGGGCCAATCACTTGCCAAGCCGGCATGCAGCCATTATCTAGTGTCCAGTCTCACGGATTGATTGCATGCGCGCCTCCCCGGTCCACTCCTCGCTCGACCCACGTGCCCGGCAGCTGTTGCGCACGCTGATCTCGCGCTACATCCGCGACGGCGAGCCGGTCGGCTCGCAGACCCTGGCCCGCCATGCCGGGCTGGACCTGAGCCCGGCGACGATCCGCAACATCCTGGCCGACCTGGAGGACGCCGGCCTGCTCAGCTCGCCGCACACCTCGGCCGGGCGCATTCCCACCGCCACCGGCTACCGGGTGTTCGTCGACAGCCTGGTGCAGATGCGTCCGCCGGGGGAGGGCGAGGTGGCGCGGCTGCGCGCGGAGATGAGCAACGCCGCAGGCACCCAGGCACTGCTCGGCAGCGCCTCGGAGCTGCTGTCGGCGATGACCCACTTCGTCGGCGTGGTCAGCGCGCCCAAGCGCGAGCAGTTCGCGTTCCGGCATATCGACTTCGTGCCGCTGGACGCGCGCCGGGTGCTGGCGATCCTGGTGTTCGCCGACAACGAGGTGCAGAACCGGGTCATCGAACCGCGCAAGGCCTACGAGCCGGCCGAGCTGGAACGGGTGGCCAATTATCTGAACGCGCATTTCGCCGGGCGCGCGCTGGCCGACATCCGCGCCAGCCTGGTGCGCGACCTGCGCCATGCGCGCGACGAGATGGAGCTGCTGCTGGCACACAGCGTGGAGCTGGCCGAGCAGGCGCTGGCTCCGGCCGGCGACGACATGGTGCTGGCCGGGCAGACCAAGCTGATGGGGGTGCAGGACCTGTCGGACCTGGAGCGGCTGCGCGAGCTGTTCGAGATCTTCGCCAGCAAGCGCGAGATCCTGCAACTGCTGGAGCGCACCATCCGCGCGCCGGGGGTGCGCATCTTCATCGGCGAGGAAACCGGGGTGGTGCCCCTGGAGAGCGTGTCGCTGGTCACCGCGCCGTACATGGCCGGCGGCCAGGTGCTGGGCGTGCTGGGCGTGATCGGCCCCAAGCGCATGGACTACGACCGGGTGATCCCGCTGGTGCAGACCGCCGCCGAAGTGCTGGGCGCGGCCCTGGACCCGACCCCACCGAGCGAACGCTGACCGCCAAGCGCCCGCACAGGGCCAGCGCCAGTCCCTGCTTTCCGCCAGCCAGCCAAGCCCCAGGCCGCGTGTCCCCCTCCAGGGTCCCCGGTCCCGAGTCCCGAACACGCAACACAGCATCTTGAATCCGCCGCACACGCCCACATAGGTGGTGCGGTAGGGCGGGTGTATCTCCCGCCAGGGAACCGGAAATGAACCAAGATCACCCTGAATTCGATTCTGAACACCTCTCCGAGGCACAGCAGCCGGCCTCCGATCCGCTACAGGCGGAGATCGAGACGCTGCGCAGCGAGCTGGCGCTGGTCAAGGCCGACACGCTGCGCGAGCGCGCCGACCTGGAAAACCAGCGCAAGCGCATCGCCCGCGACGTCGAACAGGCGCGCAAGTTCGCCAACGAACGCCTGCTCGGCGACCTGCTGCCGGTGTTCGACAGCCTGGACGCCGGCCTGAGCGCCGCCGGCAGCGAGCCCAGCCCGCTGCGCGATGGCCTGGAGCTGACCTACAAGCAGCTGCTCAAGGTCGCCGCCGACAACGGCCTGACCCTGCTCGACCCGACCGGGCAGCCGTTCAACCCGGAGCACCACCAGGCGATCAGCCAGGCCGAGGCCGACGGCATCGCTCCGGGCCACGTGGTGCAGGTGTTCCAGAAGGGCTACCTGCTCAACGAACGCCTGCTGCGGCCGGCGCTCGTGGTGGTCGCCAAGCACGATTGACGCGCGCCGCCGGTGCGCGGCGCCTGAATCGGGCGCGGCCGCGGCGCAACGCTAATTTGCGGTGATGGCTTGAATGACCTGCGGCCATCCCTATATCCGAACCAGACCCCGGCAGCGGCCGGACACCAGAAATTTTCAGGAGTCATCCAATGGGCAAGATCATCGGTATCGACCTGGGCACGACCAACTCGTGCGTGGCGATCATGGACGGCGGCAAGGCCCGCGTCATCGAAAATTCCGAGGGTGACCGCACCACGCCCTCGATCGTGGCATACACCAAGGACGGCGAAGTGCTGGTGGGCGCCTCGGCCAAGCGCCAGGCGGTCACCAATCCGAAGAACACCTTCTACGCGGTGAAGCGCCTGATCGGCCGCAAGTTCACCGACGCCGAAGTGCAGAAGGACATCGGCCTGGTGCCGTACGGCATCGTCCAGCACGACAACGGCGACGCCTGGGTGGCCACCGCCGACGGCCGCAAGCTGGCCTCGCAGGAAATCTCCGCGCAGGTGCTGGAGAAGATGAAGAAGACCGCCGAGGCGTTCCTGGGCGAGACCGTCACCGAGGCGGTCATCACCGTGCCGGCGTACTTCAACGACAGCCAGCGCCAGGCGACCAAGGACGCCGGCCGCATCGCCGGCCTGGACGTCAAGCGCATCATCAACGAGCCAACCGCCGCGGCGCTGGCCTACGGCCTGGACAAGGGCAAGGGCGGCGACCGCAAGATCGCGGTGTACGACCTGGGCGGCGGCACCTTCGACGTTTCGATCATCGAGATCGCCAACGTCGACGGCGAGAAGCAGTTCGAAGTGCTGGCCACCAACGGCGACACCTTCCTGGGCGGCGAAGACTTCGACAAGCGCGTCATCGACTATCTGGTCGAGGAATTCAACAAGGATCAGGGCATCGACCTGCGCAAGGATCCGCTGGCGCTGCAGCGCCTGAAGGATGCGGCCGAGCGAGCCAAGATCGAGCTGTCGTCCTCGCAGCAGACCGAAGTCAACCTGCCGTACGTCACCGCCGACGCGTCGGGCCCGAAGCACCTCAACATCAAGCTGACCCGGGCCAAGCTCGAGGCGCTGGTCGAGGATCTGGTCAAGCGCACCATCGAGCCGTGCCGCACCGCGCTCAACGACGCCGGCCTGCGCGCCAGCGACGTGACCGAGGTGATCCTGGTCGGTGGCCAGACCCGCATGCCCAAGGTGCAGCAGGCGGTGTCGGAGTTCTTCGGCAAGGAACCGCGCAAGGACGTCAACCCCGATGAGGCCGTGGCGCTGGGTGCGGCGATCCAGGGCGGCGTGCTGGCCGGCGACGTCAAAGACGTGCTGCTGCTCGACGTGACTCCGTTGAGCCTGGGCATCGAGACCCTGGGCGGCGTGTTCACCAAGATCATCGAGAAGAACACCACGATCCCGACCAAGGCTTCGCAGACCTTCTCCACCGCCGAGGACAACCAGTCCGCGGTCACCGTGCACGTGCTGCAAGGCGAGCGTGAGCAGGCCCGCTACAACAAGTCGCTGGCCAAGTTCGACCTGTCCGGGATCGAGCCGGCGCCGCGCGGCCTGCCGCAGGTGGAGGTGTCCTTCGACATCGACGCCAACGGCATCCTGCACGTGTCGGCCAAGGACAAGAAGACCAACAAGGAACAGAAGGTCGAGATCAAGGCCGGCTCCGGCCTGTCGGACGACGAGATCCAGCGGATGGTCGCCGACGCGGAAGCCAACCGCGAGGAAGACAAGAAGTTCCACGAGCTGGTGCAGGCGCGCAACCAGGCCGACGGCCTGATCCACGCCACCCGCAGCGCGATCACCGAGCACGGCAGCAAGGTCGGCGGCGATGTGATCGGCAAGGTCGAGTCGGCGCTGGCGGACCTGGAAACGGCGATGAAGGGCGACGACAAGGGCCAAATCGAGGCAAAGACCAAGGCGCTGGAAGAAGCGGGCCAGTCGCTGTACGCGGCCGCGGCTGCCGGCGAACAGCAGCCGGGCGCCGCCCCGGGCGGCGCGCAGGCCGCCGGCGACGACGTGGTCGACGCCGAGTTCACCGAGGTCAAGGACGACAAGAAGTAAGACCGGGACTCGGGGCTCGGGACCCGGGACTCGGCAAGGCGACTTGCCGGGTCCCGATGTTTTCCGGTGCCGCCATTTTTTTCCGGTCCTGCCGTTATCGCCTGGAGTAGCTGCTTTGAATCACTTCCCCTTCCTGCCGGGTCCCGAGTCCCGAGTCCCGAGTCCCGATCTATGAGCAAACGCGACTACTACGAAGTGCTGGGCGTGGCCCGTACCGTCAGCGACGACGAGCTCAAGAAGGCCTATCGCCGTTGCGCGATGAAGCACCACCCCGATCGCAACCCGGGCGACCACGCCGCGGAGGCCGCGTTCAAGGAGTGCAAGGAGGCCTACGAGGTCCTGTCCGACGGCAACAAGCGGCGCATGTACGACGCGCACGGCCATGCCGCGTTCGAGCACGGCATGGGCGGCGGTGGCGGTCCTGGCGGCCCGGACATGGGGGACATCTTCGGCGATATCTTCGGCAACATCTTCGGCGGTGCCGGTGGCGGCGGCCGTGCGGCGCGGCGCGGCGCCGACATCGGCTACGTGCTGGAACTGGATCTGGAAGAGGCGGTGGCCGGGACCGAGCGCCGCATCGACATCCCGACCCTGGGCGAATGCGAGCACTGCCACGGCAGCGGTTCGGAAGACGGCAAGGTCGAGACCTGCAGCACCTGCCAGGGCCGCGGCCAGGTGCGGATCCAGCGCGGCATCTTCGCGATGCAGCAGAGCTGCCCGCATTGCGGCGGGCGCGGCCAGATCGTGCAGAACCCGTGCGGCATCTGTCACGGCGCCGGCCGCGTCGAGGAAACCAAGGTGCTGTCGGTGAAGATTCCGCCTGGCGTGGACAACGGCGACCGCATCCGCCTGTCCGGCGAAGGCGAGGCCGGTCCGGCCGGCACCCCACCTGGCGACCTGTACGTGGAGGTGCGGGTGCGCGAGCACGCGATCTTCCAGCGCGACGGCGACGACCTGCACTGCGAAGTGCCTATCCGCATTTCCCAGGCCGCGCTCGGCGACACCGTGCGCGTGGCCACCCTGGGCGGCGAGGCGGAGATCCGAATCCCCGCCGAAACTCAGACCGGCAAGCTGTTCCGGCTACGCGGCAAGGGCGTGCGTTCGGTGCGCAGCCGCAGCGAAGGCGATCTGTATTGCCGCGTGGTGGTCGAAACCCCGGTCAACCTCACCGCCGACCAGCGCAAGCTGCTGGAACAGTTCGAATCCACCTTCAACGGCGAGGACGCGCGCAAGCATTCGCCGAAGTCGGCGACCTTCATCGACGGTGTCAAGGGGTTCTGGGACCGGATGACGTCGTGAGGTGCTTGGGACTCGGGGTCCCGAGTCCCAAGCGTTAAACTGCGGCGATGACGCTATCCGCCGAAAGCCATCTGATCCACGGCCGTCGCCAGCGCCCCGACGGGCCGGTTCCGGTCGATGTCATTTCCGTGCAATCGCAACTGGTCTACGGCCATGCCGGCAACAGCGCGGCGGTGCCGCCGCTGCGTGCGCTGGGCTTGCGCGTGGCCGAGATCCCGACCACCTTGCTGAGCAATGCGCCGTTCTACGCCACGCTGCACGGCAAGGTGCTGCCGGCAGACTGGTTCGCCGAGCTATTGCTCGGCGCCAGCGAGCGTGGCCTGCCGCAGCGCGCACGGATGCTGGTGTCCGGCTATTTCGGCAGCGTCGGCAACGGCACGGCGTTCGCCGATTGGCTCGACACCACGCTGCCGCAGTGCCCGGCGCTGCGCTACTGCCTGGATCCGGTGATCGGCGATACGCATACCGGGCCCTACGTCGAGCCGGGGCTGGAGCGCGTGTTCGCCGAACGCCTGCTGCCGCATGCCTGGCTGGTCACGCCGAATGCGTTCGAACTCGGCCGCCTGACCGGCCTGCCGGCGCTGGCCCAGGACGATGCCATCGCCGCGGCGCGCGTGTTGCTGGCGAGTGGGCCGCAGTGGGTGCTGGCGCACAGCGTCAGCGGCGACGCGGGCCAGCTGGTGACCCTGGCGGTGAGCCGCGCGGCGGTTTACCGCTGGTGTTCGCCGCTGTTGCCGGTGGACGTGGCCGGCACCGGCGACGTGCTGACGGCGTTGCTGGTCGCGTTCCTGTTGCGCGGCGATGCATTCGAGCTGGCGATCGGCCGTGCCATCGCCGGCGTGCATGCGGCGCTGGAAGCAACCTTGGCCAGTGGCTACGAGGAACTGGACGTGCTCGCCGCCGCGCCCGCGGCGCTGGCCACGCCGCTGCGCTTCGCCACCGAGCGTTTGGCGTGAGCCTGCGCCCGGTCGTCGGCATCGTCGGCAGCGTCGGCGCCTATGGCCGCTGGCTGAGCCGGTTCTTCCGCGAGCGCATGCACTTGGAGGTGATCGGCCACGATCCGGCCGATCCGCAGTCGCTGGACCCCGACGTCTTGCTGCAACGCGCGCATGTGCTGATCTTCTCCGCGCCGATTCGGCACACGCCGGCGCTGATCGGCGACTACGTGCGCCGCGCCGCCGGGCGCGAACACGGGCAACTGTGGCTGGACGTGACTTCGGTCAAGCGCGAGCCGGTGGCGGCGATGCTGGCCTCGCAGGCGGAGGTGGCCGGCCTGCATCCGATGACCGCGCCGCCGAAATCGCCGACGCTCAAGGGCCGCGTGCTGGTGGTGTGCGAAGCGCGGTTGTCCCGCTGGAGCGCGTGGCTGCAACAGCTGTGCACGGCGCTGGAAGCCGAATGCGTGCGCAGCACGCCCGACCACCACGACCGGGTGATGGCGTTGGTGCAGGCGATGGTGCACGCCAGCCATCTGGCCCAGGCCGGCGTGCTGCGCGCGCATGCGCCGACGCTGGGATCGCTGGAGGCGCTGATGCCGTATCGCTCGGCCTCGTTCGAACTGGACACCGCAATCATCGCGCGCATCCTGGCCTTGAATCCGGCTATCTATGAAGACATCCAGTTCGGCAACCCGCATGTCGGCGGCGTGCTCGATGGCTTGATCGCGCAACTGGCGCGGCTGCGCGGGCAGGTCGCGTGCGGCGACGATACGGCGCGCGCGCAGTTCCGCGCCGAGTTCCTCGACGCCAACCGCCATGCTCTGGGCGAGGCGGCGATCGCGCACGGCAACTACAGCTACGAACGGGTCGGTTATCTGCTCGCCGATCTGACCGAACAGCTGGCCCTCAGCGTCTATTTGCCTGAAGACCGCGCCGGATCGCTACGCAGTTTGCTGTACGTGTTCGAACGCCACGGCGTCAGCCTGGCGTCGATCCATTCTTCGCGCACACCGGCCGGCGAGCTGCATTTCCGCATCGGTTTCGATCCGGCGACCGTGACCACAGCATTGGACGCGGCAGCGGCGGAGATCGACGCCAGCGGCATCGGCCGGGTGTTGCCGCGCTAGCCAGCGGTGTTGCCCCTGAAGCCACGACCGGGGCGTTGCCGATAACGCCTGTCGTGGGTGAAACCGCTCGCGTGGCTGTGCTTCATCCACAGGCAGTGTGGATGGAATGCGCGCAAGCATGTGGATAAGTGCCTGCGCGCCTTGCTGGGCGGGCGTGTCAAGAGGCTTGGTCAATAATTGACCACTAGCCGCACGTGTGCGCGCTCACACCGCGGTCAGGGTCAGCTCGCCGCCGGTGCTGGTGAACTGCTGGCCGCGGCGGATCAGCTTGCGGCCATCGGCCAGTTCGTAGCGCAGCGCCGGCGTGGACGCCGTGTTGTGCTGTGCCTGCTGCTGGCGTTGGGTTTCGTCCTGAAACTCGGTGATCAGATAGGCCTCACCGTCGGGGCCGAGGGCGGGCAGTTGGCGAAAGGACATGACGTGTCTCCTGTCGAAGGCGATTCATCGAACCGGATTGCGCCGGAAACGCTGCCGGCGCCTTGCGCCGCCGCCGTTGCATGGGGCGCAGCGGGACCGTAGTCCCGCCGGTGTTAGCGCGGCGTGCTCAGTCGATGAATTGCAGCCGTGCCAGTTCCGCGTACAAGCCGCCTTGCGCCAGCAGCTCGGCATGGGTGCCCTGAGCGACGATGCGGCCGTTGTCCATCACCACGATGCGGTCGGCCTTGAGCACCGTCGCCAGGCGGTGCGCGATCACCAATGTGGTGCGCCCGGCCATCAGCCGTTCCAATGCCTGCTGCACGGCGTGTTCGCTCTGCGCGTCCAGCGCGCTGGTGGCTTCGTCCAGCAGCAGGATCGGTGCGTCCTTGAGCAGGGCGCGGGCGATGGCGATGCGCTGCTGCTGGCCGCCGGACAGGCGCGCGCCGCGCTCGCCCAGTTCGCTGGCATAACCGTCCGGCAACTGGCCGATGAAGGTGTCTGCTTCGGCCGCGCGCGCCGCGGCTTCGACCTCGGCATGGCTGGCCGCGAGCCGGCCGTAGCGGATGTTGTCGGCGGCGCTGGCCGCGAACAGGGTCGGATGCTGCGGCACCATGCCGATGCCTTCGCGCAGCTGCGCCGGGTCCAGCTCGCGCAGGTCGGCGCCGTCCACCCACACGACCCCCGATTGCGGATCGTGGAAGCGCAGCAGCAGCGACAGAACGGTGCTCTTGCCGGCGCCGGAGGGGCCGACCAGCGCCACGCTCTCGCCGGGCCGCACGTGCAGGTCGAAGCCGTCCAGCGCGGGATAGTCGGGGCGCTGCGGATAGCGGAACACCACATTTTCGAAGCGCACCTCGCCGCGCAGCGGCTGCGGCAGCGCACGCGGCTGCGCAGGCGCCAGCACTTCGGGGCGTTCGGCGAACAGTTCGGCGATGCGGCCCATGCCGCCGGCGGCGCGTTGCAGGTCGTTCCAGACTTCGGCCAGCGACGCCACCGAGCCGCCGCCGAACATCGCATACAGCACGAACTGGCCGAGCGCGCCGGCACTCAGCTCGCCGGCCGCCACTTCGTGCGCGCCGGACCACAGCACCAGCACGATCGCGCCGAACACCAGCACGATCGCCACCGCGGTGATCAGCGCCTGCGCACGCACCCGGCGCCGCGCCACGTCCACCGACAGGGCAAGCGCCTGGCCGAAGCGGCCGCGCTCGTAGGGCTCGCGCGCATGCGCCTGCACCGTGCGCACCGCGCCCAGGGTTTCGGCGGCCAGGGTGTTGGCGTCGGCGACGCGGTCCTGGCTGGCGCGCGAGATCTTTTGCAGGCGGCGCGCGCCGAGCACGATCGGCAACACCGCCAGCGGGATGCCGAGCAGCGCGTAGGCGGCCAGGTGCGGGCTGGTCACGAACAGCATCACGATACTGCCGATCGCCGTGACCGTGCTGCGCAGCGCCACCGACATGGTGCTGCCGATCACCCCGCGCAGCAGTTCGCTGTCGGCCGACAGCCGCGACACCAGCTCGCCGCTGCGGTTGCGGTCGTGGAAGCCGGCATGCAGGCCGATCAGGTGCGCGTACAGGCGCCCGCGCAGGTCGGCGACGACCTTCTCGCCCAGCAACGACACGAAGTAGAAGCGCAGCGCGGTGGCGATCGCCAGCACCACCGCCACCGCGAACAGCAGCGCGAAGGACTGGTTGATCCTGCTGCTGTCGCTGAAACCGTGGTCGATCATCTGCCGGACCGCCACCGGCAGGCTCAGCGTCGCGCTGGACGACACCGCCAGCGCCAACAGCCAGGCGCCGAACAGGCCACGCTGGCGCTGCACGAACGGCCACAGGGTGCGCAGGCTGCCGAGTTTGCGCAGCGACTTGGCCTGGTCGGCCGACGGATCGTTCATGCGGGGGAGGTTTCCGAACAGCGGACCCTGTTCCGTGTGGCGTCGCGCAGTCGCGTTTTCAAGGCATCCACGCGATCGCTGGGCAATCGCAGCTGCAGTTCGGCGCCGTCGGCGTCGAAGCGTTCATCGAGTTTTTCGGCGGCGCAGGCGCTCAGCGTTGCATGCACCGCGCCCAGATCGTCGAAGCCGCAGTGCAGCCTGATCAGGCTCAAGGCCAGCAGCGGCTGCCGTGGCGCCAGCCGCAGGCATTCGGCGGCGGTGCCACCGTAGGCGCGGACCAGGCCGCCGGCGCCGAGCTTGATGCCGCCGTACCAGCGCGTGACCACCACCACCACGCGGTCGAAGCCCTGGCCGTCGATCGCCGCCAGGATCGGCCGGCCGGCGGTGCCGGCCGGTTCGCCAGCGTCGCTGGAGCGGTAGTCGTCGCCGACCCGGTAGGCCCAGCAGTTGTGGGTGGCATCGGCCACCGCGACCTGCTGCACGAATGCCAGCGCCGCGCCGGCGTCGGCGATCGGCGCCGCCTGCGCCAGGAAGCGGCTGTGCTTGATGTCCACGCTGTGGCTGACGGGGTGGGGAAGCGTATCGGGCATCGGCGCCATTCTAGACGAGGCGCCGCAGCCGACCGCGGATGTGGGTGGATGCGAGCGTTGCTTGCGATGCCGGTGAGGTGCGCCATTGGGCATCGCGCGCAATAAGGCAACTGCGCCGATGTACGCGCGGTTGCAAACGGAGGCGTGCAGGTTCGCGTTGCGACGCATGCGTGCGAGGAATGCGCGAGGCGGATGCTGTTCCGCGATCGACGGCGCCGAATCGGTCCGTAGCGCCGCCAGCGCGGTTGGGCGCGGATGCGACTCAGTGGTCGAGCAGGTCGCGCAGGTCGTCGGGGATGCGCGTGTGTGGATGCTCGCGTTGCAGCCGTTGCAGGCTGGCGCGCGCGGCCGCGTGCTCGCCGGCGGCGCGGCGTTCGCGGATGCGTGCCAGCCAGCGTCGTGGCGGCAGGCCTGCGTCGCTCTCTACGGCGGCCGAAAACGCCGGATCGGCGTCGTAGGCGTCTGCGGCCGCGTCCGCTGCGACAGGCGCTTCCGGCATCGCGGCGACCGCTGCGGGCGCCGGCACTGCGCTGAGGTTGCCCTCGACGCGTGCGCTGTCGCCGTCCGCTTCCCATGCCTGTGCGCTGGCCGCGGCGTTGCCTGCACTCGCGTCGCGGTCCTGGCGGCGTTGCTGCAGCAGGCGGTGGTCTTCGCGCTGCGGGGTATCCGCTTCGCGCGAGTGCGTTGCCGGCTTCGCCAGCGCCTGCGGTTGCGCGAGCGCTTTCGCAGGGGCGGGCACGGCCGGCGGCGCGGCCGGGGAGGGCGGCTCGACCATCGGCGCCGGTTCGGCCGCGGCGGGCAGGTCCGCGGACGCTGGTGCGGCTGCGGCTGCGGCTCGCGTCGCGTCGCGGGCGGCGGCCGCCGGCGCCCGCTTCGGCGCAGGTGCCGACGGCGGTGCGGGCGGCGTCCTCGCGGTGGCGATTTGGGGTGCGTCGTCCGCAGCTGCGGCAGACGCAGCTGCAGCCTCTTGCGGATCGGCCGATCGCTCGGCAGCGGCCTGGTCGGCGGTCGCTGCGGCAGCGGGGGGGCCGGCACGACGGGCGGTGCGGGGGTGCGCAGTTGCCAGGCGATGCCGACCGCCAGCGTCAACGACGCCGCCAGCCCGGTCCATGCCGGCCAGCCCGCCCGGCGCCGCGGCCGTGCGCCGGGATCGGCCGCGTCCGCCGCCAATGGCGATGCCGCGCGCGGCGCCGGCACGGTGGCGGCTGCGTGCGGCTGCGGCGTGTCCGCTCCGGCGGACGCGGCGACCGCGGCGTGCGCCGCGGCCAGGATCGATGCGTCCAGTGCCGCCGACGGCAGCGCCTGCCGGCCCTGCCGCAGGCGTTCGGCAAGGGCGCGTTCTTCCTGGGTCAGCGGTTCGTCGGCGTTCATCCGCCCAGCCTTGCGCGCAGTTTGTCCATCGCATAGCGCAGCCGCGACTTGACCGTCTCGCGGCCGACCCCGGTGATCTGTGCGATCTCCTCCAGGCTCAGTTCCTGTTCCAGGCGCAGCAGCAGCACTTCGCGTTGGTCCTCCGGCAGGTCGTCCAGCGCCAACTGCAGTTGGCGCCGCTGTTCGAACGCGGACAGCTGCCGCTCCGGGGTATCCGGGTCCGGCACGCTGGCCGTGCGCAGTTCGGCGTCGGCCGGCGCCGCCGGGCGGTGCTTGGCGGCACGCCAGTGGTCGCCGAGCCGATTGTGGGCGATGCGCAGCAGCCAGGTACTGAATGCGGCCTGCTGCTGCCAGCCCTGGCGCGCGGCGATGACCCGTTGCCACACGTCTTGGAACATCTCCTCGGCCAGCGCCACGTCGCGCAGTTGGCGCAGCAGGTAGTGGTAAAGGCGGCCGCGGTGACGCGCGTACAGGGTCTCGAACGCGCCGGTGTCGCCGGCCGCGTAGGCCAGCATCAGGGCTTCGTCGCTCGTTTCGACCAGGGCATCCACGGCGGCAAGCCTAAGCGTTCGCTGCGCCGGCGCATAGCGCGACGTGTGCATGGCGGTGGTGGCGGGCAGGGGCGGGAGGGTCGCGGACATCATAGACAGTGAACGCGCCAGGGGCGTGCATGGGGTCATCGCATGTGCGCTTGTTCACGTAAAATGTATGCTGGCGTCCACGGGGGAGGCGTGGGGCAGGTCCGACGTCATGGAGGAGTTGTTGTCGATGTTGTTCGAGCCGTCCGCGATCGTCCGCCAGGATCACCCCGACGGCACCGTCATGCAGACCGCCGTGACACTGTGCGGCTTGCTGCCACCTGGCAGCGACGTTGCCATCGCGTGCGGCGACGCCGCGGTCGGCGGGCGCCTGTTCGGCGCCACGCCGGATGCGCCGGCGTGGCTGCCGGCGCTGGTACGGCGTTGCCTGGCCGAAACCGTGCCGGCGCCTGCGCAGGCGCTGCTGCACGTGCGCAAGACGGCGGACGGCGCCTGCGTGTCGGTGGCCGCCCGGCTGCAACACCCGTTGTCCGAGCCGCAGCGCGCCGCCTGGTGCGAGATGGCAGCCGCGTTAGGCCTGGCGTTGCTGGAAACCGAGCGGATGCGTGCGCGCATCGAGGGATTGGAGAAGTCCAAGCAGCTGCAGCAGGCGTTGTACGAGATCGCCGATCTGGCCGGTGCGGATCTGGAAATGGGGCAGATGCTGCAGCACGTGCATTCGGTGCTGGACTCGCTGATGTACGCGGAGAACTGCTACATCGTCGAGTACGACGAAGAACAGCAGAGCATGCGCTTCCTGTATTTCTCCGACCGTCACGACGATTTCGTCGCCGATCCGCAACGGCTGTACTACCAACACGACATGCCCAACAGCCTGACCTTCGCCCTGCTGCGCCACGGCCAGGCGGTGCGCGGCCCGTCGCCGCAGGTGCGCGACCGCCTGCGGGTGGACTACGACGCCCTGCATGGCCCGGACAGCAAGGATTGGCTGGGCGTGCCGATGTTGCGCGAAGGCCACGTCTGCGGCGCGATCGTTGTGCAGAATTACGACCGCGCGCTGCATTACACCGATGCCGACCGCGCGCTGCTGGCCTACGTCGCCCAGCACGTGCTGACCGCGATGGACCGGCGTCACGCGCAGGTGCAACTGGAGCGGCGCGTGCAGTTGCGCACCCAGCAACTGCAGCGCGCCAACCACGACCTGCAGGACGAGATCCAGGAGCGCAAGCGCGCCGAGACCCTGCAACTGGCCCTGTTCCGCATCGCCGAGCTGGCGATCCGCACGGAGAGCCTGGAGCAGTTCTATGCCGAGGTGCATGCCATCGTCGGCGGGCTGATCGATGCGCGAAATCTGTACATCGCCTTGTTGTCCGACGACCCCAAGATGCTGGAATTCGTCTACTCGGTGGACGAGCACAGCCCGCGGCGCCCGCTGCGGCGGCGGGGCCGTGGCCTGACCGAGTACGTGATGCGCAAGCGCCGGCCGATGCTGCTGGAACTGGCGGAGATCGAGGCGCTGGTGGCGCAGGGCGAGGTGCAGGAATACGGCACGCGCTCGCACAGCTGGCTGGGCGTGCCGCTGTTCGACGAGGGCGAGGTGGTCGGTGCGATCGTGGTGCAGAGCTACACCACGCAGGTGCGTTTCACCGAATACGATCAGCGCCTGCTGACCTTCGTCGCGCACAATGTCGGTGGCGGCCTGGCGCGGCAGCGCGCGCAGGAGCGGCTGCGGCTGGCGCATGCCGAGCTGGAGCAGCGGGTGGCCGAGCGTACCCGCGAACTGGCCGAGGTCAACCAGCAGTTGCTGGCGCAGATCGCCGAACGCTGGCGTGCCGAGCAGCGGCTGACCCATCAGGCGCTGCACGATGCGCTGACCGGACTGCCGAACCGCTCGCATCTGCTGGACCGGCTCGGCGAAGCGATCAACCGCGCGCGCAACGGCGACGGCATGGCGTTCGCGGTGCTGTTCCTGGACCTGGACCGGTTCAAGCTGGTCAACGACAGCATCGGCCATGCCGCCGGCGACGACATGCTGGTGGAGGTGGCCAAACGCATCGTTTCCACACTGCGCAGCGACGATGTGGTGGCGCGCCTGGGCGGCGACGAGTTTGCGATCCTGGTCAGCTGCGAAGAGGGGCTGGAGGGCGTACGCGAGTTGGCGCAGCGCCTGCTCGGCGTACTCGGCCAGCCGATGTGGGTGGCCGGCCGCGAACTGTTCCCGTCCGGCAGCCTGGGCATCGCCGCCTGGCATCCGCGCTACAGCAGCGGTGAGGAACTGCTGCGCGATGCGGACGCGGCGATGTATCGAGCCAAGGTGCAGACCCAGGATCGGTGCGCGGTGTTCGACGAGGCGATGCGCGAGGCGGCGCTGCGCAGCCTGGACCTGGAGGCGGACCTGCGGCGGGCGATCAAAAGCGGCGATTTCGAGCCGTTCTACCAGCCGATCGTGCGTCTGGTCGACGGCGAGGTGGTCGGCCACGAGGCGCTGCTGCGCTGGCGCCACGAGAGCCGCGGCCTGCTGGTGCCGAGCCAGTTCATCGATCTGGGCCAGGACAGCGGGCTGATCGAGCAGGTGGACTGGTTGCTGTACGCGCAGGTGATCCGGCGCCTGGCCCGGAGCGGCAGCGGTTACGTGTCGGTCAACGTCTCGCCGCGGCATTTCCGTTCGCCGGACTTCACCGAACGGTTATTCGGGCTGATCGACAGCGCCGGCGCCGATCCGCAGCGCTTGCGGGTGGAGATCACCGAGGTGGCGCTGCTCGACGATGCGCCGCGCACGTTGACGATTCTGCAGGTGCTGCGCAATAGGGGGGTATTGGCGCAGCTGGACGATTTCGGCACGGGGTTTTCGGCGCTTTCGTATCTGCACCGGTTTCCGATCTCGGCGTTGAAGATCGATCAGAGTTTCGTCGCCGGCCTGCATGGCGAAAGCGGTGCGGGCAGTTATGCGCTGGTGCGCAGTATTCTGGCGTTGGCCAGTACGCTCGGCATCGAGACCATTGGCGAAGGCATCGAGACCGAGCAGCAGCTGGATACGCTGCGTGAGCTGGGTTGCGACTATGGGCAGGGGTATCTGTTGGGACGGCCTGCGCAGCACGATTGATGGCGAGCGAGCGTACGTGCGCGTTGGTTTGGCTCGCGTGGTTTCGGCATGCGCATTGAGGGCTAATGCGGTGCGAACAGTGTGGATATCTATCCGTTATGGATGCTTTGCTTCTTCTGCTGTCTACGGCTTAGAGGCGAAGCAAAAGCTTTCGCGCTTGGGCGCGAGTCACTTTTCTTTGCTCGTGCAAAGAAAAGTAACGGCGGAGTCCATAGGGAAGCGCAACACTCCTTGGAAGCGTCCGATGCAGCAATGTTTTTTGCAATTGGATGCCGAAGAACAGGGTGTAGTGATGGCGATGAAGCTTGAACATGCGAGTGCCCGTGCCATAGCGCGCGCGCTGGGACGCGCGCCGAGCACGATCACGCGGGAGTTGCGGCGCAATGGCTACATGGCTGCGTGCGATCAAGGGGTGATCGGCCGTCCCCGGATCGCTGGCGGTTAGGATGCGCATCGAGCCGGCGTGCGTAGCCGCCGCGTTCGCAGGCAGGCGCGGTGCCCGCGCAAGCTGGCGCTGGGAAGCACGCTGTGGGGTCAGGTACGTCTGCTGCTTGAGCAAGAGCCCCTTGTGGGAGCGACTTCAGTCGCGACGAACGCAGTGGGAAATCTCCAGGCTTCGATTCGGTCGGGCCTGGGCTGATGCCTGTCCACAGCGCACCGACCGGGCCACGCGCCCCGGGTTTGCGGCTGGTTAAGAGCGGTGGGTTTCAGCGCAGCGCGTTGCGGCGCTTTTCGTCGATCCACTTCGATGCTTGCGCCGGGGTGTAGTCGTGCATCCACGCCAGCATGGTGTCGATGTCGTTGCCGTACCACAGGTCGGCGCGCTGGTCCGGGTGCAGGAAGCGTTCGGCGACCATGCGGTCGATCATGCCGATCAGTGGCGCGTAGAACGCTTCCACGTCCAGGAATGCGCAGGGTTTGTTGCCGATGCCGAGCTGGCGCCAGGTCAGCATCTCGAAGATCTCTTCCATCGTGCCGAACCCGCCGGGCAGGGCGATGAAGCCGTCGGACAGGTCGAACATGCGCGACTTGCGCTCGTGCATCGATCCGACGATTTCCAGTTCGGTGAGGCCGCGATGCGCCACTTCCCAATCGGCCAGTTGCTTGGGAATCACCCCGGTGACGTGGCCGCCGGCGGCGAGTACCGCATTGGCCACGGTACCCATCAGCCCGACGTTGCCGCCGCCGTAGACCAGGCGCAGGCCCTGCTCGGCGATGCGCGTGCCCAGCGCGGTGGCGCGCTCGGCGTAGGCGGGTTTGTTGCCGGCATTGGAGCCGCAGTAAACGCAGATCGATTTCATTGAGCTTTTTCCGTCGATGCGACCGAGAGGTCGGTCATTCAGTCGGTGCCCGTTCTTGTTTTTTGGTTTTGGCGCGCAGCAGCCACGCCACGCCGATCGCGACGAACATCGCGCCGCATCCGGCGAAGGCCAGCTGCCTGCCGATTGCGGCGGCGGCGAAGAACATCAGGCCGGCGGCGACGAACACAATGCCGCCGAGGGAGGTGTGGATTGAAGCTGCCATAGCGGGATTCCTTCACCGGGAAACGAAAGAAGGCTTCGCTGCGAAACGAAGCCTTCTGCAACGACGAGCCACCGAGGTCGCTCAATTGGCTTTATGGATGGCCCGCTTGCTCACCGCCATCGCGGCGTCGTGGATCGCCTCGGACAGGGTCGGGTGGGCGTGGCAGATGCGCGCCAGGTCGTCGGCCGAGCCGTTGAATTCCATCGCCAGCACGCCTTCGTGGACCAATTCGGAGACGCCGACGCCGACCATGTGCAGGCCAAGCACGCGGTCGGTCTCGGCATGCGCGATGACCTTGACGAAGCCGGCCGGCTCGCCCATCGCCACGGCGCGGCCGATGGCGGCGAAGGGGAAGCTGCCGGTCTTGTACGGCACGTTCTCGGCCTTGAGCTGCTGCTCGGTCTTGCCGACCCAGGCGATTTCCGGCTCGGTATAGATGACCCAGGGGATCGTGTCGAAGTTGACGTGGCCGGGCAGGCCGGAGATCAGTTCGGCGACCGCGATGCCTTCCTCGAAGCCCTTGTGCGCCAGCATCGGTCCGCGCACGCAGTCGCCGATCGCCCACACGCCGTCCACACCGGTATGGCAGTGCGTGTCGACCTCGATCTGGCCGCGTTCGTTGAGCTTGACCCCAGTGCCTTCGGCCAGCAAGCCCTGTGTGGCGGCGCGGCGGCCCACGGCCACCAGCAGCTTGTCCACGGTCAGGCTCTTCTCGCCTTCACTATCGGTATAGGTGACGACGACTTCCTGCTTCTTGCCCTTGCCGGTGACCTCGGTCTTGGAGACTTTGGCGCCCAGCTTGATGTCCAGGCCCTGTTTCTTGAATTCCTTCAGCGCGGTCTTGGCCACTTCGGCATCGGCCAGGGCCAGGAAGTCGGGCAGCGCTTCGAGGATGGTGACCTCGGCGCCGAGCCGCTTCCACACGCTGCCCAGTTCCAGGCCGATCACGCCGGCGCCGATCACCGCCAGGCGCTTGGGCACTTCGCTGAAATCCAGCGCGCCGACGTTGTCGACGATGGTGGCGCCGTCGAACTTGGCGAACGGCAGTTCGATCGAATCCGAACCGGCGGCGAGGATCACGTTGGTACCCTTGAGCTCGACGATGCTGCCGTCGTGCTGCTTGACCTTGACCACGTTGCCTGCGTGCAGCTCGCCGAAGCCGTAGTACGGGGTGATCTTGTTCGCCTTGAACAGCATCGCGATGCCGCCGGTGAACTGCTTGACGATCTTGTCCTTGCGCCCGACCATCGCCGCGACGTCGATCTTGGCGTCGTTGAAGCTGATGCCGTGCTCGCCGAACAGGTGGCCCATGTTCCAGAACTGGCGCGAGGAATCCAGCAGCGCCTTGGACGGGATGCAGCCCACGCGCAGGCAGGTGCCGCCAAGCGCCGGCTTGCCGTCCTTGCCCAGCGCCGCGTCGATGCAGGCGACCTTCAGGCCCAGCTGCGCCGCGCGGATTGCCGCGTGATAACCGGCCGGACCGGCACCGATGACGACGACGTCGAAATTTTCAGCCATTTCAGATTCCTTTGCCTTTCCCTTCTCCCGCCGGGAGAAGGTGGCGCGTAGTGCCGGATGAGGGTGCGGCGGAGCGGAGTGCTGCGTGGGTGTTTCGAGGGTGGGCGCCGGCGATGTCCAGTGCGGTCGTACCCTCACCCCAACCCCTCTCCCGGTGGGAAAGGGGCTTCAGGCGCTTACAGGCCGAACAGCATCCGGCCCGGGTTTTCCAGCTGGTTCTTGATGTCGACCAGGAACTGCACCGAGTCCTTGCCGTCGATGATGCGGTGGTCGTAGGACAGCGCCAGGAACATCATCGGCGCGATCACGACCTGGCCGTTCTCGGCGATCGGTCGCTCCTTGATCGCGTGCATGCCCAGGATCGCGCTCTGCGGCGGATTGATGATCGGGGTGGACAGCAGCGAGCCGAAGGTACCGCCGTTGGTCACGGTGAAGGTGCCGCCCTGCAGTTCTTCCAGGCTCAGCTTGCCGTCGCGCGCCTTCTTGGCGTAGTCGGCGATGCCCTGCTCGATCTCGGCGAACGACTGCCGCTCGACATTGCGCAGCACCGGCGTCACCAGGCCCTTCTCGGTCGAGACCGCGATCGAGATGTCACTGTAGCCGTGATAGATGATGTCCTCGCCGTCGATCGAGGCATTGACCAGCGGGAAGCGCTGCAGCGCGTTGGCCGCGGCCTTGACGAAGAAGCTCATGAAGCCGAGCTTGATGCCGTGGGCCTTCTGGAATTCGTCCTGCAGTTCCTTGCGCGCGGCCGAGACCTTGGCCAGGTTGACCTCGTTGAAGGTGGTCAGCATCGCCGTCGAGTTCTTCGACTGCATCAGGCGCTCGGCGATGCGCTTGCGCACGCGGGTCATCGGCACACGCTCTTCCGCGCGCGCGCCGGCGGCCTTGCCGGCACCGCCGTTCCTGGCGTAGTTGAGGATGTCTTCCTTGGTCACCGCGCCGCGGCGGCCGGTACCGTCGACCTGGGCCGGATCCACGCCTTCTGTGATCGCCGAGAAGCGCGCGCCCGGGGCAGGCTGGAGACGTCGCCGGCGGCCTTGGCCGACTCGACCTTGGCCGCTTTCGGCGCTTCGGCGGCAGCGGCTTTCGGTGCTTCCGCCTTCGGTGCGTCGGCGACCTTGGCCGCGGCGGGTGGAGCCGCAGCGGCGGTGGCGCCTTCCTCGATGATCGCCAGCAGCTGCGAGCTGGTCACGGTGGCGCCGGCCTCGAACTTAATCTCCTTCAGTACGCCATCGACCGGGGAGGGCACTTCCAGCACGACCTTGTCGGTTTCCAGGTCCACCAGGTTCTCGTCGCGCTTGACCGCGTCGCCGGCTTTCTTGTGCCAGCTGGCGATGGTGGCATCGGATACGGATTCGGGCAGTACCGGAACTTTGACTTCGGTGGCCATTGCAGAGGGCGTCCTAGTGGGGTCTTTTGGAAGGAAAAGGCGGGTTATTCAGCGACTTGGTCGTTGAACGGATTCAATAGCGCGTCGGCGACCAGCTTCAGCTGCTCTTCCAGATGCTCGGCGAAATGGCCGGCAGCGGGAGACGGCGAGCGCGGACGGCCGGCGTAGTGCAGGCTCTGCCCGTCGGCCAGGCAGGCCTGCAGGTGGTGCTTGATCTGGTACCAGGCGCCCTGGTTCTGCGGTTCTTCCTGGCACCAGACCAGGTCGGTGGCGTTGCCGTAGCGCTTCAGCTCCGCGGCCAGCAGCTCGCGCGGGAACGGGTACAGCTGCTCCACGCGCAGGATGGCGACGTCGTCCTGGCCGCGCTTGGTCTGGTCCTCGAGCAGGTCGTAGTAGACCTTGCCCGAACAGGCCACCACGCGCTTGACCCGCTTGGGATCGGCCTTCGCATCCGGGATCAGGTGCTGGAACTCGCCGTCGGCCAGTTCTTCCAGGCTCGACACCGCCAGCTTGTGGCGCAGCAGCGACTTGGGCGTCATCACCACCAGCGGCTTGCGCGTGGTCATGCGCATCTGCCGGCGGATCATGTGGAAGCACTGCGCCGGCGTGGTCGGCACGCACACCAGCATGTTCTCCAGCGCGCACAGCTGCAGGAAGCGCTCCAGGCGCGCGGAACTGTGCTCCGGGCCTTGACCTTCGTAGCCGTGTGGCAGGAATAGCGACAGGCCGCTGATACGGCCCCACTTGGCTTCGCCGGCGGCGATGAACTGGTCGATCACCACCTGCGCGCCATTGGCGAAATCGCCGAACTGCGCTTCCCAGATGCACAAGGCGTTGGGATCGGTGGTCGAGTAGCCGTACTCGAAGCCCATCACCGCTTCCTCGCTGAGCAGCGAGTCGATCACGGTGGCGTCTTCGGGGTTCTCGACCAGCTGGCGCAGCGGCAGGTAATAGTTGTCGGTCTTCTGGTCGTGCAGGATCGCGTGGCGGTGGAAGAACGTGCCGCGGCCGGCGTCCTGGCCGACCAGGCGCAGCTTGTGGCCCTCGCCGAGCAGCGTGGCATAGGCCAGGTTCTCGGCGAAGCCCCAGTCGCCCGGCAGGTCGCCGGCGGCCATCTTCACCCGGTCTTCGTAGATCTTGCCTACGCGCGGGTGCAGCTCCACGCCGGCCGGGATCGTGGTGATGATCTTGGCCAGGTGGTCCAGGGTCTTGCGCTTGACCGTGGTGTCGACCTTGTCGGTGACCTTGCCGGACAGATAATTGGACCAGTCGATGGCGAACTCGTCCGGCTTGCGGGTCGCCAGCTCGGTGGTGTATTCGCCCGAATCGAGCTTGTTGCGGTAGCTGTCGACCAGCGCCTGCGCCTCGCCCGCCTGGATCACCCCTTCGCTTTCCAGCTGCGCGGCGTACAGTTCGCGGGTGGTCTTGTGCTTGCGGATGGTCTGGTACATCACCGGCTGCGTCGCCGCCGGCTCGTCGGCCTCGTTGTGGCCCCAGCGGCGGTAGCAGACCAGGTCGATGACCACGTCCTTCTTGAACTGCTGGCGGAAGTCGTAGGCCAGGTTGGCCACGAACGCTACCGCGTCCGGATCGTCGCCGTTCACATGGAACACCGGCGCACCGATCATCTTCGCCACGTCGGTGCAGTACAGCGTGGAGCGTGCGTCGTCGCGGGCGCTGGTGGTGAAGCCGATCTGGTTGTTGATGACGATGTGCACGGTGCCGCCGACCGCGAAGCCGCGCGCCTGCGACATCTGGAACAGTTCCATCACCACGCCCTGGCCGGCGAACGCGGCATCGCCGTGGATCACCACCGGCAGCACCGTCTTGCGCGCGGCGTCGCCGTAGCGTTCCTGGCGCGAACGCACGCTGCCGACCACGACCGGGTCGACGATTTCCAGGTGCGAGGGATTGAACGCCAGCGCCAGATGCACCGAGTTGCCGTCGGCCACCGCCACGTCGGCCGAGAAGCCCATGTGGTACTTGACGTCGCCGGTGTGCGCGCGATCGTCGTGAGCGTGCTCGAACTTGCCTTCGAACTCGTCGAACAGCTTGCGCGGGTTCTTGCCCAGGGTGTTGACCAGCACGTTGAGGCGGCCGCGGTGGGCCATGCCGACCACGATGTCCTTGACCGCATCGGCGCCGGCGCGGCGCACCACCACGTCCATCATCGGGATCAACGCATCGCCGCCTTCCAGCGAGAAGCGCTTCTGGCCGACGTACTTGGTGTGCAGGTAGCGCTCCAGGCCTTCGGCGGCGGTGATTCGCTCCAGCGTGCGTCGGCGGCTGTCGGCGTCGGCGGCGATGTTGCCGCCGGCGTTCTCCAGCCGCTGGTAGATCCACTGGCGCTGCTCGAATTCGGAGATGTGCATGAATTCGCTGCCGATCGACCCGGTGTAGGTCGCTTTCAGCCGTGCCAGCAGGTCGCGCAGCTTCATCCGCGGCTGGCCGCCGAGGCCGCCGGTGCTGAACTCGCTGCCCAGGTCGCTTTCCGACAGACTGTGGAACGGCAGGCCCAGGTCCGGTGGGTTCACTGGCGGGGTCAGGCCCAGCGGGTCCAGGCGCGCGCCGAGGTGGCCGCGCGCGCGGTAGGCGGTGATCAGCCGGCCGACATGGCGCTCGCGCTCGTCGCCGCCGGGGCTGGTGCCGCTGTTGGCGGCCTGCCGCGCTGCGCTGGCGATGTGGGCGATGACCGCCGAGTGGGGAACGTCACCGGCATCGCGGCCTTGGAAGCCGTCGAAGTAGCTTTTCCACTTGGGGTCGATGCTGTCGGGAGAGACCAGGTACTGCTCGTACAGGTCTTCTATATAGGCGGCATTGCCGCCGGCGAGTTGCGATGACTGCGCAAACTGCTTTAGGAGATTGTCCACGATGGTGGGGTCGGGTCGCTTTGGTGGGTTGGCTTACGGCTGGAACCGGCGGACGCGTGGCCCGCGCGGGCGTAATCAAGCAGAAAAATTATACCCCCATGACGTAGCCAGGGTGTGCATTTCGGAGACACAGGGGCGATGCCGGGTTCATTCACTGCGCCATTGGCCGCCGCGGCGCGGTGCTACCAGCCCAGCGCGCGCAGCTCGCTGCAGTCGCGCGAACGCTCCCAGGCCCGCGCGAACGCGTCCCGTAGCTGGCGCGCGCGGTCGCCGCCGAGCAGGTCGGTTTCGCCGTCGTAACGGTGCCCCAACGCACGGAAGTAGTAGCCGCCGCCATCGTCGACCAGGTAGGCGGTGGCATCGCCGCGATCGACCGGATCGACCACTTCGCGGAAACGGAATACGCTGGGCAGGCGCTGCGCCAGGGCCAGCAACGGCGCGGCGGCGCGCTGTGCGGCGGCCGCATCGTGCAACAGCACGCGCACCTGCTTGTCGTGCGCGGCCACCGCGAAGCGGCGCAGTTGCGCGAGCAGCGGCGGACTGTCCAGCAGGCCCGGATCCAGCGCGCGGCTGCAGATCAGCAATTGGCGCCGCGCCTGTGCGACTACCGCGGTACTGGCTGCGATCGCCGCGGCGGCGTCCTTCACCGCGGCGGCGCCCTTGAGCAGCCGCTGCATCGGCTGTGCTTGGCCAGCGGCGCCGCGCGCGCCGACCGGCAGGAAGCCGTGCCGCGCATAGAAGTCGAGTGCGGCCGGCGGCGCCTGCAGCTCCAGCCGCGGCCAGTGCCGGCGCCGCGCTTCCTCGACCAACGCGGCCAGCAGCGCGCTGCCGACGCCACGGCCGCGCCAGGCCGGCAGCACCGCCATGCAGCCGATGCGCTGCTCGGGGCCGAGCTGCGCGCTACCGATCGGCTGGCCGTCGTCGGCGCGCGCCAGCACGTGGTAGCTCAGCGCATCCAGAGCTTGGTCAACCGTATTCGCAGGCGTTGCCCGGTCGGCCTGCGCGTGCAGCGCACGCAGTTCTCCGGCCTGGCGGGCCGGGTCCAGCGTTTCGATGCGCAAGCCTGGGGCGGCCGGCATGGCGGGCCGCTCAGTCCTGCGCGTCGTCATCCTCGTCGCCGTGCTCGGCCGCGTCCAGCGGCTGGTAGAAGCCTGCCTCGACCAGCTGCAGCAGGGTGTCGCGGCCGGCGACGGACAGCGCGGCGTAGTCGCTGCCACCGAGGTGCTCGGCCGCGGCCAGGCGCCGCGCGTCCTTGATCGGCAGGGCGAATTCCAGGCCGCTGCAGAACAGGGTGGCGCCGCGCGTGGCCCGGCGCCAGGCCAGCCGCGCCCAAGGGTGGCGTTGCAGGACCAGTCCCTGTTGCAGCGCCGCGGCCACTTCCTGCGGCGCCGGCGGGTTGGTCGGCGGCAGGATCTCGCCGGCGGCACGGTAGGTGGTGATGAAGCGGCCGAACCAGGCGCCGAGGCGGTCGGTATCGTTCATGCGCAGTGCGTTCAGCGCCTCGACCACGCGGCCCATCGCCGCCGCGTCGATCTCGTACGGATCGGCCGGAACCTGCAGGTCCTCGTCGTGGTAGCGCAGCGTCTCGTCGGCGCCGTCGATCAGGGTGTCCAGGTAGTCGCCGATCAGTTCGGCCGAGGACGGCGCGCGCGTGCCCACCGAGAAGGTCAGGCAGGCATCTTCGGCGACGCCATGGTGCGGCACCAGCGGCGGCAGGTACAGCATGTCGCCGGGGCCGAGCACCCACTCGTGGCTGGGGCTGAAACTGCGCAACAGCTTCAGTTCGACATCCTCGCGGAAGTCGGTGGGCGGCGCTTTGCGGCCCATCGACGCGCTGGCATCGATCTGCCAGCGGCGCTGGCCGTGCGCCTGCAGCAGGAACACGTCGTAGTGGTCCACGTGCGCACCGACCGAGCCGCCCGGCGCGGCGAAGCTGACCATCACGTCGTCCACGCGCCAGCGCGGCAGGAAGCGGAACTGCTCGAGCAGGGCGCGGATGTCCGGGTCCCATTTGTCCACGTCCTGCACCAACAGGGTCCAGTCATGGTCGGGCATGCCGGGGAATTCGCTTTCCTGGAACGGGCCGCTGCGCACACTCCAGCGGTCATTGCCGCGGTCGTGCACGATCAGCCGCGACAGCGCGGCCTCTTCGCAGGCCAGGCCGGCCAGATCGCCCGGCTCGATCGGCGAGACGAAGCCGGGGAAGGCGTTGCGGATCAGTAGCGGGCGCTTGTGCCAGTAGTCGCGCAGGAAGCGCGCGGCGGGCATGCCCAGCGGCTGTTGCCGGGTGGCGTCGATTTCGATGGGGAACGGGGTGGATTTCTTCATGGCGGGCGTCCGGCAGGGGCGAGGCCGACGACGGTGCCGGCGATGGCCGCCATTGTCGCCCAGCCCGCTGCGCGATGCGTTGTCGCTGCGCATGGCGGCGGCTGCGCTAGTGTGCTTGCGCTGGCGCGCGGCCGTCGCGCTGTCGACCGACGCGTCTGGCTCAGATCGCGCGCGCCAGGCGCTCGGCCAGGCCGGTGTAGCGGCCAGGGGTCAGCGTGCGCAGTTGCTGCTTGGCGTCCTCGGGCAACTGCAGGGTTTCGACGAAGGCCTGCATCGAGGCGGCAGTGATGCCCTGGCCGCGGGTCAGCGCCTTGAGCTGCTCGTACGGGTTGGGCAGGCCGTGACGACGCATCACCGTCTGCACCGCTTCGGCCAGCACTTCCCAGGCCGCATCGAGGTCGCCATCCAGGCGCTGCGGATTGATGGTCAGCTTGCCCAGGCCCTTGGCCAGCGAATCCAGCGCCACCTGGCTGTGGCCGAACGCGGTGCCGAGCGCGCGCAGCACGGTGGAATCGGTCAGGTCGCGTTGCCAGCGGCTGATCGGCAGCTTGGCGCTGAAATGCTCGAACAGCGCGTTGGCGATGCCGAAGTTGCCTTCGGCGTTCTCGAAGTCGATCGGGTTGACCTTGTGCGGCATGGTCGAGGAACCGACTTCGCCTTCCTTGAGCTTCTGCTTGAAGTAGCCCAGCGAGATGTAGCCCCAGATGTCGCGGGCCAGGTCGATCAGGATGGTGTTGGCGCGGCGGGTGGCGTCGCCGAGTTCGGCGATGTTGTCGTGTGGCTCGATCTGGGTGGTGTAGGGGTTGAACACCAGGCCCAGGCCCTCCACGAAGCGCTGCGCGAACGCCGGCCAGTCCACGTCCGCATAGCTGGCCACGTGCGCGTTGTAGTTGCCGACTGCGCCGTTGATCTTGCCGGTCAGCTCGACCGCGGCGATCTGCCGGCGCTGGCGTTCAAGGCGCGCGACCACGTTGGCGATCTCCTTGCCCAGGGTGGTCGGCGAGGCGGTCTGGCCGTGGGTGCGCGACAGCATCGGCTGTGCGGCCTGCGCATGCGCCAGCGCGCGCAGCGAGGCGATGACGCCGTCCAGCGTCGGCAGCAGCACTTCGCGCCGCGCCTGCTCCAGCATCAGCCCGTAGCTGAGGTTGTTGATGTCCTCGCTGGTGCAGGCGAAATGCACGAATTCCAGCGCCGGGCCGAGTTCGGCATCGTCCTTGAGCTGCTCCTTGATGAAGTACTCCACCGCCTTGACGTCGTGGTTGGTGGTGCGCTCGATCTGCTTGACCCGCGCCGCGTGCTCCACGCCGAAGCCGTCGGCCAGCCCGCGCAGCCGCTGCATGGCGGCCGCCGAAAACGCGGGTAGCTCGGTAATGCCCGGTTCGGCGCCCAGCGCCAGCAGCCATTCGATCTCCACCTTCACCCGCGCCTTGATCAGGCCGTATTCGGAGAAGATCGGCCGCAGGGCATCGACCTTGCCGGCGTAGCGGCCATCGAGCGGGGACAGGGCGAGCAGGGCGGAATCCGACATGGGCAGGGGCAGGGCGGCAGCGGTGGGGCGGCTATTCTAGCTGGCCGCGCACCGGCTATGCCGTGCCGGTGGCGGCCGGACATCGGCGTGGAGCGGCGCGGGTGGGCACGTCGAGGTGACCGCCGCGTCGAAGCCCTGTTCCTCCGCGGCCATGGGCGCGCTGGCGCTGGATCAATGCGTGTTGCTACAATCCGAGGATGTAATCGTTTTCAACAAGGACGTACTCGCATGACTTCCCGCTTCTGCCTGGCTGCGCTGGCCGCAGCTGTCTGCGTTTTCCTGGTCGCCTGCGGCGGCAAGCCGTCGGCCACTGCGGCCGACGGCAAGGCGCCTGCCGAGCACGCGGCGAGCGCTGCGCACGAAGCGCTGACCAGCAAGCTCAACGCGTATATCGAGTGCTTCAACAAGGTCGATGCGGACATCCATCGCGGCGCCCAGTCCTATGTCGGCTGGATGAAGGACCCTGCCGCCGGCCCGACCGGCAAGGAAACCAGCGTCTACGGACCTGCCAAGATCGACCAGTACGACATGAAGGTCTGCGATGCGCCGATGCTACAGGCGGCCGCCGCCAGACCACTGCTGCCTGCCCTGGATGCGGCCGCGAAGCGTTACCTGACTGCGCTGAAGACGTTGCAGCCGCTCGGCAACCAGACACGCGATTACTACGAGCGCGAGGACTATCAGGACGACGGGTTCGCCAAGGGCAAGCAGCTGCATGCGCCGCTGATGGCCGCCTTGTCCGAGTTCGCCGAGGCGAGCCATGCGTTCAGCGCCGAACTGGATGCGCAGAACGATGCCGCCCAGCGCGAACAGCTGAAAGCGATGGAGCAGGCCGAAGGCCGCACCCGCGACTTCTACCGGCTGTCGATGATGCTCGAGGCCAAGGACATCGTGGCCCTGCTGCAGGAGGACGCGTTCGATACGGCCAAGGCCACCGCCTTGCTCGACCGCTTCAACACGCTGTCCGACGAGGCCCGCGCCAAGGTCGCCGAGCAGGAACCGGGCAAGCTGGACTGGAACGGTTTCGAAACCGCCGCGGAGAACTTCCGCAAGCAAGGCAAGGCGCGGATCAAGCGGGTCGTCGAAAAGACCCCGTACAGCCGCATCGAACAGGGCTGGCTGGACAGCCCGACGCTGGCGCCGGAAGGTTCGCCGGGACGGCTGCTGAAGACCTACAACGACCTGGTCTTCCAGAGCAACCGCCAGTAACCGCAGATCGCGGTGGCCGGCAATGCAGCCGCCGCTGCGCCTGGATCGGAGCCCGGCCGCGCGACGTTGCCGGACTCTCCAGGACATTGGCGCCGCCGCCTGCCGATTGCCAGCCTCGGTCCGGTCGCATCCGCGCCAGGCGCGCATTGGCGCGCTGACCAATGCGTGGCCGTCACCTCCTCCGCGCGGGCGCTTCACGACGCCGGTATCGGCGAGGCATGCGTGCCGGCAGCGGCATGGCGGGGGTGATGGGGTCCGTCCGCATCGCCGTGCAGCCGCGGCGCCGCCTCTCCAGGCGTTGCTAACAACTGCTGGCGCACACTGCTGACGCCGGGCACTGTGCCGCGGATAATGTCTACGCCAGCCGCAGCTCCGCCAGCCTGCCTTCCCGGACGTCCCTTGCGACAGTGCCGGGTGGATTCCTCTTATGCAGATGTGGAGAGTGCGCAATGAGCGACAAATTCAGGGTCGAGCACGACAGCATGGGCGAGTTGCAGGTGCCGGCCGAGGCGCTGTGGGGCGCGCAGACCCAGCGTGCGGTGCAGAATTTCCCGGTGTCCGGGCAGCCGATGCCGCGCGGCTTCATCCGCGCGCTGGGCTTGATCAAGGCCGCCGCGGCCGGGGTCAACGCCGACCTGGACCTGCTGCCCAAGGCCGTGGCCAAGGTGGTGCAGGCGGCCGCGCTGGAGGTGGCCGACGGCAAGCACGACGCACACTTCCCGATCGACATCTACCAGACCGGCTCGGGCACCTCGTCCAACATGAATGCCAACGAGGTCATCGCCACGCTGGCCTCGCGCGCGGGCAAACCGGGCGCGCCGGCGGTGCATCCGAACGACCACGTCAACCTGGGCCAGAGTTCCAACGATGTGGTACCGACCGCGATCCGCGTCTCCGCCCAGCTGGCCACGCAGGAACAGCTGCTGCCGGCGTTGAAGCACCTGCGCAAGGTCATCGACAAGCGCGCCAGGCAACTGGACAAGGTGGTCAAGACCGGGCGCACGCACCTGATGGATGCGATGCCGCTCACCTTCGGTCAGGAATTCGGGGCGTGGTCGGCGCAATTGTCCTCGGCGCAGAAGCGGCTGCAGGACAGCCTCACGCGTCTGCGCCGGCTGCCGTTGGGCGGCACCGCGATCGGCACCGGGATCAACGCCGATCCGCGCTTCGGCGGCAAGGTGGCCAAGGCCCTGTCCGCGCTGACCGGCAGCAAGTTCGACAGCGCCGACAACAAGTTCGAAGGCCTGGCCGCGCAGGACGATGCGGTGGAACTGTCCGGCCAGCTCAATGCGCTGGCGGTGGCGCTGATCAAGATCGCCAACGACCTGCGCTGGATGAACGCCGGGCCGCTGGCCGGCCTCGGCGAGATCGAATTGCCGGCCTTGCAGCCGGGCAGCTCGATCATGCCCGGCAAGGTCAATCCGGTCATTCCCGAGGCCACGGTGATGGTCTGCGCGCAGGTCATCGGCCACCACACCGCGATCACCGTGGCCGGGCAGACCGGCAACTTCCAGTTGAACGTGGCGCTGCCGCTGATCGCGGCCAACCTGCTGGATTCGATCAACCTGCTGGCCAACGTGTCGCGGCTGCTGGCCGATGCGGCGATCGCCGGGCTGAAGGTGCGCGAGGATCGGGTCCGCGAGACGCTGGACCGCAATCCGATCCTGGTCACCGCGCTGAATCCGATCATCGGCTACGAAAAAGCGGCGGCGATCGCCAAGCGCGCCTACAAGGAGAATCGCCCTGTGCTGGAGATCGCGCTGGAGGACAGCGGCGTGGGCGAGGCCGAGCTACGCAAGCTGCTCGACCCGGCGGCGCTGACCAAGGGCGGCATCCACGCCGGCGCGGGTGGCGGCGGTTGAGGCGTGGTGCCCGCATGGTGCGGCCGATGCCGTGGCATGCGGAGCTGGCGTGTCGCGTTTGCGAACGAATCCGGCGAGCTGGAGATGCCGACGCTGAAGCGCGAATTCATCCGCTGGGATGTTGCAGTGAAGGTCCGGGTGCCTCGGACGCAGTCTCGTCGGAAAGTCCCACGGCTCCGTCGGTCGCCGCTGAAGCCGCTCTACAGGCAAACCCGCAATGGAATGTCTAGGTGCACTGTAGGAGGGGCTTCAGCCCCGACAGGATCCGACCTCGCGGCATCCATCCCCCCAACGATGGCACGTACCGGCTTCTCGTCTCTGCAGGAGCAGAGGACGTGCCTCAGCGCCGCTCCGCCTGCAGGTTGCCGAAGCTTTCCTGGTAGGGCTGCAGCGACGGGATATCGTGCAGCACCGCGCTCTGCAGTGCGCTGATCTCCGGCGTGGTGGCAAAGCCGACCGAGCGCATGTTCGGATCAGGTACGGCGGTTTCCAGGGTGCGCTGGCGCTGCATCTGCAATTGCATGAACAGCTGTTGCAGCTGGGTGCGCTGCGCCTGCGGCAGCGGCAGTTCGATGTCGTCGATGCGCAGGCTGCCGTCGGGGCCGATCGAGGCGTTGGCGGCCGGGGCGCGGCGCAGCATCACGCTCATGCTGTCCACCGACACGCGCGGCTTGCCGCGTTCGGCGCGCGAGGACGAGGCGGCGCCGTCGCGCGCGCCGCACGCCGCCAGCAGCAGGCACAGCGCGATCAGGGAAAACCAGGCGACTAGCGTCTTCTTCATCGATCGATTCGGAGCAGGAGGGTCCCGGCCATTTTAGGCCGGGACCGGCGCAATTACTTGGCAGATTTGTCGCAGTCGCTGATGTCGCTGGCATCGAGGCTGGCATAGGGACGGAATGCCGGCAGCTGCTGCGCCAGCGTGTCCTGCGCCTGGCGCAGCGTCGCCACCTGCGCGCAGATCTTCAGCGCTTCCTGCTTGAGCTTCTCGGCCTGCGCCTCGATGTGCTCGCCGACATGGTCGGTGTTGCCGCTGATGACCCCGGCCAGCGCGTCGCCGGCCGCTTTCACGCCCAGCGCGGCGCCTTGCTTGCCGACCTCCAGGCCCTGCATGCCGACTGCGCCGAGCTGCGCGCGGTAGGCCACCAGCAAGGCGCGCTGCTCGGCGCCGAGCGCGATCTGTTTGCCGTCGATCAGCAGGTCGCCGCTCCGGGTGATGGTCGCCGGTGGCTGGCCGGAGACCTTCAGGGTGATGTCGCCGTTGTCGAAGCTCAGGCTGCGCGTGCTGGGCGTGTTGCTGCTGGTCCGTTCGGACTGCGGCGTCGAGGGCTGGCAGGCGGCCAGGGCCAATAGCGCGATCAGGGCGATGCCGGCCGACGGCAGGGAACGATGCTGCATGGGTATGTTCTCGATCGAAGCGAAGGGAGCGCCGCGGATCAGCGCCGCTTGGGCACGTTGACGCTGCCGCGCACGCCGCTGTGGTGGATGTCGCCGCTGCCGATCCGCTCCACGCTGAGATTGCCGCCGACGCCGCTGACTTCCAGGTCGCCTGAACCGATCGATTGCAGCGCCACGCTGCCGCTCACGTCGCGCAGCTGTGCATCGCCGGAGCCGATGCTGCCGATCTGCACCGCACCGCGCACGCCGTGCACGGTCAGGTCGCCGGAGCCGACCGTGCCGATCTTGACGTCGCCGCCGACCTGGCTCGCCTTGACGTCGCCCGAGCCCAGCGTCGGTAGGCTGAGGCTGCCGATGTCGCGCAGCTCGATGTCGCCCGATCCCACTGTGGCGCTGACCACGCCGCGCACACCGTGCGCATGCAGATCGCCGGAGCCGACGCTGGCGTCGAGCGCCGCCACGCCGCCGATGTCGGCATCGCCGGAGCCCAGCCGCAACTGCACGGGCAGGGAACTCGGCACGCTGCCGGCCAGGTCCAGGTAGGCGTAGCGGGTGCCCGAGCTGATGCCGTGGATCTTGCCGTCGTGCTGCAGGGTCACGATCAGCGTGTCGCCTTCGCGGCGCTGGCGCACGGTCAGCTCCTTGAGCATGTCCGCATCGGAGGCGCAGGCGCGGCCGCGCAGCTCGAACGCGGCGGCGCTGGCGCCGGTCAGCTTGAGGTTGTTCTGCTGCGCGTCGAAGATCACATTCTTGGCGCCTGTCAGGTCCAGTTTCAGGTTGCGCGGCTCGGAATGCCTGCATTCGTCGGCCAGGGCCAGGGCCGGGACCAGCAGCAGCGCGGACAGCAGCAAGGTCTTGCGCATCATCGTGAACTCCATAGGCAAAGAGGGAATCGGGAAACGGAAAACGGTGCGGATCAGGCTTCGTCGCGCCAGCGGCGCAGATAGATCGCCGCGACGATGAAGGCCACTCCGATCGCCGCGCCGATCCAGATGTCGGTGCTCTGGAAGATGCGCCAGGCATCGCTGAGTTGGATCGCGTTGGCCAGGTCCTGGGCGCCATCGATCTGCACCGGCGGCGCGCTTTCGCTGAGCACCGGCAGCCAGGTGCCGGGCAGCACGCTCAGCAGGCCGCGGTAGACCACCGTGTACCAGATCGCGTTGTGGTTCACGTGCAGCATCGGCAGGATGCCCATCATGCTCGCCATCACGCAGCCCAGGACCGGGATCAGCACCGCCCACAGGAATGGCTTGGTGCGCGCCCAGGCCGAGCAGAACATCAGCCAGCCGATGGTCGGCAGCGACCACATCACGTAGATCGGCAGGTTGGACAGCACCGCGCCGATGATGCGCAGCGGATGCGAGTGGGTGAACACCGCGCTGCTCTGGCTGATGCCGTTGACCGACAGGGTCAGCGCGGTGACCAGCCACAGGCAGATGCCGATCAGCAGGCCGATCCCGATCGCCACGATCGGCGCCAGCAGCAGCGCCCAGGCGGCCTTGGACAGCACCGTGTTCAGATCCGACAGCGGCAGCGATTTCCAGAACAGCACGCTGCGGTCGCGGCGGTCGTCGTACAGCGAGCCCAGTGCGTAGAAGAACACCACGAACCCCAGCACGACGCAGGCCAGGACCACGCCGGCCAGCATGGTGCCGTCGCCGACCGCGCCGATGATCTCGTTCAGCTTCTCCGGTCCGCCATCGATGTTGAAGCCGTTGCTGCCGTCGCCGCGGCCGGCCACGGTGCCGATCAGCGCGAGCAGCGTGTACAGCACGGTGATCACGCTGCCGGCGATGACCGGTGCCCACAGGAAGCCGCCGCGGTGTTCCCAGTATTCGCGCTTGAGCAGCCACTTGAAGCTGGTCAGCGCGGAAATCTGCTTGGCAGGTGCGTTCATGCGTAGGTCCCCTTCATGATGGCAACGAACAGGTCGGCCAGGCCGGGAGTGCGGGTTTCGCCGAGCGCGGCCAATTGCGCCTGCGGCACGCCGTCGTACAGGAACACGGTCTTGCCGAACGGCAGGCCACGTTCGTCGATCGGCTGCAGCGCGCGGGCCGCGTCGACGCATTCGGCCGGCACCAGCAGTTCGGTGTAGCGCGTGGCCATGTGCTCCATGTCGGCGCTGAGCACGATGCGGCCGTCGCGGATAAACAGCACGTCGGTGAGGATGTGCTCGATCTCCTCGACCTGGTGGGTAGTGATGATGATGGTCTTCTGTTCGTCGAAGTAGTCTTCCAGCAGGCGCTGGTAGAACTCCTTGCGGTACAGGATGTCCAGGCCCAGGGTGGGTTCGTCGAGCACCAGCAGGCGCGCGTCGATGGCCATCACCAGCGCCAGGTGCAGTTGCACGATCATGCCCTTGGACATCTCGCGCACGCGCAGCTTCGGCGTCAGCTTGGTGTTGGCCAGGAAGCGCTCGCACTTGGCGCGGTCGAAGCGCGGATGCACCCCGGCGACGAAATCGATCGCCTCGCGTACCCGCATCCAGCGCGGCAGCACCGCCACATCGGCGATGAAGCACACGTCGTTCATCAGTGCGTTGCGCTGCTTGCGCGGGTCCATGCCCAGCACGCGCAGTTCGCCCTCGACTGCGGTCAGGCCGAGCACCGCTTTCAAAGCGGTGGTCTTGCCGGCGCCGTTGGGACCGATCAGGCCGACGATGCGGCCCGGCGCGATCGCGAAGGAGGTATCGGCCAGCGCCGGCTTGTAGTTGTAGGTCTTGCGCAGCGCGCGCGCGGAGACGACGGATTCGGATGCGGCGACAGCGGCAGTCATGGTGTTTTCCCCGGTGGCAACAAGTCTTCCAATGTCAGGCCCAGGCGCTGGATCCGTTCCAGCACCAAAGGCCACTCTGTGTTGAGGAAGCGATTGCGTTCGCTGCCGCGCAGCTTCCTGGCCGCTTCCTCGGTCATGAACATGCCCAGCCCGCGGCGCTTCTCGACCAGGGCCTCGTCGGCCAGTTCCTGGTAGGCGCGCGACACGGTGATCGGGTTGAGCTGGTATTCGGCGGCGACCTGGCGCACCGAGGGCAGTGCGTCGCCGGGCTTGATGATCCCGTCCAGCATCATCGCGATCACGCGATCCTTCAGCTGGCGGTAGATCGGAGCGCCATCGCTCCAGTGGATATCGTTCATGGTCAGCTCCGTGGGCGCAGCGTGTGCGCGAAGGAGAAATAGGGCATGGACAACGATGCACGCATCCGCCGTACCGGCGCGGGCGCGGCAGGAGGGGCGTGGCTGTCTTCCTGCGGCTCGCTGGCGCCATAATCGGGCGACCGTCCCTGGCTACCTTGGGCGCCGACCCAACTCACCGAGAACAGGGCGCCGACGATGACCATGGCCGGAAGGCCGCGTTGCATGCGTTGGAGGTTCATCGTTTGCCCCGCCCTGGATGATTGGTGTTGTATTTAACTATAACACCGTCACGCATCATGTCAACATAGCGACCAACCCAGCTCATGGCCTACTGCCTGCGCGTTCCTCTTTAAGCTTTTAAGGTGCCCCGATGAAACTATCCAAGCGTTTGTTTTTCCTCGCGATCCTTGCCGCTGCCGGCACCGTCGGCAGTGCCTGGGCGGCGTCATTGCTGGACCTGGACTACCGTCCGCTGGCCGGCAAGGATAAGGTGAATCTGAACAAGACCTACGGCGGCAAGGTGCTGCTGGTGGTCAATACCGCCAGCAAGTGCGGCTTTACCCCGCAGTACGACGGCCTGGAGCAGTTGCAGCAGCGCTACGCCGCGCAGGGCTTCAGCGTGCTTGGTTTCCCGTCCAACGACTTCAAGGGTCAGGAACCCGGCTCGGAGAAGCAGATCCAGGAATTCTGCACGCTGACCTACGGGGTCAAGTTCCCGATGTTCGAGAAGGTACATGTGCTTGGGGCCGAGGCGACGCCGCTGTACCAGCAACTGACCAAGGCTACCCGCGTGGCGCCGGGCTGGAACTTCCACAAGTACCTGATCGCGCGCGACGGACGCGTGGTCGCGCAGTTCCCCAGCAAGATCGCGCCAGACGATCCGGCGCTGCGTGCGGCCATCGAACGCGAACTGAAAGCGCAGTCGGGATCACATTGATTCCAAGTCGATATCGTTGCCGCGCATGCGACAATGCGGCCTCTGCGCCATCGCGGCGCCTCTAGTTCACTTCCAGGAACGTAGCGAATGAAGATGGGAATGCGCGGCGCAGTGGCGTCGCTGTTGATGGGGATGGCGGTGGTGGCCGGTGGCGCGTCCGCGCAGGCGCCGGCGGCGGCCAAGCCGGCGGCGTTGGGCAGCGAGAAGCAGAAGGTCAGCTACGCGATGGGCATGGACGTGGCGCGCTCCTTCGAGCCCATCGCCCAGGACATCGATGTGGACGCCATGCAACGCGCGATCGAGAACGCCTTCAAGGGCGGCAAGCCGCTGCTGTCCGACGAGCAGGCGCAGGCCACCGACACCGCATTGCGCACGCAGATGGCCGCGCGCAGCGGGCAGCCGGTGCCGGGCATAGCGCCGGGCAGTCAGCCGCCACCGGTGTCCAAGCAGAACGTCGGCCTGATGCTCGGCGATCGCGCGGTCGGCCCGTCGCTGGCGCGGATCCAGAACGAGATCGACTTGACCACCTTGATGGGCGCGGTGCGTACCGTGTTCGCCAAGGGCGACACCGCGCTGACCCAGGAGCAGGCGACCGCCACGCTGCAGGCGTTCATCGCGTCCAAGCAGGCCGCCGCGGCCACCGAGAACCGCGAGAAGGGCAACGCCTTCCTTGCCCAGAACAAGACCCAGAAGGGCGTGGTCACTACGCCGTCGGGCCTGCAGTACATGGTGCTGCGCCAGGGCAGCGGCGAACGGCCGATGCCGACCAGCAAGGTGCGGGTGAACTACGAGGGCAAGCTGATCAACGGCGAAGTGTTCGACAGCTCGTACAAGACCGGCCAGCCGGCCGAATTCTCGCTCAGCCAGGTGGTGCCTGGCTGGAGCGAGGGCGTGGCGCTGATGCCGGTCGGTTCCAAATACCGTTTCTGGATTCCGTCGAACCTGGGCTACGGCCCGCAGGGCACCCCGGGCGGCCCGATCGGCCCGGATGCCATGTTGACCTTCGACGTGGAACTGTTGGGCATCCTTCAATAACCGAAAGGGAGATTACATGCGTGTAGCGATATTCGGCACCGGCTATGTCGGGCTTGTCACCGGAACCTGTCTGGCCGAGGTAGGCCATCACGTGGTGTGCGTGGACATCGACCAAGCCAAAGTGGATGGGCTCAACAAGGGCGTGGTCCCGATCTACGAGCCTGGCCTCTCGCCGATGGTCAAGGCCAATCACGCCGCACGGAGACTGTTTTTCACTACCGACGCGGCCAGCGCCATTGCGCATGGAGATATCGTGTTCATTGCCGTCGGCACGCCGCCGGACGAGGACGGTAGCGCCGATCTGCAGTACGTGCTTGCTGTGGCCCGTACCATCGGCCAGCACATCCAGGGACCGACCGTGGTGGTCAACAAGTCGACGGTGCCGGTCGGGACCGCAGACAAGGTGCGCGCGGCGATCGCCGCCGAGCTGGACAAGCGCGGCGAGAGCATCGAGTTCGACGTGGTGTCCAATCCGGAATTCCTGAAGGAAGGCGATGCGGTCGCCGACTGCATGCGTCCGGACCGCATCGTGATCGGCAGCAGCAAGCCGGGCACCGCCGCGCGCCTGCGCCGGCTGTACGCACCTTTCAACCGCAACCACGACCGCATCGTGGAGATGGACGTGCGTTCGGCCGAGCTGACCAAGTACGCGGCCAACGCGATGCTGGCGACCAAGATCAGTTTCATGAACGAGATCGCCAACATCGCCGAACGGGTCGGCGCCGATGTGGAGAAGGTGCGCCAGGGCATTGGCTCGGATCCGCGCATCGGCTGGCACTTCATCTATCCGGGCGCCGGCTACGGCGGCTCGTGCTTCCCCAAGGACGTGCAGGCGCTGGCGCGCACCGCGCACCAGTACGGCCACGAGGCCAAGCTGCTGGATGCGGTGGAAGCGGTCAACGAGGCGCAGAAGGGCCACTTGTACGAGCTGATCCAGCGCCATTACGGCGGCCAGAGCGTAGCCGGCAAGACCTTCGCGGTGTGGGGCCTGGCGTTCAAGCCCAATACCGACGACATGCGCGCCGCATCCAGCCGTCGTCTGTTGGCGCAGCTGTGGGAGGCGGGGGCGACGGTGCGTGCCTACGATCCGGAAGCGACCGAGGAAGCCAAGCGCATCTTCGGCGAACGCGACGACCTGAGCTTCTGCGAGGACGCCTTCGCCGCGCTGGAAGGCGCAGATGCGTTGGTCGTAGTCACCGAATGGAAGCAGTTCCGCAGCCCGGATTTCACCCGGATCAAGGAACTGCTCGGCGACGCGGTGGTGTTCGACGGCCGGAATCTCTACGATCCGCAGGAAATCGAGACCTTCGGCCTGGCTTACTATGGCATCGGCCGAGGGCGTTCGATCAGTGAAGCATGACTTCTCCACCCAGGATCGATTGCTGGAGAACCGGTTGATCGAGCTGGAGACGCGCCTGTCCTTCCAGGAACAGGCGCTGTCCGAGGTGAGCGATGCGTTGGCCGAGGCACGCGCCGAAAGCCAACGCAACGCCACGCTGCTGCGCCACCTGCTCGAAGACCTGGGCAAGGTGCGCAGCACGCTGTATGCCGACGCCGCCGACGAACCACCCCCTCCGCATTATTGATACCGATCCGATCCTGCCACGATGAGCGATACCCTCCGCGACCAGCTGCTGGGCCTGGGCTTCAAGCCTGTGCCGAAACCCGAACGCCCAGAGCGCAACGCCACGCCCGCGCAGCCGTCGCGTGGGCGGCACGGCCAGCATCAGGGGCATGGCCACAAGCCGTCAGGCGCGCGTGGCGAACGCCCGCACGCCGCTGGCAAACCCGGTGGCGGACGCGCGCATGACGGCGCCGGCCGTGCGCGTGGCGACGGCGCCGCTCGCCCGCATGCGGCAGGCGACGGCCGTGGCCGTCCGCAGGCTGCGGGCAGGTCGCAGGGGCCAAGCCGTCCGCAGGGCGCGCCTGGCCAGCAACCGGCGCGGCCGCAATCGGCACGGCCGCCGCGCTCGCGCGAGGACATCGATCTGGCCAAGGCCTATGCGATCCGTGCGCAGCGCGAGAAGGACGAGCGCATCGAGGCCGAGCGGCTCAAGCAGGAACAGGCACGGCTGCGCCGCGAGGCGCGGGCCAAGCTCGACGACCTGCTCAAGGACCAGGCGCTGAACCACGCCGAGGCCGACATCGCCCGCCATTTTCCCTATGGCGGCAAGATCAAGCGCATCTACGTCACCGCCGAGCAGCTCAAGGCGCTCAATGCCGGCGAGCTGGGCGTGCTGCAGCAGAACGGCCGCTACCTGCTGGTGACGGCGGCGCTGCTGGATCAGGCCGAGGCGATCTTCCCAGCGTCGGTGGCGCTGCGGGTGGATCCGAACGCCACGGCCGAAGAAGATCCCTACGCCGATCCGAAGTACCAGATCCCCGACGATCTGGTCTGGTAAGCATGGCGTTCCCAGGGATGGGGAGCGCAGGCACCGAGCGCCTGCATCGGCCATCGCCCGCGTACGCAGCGGGCGGCTATCTGCCGTATATCGACGGACTGCGTGCGTTCGCGGTGCTGGCGGTCATTGCCTACCACCTGGATCCGGCCTGGCTGCCGGGCGGGTTCACCGGCGTCGATGTGTTCTTCGTGATTTCCGGTTTCGTGGTCAGCGCCTCGCTGCAGCGCTTGCCGGCGGCCGGCAGCTGCGGCGTGTTCGCGCAGTTCTACGCGCGGCGCATGCGCCGCATCGCGCCGGCGCTGCTGGCCTGCCTGCTGGTCACCGCGCTGGCCAGCGGCCTGTTCATTCCCGACTCCTGGTTGAGCGAGACCAGCGCCAAGACCGGGCGCATGGCCTTCGTCGGCCTCAGCAACTGGGTGCTGGCTGCGACAGGCAACGATTATTTCTCGCCGAAGGCCGAGTTCAATCCGTATACGCACACCTGGTCGCTGTGCGTGGAGGAACAGTTCTACCTGCTGTTCCCGCTGCTGTTCCTGGCCTGGAACCGTGGCGGCCGCGGCCGCGTGTGGTCGCTGCTGCTGGTGGCACTGGCCTCGGCCGGCTCGCTGGCGTATGCGCTGCTGCGCAGCCGCGGCGGCGGCGAGGCCGGCGATGCGTTCTACCTGACCACCGCGCGCTTCTGGCAACTGGGCAGCGGCGTGCTGCTGTACCAGGCGCTGGCGCGGAGCGGGCGTTTCGATGCCGGCGCTGCACCAGCGCCGTGTGCCGCCTGGAACTGGCGTTCGCCGCTGCTGGCATTGGCGCTGGGGGCGGTCGGTTACGGATTGTGGCGTGCACGCCCCGGGTACTCGCCGTGGCCCGATGGCCTGTGGCCGGTGCTCGGCACGCTGGGCCTGCTGGCCCTGCTGCACGGCGCGCCCGCCGGCTTGATCAAGCGGGCGCTGTCGCAGCGCGCGGTGGTGGCGATCGGCCGCGTGTCCTATTCGCTATACCTTTGGCATTGGCCGGTCTTCGTGCTGTTCCGCTGGACCGTGGGCCTGGAATCGGCGCTGGCCAAAGCGCTGGCGCTGCTGCTGGTGGCGGCGCTGGCGATCGCGTCGTACCGCTGGGTGGAACTGCCGTGGCGCAGCGGCCGCATCGGCAGGATGCGCACCCCGGCGCGAACCATCGCCACCGGGCTGGGCCTGATCCTGCTCGCCGCCGGCATGCATGCGCTGCTGCTGGACACGCAGCGCTACTACTCGCTGAGCACGGTGAGCCGGCATCCGCTGGACTGGTACGCGTATGCCAAGGGCATGCGCAAGGAGTTCCCGCATTGCACGCTGAAGACCGGACGGGCGGAGCTGCATGTCGGCAGCGCCAAGCTGGTCGAGCGCGGCGACTGCGACTTGCATAACCGCGATGGCGGGCAGCTGTTCGTCGCCGGCGATTCGCATGCGCTGGCCTACAACGAACTGCTGCGCCGCTTCGCGCTACAGAGCGGGGTGGCGGTACGGCTGTACGGCGTCGGCGGGTGTCCGATCGTCGGCCTGCAGGCCTGGCAGGCGACGCATGCTGGATGTCAGGCGTACGAGCGCAGCACCATGGCCGACGTGCAGGCGCAGGCGCGCGCCGGCGACGTGCTGTTCCTGCCCGCGCTGCGGCTGCTGCGTCTGGCCGAGCAGACCCAGTTGTTCGACGAGGCGGCGGTGATGTCCGAGCAGGATAGCGCGCAGGCGCAGGCGGTACGCGCAGCTGGCGAGGACGCAGCGGTGGCGCTGCTGCAACCGCTGGCGCAGCGCGGCGTGCGCATCGTGTTCGAAGCGCCCAAGCCGCTGTTGCGCGCGCCGCCGTATCGCTGTTCGGACTGGTTCAACCGCGGCAACGCGATCTGCGCGCGCGCCACGCAGATCCCGCGCGACACGATGGAGCGCTACCGCGCGCCGGTACTGCAGAGCCTGCAGCGGATCGCCGCGCGGCTGCCGCATGCCTCGGTCTGGGATCCGTTGCCAGTGCTGTGCGAGCCGCAGCGTTGCGCCGGCATGCGCGACGGGCATCCGCTGTTCTTCGATGCCGATCACCTCAGTGGCTACGGCAATCGGCTGTTGTTGCCGAGCTTCACCGCACATTTCAAGGCGCTGCAGTCACAATCGGGGGCGACGCAGTGAGCCACGGCGTTGCCCATTTTTTGGAGTCGGACGATGATCATAGCCATTCCTGTTGGCCCGCAGCGAGCGAACGTTCGCATCCGGCGCGCGGGGTACGCGCTGGTTGTGCTTGGCGGCCTGGGCGCGGTCGGAGCCGCCCGCGCCGATGACGCGCCGGCCTTCGATCGTCCCGGCATCGGCTTCGCCTCGCAAACCCTGCCGGCCGGTAGCGTCGCCTTGGAGCAGGCGCTGTCGGACGTGAGCTACGACCGCAGCAGCGGCGTGCGCAGCACCGAGTACGTGGCCGACAGCCGCTTGCGGATCGGCCTGAGCGCGCGGGCGGAGCTGCAATTGGCCCTCGACAGCCAGGTCTGGCAGCGCGTGCGCGGCACCGGCGAGGATTTCCGCGGGCACGGCGGCGGCGATGCCAGCGTCGGCCTGAAATGGGCGCTGCCGAGCGCGCGCGACAGCTTTTCCTGGGCGCTGCTCGGTACCGCCGCGTTACCGGTGGGGCGTGCGCCGTACGGCGACGACGGGCATCGCTACGACCTCGGTGTCAGTGCCGGCTGGGATCTGGACGGCGGGCGCAATGTCGCGTTGTACGCCAACCTCAGCGACAGCGATGACGGTCATGGCTGGACCGTGTCGCCGAGCTATACGTTCTACGCGCAGGGCAACCTCAGCGCCTATGCCGAAGCCGGCATCGGCGGCGGCGAGGACGAGATGCGCGCGCTCGGGACAGGACTGACCTGGTTGATCGCGCAGCGTGTGCAACTGGACCTGTCGGTGCTGCGCGGGCTGTCCGCGCCGACCTCGGATTGGCAGGGCGGGCTGGGCGTGTCGGTGCTGTTGCGCTGAGCTGCTGTTAGCCCCTCTCCCGCCGGGAGAGGGGTTGGGGTGAGGGTCCAGCGCGAAGCGTGTCGCGGAGTTTGGGTGCATGAGGCTACGCCCGTATCCTCATCCGCTGCTGCGCGCCACCTTCTCCCGGTGGGAGAAGGAACCGCCGCCCCTCACTCCGGATCGTAGTCCAGGTTCGAGGCCAGCCAGCGCTCGGCCTGCAGCAGCGGCACGCCCTTGCGCCGCGCGTAGTCGGCGACCTGTTCCTTGCCCAGCCGGCCGACCACGAAATACTGACTCTGCGGATGGCTGAAGTAATAGCCGGATACCGCCGCGGTCGGCAGCATCGCGAAGCTTTCGGTCAGTGACATGCCTGCGTTGCGTTCGGCGTCTAGCAGCGCGAACAGGGTCTTCTTCTCGCTGTGTTCGGGGCAGGCAGGATAGCCGGGGGCAGGGCGGATGCCGCGGTACTTCTCGGCGATCAGCGCCTCGTTGTCCAACACCTCATTGTCCGCATAGCCCCAGAATTCGCGGCGCACGCGCTGATGCAGGCGCTCGGCCAAGGCCTCGGCCAGGCGATCGGCCAGGGCCTTGAGCAGGATCGCGTTGTAATCGTCGTGCGCCGCCTCGAAGCGCGCCACGTGCGGCTCGATGCCGATGCCGGCGGTGACCGCGAACGCCCCGATCCAGTCCTGCTTGCCGCTGTGCTTGGGCGCGATGAAATCGGTCAGGCAGAAATCGGGGCGCTCGACGGGTTTGTCGACTTGTTGGCGCAGGAAGTGCAGGAGATGCCGGGACCGGGGACCGGGGACCGGGGACCCGAAAAAAGCAGGGGCCTTTTCCGATGGCAATGCAGCTGCCGGCTGTTCCGGGTCCCCGGTCCCCGGTCCCCGGTCCCGATCCAGCCAAACCTCCACATCATCCCCCACCGCCTGCGCCGGCCACAGCCCGAACACCGCCTTGGCAGTCAGCCATTTCTCGGCGACGATGCGCTTGAGCATCGCGCGTGCGTCGCGGTACAGGTCGCTGGCCTGCTGGCCGACCACCGCGTCGCTGAGGATCGCCGGGAACTTGCCGGCCAGTTCCCAGGCTTGGAAGAACGGGGTCCAGTCGATCAGTTCGATCAGCTCGGGCAGCGGATAGTCGTCGAACACGTGCAGGCCTGGCTGTTTCGGCACCGGCGGCGTATAGGCGTCCCAGCCGCCGTCGAAGCGTTGCGCGCGCGCCTTTTCCAGCGATACCAGGCGCTTGGCGTCGCCACGGTTCTTGTGACGCTGGCGGATCTCGGCGTAGTCGGCGTCGTTGGCGGCCACGAACGCGGCGCGCAGCTCCTTGGAGATCAGCGACTGCGCCACGCCGACCGCGCGCGAGGCGTCTTTCACCCACACCGTCGGCGCGGCGTAGTGCGGATCGATCTTCAGTGCAGTGTGCGCGCGCGAGGTGGTGGCGCCGCCGATCAGCAGCGGTATCGAGAAGCCCTGCCGCTGCATCTCGCGGGCGACGTGGCTCATTTCCTCCAGCGATGGAGTGATCAGCCCGGACAGGCCGACGATGTCGGCGTTCTCGGCACGCGCGCGGTCGAGGATGGTCTGGGTCGGCACCATCACCCCCAGGTCGATCACGTCGAAATTGTTGCAGGCCAGGACCACGCCGACGATGTTCTTGCCGATGTCGTGCACGTCGCCCTTGACCGTGGCCATGATGATCTTGCCGTTGGACTTGCCGGTGTCGCCGGTGCGCAGCTTTTCCGCCTCGATATACGGCAGCAGGTAGGCCACCGCCTTCTTCATCACTCGCGCTGACTTGACCACCTGCGGCAGAAACATCTTGCCGGCGCCGAACAGGTCGCCGACCACGTTCATGCCGTCCATCAGCGGGCCTTCGATCACATCCAGCGGGCGCGTGGACAGCTGCCGCGCTTCCTCGGTGTCCAATTCCACATAGGCGTCCACGCCGTGCACCAGCGCGTGCGCCAGCCGCGCGCGTACCGGCTTTTCGCGCCAGCTCAGGTCCTCGACGCTGCTCTGGCCCTTCTTGCCCTTGTAGCGCTCTGCGATCTCCAGCAGGCGCTCGGTGCCGTCGCGGCGGCGGTTGAGGATCACGTCCTCCACGCGCTCGCGCAGGTCCGGGTCCAGGTCGTCGTAGATCGGCATGCCGCCGGCGTTGACGATGCCCATGTCCATGCCTGCGGCGATGGCGTGGTACAGGAACACCGAGTGGATCGCCTGGCGTACGGTTTCGTTGCCGCGGAACGAGAACGACACGTTGGACACGCCGCCGGACACGTGGCAGTGCGGCAGCGTCTTGCGGATGATGCGGGTGGCCTCGATGAAGTCTACCGCGTAGTTGTCGTGCTCCTCGATGCCGGTGGCCACGGCGAAGATGTTCGGGTCGAAGATGATGTCTTCCGGCGGGAAGCCGACCTGCTCGGTCAGGATCCGATAGGCGCGGCTGCAGATCTCGACCTTGCGCGCGCAGGTGTCGGCCTGGCCCTGCTCGTCGAACGCCATCACCACCGCGGCGGCGCCGTAGCGCAGCACCTTGCGCGCGTGCTCGACGAACACCGCCTCGCCTTCCTTCAGCGAAATCGAGTTGACTACGCTCTTGCCCTGCAGGCACTTGAGCCCGGCCTCGATCACGCTCCACTTGGAGGAATCGACCATGATCGGGATGCGCGCGATGTCCGGCTCGGACATGATCAGGTTGAGAAAGCGTGTCATCGCCTTCTCCGAATCGATCAGGCCCTCGTCCATGTTGACGTCGAGGATCTGTGCGCCGCTGGCGACCTGCTGGCGCGCCACCTCCACCGCTTCCTCGTAGCGTTCTTCCTTGACCAGCTTGCGGAACTGCGCGCTGCCGGTGACGTTGGTGCGCTCGCCGACGTTGACGAACAGCAGGTCCGGGGTCAGCAGCAGCGGCTCCAGGCCGGACAGACGGGTAATGCGCACGGACATGGTCAGCCTTGCAGGGTCGTTGCGGTGGGCGCACGTGCGCCAGCGGCGGGGGCGGCGCTCGCCGCGCCGCGCGCGCATGCAGGAAGCGGCAGCGGATGCGCGCGCATCTCAGGCCGCCTGTGCCTGCGCCGCCAACGGCGTGCGCGGACGCAGCCCGCGCATCGCCTCGGCGATCGCCTGGATGTGCGCCGGGGTGGTGCCGCAGCAGCCGCCGACCAGGTTGAGCAGGCCGGATTCGGCGAACTCCTTCAGCGTCGCCGCCATTTCCTCCGGGGTCTCGTCGTACTCGCCGAAGGCGTTGGGCAGGCCGGCGTTGGGATGCGCGCTGACGTAGCTGTCGGCGATCCGCGCCAGTGTCTCCACGTGCGGGCGCAGGTCGCTGGCGCCGAGCGCGCAGTTCAATCCCACCGACAGCGGCCGGCCGTGCGCCACCGAGGCGTAGAACGCTTCGGCGGTCTGCCCGGACAGGGTGCGCCCGGAGGCGTCAGTGATGGTGCCGGAGATCATCACCGGCAGGCGTCCGCCGCGCGCGTCGAACACTTCCTCGATCGCGTACAGCGCCGCCTTGGCGTTGAGCGTGTCGAAGATGGTTTCCACCATCAGCGTGTCGGCGCCGCCGTCGATCAGGCCCTCGACCGCTTCGCGGTAAGTGCCGCGCAGTTCGTCGAAGCTGGTGTTGCGGAAACCGGGATCGTTGACGTCGGGGCTGATCGAGGCGGTGCGGCTGGTCGGGCCGAGCACGCCGATGACGAAGCGCGGCTGGTCCGGGGTGAGCGCCTCTACCGCGTCGCAGCAGTCGCGCGCGACCCGCGCGCCGGCCTTGTTCAATTCGTAGACCAGGTGTTCCAGGTGGTAGTCGGCCTGGCTGATCGAGGTGGCGTTGAACGTGTTGGTTTCCAGCAGGTCGGCGCCGGCGTCGAGGTAGGCGCGGTGGATGCCCGCGATCACCTCCGGCCGCGACAGCAGCAACAGGTCGTTGTTGCCTTTCAGGTCGTGGCCCTGCGGCGCGGCGTGGTCGCAGCCGGGACCGTGCACGTGCCCGGTGTGCGCGCTGTCGTAGCCGGCGGCGAAGCGCTCGCCGCGGTAGTCGGCCTCCTGCAGATCATGGCGCTGGATCATGGTGCCCATCGCCCCGTCGATGATCAGGATGCGTTCGGCTAGGGCCTGCAGGAGTTTTTGCGTGCGCTGGGGATGTAGCCAAGGTGCCGGGACCGGGGACCGGGGACCGGGGACCGGGGAAGTGAAAGATGCGCTCATGCCGTTGCTCCTGCTTTTGCCTTTCCGGGTCCCGGGTCCCCAATCCCCGGTCCCGGCTTCACCGCAATCAACGACACCACCTCGAAATGCGGCGGCCGCTTCTCGCGGGTCACGGTTTCCAGGCTGGACACGTCCAGCCCCGCTTTGTGCACGAACTTGCGCAGTTCCTTGGAGGCGAAGCCGAGGTTGACGTGGCCGTAGGCATGCACCGCGGCCTTGTGTTCGTGGCGGGCCAGGCTGCACAGCAGCAGGCGCCCGCCGGCGCGCAGCACCCGCGCCGATTCGGCCACCGCCTGCGCCGGCTTGGCCGCGTAGGTCAGCGCGTGCATCATCACCACCAGGTCGAAGCTGGCGTCGGCGAACGGCAGCGCGTGCATGTCGCCTTCGCGCACTTCCACGTTGCCCAGCCGGCGCAGGCGTTCGCTGGCCGCGGCCACCACCCGTGCGCTGGTGTCGATGCACACGTAGCGGCGCGCATGCGGGGCCACCAGTTCGGCCAGCACGCCGTCGCCGGAGGCGATGTCGAGCACGTCGCCGGTCTCCAGCAGCGGCAGCGCGGTGCGCGCCAGCGCTTCCCAGGTGCGCCCGGGCGAGTAGTGGCGTTCCATGTCGCCGGCCACCGAATCGGCCCAGTTCTGGTCGGCGGCGCGGTTGGCCAGCACCGCGGCCACGCGTTCGGCGTCCTGGCGCAGCAGCGGATCGTCGCTGCCGGTGCTCAGCGCCAGCCACAGCGCACGCTGCGCCGGGTCCAGTTGCGCCTCGTCGAAGCGGTAGTAGGCCGACACGCCGGCGCGGCGGTCGCGCACCAGCCCGGCTTCCTTCAGCTTGGCCAGGTGGGTGGACACGCGCGGTTGCGCCAGGCGGGTGATCGCCGACAGCTCGGCCACGGTTAGCTCTTCCTGCTCCAGCAAGGCCAGCAGGCGCACCCGGGTCGCATCGGCGAACACCTTCAGCCGGGTCGACCAGTCCTCCAGATCCATAATATCTTCCTATCGCGATATAGAGATATTCTGGTCCTGCGGGTGGATCGGGTCAAGTCGTGCACACGCCAGCGTATGGTCTGGGTGGCTACAATGGCGCACCAGACAGCCCGGGAGGGGTTCTACGTGGATTTCAGCTTTACTGAAGAGCAATTGATGATCCAGGACGTGGCGCGACGCATCGCCCAGGAACGGATCGCCCCGAGCGCCGAGCATCATGACCGCACCGGTGAGTTCCCGCTGGAGAACATCCGCCTGCTCGGCGAGAACGGGTTGATGGGCATCGAGGTGCCGGAGCAATACGGCGGTGCCGGCATGGACCCGATCGCCTACGTGCTGGCGATGGTCGAGATCGCCGCCGGCGACGCCGCCCATTCCACCATCATGTCGGTCAACAACTCGCTGTTCTGCGCCGGCATCCTGAACAACGGCGACGAGGCGCAGAAGCAGAAGTACGTGCGCGCGATCGCCGACGGCAGCCACATCGGCGCGTTCGCGCTGACCGAGCCGCAGTCCGGCTCCGACGCCACCGCGATGCGGTGCCGGGCGGTGCGCCAGGACGACGGCAGCTTCGTCATCAACGGCAAGAAGAGCTGGATCACCTCCGGCCCGGTCGCCAAGTACATCGTGCTGTTCGCGGTCACCGATCCGGAGCAGGGTTCGCGCGGTATCACCGCGTTCGTGGTCGACACCGACAAGCCGGGTTTCCACCGCGGCAAGACCGAGCCCAAGCTCGGCATCCGCGCTTCGGCCACTTGCGAGATCGAGTTCCAGGATTACGTGGCGAGCCCGGACGAGGTGCTGGGCGTGCCGGGCGAGGGCTTCAAGATCGCGATGAGCGTGCTCGACGCCGGCCGCATCGGCATCGCCTCGCAGGCCATCGGCATCGCCCGCGCCGCCTATCAGGCCACCCTGGACTACGTGAAGGAGCGCAAGGCGTTCGGCTCGCCGATCGGCGCGTTCCAAATGACCCAGGCCAAGATCGCCGACATGAAGTGCAAGCTCGACGCGTCGCTGCTGCTTACGCTGCGCGCGGCATGGGTGAAGGGGCAGGGCCAGCGCTTCACCACCGAGGCCGCGGTGGCCAAGCTGACCGCCTCCGAAGCGGCGATGTGGATCACCCACCAGGCGGTGCAGATCCACGGCGGCATGGGCTATTCCAAGGAAATGCCGCTGGAGCGCTACTTCCGCGACGCCAAGATCACCGAGATCTATGAAGGCACTTCGGAGATCCAGCGGTTGGTGATTGCGCGGAATGAGACTGGGTTGCGGTGATGGAGCCGGGACCGGGGACCCGGGACCCGGGACCCGGGACCCGGAAAAGCGTGAGGCAAACGCAAAAAAAAGCGGCCGAAAGGCCGCTTTTTTTGCTTCTGCCGGTGTGGAGGTTGGTGGCAACCCGGTAGCCTTTGACCCCCGGGTCCCCGGGTCCCCGGTCCTTGGTTCCGAAAGCCTCACCTATCCGGCTGTTTCCGGTTCTGCCCTTCCTGCTGGATCGCCACGTATTCCTTCGACGGTTCGTCCAGTTTGTCGCCGAGCATGCGCCGCACCACTACGAAGAACAGCGGGATGAACAGCACGCCGAGCAGGGTGGCGAACACCATGCCGCCGATCACGCCGGTGCCGATCGAGTGGCGCGCGTTGGCGCCGGCACCGCTGGAGATCGCCATCGGCAGTACGCCGAGGATGAACGCGAACGAGGTCATCAGAATCGGGCGGAAGCGCAGGTGCGCCGCCTCGGTGGCCGCTTCGCGCAGGGTCTTGCCTGCCGCACGCTGCTCCACCGCGAACTCCACGATCAGGATCGCATTCTTTGCCGCCAGGCCGATCACCGTGATCATGCCGATCTTGAAGTAGATGTCGTTCGGCAGGCCGCGCAGCAGCGAGAAGGTGATCGCGCCGAGCACGCCGATCGGCACCACCAGCAGCACCGACACCGGGATCGACCAGCTCTCGTACAGCGCCGCCAGGCACAGGAACACCACCACGATCGACAGCACCAGCAGCAGCGTGGCGCTGTTGCCGGCGATGATCTCCTGGTACGACATGCCGCTCCAGTCGAAGCCGAAGCCCGGCGGCAGGTCGTTGTTGACGATCTCCTCCATCGCGCTCATCGCCTGGCCGGAACTGCCGCCCGGGGCCGGATTGCCGACCACGTTGACCGCCGAATAGCCGTTGTAGCGGCTCAGCGACGGCGAGCTGTAGATCCAGTTCGACTTCACCACCGTGCTCAACGGGATCATCTGCGGCAGGCCGTCGCTGTCGGTGGCGCTGCTGCTGGGCACGTAGAAGTTGCGCAGCGACTCCGGACCGGTGCGGAACGGCGCGTCGGCCTGCATGTTGACGCGCTTGATCCGGCCTTCATAGAAGAAGTCGTTGACGTACACCGGCGCCAGCATCATCTGGATCGACTGGTAGATGTCGCTGACCGACAGGCCCATCGACTGCGCCTGCACCCGGTCCACGCTCAGCTGCAGCTGCGGCGCGTTCTCCAGGCCGTTGGGGCGGACCCCGGCCAGCGCATCCTGGCGCGCGGCGGCCTTGCCGAGCAGGATGTTGCGCGCCTGCATCAGCGCCTCCTCGCCAGCGCCGGTGCGGTCCTGCAGCCACATGTCGAAGCCGCCGAACTGGCCCAGACCGTTCACCGTGGGCAGGTTGACCACGAAGATCTGCGCGCCCTTGATGCCGTAAAACATCCCGTTCAACTGCCCGATCAGGTCGGTGGCGGTGACGTCGCGGTCGGCCCACGGCTTGAGCCGGATGAAGCCCATGCCAACGTTCTCGCCGCGGCCCAGGAAACTGAAGCCGGCCACCTGCAGCATGCCTTCCACGGCCGGTTGATTGGCGAGCACGCCGCGCATCTGCGTGAACACGTCGTTGGTGCGGGCCTTGGTCGCGCCCGGTGGCAGCTGCACGATCGCCAGCGCGAAGCCCTGGTCTTCCTCGGGCAGGAAGCTGCCGGGCATGCGCGTGAACAGGAAGCCGCACAGCACCACCAGCAGCGCGAACACCGCCATCCAGCGCGGCGCGCGGCCGATGGTGCTGCCGACCGCGCCGACGTAGCGGTGCGCCAGCTTGTCGTAGTACTTGTTGAAGGTGCGGTACACCCAGTTCGGGTTCTCGTTGTGGGTGGCCTTCAGGAACGCCGCGCACAGCGCCGGGGTGAAGCTCAGCGCCAGGAACGCCGAGAACCCCATCGCCATGGCGATGGTGATCGCGAACTGCTTGTAGATCGCGCCGGCTGCGCCGGGCTGCATCGCCGAGGGGGTGAACACCGCCGCCAGCACCACGGTGATCGCCACCACCGCGCCGGTGATCTGGGTCATCGCCTTCTGCGTGGCCGCCTTCGGCGCCAGGTGTTCTTCGGACATGATGCGTTCGACGTTCTCGATCACCACGATCGCGTCGTCGACCACGATGCCGATCGCCAGCACCATCGCGAACAGGGTCAGCTGGTTGATGGTGAAGCCGATCACCCACATGCCCAGGAAGGTACCCAGCAGCGCCACCGGGATCACCAGGGTGGGGATGATGGTGGCGCGGAAGTTCTGCAGGAACACCAGCATCACCAGGAACACCAGCACGATCGCCTCGGCCAGGGTCTTGACCACTTCCTCGATCGAGATCCGCACGAAGGTGGTGCTTTCGTACGGGGTAAACCAGCTCACGCCCTGCGGGAAGCTCGGCTGCAGCTCGTCCATCTTGGCCTTGACCGCCTCGGACACGTTCAGCGCATTGGCGCCGGGCAGCAGCTGGATCGCGAACGCGCCGGTCGGCTTGCCGTTGTACTGGGTGTCGAAGCCGAAGCTGGTCGGGCCGAACGCAACCCGCGCCACGTCCTTCAGCCGCACCACGCTGCCGTTGCCGTCCGCGCGCAGGATGATGTTCTCGAACTGCTCGGGCGAGCTGAAGCGGCCTTCGGCGGTGACCGTGGCGGTGAACGACTGCCCCGACGGGGCCGGATCGGAGCCGATCGAGCCGGCGGCGAACTGCACGTTCTGCGCGCTGATCGCGTTGTACACCTGGCTTGGGGACAGGTGATAACCCTGCAGCTTTTCCGGGTTCAGCCAGATGTCCATCGCGTATTCGGCGCCGAACTGCTGGGTGCTGCCGACGCCGGGCACGCGCGAGATCTGCTCCAGCACGCGCGAGCCGACGATGTCGTTGAGCGCGCTGCGGTCGATCGACGGGTTGTCCGAACGCAGCGCGATCACGCTGAGGAAGCCGGCGTTGGCCTTGGCCACCACCACGCCCTGCGCGGTCACTTCCGAGGGCAGGCGCGGCGTCGCCAGCGACACCTTGTTCTGCACCTGCACCTGGGCGATGTCGGCATTGGTGCCGGTCTCGAAGGTCAGGGTGACGGTGGCGGTGCCGCTGGAGGAGGACGAGGAGTTGAAGTACAGCAGGTGATCGATGCCGGTCAGCTGCTGCTCGATCACCTGGGTGACCGAGCGTTCGGTGGTGTCGGCGCTGGCACCGGGGTAGGTCGCGGTGACGGTGACCTGCGGTGGCGCGATCGAGGGATAGGATTCGACGCCGAGGTTGAGGATGGCGATCACGCCGCTGAGCGAGATCAGGATCGCCACCACCCAGGCGAAGACCGGGTGTTCGATGAAGAACTTAGGCATGGCGGGGGTCCGTTACTGCTGCTCGGGCTTGGAATCGGCCGCGGCGGCCGGCGTGTCGCCGCTCGCTGCGCCCTGCGGTTGGCCGGCGGCCTGGTCCTGCGACGCGGCGGCAGCGGGCGCCTGGCCCTGCGGCGCGGCGCCGCCCGGCGCCTGGCCCGCTGCGTCCGGGCTCCACGGCGTGGCCTTGGCCGGCGCGCCTTCCTTGGCCTTTTGCAGGCCGGAGACGATGATCTGGTCGCCGCCGGCCAGGCCGGAGCCGACGATCCACTTGCCTTCCTGCTGGCCGACCGTGACCACATCCTTGCGCGCTACCTTGCCGTCCTTGCCGACCACCAGCGCGTAGGCGCCCTTGGCATCGCGCTGGATCGCCTGCTGCGGGATCAGGTAGGCGTTATTGCGCTTTCCCAGGTTGGCGGCGAAGCTGACGAACGCGCCGGGCAGTAGCACCCGGTCCGGATTGGGCAACAGGGCGCGCAGGGTCACCGAACCGGTGCTCGGATCCACCGCGGTGTCGGAGAAGTCCAGCGTGCCGGATTGCGCATAGACGCTGCCGTCGCCGAGCTTGACCTGCACGGTCGATTTGCCAGCGTCGTTCAGTGCCACGTTGCCCTGGGTCTGCGCCTGGCGCAGCTGCGCCAGTTCGTCCGAACTCATCGAGAAGTTCACGTACAGCGGGTCGAGCTGGTCGATCGTGGTCAGCAGGGTGGTGTCGCCCTGGCCGACCAGCGCGCCTTCGGTGACCTGCTGCTTGCCGGCGCGGCCGGCGATCGGCGCGGTGACGGTGGCGTAGCCCAGGTTGATGCGTGCGCTTTCCACCGCAGCGCGCGCCTGCTGCACCGAAGCGGCCGAGGTGCGCTCGGTGGCTTCGGCGCTGTCCAGGTCGGACTTGGACACATAGGCTTGCGGCGCCAGGCTGCGCGCACGGCCGGCAGCGACCTTGGCGTTGGCGTAGGTCGCTTCGGCCGCGGCCAGCTGGCCCTGCGCCGAGGCCAGCGAGGCGCGCAGCGGCGCCGGGTCGATCTGGAACAGCGGCTGGCCTTCCTTCACGTCGGTGCCTTCGGTGTACAGGCGCTTCTCCAGCACCCCGGCCACGCGGGCGCGCACGTCGGCGCTGCGGTACGCGGACAGGCGCCCGACCATGTCGCGCTGCAGCGGCAGCGTCTGCGGCCTGGCTTCCAGTACGCCCACTTCCGGCGGCGGCATGGCCTGCGGTTCCTCTTGTTTCTTGCAGGACGCCAACACCACCATGACGGCGCAGGCCAGGGCGAGGGAACGCAACGGGGAGGTCATCGGGTGGTACTCCGGTCTGGTGTTGAAAACGAAAGGGAAGCGGCGGCGGGCGCGGCGAACGCGCGCAGGAAGCCATCGACGGCGAATTCGGCCCAGGCGCGCTGCGCCGCGGCGTCGCTGCGATGCGCCGTATGGAAGCGCTGGCGCTCGAAATCCATGCCGACGATCATGCTCAACAGCAGTTCGGCCATGCAGTGCGGATCGTCACGGCGCAGCTGGCCGTCGGCCACCGCCAGCTGCAGGCGCTCGCTCAGGCGCTGCATCAGCGCCTGCGCGCTGTCGCGGAACAGGGCGCGCACCTGCTCGGGGAAATGCCGCGATTCGGCCGCGATCAGCTGGCAGCTCTGCAGCACGCGCGGCTCGGACAGCTGTTCCAGGTGCTCGCGGGCGAACCGCAGCAGGCTGCCGCGCAGTTCGCCCTGCGCCGGACCCAGGTGGGTGGCGCTCAGTTCGGTATGGTCCTGGATCACCCGCTGCAGCAGATCCTGCTTGCTGCGGTAGCGGCTGTACAGTGTCTGCTTGGAGCAGCCGGCGCGGGCGGCCACCGCATCCATGCTCAGGCGCATGCCGGCTTCGGCCAACAGTTCGCGCACAGCGGCGTACACGCGTTGATCGCGCGCCTGGGACTGGCGGAGCGGGGCTGGGGAGGCGGTCATTGAATGTGGACTATACCGTCCAGTTTAGAATTAGAACAGCCTTGACAGCAGCGCTGTCGATCGCAAAGCGCGTCGATCGCAACAAGTCGCGACATCGGCGACGCTCTCCCGCAACAGGTGATGGCCGTGTGACGGCGGCGTGCTGGCGACGTCGCGCGACGTGGCGTGTGGTTTCGCTGCCCATCCCGGTTTGCGCCATGCAGCAAGGGAGTTGCACACGTCACCGGTACAATTCCGGCTTTCCCAATGAGCATCGTTGTTGCTCCCCGTCATGAAACCCAAATCAGACGCCTCCCGTTCCAGCATGTCCTCGGCCGGATCCTCCAGCAAGTCCGCGTCCAAGCCCGCTCCCACCTCGTCCAAGTCCGCCAAGGCGGCCAAGGCCGCCCCGGTTGCCGCCAAGCGCACCGCGCCGCGTGCGGCCGCCACGGTGCGGGCGAGCGCGGCAGTGCCGGCCGCGGCCGCTGGCGGCTTCAGCCTGGAGCCGGTGTACGCAGCGCTGCGCCAGCGCTATCCGAGCGGCCGCCAGGCCGAGGCGCAGCTGTTCGCCGAGGAGTTCTACAGGCGCATGGAGGAGGACGAGTTTCCCCACCACAGCGCGCAGGAGTGGGCGGCGCTGGCGGCGTCGATGCTGGAGTTCGCGCGCAAGCGCAAGCCGGGCACGGTCAATGTGCGGGTGTTCAATCCTAGCCTGAAGCAGGACGGCTGGGAGTCCTCGCGCACGCTGCTGCAGATCGTCAACGACGACATGCCGTTCCTGGTCGATTCGGTGAGCATGGCGCTGTCGGAGCTGGGCATCGGCGTGCACGTGCTCGGCCACCCGGTGTTGCGCATGAGCCGCGACAAGGCCGGCACGCTGGAGACGGTCGGCGAGGGCAAGCCCGAATCGCTGATGTTGCTGGAGATCGACCGGCAGCCGCCGGAGGACATGCCGCGGGTGGATGTGGCGATCCGGCGCATCCTCGGCGAGGTGCGCAACATCGTGCGCGACTGGAGCGGCATGCGCGAGAAGATGCTGACCCTTGCCGACGACCTGACCACGCGGCGCCTGCCGGTGGACGACAAGGGCCGGCGCGAGGCGCAGGAGTTCCTGCGCTGGGCCGCGGCCGACCACTTCACCTTCTTCGGCTACCGCGAGTACCGGGTCGAGAAGCAGGGCGGCGAAGACGTGCTGGCGCCGCTGGAGGACAGCGGCCTGGGCCTGTTGCGCGGCCACGACAAGTCGCCGGCGCGGCCGGTGCGCACGCTGGCCGCGCACGGCCTCAGCGAATCGGGGATCAAGGAAGCGCTGATCCTGACCAAGACCAATGCGCGCTCGCGGGTGCACCGCAGCGGCTACATGGACTACATCGGCGTGCTGGAATTCGACGCCAAGGGCCGCATCGTCGCCGAGCAGCGCTTCCTCGGCCTGTTCACCTCCAGCGCCTACAACCGCCGGCCGTGGGAGATCCCGCTGGTGCGCGAGCGCTACGACTACGTGATGCGCAGCTCCGGGCTGACCCCGAGCAGCCACAGCGGCAAGGCGCTGCGCCACATCCTGGAGACGCTGCCGCGCGAGGAGCTGTTCCAGTCCAACGAGGAAGAGTTGTACCGCACCGCGATGGGCATCCTCGGCCTGCAGGAGCGGGTGCGCAGCCGCCTGTTCCTGCGCCGCGACAAGTACGGCCGCTTCATTTCCGCGCTGGTCTACCTCCCGCGCGAGCGCTTCAACACCGACGTGCGCCTGCGCATCGAGGCCTTGCTGAAGGACGCGCTGCACGGCGAATACATCGATTCCAGCGTGGTGCTGGGTGAATCGCTGCTGGCGCAGCTGCACCTGATCGTGCGGCCCAAGCCGGGCGAGGCGCTGGAATTCGACACCACCGAACTGGAAGCGCGCCTGGCGCACCTGCTGCGCAACTGGCAGGACGACCTGCGCGAGGCGCTGGTCGCCAGCCGCGGCGAGCGCGACGGCCTGCGCCTGTCGTCCAGCTACGGCCGCGCGCTGCCGGCCGGCTACATCGAGGAATCGACCGCGCAGATCGCCGCGCGCGACGTCGAACGCCTGGCCGCGCTGCGCGGTCCCGACGACCTGCACCTGAGCCTGCAGGCGCTGCGCCGCGACGGCGCCGACAGCCTGCGCCTGAAGTTGTACCGCCAGCGCGACGACCTGCCGCTGTCGGACGTGCTGCCGATGATGGAGAACCTGGGCCTGCGGGTGATCTCCGAACGCCCGTACCGGCTCACCGTGGACGGCACGCTGCTGTACATCCAGGACTTCGAAGTGGAGCCGCTGGCCGGCAGCCTCGACGTCGAACGCGCCGATGCGCCGCTGTGCGAAGCGTTCGTGCGCATCTGGCGCGGCGACGCCGAGAACGACGGCTTCAACCGCCTGATCGTCGGCGCCGGACTGCGCTGGCGCCAGGTGGCGATCCTGCGCGGCTACTGCAAGTACCTGCTGCAGACTGGCGTGCCGTTCTCGCAGGCCTACGTCGAAGAAACCTGCAGCCGCTATCCGCTGCTGGCGCGGCTGTTGGTGGAACTGTTCGAGGCGCGTTTCGATCCGGCCACCGGCAGCGAGAGCAAGGCGCAGATCGCCGATGGCCAGGCCGCGCTGGCGGCGCAACTGACCCTGCTGGCGGGTGCCGACGACGCTGCGCTGAAGGCGGTGCACACGGTGATCGACGCGCGCGGCGGCGACCGCGCCGCGCAGCTGGAGGCGGCCAACGCCGCGCTGCTGAAGCTGTTCGACCAGGTCGCCAGCCTCGACGAGGACCGCATCCTGCGCAGCTTCAAGGGCGTGATCGAAGCGACCCTGCGCACCAGCTACTACCAGACCGGCAAGGATGGCAGCCTGGGTCATTGCATCAGCTTCAAGCTCGATTCGGCCAAGGTGCCGGACCTGCCCAAACCGCGCCCGTACCGTGAGATCTTCGTGTACGGCCCGCGCGTGGAAGGCGTGCACCTGCGCTTCGGCGCGGTGGCGCGCGGTGGCCTGCGCTGGTCGGACCGGCGCGAGGATTTCCGCACCGAGGTGCTGGGCCTGGTCAAGGCGCAGATGGTCAAGAACACGGTGATCGTGCCGGTCGGCGCCAAGGGCGGCTTCTTCTGCAAGCGCTCGCCCGCTGGTGGCGACCGCGACGCGGTGCTGGCCGAAGGCATCGCCTGCTACAAGCTGTTCATCCAGGGCCTGCTCGACATCACCGACAACATCGTCGGCGGCAAGATCGTGGCGCCGCCGCAGGTGGTGCGCCACGACCAGGACGATCCGTACCTGGTGGTCGCCGCCGACAAGGGCACCGCCACCTTCTCCGACATCGCCAACGGGCTGGCGATCGACCACGGCTTCTGGCTCGGCGACGCGTTCGCCTCCGGCGGCTCGGTCGGCTACGACCACAAGGGCATGGGCATCACCGCGCGCGGCGCCTGGGAGTCGGTCAAGCGCCACTTCCGCGCGCTGGGCCGCGATTGCCAGAGCGAAGACTTTAGCGTGGTCGGCATCGGCGACATGTCCGGCGACGTGTTCGGCAACGGCATGCTGCTGTCGCGGCACATCCGCCTGCTGGCCGCGTTCGACCACCGCCACATCTTCCTGGATCCGACGCCCGATCCCGCGGCCTCGTTCGCCGAGCGCGAGCGCCTGTTCAAGCTGCCGCGATCCAGCTGGGCCGACTACGACGCCAAGCTGATCAGCGCCGGCGGCGGCCTGTATCCGCGCACGCTGAAGTCGATCGAGATCAGCGCGCCGGTGCGCGAGGCGCTGGGCCTGGAGGCGAACGTCAAGCAGCTCTCGCCGAACGAACTGATGAACGCCATCCTCAAGGCGCCGGTTGACCTGTTCTGGAACGGCGGCATCGGTACCTACGTCAAGGCCGCCAGCGAGAGCCACGGCGACGTCGGCGACCGCGCCAACAACGGCCTGCGCGTCAACGGCGGCGAGCTGCGCTGCAGGATCGTCGGCGAAGGCGGCAACCTGGGCCTGACCCAGCTCGGCCGCATCGAGGCCGCGCAGGTCGGGGTGCTGCTCAACACCGACTTCATCGACAACTCGGCCGGTGTGGACACCTCCGACCACGAAGTCAACATCAAGATCCTGCTCAACGACGTGGTGCAGGCCAGGAAGCTGAGCGTGGCGGCGCGCAACACGCTGCTGGCGTCGATGACCGACGAGGTCGCCGAGCTGGTGCTGTGGGACAACATCCGCCAGAACCAGGCGCTGAGCCTGATGGAGCGGATGAGCGTCAAGCGCCTGGGCTCCAAGCAGCACTTCATCCGCACCCTGGAAGCGCAGGGCCTGCTCGACCGGCAGATCGAATACTTGCCCTCGGATGCGGAGATCTCCGCACGCAAGGCGCGCGGCCAGGGCCTGACCCGGCCGGAGCTGGCGGTGCTGCTGTCCTACTCCAAGTTGGTCGCGTTCCAGCAGCTGCTGGAATCGGACATCCCAGAGGATCCGTACCTGTCCAAGGAGCTGCAGCGCTACTTCCCGCAGCCGCTGCAGAAGAAGTACGCCGATGCGATGGAGCGGCACCGGCTGAAGCGCGAGATCATCGCCACCGCGGTCACCAACACCACCATCAACCGCATGGGCGCGACCTTCCTGATGCGCATGCAGGAAGACACCGGGCGCAGCATCGGCGAGGTCGCCAAGGCGTACACGATCAGCCGCGAGACGCTGGACGCGCGCGCGCTGTGGACGCAGATCGACGCGCTGGATGGGCAGGTGCCCGAGTCGGTGCAGATCGATGCGCTGGAAGTGATCTGGAAGCTGCAGCGCGCGTTCGTGCGCTGGCTGCTGTTCCGCCCCGGCCCGATGCCCGGCATCACCGCGGCGGTGGAGCGCTACCACGAGCCGTTCAACGACATCCGCGTCGCCTCCGGCGTGCTGTCGGACTCGCAGCGCCCGCTGTACGAAGCGCTGGTGCAGGAATGGCAGGACAAGGGCCTGCCGGCGGCGCTGGCGCAGCAGCTGTCGGAACTGCGCTTCCTGGAGCCGGCGTTCGACATCATCGAGATGGCGCGCACCCGCAAGCTCAAGCCGGTGGAGGTGTCGAAGCTGCATTTCCGCCTCGGCGAGGCCTTGCAGCTGCCGTGGATCGTCGAGCAGATCGACGCGCTGGAGGTCAACGGCCGCTGGCATGCGGTGGCCCGCGGCGTGCTGCGCGACGAACTGGCCAAGCACCACAGCGCGCTGGCCGGACAGGCTCTGGCGTTGCCAGGCGGCAATGCCGAGGCCAAGGTGCAGCAGTGGTTGCAGCGCGACGACAGCAGCCTGCGCTTCACCTTGAACATGCTGCAGGAGCTATCGGCGCAGAAGGCGCTGGACTACCCGACCGTGTCGGTGGCGGTGCAGCGTCTCGGGCAGCTGGCGGCGCACGGCGTGTGACATCACACGGCGCTTGACCCAACCGTTTGCGGCGCAAACGGTTGGCGCCGCCGTGGGCCACGCCGCGCCTGTCCCCCGCGGCTTTGCCGCGCCCCGCTTAAGGACTGGGCGAGCGAGATCACCGACTTCCCCGATGACCGGTCCGAGGCGGTGATTGCGCATGAGATAACGGATAAGGCCAAAGCCGCATACAAGCGCGACAAGATGCTGGAGAAGCGGCGGAAGATGATGGGAGCGTGGGCAAGCTACTGCGCGTCTTCAACTGCGCAGCCTGGCGCATGGCGTTTTCCCATACGGGCGCCTTACTTGATTGTGGAGTGTCGCACTTGAAAGTTGAGTCTAAGCCCGCCTCTTACAGCCACTGCACAATGCGGCCCTTTCCTGCGAGAAGGTCGTCGATTTTTTGAGCGCTGCAGAACGTGGATCCGCAGCATCGTCTCAACAATGAGGAGCGGGGGGGATTCTAGCAAAAAAGCCAGCATTGAGCTAACTCACTGCCATTAAAGAATTTTTCGCGGACTCCTGTCGACCCTTGATGCCGATTTGGCGGAGCCTCAATGAGGCAATAGCGTCATCAACCATGCGATTTCCTCTTCTTCGAATCTCAGGGGATCTTCCCCTGCGCCTCCGAAGAAGGCTGCAGCTTGTTCCAAGAACGCAGCGCTGGAAGCTGCCAGGTCGGCGTTCGTGGGCGTACCAGGATCCGGGAGGCCGCCCCCGATCCTGGTACGCTGGCGTTTTACACCCCAGCTACTGAGGGGGAGCAGACGCGCTGCATCGCGCTGTTCGGGAACGAACACCTCGGCAGCCTGCTGTGCAGAGGAGTGGTTGACAACACTATCCGATCGGGACCGTTTGCGGTTGCTTGCCCGAGCCCGGTCTGCCTCGTGAATTGGGTTGGGCGCGTCCAGTTCACGCTTCAGGGAATCGGCGAATGCATGCAAGGACTCCTGGCTAGGAGTTTGAGCTGAAGCAGAGGATGGTTTCGCCCCCTTCATCCCTAATGCTTGAAGGATGCGGTGCCAACGCTGGGAGGCTGGGGGGAGCGTTCCACTGCGGGCTTCGAGTTCTGTGACGCCCACACGGCGAAATAGCTGCAACAATCCTTCACTGCTCATCTCAAACCGCGTCATGGCTTCATGAAATGCTTGCGCTGGGTGGGAGTGGCACTGGAAAAACCCCAGCACGCGAACCACTTGCGCGGCATCGGCAACCAGATGGGCCGTGCCTTCGGGAACAAGGTTACGGGTTCTTGTGATCAATGCCAGCGCGCGCGGCAATCCCTTTTTCACCGCATCCAGCGCAGGACGTCCGCCGAGGCAGGCCAAGGCGACGAGGCGGTCGTTGGTCAAAACGGCCAAGGCCGGATCAGGGCTGGATAACTGGGCAAAAATACTTTCCAGCGCCTGCTTGCCGCCATCTTGGCTGGCGATGGCCACCACCTGGTCCGGGGTCAGGCCATAGTCCTGGCACAGCACCGGCAACAGCCGCTGCACCGTCTCCAGCGCCTGTTTGCCACCGCCATTGCTGGCGATGGCCACCACCTGGTCCGGGGTCAGGCCATAGGGGGGCTTGCACAGCACCGGCAACAGCTGCTGCACCGTCTCCAGCGCCTGCTTGCCGCCATCTTGGCTGGCGATGGCCACCACCTGGTCCGGGGTCAGGCCATGGTCCTGGCACAGCACCGGCAACAGCCGCTGCACCGTCTCCAGTGCCTGCTTGCCGCCATTATTGCTGGCGATGGCCACCACCTGCTCCGGGGTCAGGCCATAGGGGGGCTTGCGCAGCACCGGCAACAGCCGCTGCACCGTCTCCAGCGCTTGCTTGCCGCCATCGTGGCTGGCGATAGCCACCACCTGGTTCGGGGTCAGGCGATGGGGGGGCTGGCACAGCACTGGCAACAGCCGCTGTACCGTCTCCAGCGCCTGCCTGCCGCCATCGTGGCTGGCGATGGCCACCACCTGCTCCGGGGTCAGGCCATAGGGGGGCTTGCGCAGCACCGGCAACAGCCGCTGCACTGTCTCCAGCGCCTGCTTGCCGCCCTTATTGCTGGCGATGGCCACCACCTGCTCTGGGGTCAGGCTATAGGGTGGCTTGCACAGCACGGGCAACAGCCGCTGCACCGTCTTCAGCGCCTGCTTGCCACCCCCATTGCTGGCGATGGCTACGACCTGGTCCGGTGTCAGGCGATAGGGGGGCTTGCATAGCACCGGCAACAGCCGCCGCACCGTCTCCAGCGCCTGCTTGCCACCGCCATTGCTGGCGATGGCCACGACCTGGTCCGGGGTCAGGCAATAGGGTGGCTTGCACAGCACGGGCAACAGCCGCTGCACCGTCTCCAGCGCCTGCTTGCCGCCATCATGGCTGGCGATGGCCACCACCTGGTCCGGGGTCAGGCCATAGGGGGGCTTGCACAGCACCGGCAACAGCCGCTGCACCGTCTCCAGCGCCTGCTTGCCACCGCCATTGCTGGCGATGGCTATCACTTGGTTCGGGGTCAGGCCATAGGGTGGCTTGCACAGCACCGGCAACAGCCGCTGCACCGTCTCCAGCGCCTGCCTGCCGCCATCGTGGCTGGCGATGGTCACCACCTGGTCCGGGGTCAGGCCATAGGGGGGCTTGCACAACACGGGCAACAGCCGCTGCACCGTCTCCAGCGCCTGCTTGCCGCCATTATTGCTGGCGATGGCCACCACCTGCTCCGGGGTCAGGCCATAGGGTGGCTTGCACAGCACGGGCAACAGCCGCTGCACCGTCTCCAGCGCCTGTTTGCCCCCGATCTTGCTGGCGATGGCCACCACCTGGTCCGGGGTCAGGCTATAGGGTGGCTTGCACAGCACGGGCAACAGCCGCTGCACCGTCTCCAGCGCCTGCTTGCCGCCATTATTGCTGGCAATGGCCACCACCTGCTCCGGGGTGAGGCCATAGGGGGGCTTGCACAGCACCGGCAACAGCCGCTGCACTGTCCCCAGCGCCAGCTTGCCGCCATTATTGCTGACGATGGCCACCACTTGGTCCGGGAGCAGGTGCAGGGGGGCGCCAGTCAGCGCATTGCGCGATGCATGCACGGCCTCCACCGCGGTCACGCCGCCACGTTTTGCAATCTTGAGGAGTTGGCCTGTGTCCAACTGTAACGGTGGACCTCTCAAATCTTCCGCCACCGTTAGCAAGGCCTCCAGGGCCCGTGCGCCCGACTTCTGTTTGCCAACGCCGACGATGTCTTCGTGTTTCGCCTCTGGCAACACCGCGATTATGTCTTGATACCTGCCAGCGATGGTCCCTAACGCTGCCACGTGTCTGCTGAGCTCAACGATGTGCGCGTGTGTAAACCCATGGCCGACCAGTGCCTCGTGGTGCTGCGCCACTGTCGAACGCACCTTCGGTTTGATCTTCTCCTGCTGCTGCTGGCTGTAGCCGAACGTGCTTAGATCCACATGTGCTGCAGGCGAAGCATCGGATGTTTGCGCAGCACGCCGTGGCCGCCGGGCCGGCTTGGCGCGCTGCGGCCGCGCGGCAGTGACAGCTACGCGCACGGGGGGCTGCGGGTCATCTGCTGTACGCAGACCCGATTGCACCTCATCCCCCTCTCCTGGAGCAGCCTCTGCACGAGCAGCGGCGAAGGGAGGCAATAAATCAAAAGGCGATCCAGCAAAAAGCGACGGATCAATCTGCTGACGCAGCATGTCGCTCAAGCTGCCCGCTGAAAACGCAGGCGAGCGTGCAGGGGAGGGCGGCGGACTGGCCCGGGACTCCATCCGCCGAGCGGGCAAGCCATCCAGGGGACTGTTGGCAGGCATAGACACCAACCGATCCGCAATGGGCTGGACCGCCTCCAGCTGAAATCCTGCCTGAAGCTCGCGAGCAGGACTTGGCGTGCGGGAGCGAATAGGCTCCATCTGTCATTCCTCTTTCAAAGGAGGCGGATAACTTGCAACTACACACGTTGGCAGTCCGCGCCGAGCATGAGGGTTGAAACAACGGGGCCAGAGAGAAGTATGCGTTTGAATCAGACATCTCCTCTGGCCCCGAGGTTTCCTCAGAATCTCAATGCTAAGCTGCAATGCGTGGCTCAACTGGGCAGCGGTTCGCCTGAAGAGCGGGGATTTCACGTTTTAGGGATGCTCTGATCAACGCTTCCTAAACCTGTGCGACGTCGGCCACGTTGGCTGCCGTGTGCATTCCAGGTGATGCACCAACTCCGGAGTCATCGTTCACCCCAGGGTGCGCCTTCATCCCGAAGTCGTACTGATTACTCTTCTTGGTCTGGTGCATCTGCGGATCGCGTTCGCCGTCCTTGCTATTGGTCGAACTGGGTGCACAGATAATCGTTGCGTCCACGATGGTCCCACCCGGCAAGCTCTGGCCCTTGCGCGACAGATACGCGTTCACCCGGTTGAACAGCTGGCGCGCCAGATCGTGCCTCTCCAGCAACCGGCGAAAGTTCAGGATCGTGGTCTCCTCCGGCACGTCATCCAGACCGCCGATCTTGTCAAAACGGCGTATCGCGACCGTGTCGTGCAGCGCCTCCTCCGCTCCAGGGTCGCTCAGCGCGTATCACTGCTGCAGAACGTGGATCCGCAGCATCGTCTCCAACCGGTAGGGCTGACGCCAAGGCTGGCCCGAAAGCGGGTAATGCGGTTCGATCAGCGTCAGCATGGCGTTCCACGGCCGGCATGGCGCGGGCCGAGTTTGTTCGGCTCGCCGTTGCGACTGTTCGAGTCCAAGCGTGCGGGCGAGGGCGCGCGGGTCACCGGCGCGCCGGGTATGATCAAGGCCATGAATACTTCCGTGCTGCCGTCCGCTCCCCGTATCTGTTTTCTTGCCAGCAGCGCGCCGCCTGCGGGGGCGGCGCGCGATCAGCTGATCGCACGCTATGGCGATTGCGCGCCGGCCGAGGCCGACGTGCTGTGCGCGCTCGGCGGCGACGGGTTCATGCTGCAGACCCTCCATCGCCACGGCAGCCTGGGCAAACCGGTGTTCGGCATGAAGCTGGGATCGGTCGGTTTCCTGATGAACCAGTTCCGCGACGACGATCTTGCCGTGCGCCTGGCGCACGCCGAGCCGGCCAAGCTGCGGCCGCTGGAGATGCTGGCGCAGACCGAGTCCGGCACCACCACCGGTTCGCTGGCCTACAACGAAGTGTCGCTGCTGCGGCAGACCCGCCAGGCCGCGCATGTCAGCATCGACCTCAACGGCCAGACCCGGGTCGATGAACTGATCTGCGACGGGGTGATGGTGGCCACACCAGCCGGCAGTACCGCCTACAACTCCTCGGCGCACGGGCCGATCCTGCCGCTGGGTTCGCACACGCTGGCGCTGACCCCGATCGCCCCGTACCGGCCGCGGCGCTGGCGCGGCGCGATCCTCAAGGCCGACATCGAAGTGCGGCTGCGCGTGCTCGATCCGTACAAGCGCCCGGTCAGCGTCACCGCCGACTCGCATGAGACCCGCGACGTGGTCGAAGTCACCATCCGCGAATCGCGCGACCGTCTGGTCGCCTTGCTGTTCGATCCGGAGCACAACCTGGAAGAGCGGATATTGAGCGAGCAGTTCATGGTGTGAATTGCGGGACCGGGGACCAGGGACCCGTGAAATGCGGGCGCCGCTCATCTGATGCACCGCCGGCGCTCGGCTAAACTTTGCCGTGAGACGCTTTTCGGTCCCCGTTCCCTGGTCCCCTCGTCCGAGCCCCAGCCCCAGCCCCAGCCCGCGAACCCCCAATGTCCGACAACGCCCCCCGCCTGCTCACCGTCGCGATCACCTCGCGTGCCCTGTTCGATCTGGAAGAGGGCCATGCCCTGTTCGAGAAGGAAGGGGTGGAGGCATACAGCGCGTACCAGCGCGAGCG